>CAZDMQ010000073.1:0-16143 GCA_964506685.1 uncultured Hyphomonadaceae bacterium | reverse complement strand
CCCCGATGCCGGCAAGACCACGCTGACCGAGAACCTGTTGCTGGCGGCCGGGGCCATTCGGCTCGCCGGTGAAGTCGCCGCGCGTGGCCAGCGCCGCCGCACCACGTCGGACTGGATGAAAATCGAGCGCGACCGCGGCATCTCGGTCTCCGCTTCGGTGATGACCTATGAGTACAAGGGACTTGTCTTCAACCTGCTCGACACGCCGGGCCACGAGGATTTCTCCGAGGACACCTACCGGACGCTGACGGCAGCCGACAGCGCGGTCATGGTGCTTGACGCGGCCAAGGGGATCGAGCCGCAGACCCTGAAACTGTTCGAAGTTTGCCGGATGCGGGACATTCCCATCACGACCTTCATCAACAAGATGGACCGGGAGGCGCAGGATCCGCTGGCCCTGCTCGATGAGGTTGCCGACAAGCTGCAACTCGACACGGCCCCTCTCTACTGGCCCGCTGCGAGCGGCAACCGGTTCGCCGGTATGCTGGATCTCCGGCGGAACGATTTCTGCGTCTTCGAGAAACGCTCTGCAGATGAAGGGGTTCGGGTGGGGCCTGCCGACCGGGTCAGCCTTGAGGGCAATTCCATCGCCTCGGTCATGGACGACAGCGTCCTGGAGGAGTTGCGCGAGGGGGCGGAGCTGGCCCGCGAGGGCCTGCCCAGGATCGACCGTGACGCTTTCCTGGCCGGGCACATGACGCCCGTCGTGTTCGGGTCCGCCCTGCGGCATTTCGGGGTGGCCGAACTGCTCGACACGCTCACCGAGTTTGCGCCCGGCCCCCGCGCCCAGCACGCCGAAAAGGCCGGCCAGGATGTCGAGGTGACGGCCAGCGAGAAGGAGGTGGCGGGCTTCGTCTTCAAGATCCAGGCGAACATGGATCCGAACCACCGGGACCGCGTGGCCTTCTTCCGCATGTGCTCGGGCGAGTTCAGACGCGGCATGCGTCTCAAGGTGGCCGGCGGCAAGCAGATCAATGTCCACAACCCGCTGATGTTCCTCGCCCAGGACAGGGAAATCACGGAAACCGCCTATGCCGGCGATGTCATCGGCATTCCCAACCACGGCTTGCTTCGCGTCGGCGACAGCCTGTCCGAGAGCGGCACCGTGATGTTTGACGGCATTCCCAACTTCGCCCCTGAAATCCTTCGCCGGGCAAGAATCCGGGACCCGATGAAGGCCAAGCATCTCAGAAAGGCGCTGGAAAGCCTTGCCGAGGAGGGAGTGACACAGCTCTTTCGTCCCGTCATCGGGGCGGACATGATCGTCGGTGCCGTTGGCCAGCTCCAGATCGAGGTGATGACCGAGCGGGTGGCCGCCGAATACGGGCTCGAGGTGGATTTCGAACCGGCGCCGTACAACCTCGCCCGCTGGATTGCCAGTGACGATGCCGACACGCTCGAGGCTTTCCTCGACCGGAACAAGTCGGCCACCGGCACCGATCTGGACGGCGCGCCGGTCTACCTCGCGAAGAATGCATGGGATGTGGGCTACGCCCAGGAGAAGAACCCGGCTATCCGGTTCACGGCCACAAAGGAACGCGCGGCCTGATGGTGCGCGGACAGGCGTCGGGACCGGCGCCTGACAGAGGAGAGATGGCAGGGGAGAGATGGAATGAATGAGAATGACGCGGCGACAGTCGCCCTGCCGGACTGGCTCGAGGCGACGCTTCCTGATTGGCTGAATGACGGCCTTCGCTACCTCCTGGGGATATGGAACGAGGGTGCGCTCGGGCTGACCTATGGCGAGATCATCCTCGCCACCGGCATCATGCTCATCGCCCTGCTCGTGCGCGGGATCTTCGCGAGGACCGTTGTGCGCGGGATCACGCGCGCGGCTGCGGGCACGGAGACCAATTTCGATGATGCGCTGGTCAAGGCCATCGCCACGCCGCTCAAGATCGTTCCGGTTATCGTGGGCTTCTATTTCGCCCTGCAGGTCATCGATATCGGACCCAACTCCGAGGAAATCGCCACCAGACTGGTGCAGTCGGTGATTGCACTGGCGGTGTTCTG
Organism: uncultured Hyphomonadaceae bacterium; assembly: GCA_964506685.1. Lineage (GTDB taxonomy): Bacteria > Pseudomonadota > Alphaproteobacteria > Caulobacterales > Hyphomonadaceae > UBA5336. The sequence goes on along the minus strand of CAZDMQ010000073.1, from coordinate 14,130 downwards.
GACGCTGTCGCGGGCGGTGAACGCCTTCGAGTTCGTGTTCACCGGCCTGCGCGAAAGCCTCTCCTCGGCCGTGGTCGACTGGATGCTGAAGTTTCTCCAGCTGGGGCTGATCCTGCTGGGCTTCTTTGCCGTTGCGCAGATCTGGGCGATCCCGATTGCGCCGCTGATTGCCTCGCTGGGGATCTTCGGCATTGCTGTCGGGCTCGGTGCCCAGGACCTCTTCAAGAACCTCATTGCCGGCATTCTGGTCCTCACCGAAAAGCGCTTTGTTCCCGGCGAATGGATACGGGTCGATGGGGTCGTGGAAGGAACGGTGGAGAAGATCAATTTCCGCTCGACCCTGATCCGGCGTTTCGACAAGAGCCCGGTCTTCGTGCCCAACGCACTGCTGTCGGACAATCCGGTCACGAATTTCTCGCGCATGACCCACCGGCGGATCAAATGGGTCATCGGGGTGGAGTATCGCACCACGGTCGACCAGCTGAAATATATCCGCGACGAGATCGAGGCCTGGCTCTGGAATGATGATCGCTTCGCGAAACCGCCCGTGGCGGCGCTCTTTGTCCGGGTCGACAGCTTCAATGCCTCATCGATCGATTTCCTGATCTACACCTTCACCCACACCAAGAACTGGGGGGAATGGCTGGCGCTGAAGGAAGAACTGGCCGTCGCCTGTATCGAAATCATCGAACGCGCCGGCACCAGCTTCGCGTTTCCCAGTCGCACGCTCTACATGCAGCAGCAGGATCCGCCGGAGATCATGGCGCCGCCTCCACGCAGCGAAGCCACGCTCCGGGCCATCGCCGAGAAGGACAACATCGAGCGCACACGCGGGCTGGGCGAGGCCGACGACGAAGGATAATTTCGTTTGCCAGGTCGCTTCTTCCCGAAGGGGAAGGGCCGGGCGCGGACCCGGTGGATCGGCGCGAGGGCGGCTCCACGCCTATCGCGGGCCGCCTGCGAGCTCGGTGTTGCCGAGTGCCGCAGACGCTCCGGGCGGCAGGCTGCGAAGATAGGGGTCGGCAAACACCGCCTCGTGCCGTGGCGAACGGCCGGAAACGGCCAGCGGCCGGGCTTCGGGCAGCCCGCCATTGCGCTTCAGTTCGCAGACAGCTGCACTTTCCGGACCTTGCGGCAGCTGGCTCCAGGCCAGGCACCGGGCGTCGGCGCTGCAAAGCGCGGCGCAGCTCTCGGGCGTATCGGCCAGCAGCCTGCGATAGGTGCCGCCGAAATAGTACAGGCCTGACTGGAACCCCGCTTCAGCGTGCGTGATCGCTTTCCGGTGCTGGTCGCCGAACGCGGACAGGCCCACTCCGGCAAGGGTAAAGCAGGCAAAGACGATCAGGGTTCGCATGGCATGTCTCCCGGCGTATTGGAGGTCAAATTATCGTGGGGGGCTTAAGGAAAGGTTTGCCATTGTGAATAGTGCGCCGAGGGGGTGTGGGAAAGGAGAGACAAGCCTGCGTAGTTTATGGCCAGGGTCATGGGCGAAGTGTGTGCGAAGTCATAGTTTAACCATATTGGTCTGGTGTTCGAATATCCGACGAGAAAGCCAAGGGTCAGGTCCGAATCTCCGAAAGCGTACTGGCCCTTGAGCAGCCCCCGGGGGATCCGTTCCGGGGGGGCATATGAGGGAGGTGCTGGAATGGATCGGCATTATGACACGGCGTTTCAGACGCCCAATCCATCGAATTTCAAGGCGAGGTCGCTCGGGCAATGGGGTGTCCTTGCCGTCGTATTCTTCTCGGGTCCGCTGCTCTGGATGACGGGTAATCTCGTCGAATGGGCGCTTTACGATCCCAGCGAGGGCTATCGCTTCGCCCATCTCGTCCATCCGATGACGCAGGACCGTGTCGCTCGCTACTGGCCATGGGCTGTGCGCGTCATACTCGGCGCGAACATCCTGCTGGGCATTGCCACCTTCATCCTGATCCGCCAACAGGATGCAGCGAGGGAAGGCCACCCCCACGAAGGCGAAGTCCGTTCACTGGAAGACTGGCTGATCAGGATCTTCAGCACCCTTGCAACCGCAATGCTCGTCGTCTTCTTCTGGGTCTCGGCGGCAGCCGTCGGTTACCTCATACTCAAGAGCGTGATCTAACCCCCGGCGGGGCGAACCAGCAGGACGACCCCCGACACCTATAATGAGAGGCGGGTGCGGAGGAAGATGCGGGACGCATCCTCGAACTGACCGATGAGGCCGGTCTCAGATCCCCAGACCAGATCCGCGCCGAGATCCCAGGCCAGCCGATCCCCGGCCTGCCATGTCAGGGCCGGCCGGAACACGCCATCACCATCGGAGAGCGACCCGATCAGTTCTGCCCGGGCCCGGAGTGTGTCATTGGCAAAGCTGCGATTGAGACGGATCGTGGCAATCACGTCGGTGCCGGGACGGACCAGGTCTGCGTCATCTGCCGCAAGGTGGTCGATGCCGATCTGTGCGTTCAGGAAGCTGGTGCCTGGAAGGTCCCAGTCGACACCCGCCCCGCCGAGCCAGCGTGCAGCCCGGTCGGTTCGCAGGCCCGGGGACGGCGCCAGATTGACCGGCTGGTCGGGCACATGCGCGAGCTCCAGCCGCCAGACCCGCGAGCCGGCAGACGTTTGCCAGGTGGCGCCAAGGAGTGATCGCGTGGGATAGGCGAGGGTGACACCGTCATCACCGTCCGGGCGGAAGACAGGGTCGGTCTCCGGGCCGTTGAAGGCCACGAGGCTGATATCGCTGGTGCCGATCGTCCGCGACACCCTGAGGCCGGCCGTGGGCGTATCGGACAGCTCGACCCCGATCCGGTCCGGCACAACGGACATGGGCAGGCCGCCCCGACTCCGCGGCGCCCGTACAGCGAAGACCTCGTCGGGCTGGGCGAGCTGGTTTGCCGTGGCATCTGACAGGGCGGCCAGGTCGAGGCGCAGGCCCCTGGCTTCGAACTGTGCCCGAAGGCCCCACCGGCCGATCCGCTGGGGCCGGTTCTCTGTGAAGGCAGCCTCGTTCAGACGGATCGCGTCAAGCCGGTCGGTGACCTGCAGACCGTCCAGCACGCCCCATGCGAAGGTTTGCTTGCCGACACTCAGTCGAGTTGCCCGCTGGCGCCAGGCCAGCACCATCTCCTCGAGTTCGATCCGCCCGTCGGGACCGAGTTCCAGCGGCTTTGACAACTCGTCGAAGGTCTCGATCGTGCCCAGACCGGTGTCGTCACCGCCCGCTTCGAGACGCAAACCGGTTTCGAGCGACCAGTGCCGGCCGGCGCGCAGGGCCAGTTCCGGCCGCACGCGCAGCCTGGCCTGGTCAAGCTCGCCGCTGCGCGTGCCGGCGGACAGACCGGTTTCGAGCTCCAGGCCGACGGAGCGCACCGTGACGTCCGCGCCGGCCAGCGAGTTCGACAGGCCTGCCGCCACTGCGCAAAGGACCGTCAGACGCAGGGATGACAGCAACACGGTCTATCCGATCGCCGGAATGCCATAGGCCAGCGCATCCGCGTCGAACACGCTGTCATCAATGTTGGGCACATGGCGCATGCCCGTGAAGTGCACGTCGGTGCGGTGACCGGTCTGGACATTCTCTGCGGAGAAGGCGAGGGCGGTCCAGGCGCCGCCGATTTCGCCGAACTCGGTGACCTCCACCCGTTTCAGCGGATCGCCATCGCTGTCGGTGTACTCAATGAGGACCGGGAAGGCCTTGCCCGGGTCGATCAGCGCGGAAAAGCTGGCATAGCCCATGTCGTCGGCGTGTTCAGCGGTCTTCGCGGTCCCTTCGAGACGGACCAGTTCGCGTCCCTTGTAGGTTTCGTTGCCGCCATGGCTGAAGGTCCAGTCCTCCAGCGGAAACTTGAAATCGTCCTTGACGTCGCCATAGCTCAGGTCCGTTCCCATGAAGGCGCCACTGCGCTCGGACGATGGCAGCCGGCGAACGCGCTCGGTGGCAGGCAGGTACAGCCAGTTTTCATCCTCTCCCATTGTTCGGTCATGGCTCAGGAATGCCGTGTCGGCGATCATGGCCGGCTTGGTGAAGAAGATCGCGATTCGCACCACCTCGTCCGCCTCTGAGTGCACCATGAGGGCTGTCCGGTCACGCGACTTGCCCGCGCTGTTGGTCAGCTTGAAGTGCATGGTCCCGACCCGGCCTTCATTCGCGGGGCGGTCGGCCACAGCACCCGCGAGGGTTTGCGCGGGATCGGCGCGGGCGGGTCCGAGCGGCAGGGCGGCGACGAGGACCAGGCCGGCCAGCAGGGTCGGAAGGCGTCTATGCATTGGCAGGTCTCCTTGGGATGAAGAGGTTCGCGCAGGCCAGGAGGGACGGCACGACGAGCAGGGCCCCGAACAGTGAGCCGGCCACGCCGAGGGAGACGAGCAGGCCGAACCAGCGGAGCGGAGGGGCCGAACTGATGCAGACAACCGCCAGTGCGGTGGCCAGGGCGGCGGCGGAATAGAGGCAGGCCCGTGCAACGATGATGTAATCGCCCCCGAGCGCGGTCGACAGCGGCATCCCGTTGCGAAGATTGCGCCGCAATTGCGAGACGAGGTGAATGCCGAAGTCGACGCCAAGCCCGGTCGCAATCGCCGTGGTCATCGCGGTGGCCGGGGCGATGTCGATGGCGAACAGCCCCATCGCACCATAGACCGAAAGCACGCCGATGATGACCGGCAACATGGACAATCCGGCATGCAGGAACGAGCGAAAGATCACCAGCGAGGTGACCGCGACCAGGGCAGCTGCCGCTGCCAGTCCGACGAAGTGACTGCGTGACAGGGTGGACATCCAGCCATCATTGACCGCAACCCGCCCACCGATTGCGGCACCCAGACCGGTTTCCTCCTGCCAGCCTTCCAGTTGTCGCGCGAGTTCTTCGATGACGGGGCGCGTGGCCGTGAACCGGTCTGTCGAGAGTTGCGCGCGGACGAGTGCCCGGCTGTGGTCGAAATCGATCTCTTGCTTGAAATCTTCCGGCGCGCCGGACGCTTCGTACAGGAACATGTACTGCGCCGGTGCGCGGGCCCGGGTCGGCAGGCGACCGGGTCCGGCATCCGTTAGCACGCCGTGCATCAGCGAGATATACTCGTCGATGCCGCTGACCTTCGCGACATGGGGCAGGCGCTCCAGCGTCTCGCGCAACCGCGCGATTGCCTCGAGGGACGGCGGTGTCATCAGCGTCTCGCCCTCCGGCGCGGAGACAATCACATCAAGGAAGTTCACGCCGCCAAGCGCGGTGTTGATGGCGATGTCGTCGGTCCGAACCGGGTCGCCGGCCGCAAAGTAGCGTTGCCGTTCATAATCGAACTCGGCCCGCAGCCCGAGCAATGCCATTGCGCCGATGATGATTCCGACAAGCGCAAGGGCAGCGAGGGGGTGGCGAAAGGCGCTTCCGGAGATCGCGGCAAGGTAGCGGTCGGTCGCATGCGCCCTGTAGGTGCCGCCGACAAGTGCCTTTGGCCTGAGGTCGGTCAGCACCATGATGGCCGGCAGGGCTGTCAGGCTGAGCAGCCAGGCGGCGGCCACACCGGCGGCTGCGAACAGGCCGAACTCGCTGATCGGTCTCATCGCGGTGCCGAAGGACAGGCCGATGAAGGCGGCGATCGTCGTGATCGTCGTCAGCGTCACCGGCAGGAAGGTATGGGTGAGCGCGTCCCGGGCGGCGTCCCGCGCCGATCGCTCCGGATCCGTTTCGCGGGCTTTCAGGTAGAAGGTCGAGATGTGCAGGCTGTCGGCCACGGCGATCGCCATGATCACGATCGGCAGCGCTGTGGTGATAAGATAGTAGCGCGCACCCAGCCATCCCATTAGGCCAATGCCGACCGCTGCGGAAGCGGCGATGACAAACAGCGGACCGAGCACTGCAGGCGGGCGGCGCAGCGCCACCAGCAGGATGACGAAAACCGTGACCACCGCCGCCGGCACGAAGATCCGTGTATCGGAATCGACCATGCTGGCGAGGCGCGCATTCATTGTGGCCACCCCGGCGATGTGCACGGTAAACGTGTCTCCGGCGATCTCTTCTGCCGTCGCGGCGATGTCAGCCACGGTCTCCACGGCGTGATTGGGGTCGTCGACGGGAATGATCAGGGTCAGCATGTCTTCCCTGGCTGATCCGATCAGGCCCAACAGCATGGGCATGGCCCGGAAGCGTGCCAGCGCCGTTCCCGCCACCTCGGCAGTGATGGTGCCGTCGGGGAGGATCGGGTCCACGGCGAGATCGCCAGCCCGGCTGGTGATGGCACGTTCTCTGGCAAGGCTCACCACGTCATTCTTCCTGACGCCGTCGATCTGCCGAACAGCCTCGTCGAGCCGACGCAGCGCGTCCAGACGCGCGGGTGTGAAGGCGGTCTCGCCGGTCGGCGCGGCAAGCCCGATCACAACGGGATCCTCCAGCCCGAACACCTCCCGTGCCATGTCGCGGGTGAGAGCGGCAGGGTGGTCATTCGGCACAAAGGCATCGACGGAAGGGTCCTTGCGCACCTCCTGCAACCCCGCCCCGAAGGCAAGAACGATCGCCAGGCAAGTAAGGAGGACGGCAAGCGGGCGGGCCAGGGTCAGACCTATCAGTCCGGACAGGACGGGTGGAAGCGTCACGTCCCGCTCATTCCGGTTGTCAGGAACAGGCAGCATCGAAAGATCCTCTACCTTTGCCGGACAGGTCTGGCAGGCCGTTCGAAGCCGGCCAGACCCGCAACGTTCCGCACGCGCTCCCCCACGGAACCAATGCCTAAGAACCGGCTGCGCGAACGACTATCACCTGTTCAGGTGATTTTGGCTTGCCTTGCCTGCGGTGATGGGATTGCCTTGGTCAGGCTAGCCGGCGCGGACGAGGAGTCGCCCATGTCAGCCCTGTCGGGCAGGGGGCTTGTTTCAGCCTACAGATCTCGCAAGCTTTATGCCCTGCCGGTCGCGGTCGGGCTGGTTCTGGCCATCAACCTGCTGTGCGTCTGGCTGGCGCTGTCCCAGCCCTATGTCGGTGCGCGCGTCGCACCGGCACCGGATGTCCCTGGCGTCCGCATTACCGGGATCCTGGCAGGCGGGCCCTTTGACCAGGCAGGGCTCGCCGTAGGCGACGTTCTTGTCGCTGTTGATCGCCCGGGACGGGACGTCCTGGCGCTCAGCCCCGAACTCGGCCTTCCCGACCCGGATTTCGCCGCCTCGCAGGGCGCCGTCCACGCGCTCCTCCATGACAGCGGTGTGCTGGCCGAGTATCTGCGCGGCGGAGACCTTCAGTTCTCACTTGCCAGCGGCCGCACGGTTCTGGTCAAGCCCGGCGAAAGCCGTACCCTCGTCAGTCTCATCACGCATGACAGCTTTCTCGCGCCGCTGCTGTTCGGCAACATCGCCTTCACCGTTGGCATCCTGCTCTGGGTCTACGGACGCAGCCCTGTCATCCCGCACCTCCTGCTGTTTGCGGGGACAACGAATGCGCTGATCCTATGGTCGGCTGCGATCATCTGGTCGCGCGAACTCGTCCTGACCGGGCCAGTCTTCTGGGGCCTTTTCCTCTTCAACCAGTTCGGTGCAATCTTTTATCCCGTCAGCATGTTCGCACTGCTGCTGATCTACCCGACGCAACTGGTGCGCTGGACGATTGTACGCTGGGTGTTCGTTTTCGCCACCGGCCTCTGGATACATGCCATTGCCCCGATCGCGGACCTACCCTTTCAATGGATGTTCGCCTTTGTGCTGGTGATGAGCCTGGCGGCCATGCCGGTCATTCTCGCCCAGTGGCGCGCCACGCGGAAGCGGCCCATCGAACGGGCGCAGGCCAGCCTGATGGCCTTCTCCTGCCTGCTGCTCGCGGTCGGCGTTCTCGCCATCTACGTGCTGCCAATTGCCCTGACGGGGAAGAGTCTCGGCGGTTCGCTGTCCCTGTCCGGCCTGATGACGATCCTGCCATTCTTCGGCTTCGCCATCGGGGTCGCCCGCTACCGTCTCTTCGACCTGCCCCGCTGGTGGTTCTCGGCCTCGGTCTGGTTCCTCAGTGGCCTGCTCATCGTGACCGTTGAACTGGCAATCTTCGTCTTCGTCGGCACGCATCACATCACCAGCCTCGCCATTGCGACGCTGGCCGTGGGCTGGATTTACTTCCCCCTGCGGCAGGCCCTCTTCGACTTTGTCTTCCGGACCCGCCGCTATGCCGTCCACGATGTTCTCCCCGCCTATCTCAAGCGTCTGTCGGAGGCGCGCTCGCGGACCGAGTTCGATACGCACCTGGCCGGGGAAGCCGCCCGGCTGTTCACACCGGCAGCGATTGCGCAGGTGGAGCAAAGCGACGCCCGGGTCACCATCGGGGAGAGCGGCTTGGTCCTGACGCTGCCGGCTGCAACGCCGGGCCGGGCCATCCGGCTCGAAGGGGCGGCCAATGCCACCCGGCTCTTCAACCGACGCGATGTCGCCCTCGCCGAGATGATTGTCGACCTCACCCGTCGCTACCGCGCACAGATCGAAGCAATCGAGACCAGCATCAGCGCGGAACGCAGGCGCATCGCCCGCGACCTGCACGATACGGTTGGCGCCAAGATGGTCAGCCTGATCCATGGCGCCCCCGGCACCAATGTGGCCGGCAAGGCCCGCGATGCCTGCCGCGCCCTGATCGACACGATCTGGCTGTTGCGCAGCGATGAGGACCAGCCCCTGGCCATCGCCGTGTCGAAGTGGGCCGAGGAGATGCGCGAACGGGCCGACGACGCCCGCATCGCCCTCGCCTGGCACAATGATGATGTCCGCGAGATCCGCTTGCCGGCGCAGGTGATTGTCAATCTCGGCAATATCCTTAGGGAAGCCCTGTCGAACACGATCCGTCACAGCGAGGCGCGAAAGGTCAGTGTGGATATCTCCCGGACCGATAGGGGCAGGCTGCTCCTGAGCGTGTTGCATGACGGCGCGCCGGTCGCGCCGGCCGATTGGCGGCGCGGGTTCGGCCTGCAGGGGATCGAGGAACGGGTCTCGGAAATGGGAGGAACTGTCGAATGGACCGAAACGTCCGCTGTGGCAGACGGCGTGGTCATGCGCGTGAGCGTACCGGTGGACCGGGGTGCCGGGGGGAGGAACGGCCATGTCGCGAACGCTGCTGATTGAAGACCATCCCGACACCCAGGACTGGATGGCATCGATCATCGCACGGGCCTTTCCCGGCACCGTGATCGATGTTGCCGGTTCGCTTGAAGCGGCGTTCGACCTGCTTGCGAAGGGCACCTACGAGCGGGCGGTGATCGATCTCAACCTGCCCGATGGCAGCGGTATCGATATCATCCGCCACATCGTCCGGCGCCGGCCCGACACCCAGATCGTGGTAGCCACTATCTTTGACGACGAGGACCATCTTCTCTCTGCCCTGCAGGCCGGCGCCAAGGGCTATGTCCTCAAGCACCAGTCCGAGGCGACGCTGGTGCGGACCCTCGAGGGCATGGCCCGTGGAGAACCACCGCTGTCGCCGGTCATTGCCCGGCGTATCCTCGACTTCTTCGAGACCGATGGGGGCCCGCCCCGGACGGCCGAACCACTGAGCGAGGCGTTGCCCGGCGAAGAGCTGCTGACCGAGCGTGAGTCCGAGGTACTGGAAATTATTGCCCGCGGGGCAAGCAAGCAGGATGTTGCCAACTCCCTCAGGATATCACCGAACACCGTCGCCTCCCATATCAAGTCAATCTATCGGAAACTCGGCATCTCTTCGCGGGCTGAAGCCAGTCTTGCCGCCCGTCGCCTCGGCTTGCTGGATCGCGATGGGGCGTGAGGGGCCTGGCATTCAGTCCGTACCGGGCCCATGGCCAGATTGCCGGCCGGCCAGGGCGCGCGCCATGAACAGGGGAACGGAGCCGGCCTCTGTCATCGCCCAGTCGAGCGGTTCGTCATGTGATCCCGCCGGGACGCTGTCGACCTGTTGCCCGGCAAAGGCGAGCGCGCAGGCGAAGGCGGGTCCCGCCGCACGCAACTCAGCCAGGGCGCGATCATAATAGCCCTTGCCATGGCCCAGCCGGTGACCAGCCGGATCGAAGGCGAGCAGGGGCACCAGCAGGAGCGATGGTTTGAGCTGCGGCGCAGACGCGAGTGGTTCGCTCAGCCCGAACGGCCTGGCTTCCAGCGGATCACCGGGCGCCCAGGCATGAAACGTGATGCCCGTGCCCTCGTCGCCGACGCGGGGCAGGCAGAGCTCCGCTCCCTCCGCCTGCAGGCGCTGCATCAGCGGGCGGGCGTCGATCTCGCTGCCGATCGGCCAGTAGCCGGACACGACCGGTCCATAGCGCTCGAACAGTTTCATGGGAAAGCGCGCGGCAATCTCTTCGCCTGCGTCGGGAGCGCGCGCCGCAAGCTCGTCCCGCAGGACCCGCATCTGCCGGCGCAAGGCTGCCTTTTCCGCTGCGAGTCCCATGCCGCGCTCCGTTGCGTGCCGCGCACCAGATGATGGCCGGGAGGCGCCAGGCATGTCCTGCCGGCCGGAAGATCCGAAGGACCGCAGACGCCGGTGACGTTCATTCACTCCCGTCGACCTAGCGAACTAGGTGGGTGCCAGGTGAGCCAGGACCACGATCCTGGCCAGAATGCCAGCTCCCTGACGATGAGTAAGGTCGCCGGAGTTGAAATAGCCTGCCGAGCGCCGCAGCCCTCCGAATCCACAGAATAGACCTGTCAGCTGTCAATTGGAAGGCAGTTTCGGCGGTCCGAGGTCGAGCGCGAAGAGAAGGGTGCGCTGGCTCTCGTTGAAATTATCATCGCTCAGGAGATACACCCGCGTCACCTGGCCGGTCGCATCGGTCATCGTGGACACGGCCTCGAAATTGTCCACCGGCACGGAGGGATCGAGGCTCAGGAGGGGGGAGGAGGTGCCCGCCGGCACACCGTCCACAAGCGGGGTGGCACTCAGCGTGACATGGTTCCCGTCCCCCGGACGATAGTCGCGATGCACGGCGTAGAGCGTATCGCCGGCGACATCGATGCCGGTGCCGGCCTGTGCCTGGAAGGTTTCGACCTGGCCATCAACCCTTAGCGTGCCGTCCGCCCGCACTCGGCCATAGGGGATTGCCGGGTCCCGCGTCTCGATCATGGCTGCCAGCGTGCCGTCGGCAAGCAGGGCAAGACCTTCCATGCCGCCATTGTCCCGCATGCTGCGCGACAGGCCGGCGGGGTGCTCGGCCACGCGGGCAACCGTCACCCCGACCGGATTTGCGCCGCATGCCTCGAGATCGAAGGCCAGGATGCGGTGATCCCGCTCGAAACTGACGAGCGCCAATCCGTCGCGCAGAGCCAGCCCCTCCGCATCGCCCTGCGACTTCCCACCGAGCGGCGCCCCGTCCATGTCGCGCATCTTCGCATAATGTGCCCGGCCCGTCGGCTCGCCGGCTTCCATCGTCAGCCAGACAAAGGCGCCCTTGTCGCTGACGGTGAGCAACGTCCCCGACGCCATCACGACCATGCCCGAGAGGCCGCCGAAATCATCCCGCTCGCTTTCGAGCACCCAACCGCTCAGCCGGTGCGGCGTGGCAATGGCCGACAGGTCGAGCGGGGTCACCTGGTAGTCGAAGCCCTCGGCACGCTCATAGTCCCGCTCTTCGGGACACGAGGCCGACTGCAGCGCGCCAGCCGCATCGTCGAACCGCCAAAGGGCGACTTCGGCCGCAGCGGTATCGCCGGCCGCATCGGACGGCACATCCGGGGCTGTGCAGGCGCTGGCAGCCGCGAGGATCAGGGGAAGGACGGCGCTGGATACAGGTTTTCTCATCCGTCGATCGATACCGCGTCTGAATGACAATCGTGTGGCACCCCGGGCGCAGGCACGCCTATTCGACAGCCTTCTCGACCGCCCGTTGCCATGCCTCACGCTGCTGGTTGCGGTCCCAGTAGGCCTTCAGGGTCGGATAGGGACCGAGCTCGCCCAGCCTTTCGGCCATCGAGACAAGATAGCTCACCCCGATATCGGGCGCCTGGAACCGCTCGCCGAGGATGTAGGGCCGCGACGCGAGTTCCCTTTCCAGCAGCCCCAGGTGAAGCGCCACTTCGCCCTCGGCAAACGCGTTGATCACCGGCGGTCTGGGATCTTCCCGCATCAGCAGCAACTTCAGAAGCAGCGGCAGGAAGCCCGAACCCTCGGGATAGTGCAACCAGCGCAGATAGTCCGCATAGGCCAGCCCTGCGTCCCGCGAAGGCGCAAGTGCATGCCCGGTGTCATGGCGGTCGACGAGATAGGCCGCGATCGCCCCGCTCTCGGTGAGCACATGGCCGTCGATCTCGAGGGTCGGCGACTTTCCAAGCGGCGTCGCCGCCTTGATGTCGTCCTGGGCGCGCCCGTCCGGACCGCGCAGGTAGACCTTCATCTCGTAGTCCAGGCCGAGTTCCTCGAGCAGCCAGACGGTGAAGATCGAGCGCCCGATGCGCAGGTGGTGGAGAAGGATCATTGTGAGGCCTCGTCTGTGGGCAGGGCGGTGCTTGTATCAGCCGTTGCGGCGGGTTCGCCCACATCGATCCGGTAGATCGCCCCTTCAAGATCGTTGGAGGCGAGATAGAGATGACCGTCAAGCCCCTGTTCAACGGCCCGGAAGCCCATGTCGCCGTCGGCGAAGAGGTCCTCGGTCCCGACGGGCTGGCCGCTCTCGTCGAGATCGACGCGTACGAGTTTCCGGCCAGCGGGACCGTTCAGGGCGCCGATGAGGAGATCGCCCGTCCAGCCCGGATAGACGTCTCCGGTGTAGAGCGTCATGCCCGAGGGCGCGATCGAGGGAACCCACTTGATGGCCGGCTGTGCCATGCCCTCCTTGCGGGTGTGCGGTGTGATGATCGAGCCGTCGTAGTCGACGCCGTAGCTGATCTCGGGCCAGCCATAATTCGTCCCGGCGACGATGATGTTCAGCTCGTCCCCGCCCTTGGGCCCGTGCTCATGGGCGTAGATGATGTCGCGGGTCCGGTCCATGGCGAGCCCCTGCACGTTGCGGTGGCCATAGGTGAACACGGCGGGGTCGCTGCCTGCGCCTTCGCCTGCCGCGAACGGATTGCCCGGCGCAGGTGCGCCATCCTCGGTCAGGCGGACAATGGTGCCGAAGTGATTGGACGTGTCCTGCGCCTCGTCCTTCCATTTGTAGCCATCGCCCAGCGTCATGAGCAGGGTCCCGTCATCCAGGAACCCGATGCGCGAGCCGAAATGTGCCCCTCCGCTCTTGCCCGGCACGTTCGAGGTAAAAATCACTTCGGCCGCTTCGAACGCCATGCCGTCATCGCTGAGCCGCGCGCGCAGCAGCGCTGTCCGGTTCGACTCGCTGTCGCCCTGGGCATAGGTCATGTAGATGAGACGGTTGGTGGCGAAATCCGGGTGCAGTTCGAGGTCGAGATACCCGCCCTGCCGGTCGATGTAGGCATCGTCAGGAGTGCCTGCGAGCGGCGTGTCCACCAGCTCGCCGTCGCGGATCAGCCGGACCCGGCCCTCGCGCTCGGTGACGAGCATGTCGCCGTTCGGCAGTGGTGCAATCGCCCAGGGCCATTCCAGCCCGCTGGCGATCTCGGCCAGCTCCGGCGTGAAGCGGGTCGGCTCGATGTCGGCGCCGGTTCCGGTGTCGGTCGCGGTCTCGGCGCAGGCCGCCAGGGCAAACAGGGCCGCCCCTGCGAGCAGGGCAGGGCAGGACAGCGGTGATCTGGACATGGGCTTGGCTCCTCAATGGCAGGCGTCCGGTGACTTCGATATCGGCGCGATCGTCGCGACAGGCAAGCCAGCCCCCCAAGCAAGCCAGCCCCCAAGCAAGAAAGGGCGGCCCGAACGGACCGCCCAGTTGCTCAAATCCGACAGGGTCGCCCCGACCGGCGTTTGAGGAGACCTACCAGTTCTTCGAAACCGAGATCCCGTAGGTGCGCGGCTCGGTCAGGAAGATGTTGGTGAACAGGCCCGAGCTGTCGTCGGTAAGATAGGTGCCTGTGATGACTTCCTCATCGGTGATGTTCTTTCCGAACAGTTCGATGGTGAGGTCGTGATCGGTGTTGATCAGCTGCAGGGCGAGGTTGACGTTGTCCCAGCTCTGGAGTTCGTCACGGGCCGTGTTCCAGACGCGCGAGAAGCTGTCGGCCTGATAGTAGTAATCGCCGCGCAGTGTGAGGTCCCAGGCCGGGCTGCCAATTCCCTCGAACGTATATTCAGCCGCCAGGCTGAAGGTCGCGCCGGGGGACCCTGGAATTTCATT
>CAZDMQ010000072.1:0-16252 GCA_964506685.1 uncultured Hyphomonadaceae bacterium | reverse complement strand
CGCCCCCGCCACCCCCGCCGCCACCCCCGCCGCCGGAAGAGCCGGAGGAGGCCACCTTCTTCGACTTCGGCGACTTCATGCCGCCCCAGGACGACAGCAAGTATGATGCAAATGTCTCGGCGCCGAGCTGGAATGGCTGTGTCCACCCCCGCTATCTCGGCGACTCCGAGGCGTACGGTCTCGCTGAAAACACCCAGCTGCCGTACTTCCTGTCCGACGTCCGGCCGGAAGGCGAGGGCGGGGTGAAGTTCCGTAGCTACGGCTCCGGCGACCAGTATCATTCCGACGGCAACTCGCCGTCCTGCAACAACCAGAAGCTCATCGGTCCGCTTCACGACACGACACCGATCTTTGATATCCTGCCAAATCTCAACAAGGCGGGGACAGGCCGGTATGACATGTCGATCGCCTGGGCCTGGCGCCTGCTCTCGCCGAACTGGCAGGGCCTGTGGGGCAACACCACCGCCGATCCCACGCTGCTGACCTATCCGGAGAACCCGGCCTCGTTGGTCGATCCGAACGATCCAGGTGCGACCATCAAGACCCGCCGCAAGGTGATGCTGGTGTTCAGCGATGGTCACACCACCGCCTTCGACCGGGAGTTCGATATTGCCCAGCCCTGGGGCTACAACAATCTTGACCCGGTGCATGTGGCGAACATGGTCGCCGTCTGCCAGGCGGCCCGCAGCCAGGGTATCGAGATCTACATCTTCCACGTGCTCGGCAACAACCGGCCGGAAGTGATCCAGGGCTTCAAGGACTGCGTCGGCACGCCGGACAATTATGCCCAGGATGTGGAGGAGTATTACCACCAGATCGTGACCTTCGAGGACCTCGAAATCGGTCTCGGCGCGATGGGGTTCGAAGGTGTGACCTCGATCCTCACCGACTAGGCCGGACCCGGCTTCCAATCGGGGCGCAGCGAGCGATCGCTGCGCCCTTGTTGTTTCTTCTCTAGGCGAACGCGTGGCAGGGGCTTACGCTGATCGCATGTGCGGACGTTTCTTCAGGCACGAGGTCAGCTGGGCCGAGTATCATGACGCGCTGGCGCTGATCCCGCCTGAGGGCGTGGAGCCGCCCGAGCCGACCTATAATGCCGCGCCGATGAGCCTGCAGCCCGTCATCCGACCGGGGCCAGAGCCCGGGACGACGGAAATGGCGCCAATGATATGGAGCCTCATTCCCTCCTGGTGGACCAAGCCGCTGAAGGAAAAGACTTTCACGAGCTTCAACGCGAAATGCGAGACGGTGGCCGAGAAGCCGGTGTTTCGCGGCGCCTTTCGCTATCGCCGCTGTCTCGTCCCGGTGAGCGGCTTCTATGAATGGACAGGCGCAAAGGGGGCGAAGACGCCCTTTGCCATCGGGTTGCGCAACCGGCGCTGGTTCTGCATGGCCGGCCTCTGGGACCAGGCGCTGATCGACGGATCGCATGTCGAGAGCTTCACCATCCTCACCACCACGCCCAATGATGTCATGGCCGGGCTGCACACGCGCATGCCGGTGATCCTCGATCCTGTCAGCTACGCCCGCTGGCTCGACCCGAAGAGCGGGGATGTCACCGACCTGTTCGAGCCGTTTCCGTCGGCCGATATGCACGCCTGGCCGGTGGGGCCGGCTGTTGGCAATGTCCGCAACAACGGCCCGGACCTGATCGCGGAGGTGTGAGCGGGTCTGCCTAGGCCAGCCAGTCCGGCCGCTGGCATGGCAGGCCGAGATCGCGGGCGACCGCTTCATGCGCGATGGCGCCGCCGGTGACCGTCAGCCCGTTGGCGAGGTGGGGATCGTCATTGAGCGCCGCCCGCACGCCCTTGTTCGCGAGCGCCAGAACGAAAGGCAGGGTGGCATTGTTGAGCGCATAGGTGGAGGTGCGCGGCACTGCGCCGGGCATGTTGGCGACGCAATAGTGCAGGATGCCATCAACCTCATAGATCGGGTCGGCATGGGTGGTCGGGTGCGAGGTCTCGAAACAGCCGCCCTGGTCGATGGCGATATCGACCAGTACCGCCCCGGGCTTCATGGTCGCGAGTTGCGCGCGGGTAACGAGTTTCGGCGCTGCCGCACCGGGGATGAGGACCGCGCCGATCACGAGATCGGCCTCCTTCACCGCCTCGGCCAGTGCGGCGCGGGTGGAGTACATGGTCCGCAGGAGGCCATTGAACTGCACGTCGAGCGCTTCCAGCCGCGCCATGGAGCGGTCGAACACGGTGACATCGGCGCGCATGCCAGCGGCGATTTCCGCCGCATTGGTGCCTGACACGCCGCCGCCAATGATGACCACGCGCGCCGGGGCGACGCCTGGCACCCCGCCGAGCAGAAGGCCGCGTCCGCGCCGTGTCTTCATCAGCGCCCATGCCGCAACCTGCATCGACATGCGGCCCGCCACCTGGCTCATGGGTGTCAGCAGCGGCAGGCGGCCTTCGGGGTCGGTCACCGTTTCATAGGCGATGGCGGTGGCGCCGGAGGTGAGGAGGCCTTCGGCCTGGACCGGGTCTGCGGCGAGGTGGAGATAGGTGAAAAGGGTGTGATCGGGGGTCAGGCGGGCGCACTCTTCGGGTTGGGGTTCCTTGACCTTCACGATCAGCTCGGCGCCGGTGAACACGGCTTCGGCATCGGGAACGATCGTCGCGCCCATGCTGGCGTAGGCGGTATCGGGGAAGCCCGATCCCTCGCCGGCGCCCGCCTGGACGAGGACCGCATGGCCCGCCTGGACGAGTTCACCCACGCTTTCCGGCGACAGCCCGACACGAAATTCCTGGGTCTTGATCTCTGTTGGAACGCCGATGCGCATGATTTCGCTCTCCGTGGCTTTTCCTTTCTTCTAGGCGATCGCACACGCAACGGCCAGCCGGCACGGGGGACGGCGCACGGGGGTGGCGGACACCGCTGGCGCGCAAGGGGGATGCGGGCGGATTGACGTTTTTATTCGGATATTATAAATCCGAATAATGCGACTGAATGAAGGCATCGAGTGGGCCGTCCATAGCTGTTCGATCCTGTGCGGCCTGCCGCCGGACACGGCGCTGAGCGCCCGTCATATTGCCGAACTCTTCGACCTGCCGGCGCCCTATCTGGCCAAGACGCTGCAGCAGCTGTCGGCCGCCGGGATTGTGCAGACAAAACGGGGGCGAACGGGCGGATACGCCCTCGCACGGCCGGCGGAGGAAGTGACCCTTCTTGACATCGTCGAGGCACTGGAAGGGCGGCAGGCCCTCTTTCGCTGCACCGAGATCCGCCGCCGCGGTCCCTGCGCGGCAGCATCGGACCGTTACACGAAGCCCTGCGGTATCGCCCGGGCAATGTGGCGTGCCGACAAGGCCTGGCGGGAGGAACTGGCCGGGACAACGCTGGCGGAGATCGCGCAGACCGGACGTGCCGAGACGCCTGCGGAACAACTCAGGGAGTCGGTTGAATGGCTCGGGGAGAGGATAAGATGACGGACCTGTCGGCAAGAACGGCGATCGGGTCGATCGGGCGCCGGGCGCATCGGCTCAACGCCATCGTCCTGTTCGTGTTTCTCGTGGTCCACATGCTGACGCATCTGACTGGGGTGTTCGGCGTCGACACCTACAACCGTGTGCAGGCCGCGTTCCGGCTGGTATACCGACATCCCGTTGTCGAGACACTTCTGCTCACCTCGATCACCTTGCAGCTTGCTATCGGGGCTGTCCTGCTCGTGCGCCGGATTCGCCGCGACGGGTTAAGCGGGTTCTGGAGCTGGTTGCAGGTCGTTTCGGGCGGGGTGTTCTTCGTGTTTATGGCCCAGCATCTCTATTCGCTCGGTATGGCGCGCCTGTATTTCGGACTTGATACCAATTTCTACTGGCCAGCCTCGGTGATGAGCGGCCCCTGGTTCATCTATTACTTTGCACCTTATTATGTCCTGGGTGTCCTTGCTGTGTTTGCCCATATCGGCGCCGGCCTGAGGTTCATGCTGGCCGATCGGGGAGAGGCCGTCCTTGGCGCCCGGGTCGGGGTGAGCTTCCTCGTGGTCGGCGCGCTGGTCGCGCTGGCGATTCCCCCGATCATCGCCGGCGCCTTCTTTCCGATCGACCTGCCGCAGGAATGGATCGATTATCTAAGGTTCTACATGCCCGATTTCGAACCCTGGGAGGCGACTTCCGTCGGCTGACGGTCCGGTCCGGTCCGGTCCGGCGTTCAGGCGGCCTTCTCGGTCGGTTTGGCCAGGGTTCCGGCGAGGTCATTGGTGTTGAACCGCTCGGCCTCCTGGTGCAGCCATTCGATGACGGCTGCGTCCGGTACGCCGAGGGTCCGCAGCAGGTCCGTGGCCATTTCGATCCCCTGTGGCGCGCAGGTGGAGAGATAGGCGCGCATGCCAAGACCGGCGAAACGGGCCACCTCGTCGGGCGTATCCAGCGAGACGAAGCGGTCCATGCCCGGAAACTGGCGATTGATGGCCGGTGTGATGGCCCGGGAGATCTCGTATTTCGGCGCGCCGATGACGACGGCCCGGGCATGATTGGCCCCCACGGCGTCGACGAGCCGGAGATTGGCCGCGTCGCCGTAGCTGACCCGGTAGCCGTCGGCCGTGGCGGCGATGAACCGGTCGGGGTCATTGTCGAGGGCGATATAGGGAATGCCATGGTCAATGAGGGAATCGACGGCGAGCCGGCCGGCCTCGGTCATCCCGAAGACGAGTACGGGCTGGTCGGCCGGATCGGTCTTGTCCTTGCCAGGCGCCGACACCCGCAGCCGCCGCGCGAGTTCGCGGGACAGGCGCATGCCGGCATCGGCCCAGAACGGGGCGATGATGAGGCTGAGCGCCACGGCCGCCACCATCACCGTCTCGACCACCGGGTCTAGCAGGGGCGGGGCACCGGCGGCCGCTGCCGACTGCGATGCGGCCGCGAGGATAGACAGGACGACGAGGGTGAACTCCGAGCCCTGGCCAAGGAAGAAGGTGAGCTGGGTTGCGCCGGGCGCCGACCAGCCATTGAGACGGGCGGCAGCATAGCCGGCGAGCGTCTTGATCGCGATAATCGCGAGCGCGACGGAGACGATGACGGGCAGGTTTGCCAGGAGCGCCGGGACCTCGACCATCAGTCCCACATTGATGAAGAAGAAGGACAGCAGCAGGCCGCGGAACGGGCCGGTCTCGGTCTGGATCTGGTGACGGAAGGGGGTGCCGGAAACGGCCAGTCCGGCAAGGAAGGCGCCGAGCGTCAGTGACAGGCCGACGAAATGGGTGGCCGACGCGGCCCCGAGCACGATCAGCAGGGTAAAGGCGGTGAAGGCTTCCTGGTTGCGCGTGGCAGCCAGTGCCCGCAGGACCGGGCTCATCAGGTAGTGTCCAGCGACGAGGGCGGCGGCGAAGGCGAGCACGGCCTGGCCTGCCGCAATCGCCATGGTCAGCGGAATCGATGCGGCCTCGCTGCCGAGCGCGCCGACGAAGATCAGCAGGAAGATCGCGACGACATCCTGGAAGATCAGGATATGGGTCGCCGAGCGTCCGAGCGGGCAGGAATTGAGGTGCCGCTCCGTCAGGAGTTGTGCAACCACCGCCGTCGAGGACAGCGCCAGCGACACGCCAATGGCGATGGCGACCGGCCAGGCCAGGCCGATGGCGCCAGCGACCAGCGTGAAGGCCGTTGCGCACAGCACGAGGTGGGCAGGGGCGAGGCTGATGAGGTCCTGCCGGCTTTCCTTCAGCTCGCGCATGGAAATGTGCATGCCGATGTCGAACAGGAGGAACACCACGCCGAGCTCGGCCAGCAGGTGCGTGGTGTCGTTCTCGTGCACGAAGCCGAGCGCATGGGGCCCGATGATGACACCGGCAACGAGGTAGCCGACGATCGGGCTGACCTTGATGGCGCGGGAGGCCAGCGCAGCAGCCGCCCCGGTGGCCAGCAGGGTCACTGCCGGCAGCAGCACGTCGCTCGATGAGAATGTCGCTGCCATACCTGTCCCTTTGCCCTCGTCGTCCTGCTCCTTGAGATAGAGACCGCTGCGGTGTTTACCAGCCCCCGGTCGCCGAACGTGGAGGCTCGGACGGGCCGCACGCGGGCGCGGCCCATCGGAGAACGGAAACGAGACCGAAAAAGAGCCGCTGCAGCGTCACGCCTGCAGCGGCTCCGTTTGTCCGGCGGACGGAGGAGGAGCAGCCCGCCGGAAGGGGCTGTCGGGCCCTTGACCGGCGGCCCGCGCATGGCCCCACCAGCGGGAGCCGGAGATGCGGCGCGGGCGACCGGTGACGGGGCTAGAGCGAACGGCTCACCGAGACGACGAACTTCTCGTCATTGCCATCAAGGTCGAAGGTGTCGATGAACCGGGCGTCGAAGTCGAAACCGGCCGCAGCGGTGGTCAACCCGACCGAGAAATCGCCATAGGAGCAGTCGGGGCAGTCGTCATCGTCGAGGAATTCCGAGTAGCCCACACTGGCGTCGAGCCCGAACTGCTCACCCAGAGGAATGCCCGCCGTGGCTGCGAGATAGACGGCCTGTCCGGTCTCGGCGTAGAACTCGGGTGAATAGGCAATCGAAGCCCCCACTTCGAGCGTCTCGCCCAGTGTCGTGCTGGCACCGCCATAGAGCTCGATGAAATTCTGCTCCGGATCGTCCGGCGCATCGGGATAGAGATAATAGATCGCACCGAGATCGAGGTCGAAAGCCCCGACGGTCGGCGTGAAGCCGGCATAGATGTCGATCTCCGTGCTGGTCCCGTCACCGAAATCGACGCCCGAGGCCCAGGTGCCGACATAGAACTGGTCCGACGCCCAGTCGAATCCGCCCTGCACCATGGGGGCCCCGTCGGCCTGGGTGATGCCCCGGAAGACATAATCCGAGGTCAGCGTGACATTGCCGGAGAACTCGCCTTCGGCATGACCGGCGGCGCTGAAGCCGACGCCCATGATTGCCGCCAGGGACAAGAGTTTGAGCCGTGTTGACATGAGTAATGATCCTTCCCTCTGAAGCGCGGACGTGTCCGCTGCATCCACTTCCGAATGGTCCAGATTGCTCGCTCGTGCGGAACGCTCAGGGCGGTCGACAGCGCTTTTCAATATGCGCTGCACACTTTTGCGGCGATTTCGGAGGTCGATGCCTGCCGCGCGTGCAATCCTGGTGGGGGCATGCGTCTTCGCGCCGGTTCGCCCCTGCGGCAAAAAACGACAGAACGGGTCTGGTCAAATCCGGATGAAGGCACTAGCCATGGCCGCTGTCGCTGGGGCTGAATTGGGAGTTGGGCGCCCGTATGGGATATCTTCTGGGCCTTTTACTTGCGCTTGCCGTTTTCTGGCTGACCATGTCGGGGCTGTTCAAGCCGTTGATCCTCGGCTTCGGGGCCGTCTCCGTCCTCGTCACGATCTATCTTGCCTCGCGGCTCGACGTGGTGGACCGGGAGAGCGCGCCTTATCTGCGGCTGCACATCTTCCTCGCCTACTGGGTCTGGCTGGTCGGTGAGATCATCAAGGCGAACCTGATCGTCGTGCGCGCCTGCCTCCGGGTGGAGCCCGATATCGACCCGGCGCTGGTGAAGGTGAAGACAACGTGCCGCTCAGACCTTGCGAAGACGACCTTTGCCAATTCGATCACGCTGACCCCGGGAACGGTGACGCTGTCGGTGGACGGCGACCAGTTGCTTGTGCATTCGCTTTACGAGAGTGCGGCCGGCCCGGAGGACTTCGAGGAGATGGACCGCCGCACGGCCCGCGCCGTTGACGGGCTGGAGCCCGGGCCGGCGACACAGCCGGGCGGTGCCGGAGCGGCGGGCAATGACAAGGGAGCGGCGGCATGAGCGGCTGGCTGGCGGCCTGTGCAGTCGGAATCACCCTGGCGATCGGGCTGATGCTCATCCGCGCGCTGCTTGGGCCGACCCTCTATGACCGGGTGCTGGCGGTGAATTCCTTCGGCACCAAGACCGTGCTGCTGCTCGGCCTGCTCGGCTTTGTCATGGGCCGGCCGGACTGGCTCGATATCGCGCTGCTCTATGCGCTGATCAATTTTGTCTCGACCATCGCGATCCTGAAATTCTTCCGCTACCGCTCCTTCCAGGTCTCGCTGACCACGCGCGCGCCATTGCCCGAGGCCGCCCCGGGCGAGGAGACCGCATCATGAGCGAGATGCTCGCATCGCTTGCGGGGCTGTGGGACAGCGCCCGCCCGGTCCTCGGGGTGGGGCTGTGCGCGCTCGGCGTGGCGCTCGCGCTGATCGGTACGGCGGGCGTGCTGCGGTTCCCAGATTTCTATACACGGATGCATGCGGCCAGTGTCACCGACACGTCGGCAGCGACCGCACTGCTCGTCGGCATGGCCCTGCTGGCACCGGGCTGGCTGGTTGTCGCCAAGCTGGTGATGATCTGGGTGTTTCTCTTCCTGACCGGCCCGACGGCCTCGCATGCGGTTGCCAACGCGGCCTATACGGCCGGGCTGCAGCCCTGGCTCCGGTCCGACGGGCCGGGGGCTGGCGGCGCCGAGAAGAGAGAGATGTCGCCATGATGATCATTGAGCGCGGCGACCTGTGGGAGGCGGTGATCGGCCTTGCCCTGTTGCTTATCCTGCTGGTGCTCGGGCTGGCGGTGGCGCGGCTGCGCAGCCTGTTTGCGATTGTCATGTTGTCAGGGCTCTACTCGCTCGTGTCCGCAGCCTGGTTCGTGGCCGCCGATGCGGTGGATGTGGCCTTTACCGAGGCGGCCGTCGGGGCCGGCATCTCCACGGCGCTGATGCTTGGTGCCATGCTCCTGACCGCGCGGACGGCGAAGCCCGAACGGGTATTTGCGCGGATTGCGCCCTTCGTTGTGGTGGTGGCGACGGGGACAGCGCTGCTCTATGCGACCATCGACCTGCCGGCGTTTGGCGACCCGCTCTCGCCGGCCAATACCGGCGTCGGCGCCGAGTATCTCGACCGGCATTACCCGGAAATGGGGTTCCCGAACGTGGTCACGTCCATCCTCGCCTCCTATCGGGGCTTCGATACGCTGGGCGAGGTGCTGGTGGTCTTCACCGCCGGGCTGTCAGTCGCCCTGCTGCTGGGGTTCGGGGAGCGGTCACTGCTGGCCCGGATGAACCGCGAACAGGGAGATCGCAAGTGAATCCGGACCATCACGTCATTCTTCGCGTGGTCGGCAAGCTGTTGATCCCGCTGATTGTCATCTTTGCCTTCTATGTGCAGTTCCATGGCGAATACTCACCCGGCGGCGGGTTCCAGGCCGGCGTGATCTTCGCCGTGGCGATCATTCTCTACGCCCTGATTTTCGGCGTGACTTCGGCGCTGCGGCTGGTGCCGGCGGGGTTCGCCGCGCGCCTCTCCGCCTTCGGCGTCCTGCTCTATGCTGCGGTGGGTGTCTGGGCCCTGTTCGGCGGCGGGCAGTATCTCGAGTACAACGCCCTGTTCGAGGAACCGGAAGGAGGGCACAACGCCCAGCACACCGGCATCATCCTGATCGAGCTGGGCGTGCTGTTCGGCGTCGCCGGATCGATGCTGACAATCTTCTACGCCTTCGCCGGCCGTGCAGCCGAAATCGACGACGAGGACTGGTAGGCATGCTGGATCTGATCGTCGCCAAGGGGGGGTACTGGATCATCATCGCGCTGATGATGACGGGGCTCTACATCGTCTTTGCCGCCACCAACCTGATCAAGCGGCTGGTTGGCCTGTCGATCTTCCAGACCTCGGTGTTCGTTTTCTATATCACCCTGGGCAAGGTGGCCGGCGGCACCGCGCCGATCCTCCATGGCCGGGACTATCCCTACAAGCCGAAGCCTGCCGACCCGTCGGGCGGCCATGGCGGGGGCGCGCCGGGACACGGTGCCGGTGACGGGCCGGCTGCGCCAGACCTGCCTGCGCGAGACCTGCCTGCGCGAGACCTGCCTGCGCCAGCCCCGGAGACTGTCCCGGACGCCGCCCCGGGGGCTCTCCCGGCCGGCGATGCGAGGGGGATGCACGAGGCCGTCCCGATTGCCGGTGCCGATACCCATTCGGCCTATCCCGGCGTGCAGGAGATCTACTCCAATCCGCTGCCGCACGTGCTGATCCTCACGGCCATCGTGGTCGGGGTGGCGACCCTCGCGGTCGGGCTGGCCATCGTGGTGCGCATCCGCGAGGCCTATGGCACGATCGAGGCCGACGAGGTGCGCGCACTCGACATTGTCGTTGCGGCGGCCGAGGAGGAGGCGGCGGACAGGCCTGACACCGGCGCGGCGGGGGCAGCGGCGTGATCAACTGGCTCCTTGAAACCTCGCCGGCCTGGGCGCTGGTGCATGCTGCGCCATTGCTGGTCGTCCTGCCGCTGATGGCCGCGCCGCTGCTGGTCTTCCTGCCGAACGGGCGGCTGGCCTGGTCTGTCTCCGTTGCAACGACGCTCGCCTCGGCCATCTTCGCGCTGATCCTGCTCGGGCAGGTGCAGTCGATACCGGGCGGGATCGTCTCGTATGCGCTTGGCGGCTGGGCGCCGCCGGCAGGGATCGAGTTCCGCGTCGACGCACTGAACGCGCTGGTCCTGCTGCTGGTCACCCTGATCGGGTTCCTTGCGGCGGTGTTCTCGTGGCCGACCGTCATGGCCGAAGTCCGCGAGGAAAAGCACCACCTTTTCTATTCGGCGTATCTGGTCTGCTTCACCGGCCTGTGCGGGGTGGCGATCACCGGCGATGCGTTCAACCTGTTTGTCTTCCTCGAGATCTCGTCGATCTCGACCTACGTCCTTGTCGCGCTGGGCGCGAGCCGGGACCGCCGGGCGCTGCCGGCGGCATTCAACTACCTCGTCATGGGCACGATCGGGGCAACCTTCTACGTCATCGGGGTCGGCTTTCTCTACGCGGCCACCGGGACGCTCAACATGGCCGACCTCGCCAGCAGGGTCCCCGAACTGAGCGACAGCCGGACGGTCCAGGCAGGCTTCGCCTTCATCATCGTCGGGCTCGGCCTCAAGGCGGCGATGTATCCGCTGCACCAGTGGCTGCCGAACGCCTATGCCTATGCGCCGAGTTTCGTGACGGTGTTCCTCTCGGCGACGGCGACGAAGGTCGCGCTCTATGCGCTGATCCGCTATCTCTTCACCGTCTTCCAGCCCGGTTTCAGCTTCGAGACGCTGGCGCTCGACACGCTGCTGATGCCGCTGGCGATCATCGCCATGGTGGTGTGTTCCTTCCAGGCGGTGTTCCAGACCGATGTCCGGCGCACGCTGGCCTATTCGTCGGTGGCGCAGGTCGGCTACATGCTGCTCGGCATTGCCATGGCGACGACCGCCGGCCTGGGGGCGGGGCTCTTCCACCTGGTCAATCACGCGCTGATGAAAGGGGGGCTGTTCATGGCCGTTGCAGCGGTCGTGCTGACCTATCAGGGCACCACGCTCAGGGATTTTGCCGGGCTTGGGCGATCGGCGCCGTGGACCATGACCGCCTTCGCGATCTGCGCCCTGTCGCTGATCGGGGTCCCGCTGACCGCCGGGTTCCAGTCCAAGGTGCAGTTGCTGACCGCGAGCTATGACAGGGGCTGGTGGTGGGCCGTGGCGGTGATCGTGTTCTCCTCCATCCTGGCCCTCATCTACATGGGCCGCATCCTCGAGGCCGTGTTCTTCAAGGCCCCCGACAATCCCCGCAAGATCCGCGCCGAGGCGCCGATCGTGCTGCTGGTCCCGCTGTGGGTCCTGGCCCTCGCCACTCTCTGGTTCGGGGTCGATACCAGCCTGCCGCTCGGCCTGGCGCAGGATGCCGCAGCGGCGGTCCTCGGCGAGGGCGCCGGGCTCAGTGACGGCGCGGGGCTCAGTGAAGGCGCGGGGCTCAGTGAAGGCGCGGGTCTGGGCGCTGTCACCGGCGCCGGTCCTGGAGGGGTGCACTGATGGCTGCCGAAACGCTCATCCTCCTGGTCCTGGTGATTCCGCTGGTGACGGCACTCGCCATTGCGGTCACCGGCGCGGTGCCCAACCTGCGCGAGGGGGCCACGCTGACCGGTGCCGCTGCGCTGTTCGCCTGCGTGATCGCGCTGACGGGCGAGGTGGCGGGCGGCGCAAGGCCGACCTACGGCTTCGGCGAGGCGGCGCCGGGCCTGTCCTTCAGCTTCACCCTGGAGCCGCTGGGCATGCTGTTCGCACTGGTGGCGAGCGGGCTGTGGATCGTCAATTCGCTCTATTCCATCGGCTACATGCGTGGCAACAACGAGAAGAACCAGACGCGCTTCTATGTCTGCTTCGCGGTCGCCCTGTTCGGCGCCATGGGCGTGGCCATGGCCGGCAATCTCTTCACCCTGTTCGTTTTCTACGAGGTGCTGACCGTCTCGACCTATCCGCTGGTCGCGCACAAGGGCGATGCCGCGGCCCAGCGCGGGGCGCGCATCTACCTGATGACGCTGATGGGCACCTCTATCGGGTTCCTGCTCACCGCCATTGCCTGGACCTGGGTGCTGACCGGGGGCAACCTCGATTTCGTGCCGGGCGGGCTGCTGGCCCAGGCCGACGGGCTGACGGCCTTTGCCGCCAGTGCGCTGCTCATTCTCTACGCCTTCGGCATCGGCAAGGCAGCGCTGATGCCGTTCCACTTCTGGCTGCCCAATGCCATGGTTGCGCCGACGCCGGTCTCGGCCCTCCTGCATGCGGTGGCGGTCGTCAAGGCCGGGGTGTTCTCGGTCCTGAAGGTCGCGATCTTCGTGTTCGGAGAGGACCTGCTCAATGCCACCCCCTCGCGCGATTTCGTCCTCTTCGTCGCCTGTTTCACCATCATCGTTGCCTCGCTGATCGCGATGACGAAGGACAATCTCAAGGCCCGGCTGGCCTATTCCACCGTGGCCCAGCTCGCCTATGTCACGACCGGTGCGATGCTGGCCGACCCGGCCGGGTTCATGGGGGGGGCGCTGCAGATCTCGGCCCATGCGGCGGGCAAGATGACCCTCTTCATGTGCGCCGGTGCGATCTATGTGGCGACCGGGGCGACCAACATCTCGCAGATGCGCGGGCTGGGCCGTCGGATGCCGCTGGTCTTCATCGCCTTCTTCATCGGCGCGTTGTCGATCATCGGCATTCCGCCACTGGCGGGGGACTGGCCGAAATACGAGCTGATGCAGGGCGCAGCCGATGCGGGGATTGATTATGTGCCGGTCGTGCTGATCGTCTCATCGCTGCTGAATGTCGCCTACCTGCTGCCGATCCCGATCCTCGCCCTGATGCCCCCGCCCGGTTCGGGTGAGCCGGTGCCGTTCAAGCGGGCCGGAGGTGCGCCCTTCTTCACGGTCTTCGCCCCGGCCATCACCGCCGTCCTCTGCCTGCTCATGTTCTTCGCCATCGGTCCGGTTTCCGCCTTTCTCGAACCGACCACGGGCGTGCGCGGCGATTACAGTGTCGAGACCCCCACCCTGACAGGGAGCCAAGGATGAGCGATCCAGCGCCGGACGACCGCCCCGACCATCCCGCTGCCCGGGTCCTGTTCGGCTGGGTGGACGCGAAATCGACCCCCGGACTGTTCCTTGTCGGCGTGGCTGCACTGGCTGTCCTGCTGTTCGTGATCGACCTGTTCACGGACCGGCACGAGTATTTCCATTTTGCCGAGGGGCTCGGCTTCTACGGCTTCTGGGGCTTTTGTGCCTTCGCCCTCGCGGTGCTGTCCGGCTGGCCGCTCGGCGCGCTGCTGCGGCGCAGCGAGGACTATTATGGTGAGGCCGACACCCGCCCGGCCGATGTCGATGATGCGGTGGCTGCCGATGTGCAGCGGGGAGCGGGCGAATGAACGCGCTGCTGACCAATTTCAATCCTGGCCTGATGATGGTGCTTGTCGGTCTGGCGACCACGATGATCCCGATCCGTCCGGTCCGGCAGGTTCTGACGATTGCGGCCCCGCTGCTCGGGCTGGTCATGCTGGCAAGCGCCGATCTCGACGTGAACAAGCAGACCTTCGAGGCGCTGGGTCTCGAGCTCATCCTCTACCGCATGGATAGCCTGTCCTTCATCTTTGCGCTCGCCTTCCTGATCGCCGCACTGCTGAATGCGATCTATGCCCTGCACAGTGATGACCGGCTGCAGGACGGGATGTCGACGGCCTACGCCGGAGCTGCGATTGCCGCGACGCTGTGTGGCGACCTGATGACCCTCTTCATCTTCTGGGAGCTGACGGCAGTCACATCGGTTTTCCTCATCCTCCGGGCCGGCACGAAAGCGGCCTACCAGGCGTCGATGCGCTATCTGGCCGTGCAGATCCTGTCCGGCGTGCTGCTGCTCGACGGGATCGCCTATGTCTACAAGCAGGAGAACACGCTGGAGCTGTCGGCCTTCAGTTCCTTCGGCGATGCCGGCGCGACCTTCATCTTCCTGGCGCTGGCGATCAAGGCCGCCTTCCCCTTCCTGCATAACTGGCTGCAGGATTCCTATCCGAAGGCGACGGTGATCGGCGCGGTCGTCCTGTCGGCCTTCACGACGAAGCTTGCCGTCTATGCCTTTGCCCGCCTGTTTCCGGGCTTCGAGATCCTGATCTGGATCGGCGCGATCATGACGGTGTTCCCGGTCTTCTTCGCCGTGATCGAGAACGACCTCCGAAAGGTGCTCGCCTACAGCCTCAACAACCAGGTGGGGTTCATGATCTGCGCCATTGGCATCGGTACGCCGCTGGCGATCAACGGGGCCGCCGGCCATGCCTTTGCACATATCCTCTACAAGGCGCTCCTCTTCATGAGCATGGGAGCGGTGCTCTACCGGGTGGGGACGACGAAGGCGAGCGAGCTGGGCGGGCTCTACCGGTCGATGCCGTGGACGACGCTGTTCTGCCTGATCGGGGCGGCGTCGATCTCGGCGTTCCCGCTGTTTTCCGGGTTCGTCGCAAAGTCCATGACCATGAGTGCGGTGGCGCATGAGGGGCTGGTCGTGGTCTGGCTGATGCTGCTGTTCGCCTCGGCTGGTGTGCTGGAGCATTCGGGCATCAAGATCCCCTATTTCGCCTTCTTCGGCCATGACAGCGGCAAGCGCGTCGAGGAAGCGCCGTTCAACATGCTGCTCGCCATGGGCCTGGCCGCCGCGATCTGTATCCTTGTCGGGCTGCCGCTGGCCGGTGGGTACGGCTATCAGTGGCTGTACGGCATGTTGCCCTGCACGACGGAACAGGCCGCGAGCGTCTGCTACCTCTCCGGCGAGGACATCAAGCCCTACCAGCCCTACACATTCGACCATGTGCTGACGCAGATGCAGCTCCTGGTGCTGGCCATCCTCGCCTTTATCCTGCTCAAGCGCTTCGGCCTCTATCCGCCCGAACGGCCCGGTGTCATCCTTGATACTGACTGGATCTGGCGCCGGCCGGGCTATGGTATTGCGACATGGGCCAATGCGGTCTTGCAGAAGGCGGGGCCGGCCCTGACCGGTGCGGCAGGCTCGGTGGCCGGGCTGGCGTTTGCCCGTTTCGAGCAGGCCTTCAGCCCGCGTGGTGAGTTGTCCCGCGGACCGCTGACCGGGGCAGCGGCGATCTGGACCGCTGTCCTCCTGGGGGTCGTGCTGCTGATGTCCTTCTTCTCCGGCTGAGCCGGGGCTGCCCGCCCGGGTGCCGTCGGGGGGCTGGCGTGACAGGTCATTCCCCTTCGCGCGGACTGCAGCGGGCGGACGGCACCGCGCCGGGGCGTGCGATTCCGGCGAGGCGCGGGCTCTTCACGACAGAGAGGTCAAAGGCGAGCGGAATCTGCCTTCGCGGCGCATTGTCGGCCATCACAATCATGTCAAGTCAGACCAGTTGCTTGCAGATCAAATGAACGCACTGCTATTGATCTATACTCTTGTGTAATTGCCCCCTTTCCAACCCCTCGAATTTTCTTAATGACGGCGTGTGGGTAATAGCTGACATGGGGCAGGCAAGTGGAAGATGAAGTAATTTCAGAACAGGACGGACTTCTGAAAGTAGAGATGGTCGCAAGGATTGTGTCGGCTTATGTCGGGCACAACCCTGTGCAGAGTGCAGAATTGCCGGCGCTCATTCGGTCCGTGTACGAGACGCTTGACCGTCTGACAGATGAAGCTGACGAGCCCGCGCCCCTGAAACCGGCGGTTCCGATCAAGAAATCGGTCATGGACGACTATATCATCTGCCTGGAAGACGGTAAGAAGTTCAAATCCCTGAAGCGCCATCTCCGCTCGAAATACGATATGTCTCCCGAGGACTATCGGGAGAAATGGAATTTGCCGCTCGATTATCCCATGGTTGCGCCTGCCTATGCCCGGCAGCGGTCGAAGCTCGCCAAGAAGATGGGGCTGGGCCAGGCGAAGCCCGCGAAGTGACGGGGACAGGCGGCGACCGGCGCTGGCTCCATTTCACTCGTTCCACTCCACTCCACTCCACTCCACT
>CAZDMQ010000071.1:0-16510 GCA_964506685.1 uncultured Hyphomonadaceae bacterium | reverse complement strand
GGCTATCCGGCCGCTCTCCGCGGCACTGGCGCGCAGGAAATAGTGGATCATCGAGATCGCCACGCATTTTTCGCGTCGGTGGGCGAGGCCAATGGGCAGGCGCCGGTGCATCTGCATGGCAATGTGGCCGAGTTCGTCACACGCGGCACCACACCCGGTGGACGGGTGGGCGTCATTGGTGGCTCGGCGCTGTCGCCAGCCGGCGGACATTACGATGCTGAGCGTTGGTTCGCCCCTGAGGGCATCGATCAACACGGCAACGGATTTGCCGATGTCGGCTTCCGCCTAGCATTCACGGCACCGCAGGTGTCGCTGGGCTCACGATTGCAGAGAGTAACCGACTCGTTCGGCATGCTTAGGTAAGCCGGATGGTTGCGGAGGCTTGGTCCATGACTAGAATATCGTCAAGATGCGGTCGTTGTCCGTCTGGTAGGGGGACTTGATGGCTGGTAGTCAAAAGTCGATTCGTGAACAAGCTGCGGCCTTGGCAAACCGCCTGCGATTGATCCAAGTTGATTTCGCTGAATCGCCAGCGGAATCGCGCTGTCAACATCTCCAGGACGAGATCGCCACGACCGTGGGCGAACTCGACCCGAGCCATCGCTCTGAACTGCTCGATGCATTGGAAGGTTACTTTCCCACATGGGACCGCAACGTACGGGTCGAGGCCCAGCATGAACACGTCGCTGGCGAACAGGATCACCACGAACTCCAGGATCCGACGTTCCTAGTCGATCGGTTGGTTGAACTGGCACCCGAACTCGACGATCGTCAGAAGCGGACGATGGCTGCGGCCTTGATCCGTACCGGTCTTGTCGAGGAGGGCACGGTGCAGTGGCCCGAGGCGGCACTGACGGTGCTGCGTGAGTCGCTGGGCTTGCCCGACGACGCGGAGATCGATCCGGAGCGGCTGCTGGAGATGCTGGTGATGGCAACCGACGTGCTGCGGCGCTTGGACATGGTCGTCAAGGAGACGTGGAAGCACGTCTCTCCGCGGGCGACCATCAGGAACCGTCCACCGATTCACCAGTCGATTACTCGCTACGTCACGGGCGATCGGCGGGTAGACCAGACGACGATGAGCTCAGATTTGGAGTTTTTCCGCACACTGGCTGCCTCGCTAGTCAGTGTCCCGGCCATGCTGGGCAAGGATTTCTTTGGCCTGTTCATCGCCAAGGCGTTACCCCATCGGATCGAGGACCAAGTGCAGGGATCGCTGCTCAAAGGGCGAGACGCCGAGTGCTGGCGGGCCTACCGACGCCTCGCCGGGGAGTGGTCCGAAGCGGTGATCGATCACAAAATACGTGAAATTGTTCAGCAACGCGTGATGGAAATCGCAAATTTGAGTAAATTATGACCGCGATCGCTCCCGTCCATTGGTACGAAGGCCTGTTCCTCCAGCCGCATCATCTACAGACGATGCAGCGGCAGTTGCTCAATCGCATCGAACGCGGCAACGCGATGAGGTGGGCCTATCCCTACGGCGTGATTGACGCGCGGCTCTCCAGCGACGCGTTGGTGAACATGCTCGTGCGGTTCGATCGGCTCCACGCAGTCATGCCCGATGGCTTGGAGATATGCTTCCCCGAAACCGCCGATCTCGCGCCGCTAGACATCAAGAACGCCTTCGAGGCCAGCAGTAACGGCCTGACGGTTTACCTCGCCGTGCCGCACTGGACCGCGGGGCGGCCCAACACGATTGACCAGGGTGCCGACGTGTCCAGCTTCGTCAAACGACGGTTTCGCACTGTCGAACTCGACGAAGTTAATGACGAAAATACCGGCGACCAACCGCAGCCGGTGCAGGTCCGCCATGTCAACGCCCGCCTCGTGCTCGACGCGGACGACGCCACGGACATGGACACGATCCCGCTGTTGCGTGTGGTGCCCGGCGTGGGGCAGGACGTAGGCCTGCCACGGCAGGATCCTAACTTTGTTGGTCCGTGTCTAGTGCTTGGCGGCTCTTCGGCCTTGCGAGATATGGTCCGCGATCTGGTCCACCAAATTCAGGCCAGTCGCGACTCGCTCGTGGTCGAACTTACCCGCGGGGGCTTCAACATTGATGCGTTATCAGGCCGGACCATCGAGCAGTTGATGCGGCTGCAGGTGCTTAATCGTTTCGCGGGCCGGCTGCCCCAGCTCATCGAGGTGCCTAACCTCAGCCCGTTTGAACTGTACCTTGAGTACCGAGAACTGCTGGGCGAACTTGCCGCGCTACACCCGGACAACGACATCTTCGACGCCCCGGCGTATCAGCATGATGCGCCCTGTCCCGCATTTGCCGACCTGTCCAACCGGATCCGTTCGCTGCTCCGCGGTGCCGTGGCACCCGGCTACCTCCAGGTCGAGTTTCAACGGCAGGATGATATCCTCGTGGCGGAGCTCACAGAAAACCACCTAATCCAGCCCAATCAGTATCTGCTGGGCATTCGCACGCGACAGGATCCTAGGGCTCTGGCGCAGCTGGTGCAGGACGCCGACGTGTTCAAGGTCATGGCCCGAAGTCTGTCGCGAAGTCGCGTGCGTGGCATTCGCCTCCAAGAGGAGCGACATCCGCCGCTTGGTCTGCCCGCTAGCAACAATCTCTACTACTTCCGCCTACTCCGCAGCGAGAACGATCGCATGTGGCAGCGCATTGTCGATGAGAAAGCCATCGCCATCCGCTGGCCTGACGTGGTCACCGCCGACTACCAAGTCACGTTATTCATGACTATCCCTAGTGGGGAGTCGACCAAGTGAAGCTACGCGACGTTTGCGAACCGCTGTTTCAGTACATCTGCCGCATCAGCCGTTCGGCGCGGCAAGGGGCGCAGTTCGACACCGTCCGCATCCGTAGCGACATAGATCGGCTGTTCGAAAGGATGCGCGCCGGCGCAGCTGAGGACGCAGTCACCGTCCGCCAGTTCGAACGTGTCGAGCTGCCGCTGGTCTTCTTCGTGGACTACATGATCAAGGAGGGACCGTTCGACTTCGCATCGAACTGGCAGGAGATCGCATTTGAGAAGCACGAGGAACTGGCCGGTGACGAGCGGTTCTTCGACATCCTCGAAGAGATCTGTAGCGATAATCATCCCGAGTCACTGGAATGCTTGGAGGTGATGCACACTTGCCTCGGGCTGGGATTTGAGGGTTTCTACAAGGGCCAGCAAGAGCAGATCCGCCGGAAGATGCAGCAGGTTTGGACGCGACTTCGCGATCAGGGTGTGACGTTCGGTGAGCGAGGGCGGATGGCGCTGGCCGGCGAGTCGGCCATGCACGCCGAGGACCGGCTGTGCCCGGAGGCCTACACCGTTGACCAGCGAACCTTGCCGCTGGAGATCGGCAACAGTCTCATGCTCGTGGTAGTGGTGCTCGCGGGTATGCTCGTTGGGCTGTTCTTCTTCAATGCCTACTTGTACCGCTCGACCTCGTCGGACCTGCGCGAGTCGCTCGAGCAGATCAACCAGTCCGCCGCGAGTGTCAGCCCCAGCCCGGAGGACTCGCCGTGATTTCTTTGCTCAGACGCTTTGGCGACATGCCCGTGCCGATGAAGGTCGGTCTGGCCGTGGTGACTGCCGGCACGCTGCCGGGCGCTGCGTACGCTCTGTTCGGCGGCGCGGCGGCGCTTATCGTGTTCATCTGCCTCGCCTTGGTCGGTGCGCTAGCCGCGGGCTACATCGCCCTAGCCCGAATCCGCAAGAAGCGAAAGGCCGTCAAAAGCAGCAACGAACTGGCCAAAGGTCTGTCAACCACGCCTGGAGACATGCAGGATCCTAACGCGCGTGCCCAACTGGACAACATGCGCCAAAAGTTTGAGGA
Source organism: uncultured Hyphomonadaceae bacterium (assembly GCA_964506685.1). Taxonomy (GTDB): domain Bacteria; phylum Pseudomonadota; class Alphaproteobacteria; order Caulobacterales; family Hyphomonadaceae; genus UBA5336. The sequence continues at coordinate 12,712 of CAZDMQ010000071.1, read as the reverse complement.
GGGCGTGGCGAAGTTCCGCGCGGCCGATAAAGACCTATACTCCCTTCCATGGTACCTCATGGTCGGCGAGCCGGGCTCAGGCAAAACCGAAGCGGTCCGCAACTGTGGCGTGGGTTTCCCCCCGGGGCTGCAGGATCCCTATCAAGGCGCCGGCGGCACAATCAACATGGATTGGTGGTTCACTAATCAGGCCGTCATTCTCGACACGGCCGGCCGCATGATGTTCCAGAACGTTGAAGCCGGCAGATCCAGTGAATGGACTGAATTCCTTAAGCTCTTGGCCAAGACCCGCAAGAACTGCCCGATCAACGGCATCATCCTGGTGATCCCCGTTGAATCGCTGATCGCCGACCCCGCCGAAGAGATCGAGCGAAAGGCCGGCCGCATTGCCCAGCAGTTCGACGTGATCCAGCGTATTCTCGGCGTGCGTTTCCCGGTGTGGGTGATCGTGACCAAGTGTGACCTGATTACCGGCTTCCGCGAGTTTTTCAGTCAGCTTAACCAGCCATCGCAGGAAGGACAGATATTTGGCTGGTCGTTTCAGGGCGACCTTGACGCCGACATCGAGCCCGCCCAGACGGTGCAGAACGTCGCCTCGATCGGCGAACGACTTAAGCAATGGCGGCAACTGATCTTCGCCGACGCGGAGTTTGACACGCAGGCCGGTATCAGTCGCTTGGCGCGGACTGATGCCCTGTTCGCGTTCCCTGAGGAGTTTCAGCAGATCACCCACCGCCTCCAGCGATATCTGGATATGGTTTTCGTGACCGGTGAATGGTCGGCCAAGCCGCTGTTCTTCCGTGGCATTTACTTTACTTCCTCGATGCAGGAGGGTGAAGCGCTGGATCAGGCCGTGGCCGAGGCGCTGGGCATCAACGTCGATCAGTACCACGAGCGCGGCACAATGCGCGAGCAGCGTTCCTACTTCCTGCACGACCTGTTCACCGAAAAGATCTTTAGGGAAAAGGGGCTGGTCACGCGCGATCGAGACGCACTACGACTGCGCCGTCGGGGGCAACGAATCCTCATCGGCACTGGCGCGGCCGCAGCAATGATCTTCGGTTTTCTCACGTGGTTCGGCATCAGCACGCTGGAAAAACGCATCGGCGAACAGACGCGCATGTGGGGCACCGTCGCGCAGGAGATGCCCGTTGCCAATCCGCATTTGTGGGCGGTAGTCGACAAGGACACTTCGGCCCAAAAGCCTGGGTGGCGATATCGGGATGAGCCGCTGGAGTGGCGCTGGGCAGGCGATTCACCGACGCGCGGCTCCCTCGCTCAGATCACCACCGATTTTGCCCATCGCCGCATCAAGGTGCCCGGTGTTTTCCGCTTTGCCTCAGGCATGGACGGCGATCTCTTGGCCGATGCCAGACAGGTCGCGCACCGCGGACTGATCGAGAATGTACTGGTGATCAAGCCGATTCTGCGTTCGGTCCGGGAGAGGTTCATTGAGCAGTCCGACGAATCGGAATGGACGCCGCAGGCCACCGCGGCGCTGGCCGAATTGCTCCGCATCGAAGCCACGGCTGCTGGCATGGAACTCGGTCATGTGACCGACTCGGCCGACGGTGGAACCAAGGCTGATTCGTACAAGCCCACCTCGTCGCCGCTCGAGATCGATGCGTTGCTCATGTTCGTGCTGCCCAAAGAAGAGTTCGAGCAATACGCAGTCACAACTGACACCAACGGCCAGACGGACCAGCATTTGATACGCCAAGCATTGGTGACGACGTACAGCCAAGCCGCCGCGGCTTGGCCGCCGCCGGCCGCCGAGGCGCTGACCGAGGCCTCACACCAGGTGATCCACACGGCCATGGGGCGGTTTTCCAGCATGCCTGTGACCCGCTTCGCTCTGCGGGGCGAGGCCTGGAAGCTCGTAGCCGAGCTCAATCGCCTGCGTGGCTTCCTGGCTGAGTTCGAACGGGCCGAGGCCCGCCTTCTTCAGACGGACGATGCCTACATCGACGCTACCAGCGAACCACTGACCCACGTCGATCACATCAATCGTCGCAAGGCATGGGCCGACGCCTTGGCCGATCTGCGCGACAAACGCCAGCAGGTGGAGCGATCGCTTCACGTACTGTTCGAACTGGGCGTGAACTTGGAGAGCGAGTCGCTCACCGCCCGCTGTGTGCGGCTGAGTCAGACCTCCGAACAGCAGTTCCGCAGCACATATCGCCGCCTGCTCGAAGCCCTGCCGCCCGAGACCGAGGAACGGCGCTACGGCCACAGCGTTGATGACTCAAAGCGCCACAAGCGAGCCCGCGACTTAGTGGCGCTGCGCGAGCAACTCAACACGCAGATGAATCAGCGGGCCGACGAATTAGCCCGCCAGATGGAGACGCTTAGCACCTCGCTCAGTGGATACGAGCAGCGGCTATTGGCCCAGACGCCGAAGATGGCCGCGCTGCCTGTTGACAAGCCACGCCGGCCGTTCGCCATCCGTTGCGCCATGTACGAGACGGCCCACGCGACGTTCGATCAGGAAGCAAACCTTGATCGCATCAGCGAGATGACCACGGCCTCGTCGGCGATGGATCGTCACGTTCAGGGCGCGCAAACTCGCATCAAAGGTTGGGCCGAACTTGCACCCGACAACAAGACCTTTTCTGACGCGCGCGCCGTGACGATGTTCGTGACGCGCATGGCTGACCGCGAGCACCGCACGAACCTAGTCAGCCGGGCCTTCGCGCTGGCGCCAGCGACGCGACATGAGGCGCGTCGCATGGTCGAGCAGATCGCCGGTGCTGGACGAGAGAACGAGGCACTGCCAGCGGTGAAGTTTTCGTCCGGCCTGTCCGAGCCGCGAACCATCGATCCCGCGTTCCATCCTGATGCCGCCGAGGTCGTCTTCGCGTCGATGGAGGTCCTCCGATCCAGTATCGCCCCACCCGCCCAAGGTCTGGATCACATCCTTGACCGAGCCGATTTCGCCGAGAAATACAAACGCGACGTTGCGCCGGCCTTGGCCGATTACGCTGACAGCTATGTCAAGTACTGGGCGAGTCGCGTTCCCGAGTGGACGCACTTTCAGCGGTTTACGGACTGGGAAAGCTACCGCAAAGCCGTGGGCGGCCTGCACGTGCCATCGGTCAACGAAGAGTTGGAGGTGGTATTCGACCGGGTCCTGACGGCGCTCGATGCGATCCCCCGCGGCCTGGTGAAAGACGAAACTTGGAAGCTTCTCGAAGAGCGACGCCATGATTTACAGAACTATCGTCAGAAGCTCCAGCACCCGCTGTTCATCGGAGTTTGCCGAACGATGGCGTCCAGTTGGGGGCGGTTGAGCGACGAACCGCTGCAAGCCGGCGCCTACCTGAGAGGGTTGGGCGGCGGCGAGTTTCGGCGGAGCTTCCTCGATGTGCTGCCCTACGGGGGAAAGGCACCCCCCTATTGGCTGCAGATCCCCCCCCGCGGCCTGGACCTGCTGGCCACCGCCTGCGGCGATGCCGCGCGGCAGGCCTTGGCCGACCTGCGTACGAGGTACCGTGGTTTCCCGATCTACCGCGACGCCACCGGCAAGGCCCTGACCGAAGACGACGTAAGGCAGGCCAACCGTCTGGCTCAGCAAATCATGATCACGGCGAGCCACCACGCCGGCAACCCCGCCGTGGCCGATCCCCGCGTGGGCGACCCCGGTTTTGATAGCGGCGACGCCGAACTCAACAATCTAATCGCTCGCATGGCCGGACGGAACTTGGTCGGCGATCGCGAGGCACAATGGCTGAGCCGCGTGCAGCGAGTCACGACGGCGCTGAGCCCAGAGAAGGACACCAAGACCATTCGTTTCCGCGTGATCAAGACCACCATCGACGCAAACCACAAGGTCTCAAGCGCGTTACCTTACCTCAAGGTTAACGGTGACGACGACGGAGCAGATATTACGTTGCCCGGTAATCAGGGCGTATCGCTGACATTCAAGGGCACCGATGTGAGCACAAATGTGACCGTCGGCGCCGCGCCTTGGACGGCGCTGCAGATGCTCTTCCGCGATGGTGCCCGATCGGTTGAGGCCGATCAACATCGCGTCCGTGATGCTCAGTGGCTGGTGCCAGTGACGGTGAGTTGGGACAAGAAGGGCGGGGGGCGCGATTCGGGCACTTATTGGCTGGGCCTGGCCAACCCCGGCGGCGGGCTGCCACCGTTGGACGAGTGGCCCACGCTCAGCGACCTGCCCGCTGCCGACACGACATTAGACGACTGACCAGAACGCAAAGTCGAGGAGCAGACGTGGCGTTAGGCAGATTCTCCCAATTCCTCAAGCGGCGTCGCGACGGCGAGTCGCCGCGGATTCGGCTCGCCGCCTTCGGCAAGCACCCGGGGTGGAACGATCACATCGATGACATCGGCTTGCGCACCGAACTGTTGGTCGACGTTAAGCAGTGGCTTTACCTGCAGGGCATCGCCGGCAACGTCGACGCGGGTGCGTGGGAGAAGCTAGCCGACGACCAACGGCTCGATGGCTTTGCCCACGTTTTTTGCTGCTTACGTGGCGGTCAAGTGGTGCTCGGTCACTTGTGGTCGTCTCGCGATGGCAAGGGGCGGCGCAAGTACCCGATGATCGTCTGCGCCCAATGCCAGAGCTTGCCGCTGGACCGCTTGTTCCGCCAAGTCTTGCCGCAGCTGACGCAACTGGAAAACGACTGCGTCGCCACAACGGCTGCGGCCGACGTGCTGCGGCTGATGGACGAAGCGCAGCAGCGATTAGACGCCGTCGCGGAAGCGCCGGTCGGCGATGTGTCCGCCCCCCCAACGCTGACGAGTGCACTTCGCCGCCGAGCCGAAGCGCTGGGCGGTGGTGAAGACGCCGTCCAGTCCCTGCTGCGTTCGCTCTACGCGATCGACCGCGAGATCGCGGCCCATGTCGGCGAAGATGGCGATCGAGAGGTTCGACCGGTGCACCTGCGGCTGCCGGCTGAGGCTGAGCTTGATGGGCTGATCCAGCGATTAAGCGACTGGCTGGCCATACTCGACGAGTTGCTGCCCAGTGAGGTGCCCCGGTTGCTGATCAATCGGCGAGGCGAGCCGTGGCTGGATCTGGTCGCCGGGCGGCCGGGTGCCGGTGAGTTGTTGTGTCTGCGGGCCGGTACGGTGGCCCGGCCGCCGGTCTCGCAAGTCCCCTACGAAATCCCCGAGGCCTTCGCGGAACGCTACGCCGCTGTACTCGGCCTGCTCAATGAGCGATCCGCGAAGGGCTTTGCCGTCAGTGCTGACACACCCGCCACGATGGAGGAAGGTGAGGACGCGGCGAACCACGCCGAACTCGAACAACACGGCCCGCATGCGGCTGGCGCACCGACCGATGGGGATCAGTTCGCAGAATCCGACCAACCGCCGATGGAGGTGCCAGCGAAGCACGCCGCACCGGTTGAGCCGCCAGCCGGTGCGTCTCCTCCGGTACCGAACGATCCGAGCAGCATCGAGCGACCTGATGCACACCCAGATCGGGGGGCAAAGGAAGCTAAGACGCGTTCGTCCGAGCCGCCAGCCGAGCTGATGCGTGGATCCTCGCCACCAGTGTGCACCAGCCATGTCAGTGCGCCGCGTGAAACGAAGGCCAATGCTGAGCCACCATCCGCGAAGGCCTTGTCCGCGCCCTGGCCCGTACTGGCGATCACCGGCGCGGTCGTGGTGGGGGTAGTGCTGCTCGTCGCGCTTATCTTTGGCATGATGGGCGACGGCCCGACGAGCGACTCGCCCAATGGCGGAACGACCGCGCAGGATCCCAAGAACGGCAGCGCCAACGGTGGGGCACCGCCGAGCGCCGAGGAGTTTGACGCCGAACGATGGCGTCGATTGGTCGCCGCGTCTCACCGCTGGGCCGACGCGCTGGTCGCATGCATCGCTGAAGCGCCGGCCGATTCGCCCTGGCACACCCATCCCTATCTCTCGCGCCGAGTCACGGAGCCGATCTCTAACGCCAGACGGCGCGGCCTCACGCTCGATCCGCGGCAGATCATCGGTCGACCCGACGCGATCCTCGCCGACCTCGCGCAGGGCGACCCGCCCGCCGCCGCGCGCACACGCGACGCCGCTCTGGCCACGCGTGATGCACTCGCGCTGATCGATCGCATCAACCAGATGCTGGCACCTGATCGTATCCAAACAACCGCTGGCGGGTCTCTGGTCGAAGTCGCCGCTCGCTTCGAGCAGCGTGGCTGGATCAGCCCAGCCAACCAGATCAACGATGCGCTCAGCGCGTTGCCCTTAAAGATGCGCAAGGATCGCGCGAGCCATGTCGAATCCATTGTCGCGCTCGGCGACGACGCCGATGCGTTGGAGGATACGTGGCAGCAACTCGTCGCGGCCGCTCGAACCGTTGCGGTAACCGATGCGCCACTGCTTCGAGACTTCCCTGTTTGGCTCAATTTCGAGGCTCGTCGACTCGGGCAGGAGACGGGCGTGCAGGAGATGAACGAGCGGTTACTGACGCGGGTCAAGCCACTGACTGATCGCTTGAGCAGTTATGTGACCAACGAATGGATTGAGTGTGTCAATCGGCACGCCGCGCGGCCGGCGCTGGCCGAACTGACGGACGCGGACGCAACAGACGCCACGAGTTACGAGCGTTGGCTGAGCACGGCTGAAGCGTATCACACACTGGAAACCGATCCACGTGACGATGTGGTCTGGCCCGAAGAATTTGCAGCGATAGTCGACCAACTTTTGCCACTTCGAGTCGGTGCGGCCGAGAAAGCAGGCAATATTGACAAAGCCATCGCGGCCCTTCGCGAGCAGGTGTACAAGCTCGATGCGTTGCCCGCAGTGCGAAGGTATCGACCGCGTATCGAGTCCCAACTCGCCGCAGTATTGGATCAGCGCGACCGACTGGTTGATCAGATTGACGAGCTTGCTGCCACACAAACTCAGGCAGCGCTGGCCTGGTTGGAAAGGGCGGGCAACACCAAGCTTGCGGACGTTAGTCTAAGGGCGACGGCCACTGAATTCGCGCGTCGTCGGGATGCCCTACTAGTTGATCTCGATGCCGATGCCCTTCGAGTCGATCCACGTCCCGCTTTTGCTCGGCACCGTCTCCTCAACCAGCTCACGAGGGCGATGAACCGGCTCGATGAGCTGTTGTCCCACGCTCTGATATCGGGTCCAGCTAACGTAGAGCCCAACGATGAGGGCTGGGAAGCCGCAGTCGCCTCTTGGCTAGCCGGCCAGCGCGAACTGGCGGCCCGTCGGGTCGTCGAGCAGTTGGCCCCATCCAGCGGTGTGCCTCGCGTCAATGATAAGGCGTTGGCCAAACCGCTGGCCGAACACGCCGCGGCGTACAGTGCGCTTCGTATGAAGGCGGGCCAGCTGATCGCCAATTTCCGCCAACTCGAGCACAGCTTGGATGGCTTCGAACCGCTCGAAGAGATTGAGTTGTCCGATGGTCGCGATTGGCCGGTGGCTGCCAAAGCGTGGACGGAAGAGCAAGCGTTCAAAGAGAATCGCGCAGCGCTTAAGCCCCTGATCGAAGCGACAGCGCGGCTCGAGCGCATCGCCGCGATGCCGGACGTCGCATCGGTGACAAAGATCGCGCTGAGCGACGCTCCGCTCGGCGAACGACTTGCCGCTCGGCGAAGACTGGCCGAGCTTGACGATGGCGGCTGGCCAACTGACCTGAGTCAACTTCAACAGGCCGCTGAGATCGATGCGTCATTGAGAAAGTCGCCTGATTTGCCGCCGGCATTCGGCGAACAGTTGCGAGCACACCAACCTCAGCTCTGGTTGACCTGCGCTCGCCAGGCCACCGAGCCCGACGTAATGTACAAGCTGCTGGGGATGCGAGACCGGTTCGGCGTGGATGACGCGAACTTGCCCGCAGCGCTCCGGTACAACCTGGCGCTTCATTCTTTGCGCGAAGCAGCCGCAGCGAAGAACGCGGATGGCAGAAGGCTTGTCGCGGCGTTCGTCAAAAATGTGCCCGCGGAACTGGCAGACCGCGAATCAATCTCGTCTTTCGTCGCCGCACTAAAGCAGATCGCGAAGCAAGGTGCCGACATAAATGTTGAGTCGATCCATCGGTGGGTTGGCCCGACCGCGCCACCACTAGGCGATGCGGCGTTCACGCTTGTCGACAGCACTGATCCGGCCAATTTTCGGCGCTACCGATGGAAGGTAAGCGACCATCGCGTTCACGAGCTAGTGTTTGTTCGCATCGACACAACGTCCGCTGACGCTACGCCGTTCTATCTCTGCACGACCGAACTGTCGTTCGGCCTGTTCCGGGACATTGTCGATCACGCTGACCAGTGGTCGCTGATGCTTGAACTGATGAACGTCCGTGGTTCGAGCATGACACGCACCAGCGACAGTCGCCGGGGCCCGCGCGTTTGGGTGCAGACCCCCAATCGTAAAGCGCTGGAGACGTCCGATCGCTGGCTATTCACTCATCCCCGTGCGGATCGGCCCTACCCTGCGGGGATTCGCGTTCGGCCGCCGGGGGACGATCACCCCGTACAGTACCTAAACGCGCAAGGCGCGATGTTCACCGCGTGGCTGCTCGGTTGTCGATTGCCCAAAGCCACCGAATGGGTGCAGGCGTTGGCCGCCGTGAAAGCCGCCGACGCCAAGCCCAATATTCGCGACCAAAACTGGGCGAAGCACTATCAGCACGTCGAGCGCCTGCGACAGGCGGGACCAAATCTCGAATGGCCTTACGAAGATTCTTTCCAACTGCTTGTCAGCCTGCGCCAGCGGGGTCAAACCATCGACGTCACCGCCTCAAGCGAAGTAGACGACGACTCTATCTGGCTCCGCCCGATCCCCAAGCCGGCCGATCCGGTGTTCCACGACATGATTGGCAACGTCGCCGAGTACGTCTATCACGGACCGGCGATCGACACGACCGACGCGTCGTCTGCGGCCAAACAAATCGCGAAGGCGATCAGCGACCCCGCCGTAAAACTCGAGGTGGTTGGCGGTTCGGCCCTGGCCTCGCCTGCGCTGGAAACCGGCAGAGCGTACCCCATCCGTGCCACGGCGGCGCAACACGGGTTCAGCGACGTGGGGGTGAGACTGGCCTTCTCATCGCCCCGCCTCTCGGTTATTCAGCGTGTCCGGCAACTGCTGTTAAGACAGAGCTATTTCTACGCGGCGGAGTGACCGCCGCCGGTCAGTGGCTGGTGGCAGAATCACTACAACCACCGTTGGCTGCATTTGTCGCTGGGGTACGTGGCTCCCGCGATGTTCGCGGCGTCGGTTGCGCTAGTGGTCGGGGCTGCCCCCCGACCCTCCGCTCCAGCCCAGCAAGTGAGCGAACCATCAAACCAGACTCTCATTCACACTGGTACATAGATTGGGTGCAGGCCAGCCCTATTCCCAAGCACGCGGCGACTTGGTACCGGTTCGGCGAACCGGTCCCGGAAGGGGAGTTTCGGGCAGTAGCTGGCGATCTGGCGTGGCGCCGGCCGCAGTGAAGCGCATCGCGATGCACCGGGGCGCACGCCCGGCGGCGAGCAAGGCGGAGAGTCGCCAGATCGGATGCCGGGCTTGGCCGGTCTCAGAACCACTCGATCACATCAGTCGTGATGAAGTCTTCGATGGGAATGCCGCCGGGACCGACGAGCAGTTTGCGGTGCACTTTGAACTGTTTGGAGAAGGCCTCCATCCCCGAGAGCTTGCGATGGCCAGCAGCGCTCTTGACCTCCACCGCCACGACTTTGGCGCCCTTGGCCAGGACGAAGTCCACCTCGCTGTCACCGGCCGACCAGTAGCGCACGGCGACTTGCGGATTCCCGCCCGCACCCACCAGCCAGGTGCCAACGGTCGATTCGACCAGCCGCCCCCATGCCTGGCCATGCTCGCGGGCCTCTTCCAGCGACAGATCTCCTTGCGCGGTGATCAGGGCGTTGTTGTGCACCTGGAACTTGGGGCTGGAACCGCGCTGCCGAACCTTCTGGCCGGCGTACTTGCTCAATCCCTCCAGCAACGCTGCGGCCTGGAGCAATTCGAGATAGTGGGCCAGCGTCGTGGTGTTGCCCGCATCCTGCAGTTGTCCCAGCATCTTGGTGTAAGAGAGGATCTGCCCCGAATACTGGCAGCCCAGTTCAAACAGCCGGCGAAGCAGGGCGGGCTTGTCCACACGCCGCATGAGCAGAATGTCGCGCGAGATCGTGGTCTCCACCAGCGAATCGAGGATGTACCGGCGCCAACGCTCGGGCTCCTCGATCAGCGGCGCAGCGCCGGGATACCCGCCGTAATAGATGTACTGATCGAGCGACCAGCCGAACGCCTGCCGCATCTCGGCAAAGGACCAGTGCGGAACGCGGATCACTTCGAACCGGCCGGCCAGGCTCTCGGACAGGCCGCTCTGCATCAGCAGCGGAGCCGAACCGAGAACCACGACATGGAGCGGCAACTTGGCGGCGGTGTCGGCATCCCACAGGCTCTTGACGGTTTCGGACCAGCCTGGAATCTTCTGTATCTCATCGAGGACGAGGACGGCTGGTTTGCCTTTGCGGCTGGCCAGTCGCCGCCCGGCCTCCCATTGCTGCTCGATCCAACTGCGATCCTTCAACGTCGGTTCGTCGGCCGTGGCGTAGTGGCCTTGGCCGGAGATGCCCTCCAGCAGCTGCCGGATCAGGGTGGTCTTGCCGGTTTGCCGGGCTCCGGCAAGGACCTGAAGGAATCGCCGCGGCTCTTTGAGGCGTTTGACCATCTGAGTGTACAGGGGGCGTTTGAACATAGTCACACTCCGCACAGGGGGCAGGGGATCATAGCAGTAGTGAGTAAATTTACTCACTATGCCGAGCAATATCAAGAGCCCTGTCGCCGTGATCGAGGCCGCGGCCGAACAAGCGCCACCCCGGATGATCGCGGCGCAGCGCGCCCAATGGATGGTGCCCCACTGACGCCCGGATGATCCGGCCCGCGGTGTGACAACCGCAACCCATATAAACCCGCCCGCATTACCACTTGCCAATCCTCACACCGCTATATGCGAACCGGGCGAGCCGTTCCTTTTAGGAACCTGGGCTCGCCCGAGGATCTTTCGCACGTGACCCCCGGAAGTGGTCTGCGCAAGCAGAACGCCGCACCGGGGATACGCTTCACGAAGCGGATCCTCGACGAGAACCCCCGGAATCCGGGATTTTGTGTAGATCGCAATCTCTTCTTCTCTCGCAACACGTTTCTCGACGAGAGCCATCGCCATGGCCCGCGGGGCGTCACCGGTAAATCATCCGCAGGCAATCCCGATTCGAGCATGCGCCTGTAGGCTGAACGGGTCTTTCTGAAAGGTTCCGACATGCCGCGCATGACCCCCGGCGGAATGATCCCCAGGCGTCGCAGTCAACTGGCGCTCGATGGCAACGTAGCGGGCATTGCGTATTCGCGCCCGCATGGCGGCCGGCACTATGCCGCCGCACCGATCGGCTTCGGTGGCTTCTCCGATCAATACGATCCGGGCCGAATGTTCTACCAGGATATGTCGGCCCACTACCGGCCGCCTGATCCGTGGTTCGAGCATTTTCATGCCCGATCCACACCACCGATCCGGCTCAACCCACCCGAGCGGCACTTCACGCCGCACGTGCGCTACAACGATGGTCTGATCACTCCCGAGCTCACCGAGCAGGCATTCCAAGAGACCTTGCCGGACGAGCCCGTGGCGCCTGTTCCGTTAGACGACGTGATGCACGGCCCGCGCACCACGATCCACGGTACACCCACGCCCGAAGAGCAGGCCATGATGCCGGACGGCATCGACGATGCGCTGTCCATGGGCGATCAGCCCATGGCGGCCGTGCCTGAACCGGGTATGGAGATGGAGGCATTCACTTCAGCCGCCGTGCCCATGTCTGAAGCTGAGGTGGGGACGCCGCATGGGACGATGGACGCGGGGCCGTTTGAGCAGGCAGCCATGCCTGCAATGTCCAATGAGATGCACGTCCCCAACGCAGACCTAGGCGGTCTGGAGCAGATCGTCAACGACATCATGCCAGGGCCCGCTGATCCGATGGGTCCGGGCTACGGGCCTGCGATGACCAACGAACTGTTCGAGCAGGCCATGCACGACGCCATGAACCAGCAGACGCCCATGCCGATGCAGCCGGACCCGTACGCGCCGATGCAGGCAATGTACGACGAGCAGATGGCGATGCTCATGGATCCGTACCTTGCACCCGCCCCGGGAAGTATTGGCCCACAGGCGATGCCTGGACCTGGCACAGGACCGCTTGGTCCCATGATGCCCGGGCCGATGTAGCGCAGCCGCTACCTGCCGCAGGAGACGAGGCGATGGGATGGGAATTCTGCCGGCACGCCAGTTTCGAAGATTGGATTGGGCATCTGAAGGATGAATACTGGCGGAAGAAGCCCGATGGCACGGTCGTGATCGTGCGTTGCGTTGCCGATCATCTCACCTTTGAACATGGGACGTATGTTTTGTGGACAGTGCTGCGCCAGACGGTCCACAGAGGCCACCGTCTTATTGAGCCGCCGAGAGCATGGATCCACTGCAACCTGCTTCAGCTTCATCCACGTCACGGATGGGGCGCGAAGATCTTGACTGAGCAGATGCACCCCAGCCTCTACTCCTGCCCGATGCGGTTGCTGGACCTGGCAGAGATTCGCAGCCCGCAGTGGCGGCGTGAATTGAAAGATCGACAGAGGTCCGCATCTCTCCGTAGATAGCGGGCTGCCAATAGGACCGGTTCAGTGAACGCTCTCGCTCATCGCGGGGGCGTTTTTGTTTGCGCGGCCGTGACGGTCACGG
>CAZDMQ010000070.1:0-16712 GCA_964506685.1 uncultured Hyphomonadaceae bacterium | reverse complement strand
CCCGCAGGTCCTCGATCCGCGAATTCGTGCACGAGCCGATGAATACGCGCTGCACCGGCGTGCCAGCCAGCGGCGCCCCGCCCTCGAGCCCCATGTAGCGGAGCGCCCGCTCGGCCGCCGTGCGCTTCGTGGGGTCGGTGAAGTCCTCCGGCCGCGGGATCCGACCCGAAAGCGGGATGGCCTGTTCCGGGCTGGTCCCCCACGTCACGGTCGGCTCGACCGCAGCGGCATCGACCGTGATCACCGCATCCCAGGCCGCATCCGCATCGCTGCAGAGCGTCTCCCAGTAGCGTTTCGCCATCTCCCAGGCCCCACCCTTCGGCGCCGCCGGCCGGCCCTGCATATAGGCAAAGGTCGTCTCGTCGGGGGCAACCAGGCCGGCCCGCGCGCCACCCTCGATGGCGAGGTTGCACAGCGTCATCCGCCCCTCCATGGAGAGCCCCCGGACCGCCTCGCCGCGATACTCGATGACATGGCCCGTCCCGCCGGCCGTGCCGATCCGGGCGATCAGATGCAGCGCCAGGTCCTTCGCCGTCACGCCTGCGCCGAGCTGGCCGGTCACCTCCACCGCCATGTTCCCCATCTTGCGGGCGCGCAGGGTCTGGGTGGCCAGGACGTGCTCGACCTCGGAGGTGCCGATGCCGTGGGCCAGCGCGCCGAACGCGCCATGGGTCGAGGTGTGGCTGTCACCACAGACGATGGTCATGCCTGGCTGGGTGCGCCCCTGTTCGGGACCGACCACATGCACGATGCCGTTGCGCAGGTCGCCCATGGGGAAGAACTCGATGCCATGGGCCGCGACGTTCTGGCCGAGCGCCTCGAGCTGCGCCCGCGCCGCCGGGTCTGCCACGCCGGCGAGGCCAAGCGCCTGGCCTTCGGTGGGCGTATTGTGGTCAGCCACCGCGAGCGTGAGATCGGGCCGGCGGACGCGGCGGCCCGCCACCCTCAGCCCGGAAAACGCCTGCGGCGTGGTCACTTCATGGATGAGGTGAAGGTCGATGTAGAGCAGGGCTTCGCCGCTGGCCGCATCCTCGTGCACCAGGTGCGCGTCCCAGATCTTGTCATAAAGCGTCTTGCCGGTCATGCTGGCCCCATGTTTCTGCCGGAGATGACCAGCCTTGGGGCCGGTTGGCAAGCGACAGGCCGCCGCCATCTGCAGCATCGCCCCGCGCAAGGGGGACTGCGGCAAATCGAACACGCCGGACCGAATTCCCTCAGGGTGTGTCCCGACTGCCTAAGCACCTGTCAGCACGGCATTCTTTTGCCAGACTCGCGGCCTTCCGGAAGAAATTTCTGCACCTTTGTGCTGTGACAGCCCCCTTGTGCCTTGGAGACGCCTAATCTTCACTCCATGTTGACGTAGAGAGATGTTTCAGGGCCGTTCGAGGCAAGGGGGATACTGACTTCGGACGGAGGGGCGCACAGAAAGGAAGCTCGTCATGGATCTGTTCACCAAGTATGCCGAAGATTACAGCCGGACCAAGGTCGAGGAGCTGTCCCTGCAGGACTACCTGCTGGGCTGCCGGGAGGACCCCGGCATGCGCGCGACCGCTGCCGAACGCATGATCAAGGCCATCGGTGAACCGGAACTGATCGACACCTCGAAGGACCAGCGCCTGTCGCGGATCTTCCTCAACCGCACCATCAAGCTCTATCCCGCCTTCCGCGAGATGTACGGCATGGAAGAGACGATCGAGCGGATCGTCGGTTTCTTCCGCCACGCCGCCCAGGGGCTCGAGGAGCGCAAGCAGGTGCTCTACCTGCTCGGCCCGGTTGGCGGGGGCAAGTCGACCCTCGCCGAGAAGCTCAAGGCCCTGATGACAGAGCAGCCGATCTACGTGCTCAAGGCCAGCGACGAGATCTCGCCGCTGTTCGAAAGCCCGCTCGGCCTGTTCGATGCCGACCGCATGGGCGACGTACTGGAGGACAAGTACAATATCCCGCGCCGTCTCCTGCGCGGGCCGGCCTCGCCCTGGGCCGTCAAGCGGCTGGACGAGTTCGACGGCGATATCCGCAAGTTCTCGGTGGTGAAACTCTTCCCCTCCCGCCTGCGCCAGGTCGGCATCGCCAAGACCGAGCCCGGCGACGAGAACAACCAGGACGTCTCCTCGCTGGTCGGCAAGCTCGACATCCGCAAGCTCGAACATCTCAGCCAGAATGATCCGGACGCCTACAGCTTTTCCGGCGGGCTGAACCGTACCACCCAGGGGCTCCTCGAATTCGTCGAGATGTTCAAGGCGCCGATCAAGGTGCTCCACCCGCTGCTGACCGCCACCCAGGAAGGCAGCTATGTCGGCACCGAGAATATCGGCGCCATGCCCTATAACGGCATCATCCTCGCCCACTCCAACGAGAGCGAATGGCGCCAGTTCAAGCACAACAAGAACAATGAGGCCTTCCTCGACCGGATCTCGGTGATCAAGGTACCTTATTGCCTGCGGGTCACCGAGGAAGCCGAGATCTACGAGAAGCTGCTCACACAGTCCGATCTTGCCGACGCGCCCTGCGCGCCCGAGACGCTGGAGATCATGGCCCGCTTCTCGGTGCTGACCCGCCTCAAGGAGCACGAGAATTCGAGCCAGTACTCGAAGATGCGGGTGTATGACGGCGAGAGCCTCAAGGACACCGATCCCAAGGCCAAGTCGATCCAGGAGTATCGCGACGAGGCCGGCCCCGACGAGGGCATGGAGGGCATCTCCACCCGCTTTGCCTACAAGGTCCTGTCGGAAACCTTCAACCATGACGTCGAAGAGGTCGCCGCCGATCCGGTCCACCTGTTCTACGTGCTCGACCGCTCGATCCGCCGCGAACAGTTTCCCGAAGAGATCGAGGACACCTACCTCGACTTCATCAAGGGCGAGCTGACCAAGCGCTATGTCGAATTCATCGGCTACGAGATCCAGAAGGCCTATCTCGAAAGCTATTCCGACTACGGCCAGAACCTGTTCGACCGCTACATCGCCTACGCCGATGCCTGGATCGAGGACCAGGACTACAAGGATCCCGACACCGGGCAGATGTTCGACCGTGAGGTGCTCGAAGCCGAACTGTCCAAGCTCGAGAAGCCCGCCGGGGTCACCAATCCCAAGGATTTCCGCAACGAGGTCGTGAAATTCGTGCTGCGGGCCCGGGCTGAGCACGAGGGCAGGAATCCGGACTGGAAAGAGTATGAAAAGCTCCGCCGCGTGATCGAGAAGCGGATGTTCGGCCAGGTCGAGGACCTGCTCCCGGTGATTTCCTTCGGGGCCAAGCGGGACAAGGAAAGCGATGCCAAGCACCATGAATTCGTCCGGCGCATGACCGAGCGCGGCTATACCGAGCGCCAGGTCCGCCGGCTGGTGGAGTGGTACATGCGGGTCAACAAGGCCGGGTGACGCGCCACGATGGGGCGCGTTCTCCGGGTCTTCCGGGTCCCGGGCCTGCTGATCCCGGACGCATGGGCCTGGAAAACGTGGGCCTTGAAAACGTGGGCCTGGGAAACGTGGGCCTGGGAAACGTGGGCCTGGAACACGCGGGCCCGGGACATGCGGGCAGGGGGATGGTTGAAACGACGCCGCCTTGAGCAGACAGAAGGGCCGATATGAGCCAGTTCATCGACCGCCGCCTCAATCCCAAGGACAAGAGCCTTGGCAACCGCCGCCGCTTCATCCGGCGCGTGCGCAAGCAGGTGAGGGCGGCGGTCAACGATGCCGTACGCAACCGGTCCATCTCCGATATCAATCGCGGCGACAAGATCGGCATTCGCGGCGATGGGATCCACGAGCCGCAATTCCATTTCCAGCCCGGCACCGGCAATTCCGAGCGGGTCCTGCCGGGCAACAAGGATTTCGCCGTCGGCGACCGGCTGCGCAAGCCACCGCGGGGCGGACAGGG
Organism: uncultured Hyphomonadaceae bacterium; assembly: GCA_964506685.1. Lineage (GTDB taxonomy): Bacteria > Pseudomonadota > Alphaproteobacteria > Caulobacterales > Hyphomonadaceae > UBA5336. Next base: position 12,839 of record CAZDMQ010000070.1, on the reverse strand, counting down.
CGGGCGCGGGCGGCGCGGTTCCGAGGATGGCGATGGCGAGGATGAATTTCTCTTCGTCCTGTCGAAGGAGGAGTTTCTCGACATCTTCTTCGAGGATCTCGAACTGCCCGACCTAGTAAAGCACACGCTGAAGGAGGTCGATACGGTCCGGCCGCAGCGCGCCGGCTATTCCTCCAGCGGCAATCCGGCCAACCTCGCCGTCCTGCGCACCATGCGCAATGCGCTCGGCCGGCGCATCGCCCTGCACCGGCCCGACAAGGAAGCGGTCCGCGCCCTGCAGGCGGAGCTGTTCGAACTGGAACGGATCAGCACGCCGAGCCCGGAACAGAAACAGCGGCGCAAGGCGCTGCGCGAGGAAATCGACGAACTGACCCGGCGGCAGAAGTCGATCCCCTACATCGACCCCGTCGATGTCCGCTACAAGACCTTCGAGAACCGCCCCGAACCCAATGCCAATGCCGTGATGTTCTGCCTCATGGATGTGTCCGCCTCGATGGGGGAGCGCGAGAAGGACCTGGCCAAGCGATTCTTCGTCCTGCTGCACCTGTTCCTGCAGCGCCGCTATGACCGGATCGACCTCGTCTTCATCCGGCACACCCACAATGCCGACGAGGTCGACGAGGAGACCTTCTTCCATGGCCGCGAGACCGGCGGCACCGTGGTCTCGACCGCCCTCGAGGAGATGAAGCGCATCATCGACCAGCGCTACCCCGCCTCCGACTGGAACATCTACGCCGCCCAGGCCTCCGACGGCGACAATTTCTCCAATGACTGTGCCCGCTGCCTGCAGCTGATGCAGTCGGACATCATGCGTCTGGTGCAGTACTTCGCCTATATCGAGATCATCGACGAGGCCGAGGCGAGCTTCCTGTCCAGCGACGATACCGGCGTCGAGCTCTGGGAAACCTACAAGAAGGTCTCCGAATCCTGGAGCAATTTCGCCATGAAGCGGATCGCCTCGCCGGCTGATATCTATCCGGTTTTCCGTGAACTCTTCGCACGCGCCGACAGCCGGGAGGCCAGCCTTGCCTGAGCAGAAGAAAGACCCCGCCCCCAACGCCCGCGCCGCCAGCCGCGCTCCGTCCCGCAGGCCCTCGCCCCCGCGCAAGTCCCGCCCGCTCCTGTTCGAAGGCCCCGACTGGTCGTTCGATACGATGAAACGGACCTATGACGCGATCGAGGAGATTGCCCTCGGCGATCTCGGGCTCGACATCTATCCCAACCAGCTCGAGGTGATCTCGTCCGAGCAGATGCTCGATGCCTACTCGTCCATCGGCATGCCGCTGATGTACCGCCACTGGTCCTACGGCAAGTCCTTCGTCCGCGAGGAACGCCAGTATCGCAAGGGCCTGCGCGGGCTCGCTTACGAGATCGTGATCAATTCCAATCCCTGCATCAGCTACAACATGGAAGAGAACACCATGGCGATGCAGACACTGGTCATGGCCCATGCCGCCTTCGGCCACAATCACTTCTTCAAGAACAACCACCTGTTCCGGATGTGGACCGAGGCCGACGGGATCCTCGACTATCTCGAATATGCCCGCAATTTCGTGTCCGACTGCGAGGCCCGCCATGGCGAGTTCGAGGTCGAACGCGTACTCGACAGTGCCCATGCCCTGATGAGCCAGGGCGTGTTCCGCTATGAGCGGCCGGCCCGGCTCTCGCTGAAGGAGGAGAAGGCCCGCCAGGCCGAGCGCCTCGCCCAGGAGGAGGCCGACGTGAACTATCTCTGGGTCGCCCTGGAGAAGGGGCGAAACCGGCGGGGAAAACGCAATGACGCCGATGACCGCCGCGAGGAACTTGGCCTGCCGGAAGAGAACATTCTCTACTTCCTCGAACAGTACAGCCCTGTCCTGCCGAACTGGCAGCGCGAATTGCTGCGCATCGTCCGCCATCTCGCCCAGTATTTCTATCCCCAGCGCCAGACCAAGGTGATGAATGAGGGCTGTGCCACCTTCTGCCACTACTACATCTGCAACGAGCTGCACCGGCAGGGCCGTATCAATGACGGCGCGATGCTGGAAATCCTGCACAGCCATACCGGCGTCATCACGCAGCCGGAATTCGACGATCCGCGCTATGGCGGCATGAATCCCTATGCCCTCGGCTATGCCATGATGGAGGATATCAAGCGTATCGTCACCGAACCGACCGAGGAGGACCGCGACTGGTTCCCCTCGCTGGCCGGCAAGGAAGACTGGCGCGGCGTGCTCAGGGATGTCTGGGCGAATTACCGCGACGAAAGCTTCATCCAGCAATTCCTCTCCCCCCGGCTTATCCGCAAGTTCGGCTTCTTCGCGATTGCCGACCGCGAAACCTCGAGCCACTACCGGGTGTCCAACATCCAGAACGAGCAGGGCTATCGCGGGATCCGTGAGGCCCTCGCCCGCAATTACGACCCCTCCATGGTCGATCCCGACATCCAGGTCATCGACGTCGACCTGCTCGGCGACCGCACCCTGCGGCTGGCCTGCAATTCGGTCTCCGGCGCGCGTCTCAACGAACGTGATGCCGAGGAGGTGCTGATGCATGTCGCCCGGCTCTGGGGCTATGATGTCACCCTCGAGGAACCGGGCGCCAGCAGCCCGCTTCGACGGGCCTCCCCCGTCGCCCGCTGAGTCCTCCAGGGCGGAACCGCCGCCAATCCCTAACGGGATCTTACCGCCCCATGGCAGATTTCAACCGGCATGGTTCTTGCCAGAGGAGAACCATGACGCACCGGCCCGACCGGTCCTGCGTGCGAAACTGGAACATGATTGAGGGACTTGAGACCATGCCGTTGGGCAAGCTGTTCAGATTGATCGGATCACGACCGCAACCGGCCGTGCAGGAAACCGCCGAGGAAAAGGCACTGCGCAATCGCCGCTGGCAACGCCAGGATGCCTACAAGCCGTGTACGGTCATCTATCCGTCGGGCTTCAAGCGGCGGGGCGTGGTGATGGACATGTCGCAGCGCGGTGTGCGGATCCGCTTCACCGAACGGGCGGGGCTGCCGGACAATGTGCAGGTCATCGTCGATGGCATGACCGCACCGCGCAATGCCACCGTCGCCTGGCATGACAGCATCGACGCCGGCCTTCGCTTCCAGGCCTGAACCGGAACCGCCCGTCGGCTGCGGTTCGCCTGCGCCGGCGCGAAACGGCCCGGGGCAACGGACCCGGCGACGCGTCAGGACCGCTTGCGGTCGCCCGCGCAGCTGCGGCAGCGGCCACGGACCTCGATCACCGCGCGATTCAGCCGGAAGCCGGCCGCCGCGGTTTCCTCGCGCAGCGCCGCCGTCGTCGCCACCGAATGCAGCTCCTCGGCATGGCCGCAATCCTCGCAGATCAGGAACAGGGCGGAATGGACATGGCTCGCATGACCACAGGCTACATAGGCGTTGAGGCTCTCGATCTTGTGCGCAAGGCCATGCTCCTGGAGGAAGTCCAGCGCCCGGTAGACCGTCGGCGGCTTCGCTGCGCCCTCGCCGTCGAGCCGGGTGAGCAGGTCATAGGCCTTGGCCGGGGCGTCGGCATCGACAAGCAGGGCCAGGACCTTGCGGCGGATGCTCGTCAGCCTCTGCCCGCGCGAGAGGACCAGCGCCTCCGCCTCATCGAGAAAGGCCGCCGTGTCCACCGGCGTGCAGGGCAGGTTGGCATTGAATGCGCCGGTGGAGTGGTCGTGGGTCATCTTTCCAATGTCGGATGACTCCGCGCCAATGTGAAGGGGCGGGCACAGTGATTGCCGACCGCGGTGCCTCAGGCGACCAGCTTCGCCGCCTTCCGGCCGAGAATGTGCACCGCCACTTCCTTCGGCACCACCATCAGCGTTTCGGCCAGTGTCGTCTCCCAGTCCTTCAGCAGGGCCCCCGCAACCACGCTGCCCGTGCGGGAGCGGTGCGCCTCGAGCATGCCGCGAAAGGTCGCGGCGTGCTCTTCCGGCATCTCCGCGAGCGCCCGCCAGCCGATGCTGTCGGGATTGGCGACCTTGTCGAAGACCCCTCGTGCATCCCAGATGAAGGCATAGCCGCCCGTCATCCCCGCGCCGAAATTGTCGCCCACCGCCCCGAGGATCGCGACCCGGCCGCCGGTCATGTACTCGCAGCCATTGGCGCCGCAGCCCTCGACCACCGCCTCGGCACCGGAATTGCGCACGGCAAAGCGCACGCCCGCCCGGCCGGCCGCATATAGCCGGCCGGAGGTCGCGCCATAGAGGCAGGTATTGCCGATGATGGTATTGTTCGCGGCGACGAACTGGGCGTTGACCGGGGGGCGGAGCTGGATCGTCGCCCCGGACAGGCCCTTGCCGACATAATCATTGGCGTCGCCGGTGACATCGAGGGTCAGCCCCTGCACCGCAAAGGCGCCGAGCGACTGGCCGGCCGAGCCTTCCAGGCGGATGTGCAGCCGGCCCTCGGGCAGGACATGCTCGCCATGCCGGCGGACGATCTCGCTGGACGCCCGCGCGCCGATCGCCCGCTGCACGTTCTTCACGCCGTATTGCAGCTGCATCTTCTCCCCGCGCGAGAAGAACGGCTCGGCATCGCGCAGGATGTCGGCGTCGAGCGTATCGGGCACCGGCTCCCGGCGTGTCGGCTGGTAGTGCACGGGCTTGTCGGTATCGACCTGGACCAGCAGCGGGTTGAGGTCGAGATCGTCGAGGTGCGACGCCCCTCGGGAGACCTGGGTGAGCAGGTCCGTCCGCCCGATCGCCGCATCCAGCGAGGGCAGGCCGAGTTCCGCCAGGATGCGGCGGACATCCTCGGCGATGAAGCTCATCAGGTTGACGACCTTGTCGGCGCTGCCGGTGAACTTCTCGATCAGCGCCGGGTCCTGGGTGCACACGCCGACGGGGCAGGTATTGGAGTGGCACTGGCGCACCATGATGCAGCCCATGGCCACCAGCGAGACCGTGCCGATGCCGTACTCCTCTGCGCCAAGCATGGCGGCAATGACAATGTCGCGCCCCGTGCGCAGACCGCCATCGGTGCGCAGGGTGACCTTGTCGCGCAGATTGTTGAGACTGAGCACCTGGTGGGCTTCGGCCAGCCCCATTTCCCAGGGCAGGCCGGCATACTTGATCGAGGTCTGCGGGCTCGCCCCGGTGCCGCCGACATTGCCGGCAATGAGAATGACGTCGGCCTTGGCCTTGGCGACCCCGGCGGCCACCGTGCCGACGCCCGAGCGCGCTACCAGCTTCACGCAGACCCTTGCGTCCGGATTGATCTGCTTGAGGTCGTAGATCAGCTGCGCCAGGTCCTCGATCGAGTAGATATCGTGGTGCGGCGGCGGCGAGATCAGCGTCACACCGGGCGTCGCGTGCCGGTTCTTCGCGATGAACTCCGTCACCTTGAAGCCCGGCAACTGGCCCCCCTCACCGGGCTTGGCGCCCTGGGCAACCTTGATCTCGATCTCGCGGCACTGGTTGAGATATTCCGCCGTGACGCCGAACCGTCCGCTGGCGACCTGTTTCACGGCCGAATTCATGTTGTCGCCATTCGGCAGCGGCTCATAGCGCTCGCTGACCTCGCCGCCCTCGCCGGAAACGGACTTGGCACCGATCCGGTTCATCGCCACGTTCAGCGTGCCATGGGCCACCGGCGACAGCGCCCCGAGCGACATGCCGGGCGTGACGAACCGCTTGCGGATCTCGTTGATCGACTGCACCGATTCCAGAGGCACGGGACGGCCGGCGGACTTGAAATCGAGCAGGTCGCGCAACTGGATCGGCGCCCGTCCGTTCACCGCCCGGGCATAGGTCTCGTAGGTTTCATAGTCGCCGCTTGCGACGGCGGTCTGCAGCAGGTGGATCAGCGTGCCGTCCAGCGCATGCGGTTCCGCCCGCGCGCGCAGGCGATAGAACCCGCCCACCGGCAACGCGGCCACATCGCTGTCGAACGCCATCTCGTGACGCTTGAGCGCGTTCTCCTCGAGGCCGGCGAGGCCGAGACCGGAGATCCGGCTGGGCATGCCGGGGAAATAATCGGCCACAAGCGCGCGGGAGAGGCCCAGCGCCTCGAAATTGTAGCCACCGCGATAGGACGAGATCACCGAGATCCCCATCTTGGAGAGGATCTTCAGCAGCCCGCCCTCGACCGCGGACTTGTAGCGCCGCACGCACTCATTCAGCGACACCTCGCCGAACAGGCCCCGGGCCTGGCGATCGGCAATCGAGTCCTGGGCGAGATAGGCATTCACGCAGGTCGCCCCGACGCCCACCAGCACCGCGAAATAGTGCGTGTCGAGGCATTCGGCCGAGCGCACCGTGACCGAGCAGAAGCTGCGCAGCCCTTGGGCGACGAGGTGGGCATGGACGGCGCCGGTCGCCAGGATCATGGGGATCGCCACGCGGCCGTCCCCCTGGTGCTCATCGGTCAGCACGACGTGTTCGCGGCCCGCCCGCACCGCATCCTCGGCCTCGGCCTGGATCCTGGCCAGCGCCTTGCGCAGGGCACGGCCATTGCCGCTCGCAGCATCGAGATCGAAGGTGCAGTCGATCTCCGTCGCTTCCTCGCCGAGCAGGGTCCGCAGCCGGTCATACATGCCGTTCGACAGGAACGGGCTCTCCAGCACGTAGACATCCTGCTGCGCCCCTTCGGTCGCCAGCACGTTGCGCAGGTTCTTGAACCGCGTCTTGAGGCTCATCACCCGGTCTTCCCGCAGCGGGTCGATCGGCGGATTGGTGACCTGGCTGAAATTCTGGCGGAAGAAATGGCTGAGCGGCCGGTAGGCATCGGTCAGCACCGCCGGTGCGGTGTCATCGCCCATGGAACCGATCGCTTCCTTGCCGGTCTCGGCCATTGGTGCGAGAATCAGTTCCAGCGTTTCCAGCGTGAAACCGGCCGCCGCCTGCATCCGGATGAGGCTTTCGGTATCCTTGACGCGCGGCTCGTCGCCGGGACCGATCGTCGGCTCCAGCTCCTTCACGTTCTTCAGCCAGTCCTGGAAGGGATGTTCGCCCGCCAGCCGGTCGACGATCTCGAAATGCTCATGGAACTCGCCGGTCTCGAGATCGGCCGCGATCATCCCGCCGGCCGGCACATGGCCGCGCTGCACCACGGTCTGCTCCGACAGCGGGCACATGCCGGTCTCCGACCCGACGGCAAGAATGCCATCGGCGGTCAGGGCATAGCGCAGCGGACGGAGGCCATTGCGGTCGAGCCCGGCCACCGCCCAGCGGCCGTCATAGGCGCAGACTGCCGCCGGCCCGTCCCATGGCTCCATCACGGAATTGCAATAGGCATACAGCGCAGCATGCGTGTCGGGCATGATCGAGGCGCGCTTCGACCAGGCCTCGGGGATCATCATCGCCTTGGCCATGGGCGCCGGGCGGCCCGCCTTCACCAGCATCTCGAACACCGCATCCAGCGCCCCGGAATCCGACATGCCCTGCGGCACCACCGGTTTCACGTCATCGACGAAATCACCGAAATGCTCCGAGACCATGCGGATCTCGTGCGATTTCATCCAGTTCAGATTGCCCTGCACGGTGTTGATCTCGCCATTATGGGCGAGCATGCGGAAGGGCTGGGCCAGCGACCATTGCGGGAAGGTGTTGGTGGAATAGCGCTGGTGGTAGATCGCCACGGCCGAGACGAAGCGCTCGTCCTGCAGGTCGAGATAGAAACAATCGATGTCCTCGGCCAGGAACATGCCCTTGTAGATCAGCGATTTCTGGCTGAGCGAACAGATATACACCTCCTGCAGCCCGGCCTCGCGCGCCCGGCGCTCGATGCGGCGGCGGCAGATATACAGCGCACGTTCGAGGTCTTCCGGCGAGCGGTTGCGGTCGTCCCGGAACATGATCTGCTCGATTTCCGGCCGCGTATCCTTCGCCTTCTGCCCGATCACCGAGACATCCACGGGCGGCTGGCGCCAGCCATAGATGTAGAAGCCGAAATGCAGGATCTCGGTCTCGACAATGGTGCGGGCCGCTTCCTGCGCACCGAGATTTGCGCGGGGCAGGAAGATCTGGCCGACGCAGATATCGGCCTCGCTCGGCTGGTGGCCGGTCCGCTCGATCTGCTCGCGGAAGAAGTCCTGCGGCACCTCGATGCGGATGCCCGCCCCGTCGCCGGTCTTGCCGTCGGCATCGACGGCGCCGCGGTGCCAGACATTCTTCAGCGCCCTGATCCCCATCTCGACGATCTCGCGACGCGGCTTGCCGTCGAGCGCGGCGACGAGACCAACCCCGCACGCATCATGCTCATGGGCCGGATCATAGGCATGCGCCTCGATCAGGCGCTGGCGATTGGCGAGGTAGCGGTCGATTTCGGTGGTCATTCTGTCTGTCCGGTAAACTTGGCGAAGACCTGATCGGCGGTCAGGCGCTCGGAATCATCTGCGAATTCGTAAAAGGCGGGCTTGCTGTCGATGAATATGTGCCCATCGACCTTCTCGAAGATGGAGCGGTCATCGAGGCAACCAACCGCGACATTGATCATGTTCGCGCTTGGCATGCGCCAGAGGAGCGCGCTGCCGCACTGCAGACAGGAGCCACGCTCGCCCCAGTCGGAACTCTTGTACCAGCGCACGGGGCCTTCGAAATCGATGCCGCCCTCGAACTCCACCGCCATGAGCGGACCGCCACTCCAGCGGGCGCAGTCGTTGCAATGGCAGACATGCACGCCCTTGTGCGCGCCATGACCGGTGATCTTCACCGCCCCGCAGAGGCAGCGTCCCTTGCTGTCCATGGCGCCTACTCCGCCGCGACCCGGTGAGCCGCTGCCTCAGCCGCCATGTGCCGGTGCATCGCCTCAGCGGCATCGCGGCCATCCTTGATCGCCCAGACCACCAGCGAGGCGCCGCGGACGATGTCTCCGGCTGCAAACACGCCGCGCAGGCTTGTTTCCATTGAAGCGAAATCGATCCGTACCGCGCCCCAGCGATTGACGGTCAGGGACCGTTCACCGAACAGCGCCGGCAGGTCCTCCGGATCGAAGCCCAGCGCTTTGATCACCATGTCGGCCTTGAGATCGAAGGTCTCGCCGGACTTGACCGGTGCCTGGCGACCCGAGGCATCCTTCTCTCCCAGCGTCATCCGCGCCGCGCGCACACCCTTCACCTGGTTGGCCTTGGTGTGCAGCACGGCTTCGGGCGCGGCCAGCCATTCGAACACCACGCCCTCCTCCTCGGCATTGGCGACCTCGCGCTGGCTGCCGGGCATGTTCGCCCGGTCGCGGCGATACAGGCAGGTGACCGATTTCGCGCCCTGGCGCACCGCCGTGCGCACGCAGTCCATCGCCGTGTCGCCGCCCCCGATCACCACGACCCGCCGGTTCGCCGCATCGAGGTCGCGGGGCAGCGCATCGCCGAAGCCGGCCCGGTTCGAGGCCGTGAGATAGGCGAGCGCCGGATACACCCCGTCCGCACCGATACCCGGCACCTTGATGTCGCGCGCCTTGTAGACGCCCGTCGCGATCAGCACGCTGTCATGCTTCGCCCTGAGCGCTTCGAGCGTCACATCCGTGCCGACCTCGGTGTTGAACGCGAAGGCGATCCCGCTCTCCTCGAGCCGTCGGATCCGGCGTTCGACAATATGCTTTTCCAGCTTGAAACCGGGGATACCATAGACCAACAGGCCGCCGCCGCGGTCATAGCGGTCATAGACCGTGACCTTGTAACCCTTGCGGCGCAGCTCTTCCGCCGCAGCCAGTCCCGCTGGCCCTGCGCCGATGATCCCGGCCGACTGGTCCCGCTCCCGCCGCGGACGGATCGGTGTGACCCAGCCCATCTCCCAGGCCGTGTCGGTGATATGCCGCTCGATGGCGCCGATGGTCACCGTGCCATGCCCTGACTGCTCAATCGTGCAGATGCCTTCGCACAGGCGGTCCTGCGGGCAAATGCGGCCACAGATCTCGGGCATGTTGTTGGTCGCCGAGGAGACCTGCCAGGCTTCCTGCAGCCGCCCCTCGGCTGTCAGCAACAGCCAGTCGGGAATATTGTTCTGCAAGGGACAGCCCTGCTGACAGAACGGCACGCCGCACTGCGAGCAGCGCCCGGCCTGCTTTTCCGCTGCCGCTTCGCTGTAGTCGCCATAGATCTCATCGAAATCGCCCGCTCGGTCAGACGCATCCCGTTTCCCGGGCATGGTCCGCTCGACGCGGGTAAAGCTGAGCATCCTGTGCGCCATTCCTGTCTCCGGGCAACCTGACCGTTGGGTAGTCAGGCTTTTTTCCGAATGTCAAGCGCGCCACGCATACTAGATATCATTTTGATATTTATTAATCACACGTTTGCGTTTCTGCGCGCCCCGACATGTGCAGTAAACTTAATTATATATCACGTTGATATGTCCTCTTTCGCCTTCCCCGCGGGGGGAAAACTTGCCACAACACCGGCGCTTCAAACGAAGCCAGATTGCCGGAGCGCGTTCCCCCCATGTCCCTCATGCAACTCGCCATCATCGCCGTGGTCCAGGGCCTGACGGAATGGCTGCCGATATCGTCCTCGGGCCACGTCCTGCTCGCAGCCGATTATTTCGGTGTCGCGGGCCGCGACGAACTCATGATCAATGCCATGGCCCATCTCGGGACGCTGTTTGCCGTACTCACCTATTTCTGGCGCGATGTCGGACGCGCAGTCGCCGGCGGGTTCGAACTGCTGAACGCGCCCTTCCGTCGGACACGGCTGGGCCGCGACGCCCGCCTTGCTGTCCTCATCCTCGCATCGCTGCCGATCGCGCTGGCCGGCGGCCTGGTTCACGAACAGCTCTTCTCCACGAGCCTGCAGGACCAGCTGCGCAGCCTCGAGACCGTGGCGCTGGCCACCATCCTGTTCGGCATCGCCCTCTGGGCGGCCGACGTGTTTGGCCGCAAGGTCCGGACCGAGGCGGACATGACCATCGGCCATGCCGCGATCATCGGCGCGACCCAGGCCATCGCCGCGCTGATCCCCGGCACCAGCCGCTCGGGCATCACGATGACCGCCGCCCGCGCGCTCGGCTATACCCGCATCGAGTCGGCGCGTTTCTCGATGCTGATCGGCGCGCCGCTGATTGCCGCAGCCGGCCTCTACGCCGTTCTCGAGCTTGCCGGCACCGGTCCGGCCACCGCCGGCACCATAACGCTCGGCGACGGGCTCATTGTCGCCGGGCTCTCCTTCGTCGCCGGGCTGGCATCGATTGCCGCGCTGATGGCGGTGATCAGCCGGATGAGCTTTCTGCCCTTCGTGCTCTACCGCCTCCTGCTCGGGGGCCTCCTGCTGATGATGAGCCCGCTGACCGGCAGCATGATCGCCGGGTGAGTGTCCCCGCCGCCATGCAAACCCGCACCTCCCCGGGCCCGCGAGATGCGTGGCGAAGACAACGGAAAGCGGGCGGACAAGGGAGCGAAAAGAACGGCGCGCAGCGTTGCGAGGGGGGCTGATCCTCTGGCTGCGCGCCGCCTTCCGCCAGTTGCGTCCCGACGCCTGCGGAAGCTCGTGGACAGTTTCGATTAACCAACGCCATTGCGGTGGCTCCCGGTCGAAACCAAGGCGTCTTCTGGGCAAATCGGCCGACCGTCCCCGGATCAATCCGCGTTTCCATCCCGGAATGGCTCCCCGGCGACTGGCCAGCCCCCCTTGAGCGGGCTAGCACAAGGGAAACGCGTCCCATGGGAGCCCGACCGCCGATGAAATCCATTGCCACCGCCTGCCTCGCCCTCCTGCTGGCCGCCTGCGCCGCCCCCCGCACCGTGCCCGGTGCCAGCCCCGAACCGGCCCAAGGGGCAGGATCAGGGCCGGGGTCAGACTCGCTGCCTGCCGCCGGGGCCGTCACCATCCTGCACGGCGGGCCGATCCATACCGGCAATCCCGATCTCCCGCGCGCCGAAGCGGTCATTGTCGGCGCAGACGGCCGCATTGAGGCGGTCGAGACCGATCCCGCCGAGGCGCTGGCGCGCTGGCCCGGTGCCACGCGCATCGACCTGGAGGGGGCCGCGCTCTATCCCGGCTTTGTCGATGCCCATGCCCATCTTCGCGGCATTGGTGAGCGGGAGCTGATGCTCGACCTGTCGGGTGCGGACTCGCTGGCCCGCCTGCTCGCCCGTGTCGGGGCCGAGGCCGGGACCGTGCCGGCAGGCGGCGTCCTGTTCGGCCGCGGCTGGATCGAGACCGGCTGGCCCGAAGGCCGGATGCCGACCGCAGCCGATCTCGACACGGTTGCCCCTGGGCACAGGGTCATTCTCGTCCGCGCCGACGGCCACGCCCTCGTCGCCAACACGGCCGCCCTCGCTGCCGCCGGGATCACGGCCCAAACGCCCGACCCGGCCGGCGGCGCGATCGAACGCACGGCCACCGGCGCGCCCTCCGGCATCCTCATCGACAATGCCATGGGGCCCGTGCTCGCGCTTCGCCAGCGCCCGGACGAAGCGGCGGCCCGCGAGGCCCTCGCCATCGGCGCCGCCGTCTATGCCGCACGCGGCTGGACCGGGGTCCACAACATGTCGGTCAGCGCCATGGATGCGCGCCTGCTGGCCGAACTCGACGCCGAGGGCCGCCTGCCCCTGCGCGTCTACAACGCCCTCGACGCCGAGGCCTTCGACATTGCCGCCCGCCGCGACCATGAGAGCCCCCGCGTCACCAATCGCACCGTCAAGCTCTACATGGATGGCGCACTCGGCTCGCGCGGCGCCCTGCTCAGCGCGCCCTACAGCGACCGGCCCGGCACCAGCGGACTGTCGCTACTCGCCCCCGACGCGCTGGCGGAAATGTTTGCCCGCGCCAACGACGCCAATGTGCAGCTTGCCATCCACGCCATTGGCGATCTCGCCAACCGGCGCGTTATCGACGCTGCCGAAGCGGCCGGCGCCGTCGCAGCCCGCCACCGCATCGAGCACGCCCAGATCCTCCGCCGCGACGACATCGTCCGGCTCGCAC
>CAZDMQ010000069.1:0-16785 GCA_964506685.1 uncultured Hyphomonadaceae bacterium | reverse complement strand
CGACACCGGGACAATCGCCGTGCTGGGCGGCGGAATCGACCATGTCTATCCGCCACAGCATGAAAAGCTCTACGCAGCGCTGGCCGCCGAAGGCCTGCTCGTGACCGAAAGCCCGTTCGGCCACCGGGCGACGGCGAAGGATTTCCCCCGCCGCAACCGGATCATTACCGGCTGCGCCCGCGGGGTCGTGGTGATCGAGGCGGCCGAGCGCTCGGGCTCGCTGATTTCGGCGCGTACCGCCGGTGAGCAGGGGCGCGAGGTCATGGCGGTGCCCGGCTCGCCGCTCGACCCGCGCGCGGCCGGCACAAACCGGCTCATCCGTGCGGGTGCGGCCCTCGTCCGCCATGCCGGCGACGTGATCGAACTGGTCAGCGCGCTGCCGGGCCTGCACGCCTCGGTGGCAGCGCCGGTGATCCCGCTCGATCCGCCGCCCGCCGACGACCCGCTGCCTTCGCAGGTGGCCGCGGTGCGCGAGGCGCTTGGCCCCGCCGCCATGCCCGTGGATGAAATCGCCCGCGCTGCCGGCGTGTCCGCCGCCCGCTGCCTGGCTATCCTGATGGAGCTTGAGCTCGCTGGCGAGGCCGTCACCCTGCCCGGAGGACTTGCCGGGCAGAATGTCGAGCGCTGAAAGCGCGCGACGGTGCCCGGCGCCGGTTCGGGTGTGGCGCACCGCCCCGGCGGCGGCTTGTTTACCGAGGCGTCAGGCGCGCGCGAACTTCTTGAACTTGACCCGTTTCGGATTGACCGCGTCTTCGCCAAGGCGGCGTTTCTTGTCCTCGAGATAGGACGAGAAATCGCCCTCGAACCATTCGACGTGGCTGTCGCCCTCGAAGGCGAGGATGTGGGTGGCCATGCGGTCGAGGAACCAGCGGTCGTGGCTGATGATCACCGCGCAGCCGGGAAAGCCGTCGAGGCCCTCTTCCAGCGCCTGCAGCGTCTCGACATCAAGGTCATTGGTCGGCTCGTCGAGCAGCAGCAGGTTGGCACCCTGCTTCAGCATCTTGGCAAGGTGGACCCGGTTGCGCTCACCGCCCGACAGGAGGCCGACCTTCTTCTGCTGGTCGGTCTTGCGGAAATTGAAGGCCGAAACATAGGCGCGTGAGTTCACCTCGACGCCGCCAAGGTCGATAATGTCGAGCCCGTCGGAAATCTCCTCCCAGACATTCTTGCTGCCATCGAGACTGTCCCGGCTCTGGTCGACATAGCCGAGCTTGACCGTGTCGCCGACGCGGATCGAGCCGGCATCGGGGGTCTCATGGCCGGTGATCATCTTGAAGAGGGTCGACTTGCCCGCGCCATTTGGACCGATCACGCCGACAATGCCGCCGGGCGGCAGTGAGAAGGACAGATTGTCGATCAGCAGCTCGTTGCCGAAGCCCTTGCGCAGGTTTTCCGCCTCGAGGACGAGGTTGCCAAGGCGCGGCCCCGGGGGAATGCGGATCTGGGCGGTCGAGATCTTCTCGCGCTCGGCCTCGGTGGCCATTTCCTCGTAGCGCTGGATCCGGGCCTTCGACTTGGCCTGCCTGGCCTTGGCCCCTGCGCGAACCCATTCGAGTTCCTTCTGCATCGCGCGCTGCTTGCCCTTGTCCTCGCGCGCCTCCTGTTCGAGGCGCTTGGCCTTCTGCTCGAGCCAGTCGGAATAGTTGCCCTGATAGGGAATGCCGCGACCGCGGTCGAGTTCGAGGATCCAGCCGGTGATATCGTCGAGAAAATAGCGGTCATGGGTGACCAGGATGACGCAGCCGGGGAAATTGATGAGATAGTTCTGCAGCCAGGCCACGGTCTCGGCGTCGAGATGGTTGGTCGGCTCGTCCATCAGGATCATGTCGGGTTTGGACAGCAGCAACTGGCAGATGGCGACGCGGCGAACCTCGCCACCCGAAAGGCTGGTCACGTCGGCGAAATCATCGGGGCAGCGCAGGGCTTCCATGGCCATGGCGATCTTGGAATCGATGTCCCAGGCATCGGCCGCGTCGACCTGCTCCTGCAGCGTGGTCATCTCCTCCATGAGTTCGTCGGAATAGTCCTCGGCCATCTGCGCGGAGACCGCGTTGAACCGGTCGAGCAGCTGCTTTTCAGGGCAGGCGCTCGCGATGTTGTCGAACACGTTGAGCGCGGGGTCGAGCTGCGGCTCCTGGGGCAGGTAGCCGACCCTCGTGCCCTCGGCGGCCCAGGCCTCACCATTGTAATCGGTCTCAACGCCGGCCAGGATCTTGAGCAGCGTTGACTTGCCCGCACCGTTGACGCCGACCACGCCGATCTTTGCATCTGGCAGGAAGGACAGGTGGATGTTCTCGAACACCTTCTTGCCGCCGGGATAGGTCTTGGAGACCCCCTGCATGTGATAGACGTATTGCGGACCGGCCATGGCAGGGCTCCCAGCGATTGGCGACAGCCATGCTGTCTGGAACAGCTTGGCGGTGATTTCAACATCGCGACCGGTTGCACCCCAAGCTTCCCGGCGGGCCGTCTGGCCGCATGAGGGCTAACTGCGGCGAAATCCGGACACGCCCGACCCCGCGCTGCTGGCAGGTGCGGGTTCCGCTTGCCGCACTCCGGGGAGGCGACTAGAAGGCAGGCAAGGATTCAAGAGGCGTGAACCATGACGACAGCGAAAGGGACTGCAGGCGTCCTCGCCGTCTTGCTTCTGGCCACCGCGTGCGCCAGCGATCCCAGCGCGTTGCCCATGTCCGACGAGTTCGGGGCGCCGCAGGAGCGGGCCAACCTCACCGAGGTCGAACTCGACACGCTGCTGATCGGGCCGGCCGACATGCTGGAGATCAGCGTCTTCGGCGTTCCCGAACTCGATGGCCGCTACCAGGTCGATTATCTCGGTCGGATCAAGATGCCACTCGTTGGCGAGGTCAATGCCATGGGGTTGAGCGCCTATGAGCTGTCAGGTGAACTCGAGGACCGGCTGGAGGAGAGCTACCTTCAGAATGCACAGGTGAACGTGATCGTCGATGAATCGATGGACGCGGTGCGCGAGATCACTGTCGAAGGCTCGGTCAACTCGCCGGGCTTCTTCGAGATCAGGGACGACATGACCCTCCTGCAGGCGATCGCGCAGGCGGGCGGGCCAACCGAGAACGCCAATCCGCGGCGGGTCGTGGTGTTCCGCACGATAAATGGCGAGCGCACGGCCGCGGCCTTCGACCTCACCGCGATCCGTGAAGGGACTGCGGATGATCCACATATTTATCCGGACGACATCATCGTAATGGATGGCTCCGAGGTCCGTAGCGGCTATCGTGAGTTCCTGAGATCCATTCCCCTCATCGCACTGTTCCTCGCCTTCTAGCATGGGCGTCGGGACGCGCGTCACACGAAACGGGCTGACTGAATGAGTTATCGTGACGATCGGAACGGGGGACGCGGCATGAGCGTGCCGATGGCCGGGGTTGTGCCGCTGCGGGACCAACCGCCACAGCACCTGCTGCATCCGCGCGATGACGATTTTGTCGAGCCCGAAGCCAACGGTTTCGACTTCTGGGCGACGCTGCAGATCCTCCTCACCCGGAAGTGGATGATCCTGTCGATCACACTGTGCGGCGTGCTGATCGGAGCGATGCTCGCGCTGCGCGCAACGCCGATGTACAAGGCCTTCGCGACGATCGAGATCCAGCGACAGGAAACCCAGATCATCGAGGGCGGCAATGTCGATCCGGTCGTGGTGGCCGACGCCGAATATATGGCGACGCAGTATGAATTGCTGCGCAGCCGCTCGCTGGCGCAGCGTGTTGCCGATACGCTCGACCTCCCCTCCGACCCGCTCTACGCCAACCAGACGCTGACCCGGTCCGAGCGCCTCGACCAGGCGGCCAACGTCATCCTGAAGGGCCTGCGCGTCGCCCCGGCCGGTCGTAGCCGCGTCGTGGAGGTCGAGTTCATCAGCCCATCGCCCGCCGAGACTGCCCGCATTGCCAATGCCGTCGTCGACAATTTCATCCAGTCCAATCTGGAACGGAAATACAATACCACGGCCTATGCCCGCGAATTTCTCGAGGAACGCCTCGCCGCCACCCGCGTGGCCCTGGAGAAGTCGGAGCGCGAGCTGGTGGCCTATGCCGAACGACAGGGCATTCTGGACCTGAGTTCCGGCGACGAAGGCTCGATCAACCTCGATACCAACTCCCTCGTCCGGCTGAACGAGGACCTCGCCGCCGCCGAGAGCGACCGGATCGAGAAGGAACAGCGTTACCTGCAGGCACGCGACAATCCCAGCTCCAGCCCCCTGCTGGAGAGCGACGCCCTGCAGGCCCTGAAGGCCCGCGAGTCGGAACTCAATGCCCGCTACCAGGAATTGCTCGGCAAGTTCAAACCCGACTATCCCGAGATGGTCAGCCTGCGTACCCGGATCGATGCAATTCAGAAGGAGATCAAAACCGAGGCCCAGGCGATCCTGATTGCGCTCGAAGGTGAGTACAAGGCCGCCCTCGCCCGGGAGCAGTCGCTGATGGCGCGTGTGTCCCAACTCAAGGACGAGGTGCAGAGCCAGCGTAACCGCCGGATCCAGTACACGATCCTGAAACGCGACGTCGACACCAACCGCTCGCAGTACGAGGCCCTGCTCAACCGTCTCAAGGAAGTCAGCATCGCCTCGGGCGTCGGCTCCAGCCAGGTCTCCATTGTCGATCGCGCCGTGGTGCCGAAACTCCCGTTCGAACCCAACCTCTCCCGTGTCGTGATCCAGTCCCTGATCGTCAGCCTCGGCCTCGGGATCGCCATCGCCTTCGCGCTCAATTTCATCGACGACACGATCAAGACCCCGGAGGACGTGCGCAAGAAGCTCGGCCTGCCGGCCATCGGGATCATCCCGCGCATCGGCAAGAAAAGCGAGCTCGTGATGGATGCGCTGGACGATCCCAAGTCCGGCATATCCGAAGCCTTCGTGTCGGCCCGGACCGCACTGGAGTTCACCACGGACGGGGGGGCGCCGCGAAGCCTGCTGGTGACCAGCACCCGGCCAAGCGAGGGCAAGACCTCATCGACCATTTCCCTTGCGCGGGCGTTTTCCCGTATTGGCCGCTCTGTTCTGATCATAGATGCCGACATGCGCAAACCGTCCTTCGTGGTCGAAAACGGCTCGTCCATCGGCCTGTCAGGACTGCTGACGAGCGATGCCACTCTGGTAGAGAACGCCATCCAGTCCGATACGCCGGGACTGTGGCTACTGCCGAGCGGCGTGATCCCGCCCAATCCGGCGGAGCTGCTGTCCGGTGGTCGCCTGCGCCAGATCATCCGTGAGGCCGAAGAGGCGTTCGATATCGTGATTGTCGACAGCCCGCCGGTCTTGAGCTTTGCCGACGCCCCGCTTCTGGGGGCCGCCTGCGGCGGGGCGACGGTGGTCGTCCAGGCAGGCTCGATCCGCAGACCGGCCGTCGAGCGCACACTCGGCCGCCTGTTCGAGAGCCGGACAAACGTCCTCGGCATCATCCTGATGAAATTCGATGCCAAGACGGCTGGCTATGATTATGGTTATTATTACAGCGCCTACGGGTCGGCAGCGTACAATTATGTCGAGCTGAGCGGCAATGCGAAGGAGCGGGCCCGGCGCCGGATCAAGCTTCAGGCCGCCGAGGACGACGACCCGCTGCCCGACGAGCGGCGCGCCTGACCCCAGGCCATGTCCCCACAGTCCCGATTGCACCGAGCGACCGGAGCCGGGCGCCTCTGACCTGCCGCGTCAGTGGCTGGCGCGCCGCCCCCTTAATGCGTCAGGCCTCACGGGGCGCGGGGATGGCCTGTTGGCCTCCATCTGCGCGATCTCACCGGTCAGCCACTGATAGTGGGCCTCAAGACGGCGAACCTGGGCGAGGTCGATATCGGGCTGGCTGGCAAGGCTTTCGCGCCAGGCTTCCAGCATTCGCACCTGGTTGTGCAGCCAGCATTCAAGGGCGCGGTCATCAATCGGCAAGCACATGGGTCCTGGGCTCCTCTCTTCAGCAGTCAACACCGTGCAGTGTGCCCTCTCCGGCAAGCAATGTAAATGCGACTTATTCTCATTATTTCCGGAGCCCGCCCTCCGGACCGGCAGGCCGGACGCGTGGACAGCTTGCCTTTACGGGCCGGGTCATGACAGGGGGGAAGCGATGATCCCCGACCCTTCAGGGAGGCAGGCAGATGGCAGAACACTTCACCCTTGGATGGGAGGAATGGCTGGCGCTTCCGGGGCTCGGCCTGCCTGCGATCAAGGCCAAGGTCGATACCGGTGCCCGGTCCTCGGCACTGCATGCCCGGGCGATCGAGCCCTTCGGTCCAGACGACAACCCGCAGGTCCGTTTCCTGTTCCAGCCCGATCCCGATGACCCCTCGCTGGAGCTGACCTGTTCGGCGCCGGTGGTCGACAGGCGGATGGTCACCAGTTCGAACGGCGAGGCCGAATTGCGTTATGTGATCGAAACGCCGATCGAACTGGGCGGGAAACGCTGGCCGGCGCAGATCACCCTGACCAATCGAGAAAACATGGTGTTCCGCATGCTGCTGGGGCGGACGGCGATCGGGGAGTCGACCGTGGTCGATCCGAACCGCTCCTTTGTGCAACCGCAGCTTTCGTTTGAACGCTACAAGTCCCTGCCGCTGAGACGGCCGGTGAAGCGACCACTGCGGATCGCGCTGCTCACCCGTGAGCCCCAGTCCTATTCCAGCCGGCGCCTGCTGGAAGCTGCCAAGGCCCGGGGGCATGTTGCCGAAGCCATCAATACTGCGCGCTGTTACATGAAGATCGGCGCGATGATCCCGGAAATCCATTATGACGGGCGCATCCTCGAGCGATACGATGCCGTGATCCCACGCATCGGCGCCTCGATCACATCCTACGGACTTGCGGTGCTGCGCCAGTTCGCCGGCACCGGCGCATATTGTCTCAACACCGCCGATGCCATTGCCGCCTCACGCGACAAGCTGGCGGCACACCAGCGGCTGGCCATGGCCGGCATCGGCATGCCGATCACCGCCTTTGCCAATTCGCCGAAGGATACGCGTGACCTGATCTCGCTGGCCGGCGGCGCGCCGGTTGTGGTGAAGCTGCTGGAGTCGACGCAGGGCAAGGGCGTCATTCTCGCCGAGACGCGCAAGGCCGCTGAAAGCCTCGTCGATGCGTTCCGCGGCCTCGATGCAAACTTCCTGGTGCAGGAATTCGTGGCCGAAGCGGGCGGTGCCGACCTCAGGTGCCTGGTCATCGGCAACAAGGTGGTCGCGTCGATCAAGCGCCAGGCGGCGGACGGCGAGTTCCGGTCCAACCTGCACCGGGGCGGCAAGGCGTCCCTCGTCAAGCCGACGCGCGAGGAACGGGATGCGGCCCGGCGGGCGGCGCGGGCGCTGGGCCTGTCTATCGCCGGGGTGGACATCCTGCAGAGTTCGACGGGCCCGAAGGTGCTTGAGGTCAATTCCTCGCCGGGTCTCGAAGGCGTTGAAACCGCCACCGGCAAGGATGTGGCGGGCGCGATGATCGAGCATGTGGAACGCCTCGTCCGACCGCTATCGCGCCAGGGCGCAATGACTGCACGCACCATCCGCCCCGACACATGAGCCGGGTCACCGGCGCGTTGCCCACAAGGGGCGGGCGGTTCGCTGCGCCTGACCTGACGCAAGGGGCTTCACAAGGCGGCGGACACGATGTTTGCATGGGCAGCAGTCTGCGGAAGGCTGACCGATCCGTAACTTTTCACAGCCGGCACGCGCCATAGTCTGGAGCGGTGCGAGTCGAGGAGGATCCCATGCGCGCTGCCTTCCTCGTATTGCCCCTCATCCTGGCTGGCCTCGTCATGCGCGTCCCCATCGCCGGGGCTGAGCCGGTCGATATCGAGCGGATCGAGGCGCGCATAGACAAGCTGATGCAGCGTGAGGAAATGGTCGGCCTGGCCGTGGCGATTGTCGAGCGTGGCGAGATCACCCTCGCCCGCGGCTATGGCGAGACTATGCATGGCGGCGGCCAGGCGGTGACGGAAAGCACGGTCTTCCGCTGGGCCTCGCTGTCGAAGGGCGTCGCCGGAACGCTTGCCGGCCTGCTGGCAGCCGACGGTACGCTGTCGCTGGATGCACCGGTCGACACATATCGTACAAGCCTGCGCCTGCCGGGTGGCGGACAGTCCCGCGCGTCGCTGGTGGATCTGCTCTCGCACCAGCTCGGCATCGTGCCGAACGCCTATGACACCCGGCTCGAGGACGGGCGCGCGCCGGCCAGTATTCGCCGCGCCCTCGGCAGCCTCCGGCCAATCTGCGCGATCGGCACCTGCCATACCTACCAGAATGTCGCTTTCGACACGATCAGCGAAGTGGTCAGCAGCGAGACCGGCATGCCCTACACGACCGCTGTCGGCACGCGCCTGTTCGGCACGCTCGGCATGGCCACCGCCAGTCTCGACAGGGACGGCCTGCTCGGCACCGAACATGCCCGCCCGCACGCCCGGCTCCGCCGCTCGGTCACGCCGCGGCTCGTGACGGTCAGTGAGGATTACTACCGGGTGCCGGCGGCCGGCGGGGTGAATTCCTCCGTGCTTGACCTCGCCCGCTGGATGCGCGCGCAGATGGGCCTCAGGCCCGATATCATCCCCGATACCGTGCTTGCGGAAATCCATGCCCCGCGCGTGAAGACCGTGCGCGAGCAGCGCTACATGAACCGGCGCTATGGTGGGCGGATGACGGGGGCCGGATATGGGTTGGGCTGGCGCAGTTACGACTATGCAGGCCATCGCGTGATCGGTCATCGCGGCGCCGTCGACGGCTACCGCGCGACCATCCTGTTCGACCCCGAACGCGACACCGGCGTTGCAATCATGTGGAACTCCTTTGCCAGCCGGCCGGTGGGGCTGCAGTTCGAGGTGATGGATCTGGTGTACGGACTGCCCGCAGAGGACTGGATGCGGCTCGACGAGGATGTGAGCTGATCACGGGCGATCATGGTCCGATGGACGCTGGCCAGGCTGGCGGATCAGGACAGCGGGCCGGGCTGGCGTGCCGGACACACTGCCGGCGAGATTGTGTCGCCAGTGCCGGCGACTGCTGGACGGTCCCGGCACAGCCCGCTAGTCCTTTGGGCCACCCCTTGCCGGGCCGGTTCCGGGCGAAGCAGACAGGATGTCAGGCGCATGAAAAGACGGATCCTTCTTGCCGCCGCCTCTGCCAGTTTCCTCGCGGTCATGCCGGCCAGCGCCCAGGAGGATGGCGGCCCGGCCGAACCCGGGGCACAAGCGGCGCCCAGCGACGAGGTCGTCCTGATTGCCGAGAATCTCTACGAGGACACGGCGAACAATTCGGTCATCGCCGAAGGCGGGGTCGAGGCCAGCTATGGCGAAAGGACCCTGCGCGCGGACCGGGTCGTCTACAACCGCACGACAAAGAAGGTCCGCGCGACGGGAAATGTGGTGATCATCGATGGTGAGGGCACCGAACAGTTCGCCAACGAGATCGAGGTCAATTCCGACCTGTCGGGCGGCTACGCCATCGGCTTCTCCATGCGCATGGCCAATGGCGCCACGGCGGTCGCCAATTCCGCGATCCGGAAGGAAGGCGGGATCAATGCGCTGGACCAGATCGTCTACACAGCCTGCCAGGTCTGCGAGGAAGGCGACACGCCGACCTGGTCGCTGCGCGCACGGCGCGCGGTGCTGAACGAAGATACGAAGATGATCTCGTATCGCGATGCCGTGCTCGAGGTTGGCGGCGTCCCGGTCTTCTACCTGCCCTATCTCGCCCATCCCGACCCTTCGTCCGGGCGGCGCTCGGGCCTGCTGTTTCCCGATGCCGGCCTGTCCTCGACGCTCGGCTGGTTCTATCAGCAACCCTATTACTGGGCGATCTCGGACTCGCAGGAACTGACCCTTGCCCCGCGCGTCCATGAGCGCGTGCACCCGCTCATGGAGTTCGACTACTCCAAGCGTTTCTGGTCCGGCCAGCTGAACATCAATACCTCCTTCACCAAGGAGCGGCTGTTCGACGACGACGGCGAACGCCTCGAAGACAGCGACGATTCGGTGCGCAGCCACATCTTCGCGGACGGCCTGTTCAGCCTGTCCAACACCTGGGCCTGGGGCTTTGCCGCCGAGCGGGTGTCCGATGACCTCTACCTTGAGCGCTACGACATTGACGGCGCAAACCAGCTGCGCGGCCTTTATGCCAGCCAGCCGCGCCGCCTCCTGTCGCAACTCTTCACCGTCGGCCAGGATGACAGCTTCTACGCCGATGCCGCCCTGCTGGCCTTCCAGGGCCTGCGCGAAGGCGACGAGAACAGCCAGATCCCGATCGTGCTGCCCTATGCCTATGGCGAGAAACTCTTCGACCTTGGCGACGCCGGCCTCGCAGCTGTCCAGGTCAGCACAAACGGCATCACCCGCGACGAGGGCATCGACAGCCAGCGTGTGTCGGCGGGTTTCGACTGGTCAACCCAGCGGCTGATCGGCCCGGGCCTCGTCGCACGCCCGTTTGCCGAAGGCCGGCTGGACTATTACGCGCTCGACGAGGAGCTGTCGGGCAGTGACAATGCCAGCCGCAGTATCGGCGCGGTCGGCGCCACCCTGTCCTATCCGCTGATGCGCCGCGGAGAGGCTGTGGATATTCTTGTCGAGCCCGTCGTCATGGCCTCGCTCGGCACGTCGGGATCAAACGATGCCGCCATCCCCAATGAGGATTCGCTGCTGTTCGAACTCTATGATCCGGACCTGTTCGACGCCGATGCTGCAGGCGGCTTCGACCTGGTCGATGGCGGCAACCATGTCGCTGCGGGCTTTT
The DNA here is from genome assembly GCA_964506685.1 of uncultured Hyphomonadaceae bacterium. Taxonomy (GTDB): domain Bacteria; phylum Pseudomonadota; class Alphaproteobacteria; order Caulobacterales; family Hyphomonadaceae; genus UBA5336. The sequence continues at coordinate 6,057 of CAZDMQ010000069.1, read as the reverse complement.
TCAGCCGGGCGCGCTGGAAGAATGGTGTGGAATTGTCGGGGGTCGCGGGCCGGCGGTGGAAATCGGACGCCGAGGCAGCCTTCGATCCGCTGTCCAACCTTGGCGGCACGTCGAGCGACTGGATCGCCAGTGCGCAGGTCAAGCTCGGCGCGCCCCTCGCCCTGGCCACCTCGATGCGTTTCGATGATGATGACCTTTCGCTCAACCGGATCGATGCCCGCCTGTCGACCCGGCTATGGCGGGTCGAGGCGGCGGCTCAGTATTACCGGATTGACGAGGACCTTTCCGCGGTCGGCAGCAAGGACGAGGCGATCTCGATCAATGGCCGTTTCCGACTGACCGACCGGTTCAATCTCTCCTATGCCCGTATCCGCGATATTGCCGACGGCTTCGACAACCGCAACCAGTTCGGCATTGGCTACCAGGATGGCTGCGCCCTGTTCCAGCTCGCCTATGAAAGCACTGACAATCGCGACCGCGAACTCGGACCGTCGGAATCGATCACGTTCCGTTTCTCACTCCTCAGCCTCGGAGAGCTCGGTTCGCGGGATGTTGACTAGGGTCCACGGGGCCAGGCCGTGACCGACTGTTTCCGACCCTTTGCCTTGCGGCGCATTGCAAGTAGGTTCAGGGACGATGATACGGGTTCGGCCAGCCCGCCGATAAAGAGATTGTCCATGTTCCGAGTGTCCATCCTTCTTGCCAGCCTGCTCCTGATCGCTGCCCCGCTGACACGTGCGCAGGACCTGGCGGCCTCGACGCAGTCCGGTGCTCAAGCAGGTACCCAGGCCGGCACGCAAACGGCTGACACGCCGCCCGCCAGCCCGTCCCAGCCGGCGGAGCCCCAGCCTGCCGCGCCTCAGCCGGCGGCCCCCCCGACCGCGCCCGAAACCTTCCCCCTCGGCGGTATCGCGGCCATCGTGAACGACAGGCCCATCTCCTACTCCGACGTGATCGAACGCGCGCAACTGCTGCTGCTCGGCTTCGGCAGCCAGCCGACCCCGGAACAGGTGCAGCAGATCACCGGCCGGGCGCTCGAGCAGCTCATCGACGAAAAATTGCAGCTCGAAGAAGCCCAGGAATACGAGGTCCAGATCGAAAGCGCCGAAATCCAGGCCGAGATCGAGGCCATTGCCCGCCAGTCCGGTCTCGATCGCGACGCGTTTCTCAACCAGTTGCTGCAGGCAGGCATCAATCCGGTCAGCCTCGAGGAGCAGATGCGCGCCGAGATCGCCTGGCGCCGGGTGATGCGGGGCCTTTATGGTAGCCGGATCCGCATTTCCGAGAACCAGATCGAGGACGAAATCAGGCAATTGCGCCGGGCCGCATCCCAGACCCAGTACAATATCAGCGAGATATTCCTTTACGCCGGCGATATCACCCAGATCGAACAGGCCAGGCAAGCGGCTGATTCGATCCTCGCGCAACTGCGCCAGGGCGCGCCTTTCGAACTGGCAGCCCAACGCTTTTCCTCGGCGCCGACCGCAGCGACCGGCGGCAACATGGGCTGGGTCACCCTTGAGGACCTTGAGCCGGAAGTGGCCGAAGCAGTGCGCGCCCTGCCCGGCCCCGGACTGACCGAACCGATCCTCGTGGCCGACGGAGTCTACATCGTCGCCGTGGCCGGCAAGCGCGAACCCGAAGAGAGCGAGACCATCGTGTCTCTGGTCCGCCTGGCGTCGGAGACCGGCGACCGGGCCGAACTGGCCGAGGCCGCGCAGTCGCTCGGGAGCTGCGACGCAGCAGAAAGCCTGGCGGCCGACACCGCACAGTTCAGCGCCGTTCGGCTGAACGATCTCGCGCTGTCCAGCCTGTCGGAGGAGGCCGCTGCCCGGCTGGCCGAAACAGCAGAGAACGACGCCACCGAAGTTTTTGAAATGGCGTCGAAGCCGACTGTCATGGTCGTCTGCTCCAGGCAGACCCGCGGTGGCGGGGTCCCGCCGCGTGAGCAGATCGAGAACCGGCTGTTTGGCCAGCAACTCTCGATGGTCGCCCAGCGCGCGCTGCGCGACCTGCGCCGCGAAGCCACGATCATTCGCCGCGAGCTGTAAGGACCGATCAGCATCGCTGGCCGGGGAACCGCCAGCTAGAGCCCTTTCATTCGAATTTGAACCGCCTGATCGTGCTTGCAACGGGACCCGGCGCACGCGACATGCAGGACATGCACGCCGCATCTTCCCCTGGGCCCCCGCCTTCGCGCACCGCCCTGCCCCCGGCCGCACCCCTGGCCCTGACCATGGGCGACCCGGCCGGCGTCGGCCCGCTGATCACCCGTGCGGCCTGGCAGGCGCTCCGCAAAGAGCCATCCTGCTGCTTCTATGTCATCGGCCCGCCAGCGCTCTATGCGGGCTCGGGACCGGTTGCATGCATCGACCGCCCGGCCGAGGCCACGCAATGCTTCGCCGACGCCCTTCCGGTCCGCCCGCTGGCGGCGCCCCCCTTCTCCGTCACGCCGGGACAGCCGGACCCGGCTTCGGCCCCGGCCATCACCGCCTCCATCGCTGCAGCCGTTGCCGATGCGCGCGCAGGCAATGCCGCAGGCGTGGTCACCAATCCCATCGCCAAGGCGCTGCTCTACGCAGCCGGCTTCCCTCATCCGGGCCACACCGAATATCTGGCCGCGCTCTGCAGCCCCCCCGGCGGGCCGGCGCCGCGCCCGGTCATGATGCTGGTCGGCGGCGGGCTCCGGGTGGCGCTGGCGACCATCCACATGCCCCTGCGTGCCGCTATCGAGGCGATCAGCCAGCCCCTGCTGACCGGCGTCGCCACCATCGTGCACGACGCGCTCCGGCGCGACTTCGCGCTTGCCGCGCCACGCCTGGTCTTTACCGGCCTCAACCCGCATGCCGGGGAGGCCGGCAGCCTCGGCCTTGAGGAAATCGAGATCATCAATCCTGCTGCCGCCGATCTCCGGGCGCGGGGGATCGACATTGCCGATGCCCGCCCGGCCGATACCGTCTTCGCCGAAGCGCTGGAGGGCCGGTATGATGCGGTGATTGCGATGACCCATGACCAGGGCCTGATACCCGTCAAGACGCTCGACATCTGGAACGGGGTGAACACCACGCTCGGCCTGCCCATTCTCCGCACCAGTCCCGATCATGGGACAGCCTATGATGCGGCGGCGGCCGGGTCTGCCCGCCCCGACAGCCTGATCGCTGCCCTGCGCCTGGCCAGCGCGCTTGCCAGCCATCGCGCAGCGGCATGACCGGACGTGCAGACCTCCATGCTGCGCCGGCCCGCAAGGCGCTGGGCCAGCATTTCCTGTTCGATCCCGATATCCTCAACCGCACAGCCCTGGCTGCAGGTCCGGTGGAAGGTCGTACCGTCATTGAGGTCGGGCCCGGTCCCGGCGGGCTTACCCGCGCCCTCCTCGATGCCGGCGCGGCACATCTCTTCGCCGTGGAGGCCGATACCCGCTTTGCCGACGCCCTTGCGGCCTGGCCCGAAGCGGTGTCGGGCCGGCTCCGGGTCATTGCCGGGGATGCGCGGCGCATCGACTGGCCCACCATGCTTGCCGCCTCAGATGTGCCGCAGCCGGCGATGATCGTCGCCAACCTGCCCTACAATGTCGGCACGCCGCTGCTGATCTCCTGGCTCAAGGCCGGCGACTGGCGGGGAGAAATGGCGCTGATGTTCCAGAAGGAAGTGGCCGAGCGCATCTGCGCCCTGCCCGGCTCGCCCCATTATGGCCGACTCGCCGTCCTCGCCCAGGCTGTCACGCGCCCGCATCTGGCCTTCACCCTGCCGCCGGGGGCCTTCCGCCCGCCGCCAAAGGTCGACAGCGCGGTAGCCGTGCTCCACCCTCTCCCGGCCGACGCGCGCTACCATTCTCCGGACGCGCTGGAACGGGTCAGCGCAGCAGCCTTCGGCCAGCGCCGGAAAATGCTGCGCTCGGCGCTGAAACCGCTGGCGAAGGAGATCGGCCTCGACCCCAATGACTGGCTGGCCGGAGCCGGGATCGATCCCGAGGCCCGCGCGGAGACCATCGGCCAGGCCGGTTTCCGCCGCCTCGCCGACCGGCTGCTCGCCGCAGGCTGAGACAGTCGGCCTCGGGGCCGCCCCGGTTTCATTTCATTTCTGGTCGGACGATCCGACTGTCAGCCTGTCAGCCTGTCAGCTGGCAGCCGGAACGCAGCGCACCCCGTCGAGGCGAACCCGCTCGCCCGTCTCCCGCTCGACGGCCAGACACGTCCCCGCTTCGAGGACAAGATCGAACACGGCCGGCCGGGCGAGGCTGTGGGTCTCCAGCGGACCGGGCGGCGGCGGCAGCACCGATATCGTGCTCGACACAGCAAGATCCTCGGGGCCGAGCGTGACCCGCGCCCGGCCCAACGCTGTGCCAAGGGCCGCGCGCAGCGCTGCCACCGTTGTCCCGTTCACCGGGTCGATCCGCGCCGGTCCGTCCTGCATCGTCGCTGTCTCGCACGCGGTGGCCAGTTGCGCCAGGACCAGCGCCGCAAGGCTCGCCCGCACAGCCGCTGACAGTCCTACCATGGCATCGTCATGTCCCTGTTGCTGGCGAGGACGTCCTCGGCTGGCGAGATGTCAGTGGTGGCCACCTCGCTGGCGCCCTCGGTCAGGCGCCGGATCTCGAACCGCTGCCCGCCCTGGTCAGCGGCCGGGCAGGTGCCGTCCGTGCGATACTGCAGGGCGGCGGCCAGCAAGGCCTCGCGCTCATCGCCCAGCTCATGGCCGAGATCGTCGGCGACCGAACAGCCCGGCGTGCGGACACCGAACTCGAAATCGGAATTGTCCGGTACGAAGCCGTCGGCATAATCGCCAAAACCCTTGTCGTTCACGCCCTGGAACTGGATCGTGTAATAAGTCACCCCGCAATTGTCCTCGGGATAGAAGCCATAGGGCTTGCCGCAGGTGACATCGCCGATCAGGACCACCTCGACATCGACCCCGCGCAGGGCATTGATCACCGCCTCGCTGGCACTGCAGGTCAGGGCCGTTGACAGCACGAACACCCGCGGCAGGTCGAGGCTGCGCAGCGGCGCCCCGTTCGGCAGGGTGAAACCGACCCCGGTATCGAAGAACGGGATCGGCTCATTGGCCTGCCCGGTGACCGGATTGATACCGCCTGTCCCGGAATTGAACCGCAGCGCTTCGAAGGTCTTGCCTGCTGTGCGCGCCGGACCGGCGATCTGGTAACCGAGCTGCGAGGCGATGGCCAACAGCCCGCCGCCATTATAGCGAAGATCGAGTACGAGATCGTCCACCCCGGCATTCGCCAGTTCCGTGAAGGCGTCGGCGAGTTCCTCCTCGGCGGCAAACGGGCTGAACGTATTGAACAGCAGATAGCCGACCGGGCCGGTTTCGGTATCGATGACCCGCAGCCGGTTGACCGGCTTGGTCGACACATTGTCCGAGACCAGCGTGATGGTCCGGGTCTCGTCCGAGCCGACATCCTGCACCAGGAAGGTGTGCACTTCGCCGACACCTTCGGGAAACAGGCCGGCATTCAGTGTATCGATATCGGCCTGTCGGGTGGCGTTGACGAGGTCCACCCCGTCCACTTCGAGGATCCGTGTGCCGCGCACCAGGTTGGGCTGTCCGTTCACGACCTCGCTGGCCGGTGTATCGGGGTCGGTATAGCTCACGCGAAAATCGCGCGGGATCGATTGCGAGACGGCGACATAGCGGACGCCATAGCCGGCCGTGCCGGCGGAATTGCGCCGCGACAGGAAAACCTCGGTCGGTTCGGAGAAGTGGAAGTCGTCCTTGTTCTCACCCGATGCGGTGATCTCGCGGGTTCTCAACTCGTCGAAATAGACAAGCCGGTCGGAGAAGTCGTTCGGATCCTGGTCGGGCACTTCCTCATTCCAGAGATACGTCTCGTTCGTCCATGAGCGCAGCCAGAACAGTTCGTCCAGCAGGCTGCCAGCTTCGTCGGGGAACGAATTGCCTTCGATATCCACACCGGTGCGCGGCGCCTCGCACAGATCCTTGAAATCATCCGCCGGATCGAACCGGCCCGGCACGAATTGTGGTCCGGCAGGCGCCTCTGGCGGTGGCGGGGGGGGAGGAGGCGGTGGTGGTGGCGGTGGT
>CAZDMQ010000068.1:7179-17664 GCA_964506685.1 uncultured Hyphomonadaceae bacterium | reverse complement strand
GTCTATATCACAGCAGAGATGTTTTCCGCCGCATTCGTCGAAGGGGCCATGGCCCGTGACACCCGCGCGCTCAAGGCCAGGGTTCGCGGCGGTGATGTGCTATTGATCGACGACCTGCAGATGATCACCAAGCGACCGAAGTCGGAAGAGGAGCTCTACAACTCCATCCGGGCCGTCAAGGCCAGCGGGGGCACCGTGATCATCACTGCCGATGCTCCGGTGAACGAGATAGAAGGCCTTTCGCAACGGCTTCGGGCCGAGCTGCGGGGGGCGACCACGACCGAGATCGGCATGCCCAACGATGCCATGCGGCGGGAGATCGTCCGGCGTCACGCCGACCTGCTGCAGGCGCAGACCGAAAGCTTCAATATCACCGAGGAGATGATCGACCATCTTTGCCTGCGCGTTCGCGGGCCCGGCCGGGAACTCGTCGGCGTCCTCTGGAGCCTTTACGCGGATGTCTGCATCGGGACACGCCTGCCGGTGGCCCCGACCCTCGACATGCTCGATGCGGTGATCCGTCGCCAGCTTGGCGACCAGAAGCCGCCGACCATCGAACAGATCAAGCGCGCGGCCACACGTCTTTTCGGCGTCTCGAAGGCCGAACTCGTCAGCCCGACCAAGGTGCACTCCGTTGTCCGTCCGCGGCAATACTGCATGTTCCTGGCCCGAACGCTGACCGACAAGAGCTTCCCGCAGATCGGCAAGGCGTTCGGCGGTCGCGACCACGCGACAGTCATTTATGCGTGCAGGAAGATCGAGGCTCTCGTCGCGAAAGATGCCGAGATTGCCGACCAGGTCGAGCAGCTCCGCGCGACGGTCGCCGACGTGCAATCGGAAAGCTGACGCACGTAAACCTCCAAAACGACCGGTCGCATTGACCGGTCCACCTATCCCGACCCGGGCAGACGGGACTCTGCCCGGGCTGACGGGCTGTCCGTCAAACCGTTTAAGGGCCCGCGCCAGAACGGGTCAACACCGCAAGGAACCTGCAAGACAAGGGGGAAGCGCGATCTTTCCCCTTGCAATTTTCCCGATTTTGAAAAGTCTGTGATCCCGTACCTCCGAGGTGCGGGTCGATTCGACCGCGGCCATACGGTCGCAGCCTGCCACGTTTACTGGCGCCCGGGCGCCGGTCATCACGGCAGGACCCTGCAAGAGGAGTGTGCAATGAAGCTGACGATCGAGCGCGGCGACCTGCTGGGCGCACTGACGCATGTGCAGAATGTGGTCGAGCGCCGCAATACCATCCCGCTCCTCTCGAATGTCCTGCTCACGGCCCGCGACGGCATACTGACATTGACAGCGACGGATCTCGACATCGAGGCAGTCGACAGTGCCGATGCGCAGATAGAGCGCGAGGGCGCTGTCACGACTCCGGCCGGCACATTGTTCGACGTCGTGCGAAAACTGCCGGGCGGCGCCGATGTGCACCTCGAAATGCAGCCGGAGACCGAGCGCCTGTCCATCCGTGCCGGCCGCTCCAGCTTCGCCCTGCCGACTCTGCCCGCGTCCGGCTTCCAGACCATGCAGTCCGACGCGGGCGCCATCCAGTTCGAGATCGAGGCGGCCGATCTGCGCCGGCTGATCGACAAGACGCGCTTTGCAATCTCCACCGAGGAGACCCGCTATTACCTCAACGGCGTCTACCTGCACGCAACCGAGACCGATGACGGAGATCCGGTGCTGCGGACCGTCGCCACCGACGGCCACCGCCTGGCCCTCGCCGAAATCGCGGCGCCGGAAGCCTCGGCCGGGCTGAGTGGCGTTATCGTCCCACGAAAGGCCGTTGCCGAAGCCCGCCGCCTCATCGACACCGCGACCGAGCCGGTCACACTGGAAGTGTCCGAGGCGAAGATCGTGGTCCGGGCCGGACGCGCCAAGCTCACCGCGAAACTGATTGATGGCTCGTTTCCGGACTATGCGCGTGTCATTCCCAAGTCCAACACCCGCCGGTTGCTGGTCGATAACAAGGCATTCGAGGCCGCGGTTGACCGCGTGTCCACCGTGTCAGCCGAACGCTCCCGTTCGGTCAAGCTCACGCTCGAGGCCGACCGGCTGACCCTGGCGGTCAACCACACCGAAACCGGGCAGGGCCATGAGGAACTCGAGGCCGAGTATGCAGACGAGCCCATGGAGATCGGCTTCAATGCGCGCTATCTGCTCGACGTCGCAGGTCAGATCGAGGCGGACCGGGCCGAGTTCATGCTCAATGACGGCGCCTCCCCCGCCCTCGTGCTCGACCCCGACGATCCGGCCTCGCGCTATGTCCTGATGCCGTTGCGGGTCTGAGCAGGCCTGCGGTGCGCCGGGCGCAGGACGCAGTGCCAGTTCCGTCAGGCCACTCCAGTTTCGCCGAACGCGTTTTCAATGATTGCCAAACGGTGCAGGGTCTCGATGTCGACCTGTCCGGTCAGGCGTTCGGGCAGCCAGCGTCGCTGGAAAGCGCGGACGACGCTTTCGGTCGCCTCGTCATAGCAGCCTGACAGGTCGAGCCCGTATCCGATGCCGGCAAGCAGCGCCTGCACCCTTCGCACCGGCGGGCCCTGATCGCTGCGCCCCAGTCCGCGGCCGATGAGCGTTGCCCCGCCGCCACCGGCTGTCACATCCGGCCAGAGTCCGATCCCGGCACGCGCGAGGCGGGGCCAGGGAAAATGCTCGCCCGGATCGCGCTTGCGGTCGGGGGCGATGTCGGAATGGCCAACGATCCGGGTCTGCGGGATGGCGTGGCGCGCAAGGATCGCCCGGCAGAGCGAGGTCACGGCGGCGATCTGCCGGTCGGGATAGGGCGGCAGCGCCCCATCGGCCAACGGGACATCATGGCCGCCATTGACGATCTCGATACCGATGGAGCGGGAATTGAGGTCACCATCGCCCTGCCAGGCCGACACGCCGGCATGCCAGGCCCGGTCGCGCTCGGACACCATCTGCACCACCACGCCGTCCTCGCGCACGACGTAATGCGCGGACACTTCGGCCGCCGGGTCCTTCAGGCGCGTGATCGCCGCTTCGGCACTTGCCATGCCGGTATAGTGGAGAACCAGCATGTCGACGGGCGCCTTGCGGGCATTGTGGTTCGGACTGGGGTCGAGGACGGTTCGCATCAGCTGGCCCCGCCTACCTTGCGGCCGAGGGCCGCCTCCGGCAGCGTCGTGTTGGGCCGGATCGCGATCACGAACACCCCGCCGAGCGAAATCGCTCCGCCCACCACAAGCTGCAGCGTCAGCGGTTCGCCGAGCAGGACAATGCCGAAGATCACGCCCCAGAGCGGTGTCATCAGCGTGAGCGGGGAGAGCAGCGAAATGTCATACTTCTTGATCAGGGTGTAGAAACCGCCATGGCCGAACACCGAGACGCCCAGGACGGCGAAGGCCGTCGCGAGCCAGACGCCCCAGCCGCCGGCAAGATAGGCGCCGACCTGCCCCGTTTCGGTGAGGGCAGACAGCGCAAACAGCGGTGCAAACGAGAACAGTCCCACCCAGGCCTGCATCTGGAACGGTGAAATCGGCGGCATCCGCTTCATCAGGATCCCGCCGATCGAACCGATAAAGGCAGAAATGACGACATAGACCAGGCCGAACGACACCGCGAAATCGTTCGGGTCGAAGGCGATCAGCACCGCCCCGGCGAAGGCCAGCATGATCCCCAGTGCGCGCCGCCAGCCCACCGTCTCGCCGAGGAAGGCCATGCTGAGCAGGGTCGAGAACGGCACGCCGAGTTGTCCGACAACGGCAACCGCACTGGCGTCAGCGCTGGCGAGGCCCATGAACAGGAGGGCGAAATGCGCTGCGCCGATGAAGACCGAAATCAGGAACAGCGTGCCGAGATTGGCCGGTCTCGGCCAGAGGAATGGCAGGAGGACCAGCGCGATGCCGAAGAACCGGATCGCAGCGAAGAAGATCGGCGGTACGCCCATATCGGCCACCACCCACCGCGTCACCACGATGTTGAGGCCCCAGACGAGGCAGACAAAGAACAGAAGTGTGAAATCGCGGAACCCCATGGCTCAGCAGCTAGCCGGTTTGTCGGCAAAGGGAAACATCGCTGCACGGCCCTGACGCCTGGTCAGTCTGGCAAATGCTCGACAAACCTGCCCGGAGCGGCAAGACTGGGATCGGATTGACCGCGATGAGGAGACCGCCCGATGCAGATGGACGTGCCCATGACCGGCTACACGCCGCATCTCCAGCGCTGGATCGACTGGATCACCGGCACGCATGATCATGAGGGCCTTGCCGCCCAGCTGCACGAGGATGTCGTGTTCCGCAGCCCGATCGTGCACACGCCCCAGCGCGGCAAGGCAATCACGCTCATGTATCTTGGCGCGGCCGGCAACACGCTCGGCGGCGAGGCGTTCCGCTACACCCGCATCTTCGACTGTGGCGAGCGGGCCGTGCTTGAATTCGAGACCGTGATGGACGGGGTCGAGGTCAATGGCATCGACATGATCGAATGGGACGAGGCGGGCCGGATCACCGATTTCAAGGTGATGGTGCGCCCGCTCAAGGCCATCGAGGCCGTGCATGGTGCCATGCGCACCATGCTGGAGCAGATGAAGGCGGGTGCCCGGGCTTGATCCTGCAGCCGGACAAGCCACCAACCCTTGTGACCGAACGACTGGTCCTGCGCGCGCACGAGCCAGGCGATCTCGATGACGTCGCCGCGATGTGGGCCGACACCCGGGTGACACAGTTCATCGGCTTCACCCGGACGCGACAGGATGCGTGGTTCACGATGGCGCGCTATCGCGGCTTCTGGGACCTTCTCGGCTATGGCTACTGGGTGGCACGGCACCGCCGCAGCGACGTGTTCTTCGGCGAGCTCGGCTTTGCCGATTTCATGCGCGGGCTGACGCCCGACCTTTCCGGCCAGCCCGAAGCGGGCTGGGCCTTCGCCGCCGAGGCCTGGGGCCAGGGCTATGCCAGCGAGGCGACGGCTGCCATCCATCGCTGGCTCGATGAGGACGGCCCCGGTGGTCCCAGCGTCTGCGTCATCGATCCGGACAATCTCGCCTCGGTCCGTGTTGCGGCCAGGCTGGGCTATCATAAGACCCATGCCACGCTCCATGGCGGCGTCGCGCTCGACGTGTTCCGGCGCGCAGGCGCGCCAGGGGGCTTCCCACGCGTGCCGTCCGGCGATAGCTAGCAGACATGCCCATCCAATATCTCGAATTTGAAAAGCCGCTGGCCGAGCTCGAGGCCAAGATCGCCGAACTGGAAGCAGTCGCGGAAGCCGAGGAGGCGCCGGCGATCGGCGACGAGCTGGAAAAGCTCAGGGAAAAATCGGCCCGCCAGCTTGTCGAGCTCTACCGGGATCTCACTCCCTGGCGGAAGACTCAGGTCGCCCGCCACCAGGACCGGCCACACTTCACGCACTATCTCGCCGGTCTGTTCGAGGACTTCCAGGAACTCGCCGGCGACCGGGTCTTTGGAAATGACGAGGCGATCCTTGGCGGACTTGCCCGGTTTCGCGGCCGGTCGGTCGTCGTCATGGGTCACGAAAAGGGCTCGAGCACGGATGGCAGGGTCCGGCACAATTTCGGCATGGCCCATCCCGAAGGCTACCGGAAGGCCGTTCGGCTGATGGACCTGGCTGAGCGCTTCTCGCTGCCGGTCATCGCGCTGGTCGATACGGCCGGTGCCTATCCCGGCAAGGCCGGCGAGGAACGCGGACAAGCCGAGGCAATCGCCCGCTCCACCGAGCGATGCCTCACCCTGTCGGTGCCCAACCTTGCCCTGATTATCGGGGAGGGCGGCTCGGGCGGGGCGCTCGCCATCGCCGCAGCGAATCATGTGCTGATGATGGAGCACGCGGTCTATTCCGTGATCTCCCCGGAAGGCTGCGCCTCGATCCTCTATCGCGACAGCGAAAAGGCCCGGGACGCCGCCGAGGCGATGAAGATCACCGCGAAGGACCTCAAGCGCCTCAAGGTGATCGACGCCATCGTCAAGGAGCCCATGGGCGGGGCGCACCGCAGCCCCGACGAGGCCATCGGTGCCGCCGGCAAGGCGATGGACAAGGCCCTGTCGGAGCTTGAACGCCTTTCGCCACAGGAACTGAGGGCCCAGCGGCGCGAACGCTTCTACGCCATCGGCCGCGAAGGGCTTGCCTGAAGCCCTTCCCCACGCGCCTCCGGCATGCTTTGCTCCCCGGCAAAAGAGGGAGGAACATCATGAGGTCCATCGTCTTCGCCGCCTTGCTGGCGAGCCTATCGGGCTGCGCCACGGCCCAGCAACCTGTTCCGGATAGCGGCAACGCCGCTCCGGCGACGGCCACCGCCGCGCCCGCTTCTGCAGCACCCGATGACCGGCCGGACTGGGTCCGCTCCAACTTCGGCCCGGACGACCGGCTCGGCGCGATGAACCACCTGTCGCCTGAGAAGACGGCCGCCGCCGCACAGCTCGTCACCACCGGCAAGACCTATCGCCTCGGCATGGTCACCGGGCCCGACACCGCCGCCTATGGCCCGCGCACGTTCGAGGTCACTGTGCTGCAGCTTGATGACGGCACCGGCACGCCGCTGGGCGCCAGCCGCGCGGTCTCCAATGATGACAAGATTGCGGGCTCGGTCGGCGTCGGCAGCCAGATCGACGGGCTCGGCCATTTCGGCCTCGACCATCGCTACTACAATGGCGTGCCGGCGGCCGAGGTGGTCCGCCCCGACGGGCTGATCAGCTTCGGCACCCATGACCTGCCCCCCGTCGCCACGCGCGGCATCCTGCTCGACATGACCAAGGCGTTCGGCAATCCCGTACCCGACGGCACCGCCTTCAACCGCGTCGAGATCGATGCTGCTGCAGCGGCTGCCGGCGTGACGATCGAAACCGGTGACATCGTGCTGTTCCACACCGGCAAGATGGCCGCGACCGATCCGAGCGAGCTCTACCAGACCTCGCCGGGCCTTGGCGTCGAGGGGGCGCAATACCTCGCCGATCTCGACGTCGTGGCCGCCGGTTCGGACACCTGGGGCCTCGAAGTGATCCCGTTCGAGGACGAGACAAGGCCGTTCGAGGTGCACGCGACCCTGCTGGTGCGCAATGGCGTCTACATCCTCGAGAACATGGTGACCGCTCCTCTGGCCGAGGACGGAGTAACCGAGTTCTTCTTCGTCCTCGGCGTCCCGCGCCTTCAGGGCGCCGTGCAGGCCATCATCAACCCGGTCGCCATCCGCTAAAGCAACTTCGGAGCAAACGGAATCGTTTGCGAACGGATAGTTGCGCGGAAACAGGGAAGTAAAGCGACGGGCTGGAGTGGAACGCAAGACCGGCGCTTTAGGTCGGTTTCCGACCAGATTGCACCCCTTGGCCGCCTGGATCTTTCGTCAGGGCCAGGAGCGTGAAGTCCGTCGATGCGGGCATCAGCAGACCCTTGCGCGACGACGATCCTGTCGGAAAAGACGACCCAGCCAGGTGGTGCCAATTGATCGGCAACCGCCCTGGTGGCGCTTCGAAAGGTGGTTATCGAAGAGCTGCAAGGGGCCCCGTTCGCGACAAATGGCTTGACGCTGTTGAAGGATGGACTTCGGCGCTTTGAGCCGGTGAGGCATGCCAACCGCGCCGGGAGTCGGATTCGAGCAGCGCGAAGATGGCCGGAGACAGCGTGCCTGTGACCGGAAGGCCGCGCTGGTTCTGATAGGCCATCAGGGCGCCGCGGCTCTGGCGGCCCCAGACTCCGTCGATGCTCCCCGGATTGAGGCCCATGCTTGCGAGCGAGGACTGCGCCGCACGATAGCGGCCGTGCGTGTCGAGTTTTGCATAGCGATCGAGGCTCGAACGATAATGTCCAGGATCGCCGAGCCCGCTCTCGAGGCATGGCCGGTAATCAATGCCATAAAAGCGCGCCACATGGATGAGTGTCGCAGCCTCTGCAACCCGGCGTTGTGCGAGCTGCGGTCCGTCGGCCCAACTCGCTTCAAAGCCGATCTCGGCCGAATTCACGCCATCATCCACGAGCAGGCGCGCATCGACTTCGTCGGCCCCGACAAACACACCGATGGCGGTCGAAAACTCGATGACGCCGTTGCGCTCGGTCACGAAATCCCCGGCGATATAGTCAAACTTTCTTTCGCCCTCGAGGTTCAGCCGTCCGGTGAGCCATCTCAAATCGCCGAGGCCGCTCGACTGGCGAAGGAGTTCGTCATCCTGTGTCCAGGCACCGTCGATCTTGAAGGCTGGGCGCTGCTCATCTTCACCATACGTGCTGTCGCGGGTCGAGCGCACGCGCGGCGTCTCCATTTTCGAGATTGCGGTGATGACCAGCCAGTCGCTGGCCTGGCTCAGGCGGGAGCGATCATTCAGCCGTTCCGGTATGGTCCGGTCGCGGATGCTGTCGACCTCGATGACGATCGGACGGGCCTCCGCTTCGTCAATCAGCGCACCGAGGCATTGCAGGCCGAAGGAATGCTCGGTCATCACTGGCGTGACATCGGCGTGACCGACACGCATCGGGCTTTGCGGGAGTGTTGCGTCGAGTGTCTCGCAGGCCGAAACGCTCAGCGCGGCCGCGAGGGACGCAATCGCGTTCAGGGTTGGTGAGGGTTTCATGTCAGGTCTCCGGCAGGTTACGGGTGTTCCGCGGAGACAACGGCAGGGCCTCGGGATTTATTCCTTTGTCATGACGTTGCGACAGGCGGAGGCATCCCAACCGGCCGCGATCAGGCACTTTTCCTGCTCCAGGGAATGCCCGATCCCCGTATCGAGCCTCTTCAGCACAGCGTCGATCACGCCGGTATCGATGCCGGAAGCCAGTTCAAACCCGCCCCCAGGGCTTTCCGAAGATTCCGCGCGCAGCAGCAATTCGATGGTCCAGCTCCCGGAGCGACGGCAGGCGAGGCCGACCAGCGCGCCGCTGGCATTGGCGGTCTCAAACTCGCGGCAGGTCTCGCCGGAGGCCGTGGGGAAGGAAGCGACCGCCTCGAAGCGCCCGCCGGAAAGCTTGACCGTCTTCGCGGATTCTGTGGTTTCCAGAGCTTTCGCAAGCGGGTGAGCGGCACTGAGACGGCCCGCAAGAAGCATCTCTGCGTCGGTCCCTGACGGTCTGCCCGCAAGCAGGGTCGTGCCGAAAACTGCTCCAAGCGCGAAAACGGCGCAGGCCGCCATCGCCTGCCCCCAGACCGGCAGGGATAGTGTGCGCCGCTGGCGCTCGGCGTGGAGCGAGGTGACATTGTCGGCGCTTGCCGAGCCGCCCATGATGAGTGCGGCCAGATGATCCGGTATGGGCTCCTCAAGCGGAGCATCAAACGCGGTGGCCATCAGCGAACTCGTCGTGCGATAGGCTGCGACCTCATCGGCAAGTTCAGGATACGCGTCGAGCGCGGCCTTCACCCGCAGGGCATCATCGCCGTCCAGCACACCATCGGCGTAGGCCATCAGCATTTCCGGCGTGATGCCTTCAGGATAGATCGACTCGTCAGTCATCATCTTCTTCCTTCGCCATTGAGGAAGGCGGTCAGTGACTTTCGCGCCCGCGACAGGCGGCTCATCACGGTTCCAACCGGGACGCCCTCCATTTCAGCAGCCTCCTGGTAGGAATAACCCTCGACCAGAACGAGAACCGTCAGCGCGCGCTGGTCCTCCGAAAGCTCTGCAAGCGCCCGGTTCAGATCATCGCGCAGATGCTGCGCATGGGCATGGTCGGGAACGTGTTGGCCGGGAAGTCGCTCCATCATTTCAGCGTCCATGGTATCCTCGCGTCTTGCGGCCCTGCGCCGGTCGTCGATCCAGCTTGTCTGGACAATGCGGAACAGCCAGCTGTCGAGCCGCGTGCCGGGGGTGAACTGATCCAGTCGTGTCAGCGCCCTTTCGAGCGCGGTTTGCACAAGATCGTCGGCATCGACCTGTCTCCCTGTGAGACCGAGGGCGAACCGCCTCAGTCTGGGGATAAGGGCCACGATCTCCCGGCGCAGCGCGGCGTTGTCTTTCATTCAGCATGTCCCCCGAAGAACGCTTGACATATCCCGTTTATTCCGGGGGGCCCGGATATATCCATGGATTTTCTACACAAGATTGCGGAATGAAACTAGCTTTGCCAGCGTTGTCGCCACGGTACGCCACGAATTGACGGAGTCTGTCATGGGATCTTACCGCAGTATTGTTTCCAGCCTCGCCCCGATCGGGTCAGGCGCGCTCTGGGCGGCGAGGTTTGCCCTCATGGCGGCCTTAATGATCAGCCTGCCGGGATTGTGGTCGCCACAATCCTCCGTTCTGGACATCTCTGCCCTCGCCCAGGAAGACCCGGGCGACGACGATTTCGATGACGACGCCGGGGATGACGATGTCGGCGATGACGACGCCGGGGACGACGATTTCGGCGACGACGATGCCGGCGATGACGATTTCGGCGACGATGATGCCGGCGATGACGATTTCGGCGACGACGATGCCGGCGATGACGATTTCGGTGACGACGATGCCGGCGATGACGATTTCGGCGACGACGATGCCGGCGATGACGATTTCGGCGACGACGATGCCGGCGATGACGATT
>CAZDMQ010000068.1:0-7079 GCA_964506685.1 uncultured Hyphomonadaceae bacterium | reverse complement strand
CCGGCGATGACGATTTCGGCGACGACGATGCCGGCGATGACGATTTCGGCGACGATGATGCCGGGGACGACGATTTTGGCGACGACGATGCCGGGGATGACGATTTCGGTGACGACGACGCCGGGGACGACGATTTTGGCGACGACGATGCCGGGGATGACGATGTCGGCGATGACGACGCCGGGGATGACGACGTCGGCGATGACGATGCCGGGGATGACGATTTCGGTGACGACGACGCCGGGGACGACGATTTTGGCGACGACGATGCCGGGGATGACGACGTCGGCGATGACGACTCCGCAGATGATTTAATTGAGGATGACCTCGTCGATGAAGATGACAGGGGTGACGATGATGCAGGGCGGGATGATGACGATTTCGATGACGCTGATGAAAACGACGACCGCGTTGAGGCCGACGAACTCGACTTTGCAACAGCAACAGCCATCGATCCGGACGATTTCGAATTCGATGAGGACGGCTTTCCCGCACGGTCCAGCGAGCTTCTCGCCTTCGATCTCGACGCCGACGATCTTGCCATCGCACGCGACCTCGGCTTCGAGATCATAGAGCGGCGCGAGCTGTCGGCGCTCGGAGGATCAATCGATCGACTGCGCGTGCCGCCGGACTACGCGCTATCGGGTGCCGTGGATGCGCTTGGGGATGCCTTGCCAGCGGCGCCGTTCGACTACAATCACATCTACGTGCTGCCAGAGGGTCACGAGGCCACCGGATCGGGGCCGCTGACGCCCCTCGGCCAGCCGCGCTCCGGCGCTGGCATCCGGCTTGGTGTGATCGACACGCAGGTTGACACAAGCCATCCGAGCCTGCGCGGACAGAAGGTGACGGTGCGCGATTTCGCTGACGCTGGCGGACGCGACACCCAGCACGGCACCGCAGTGGTCTCCATTCTCGTCGGCACGGATCCGGCGTCAGATTATTCCGGCCTAGTTCCCGGTGCGGAGGTCTTCGCTGCCAATGTGTTCACCGTCGGCGACAATAGCCTGCCCTCGACTGACACCATGGCGATGATCGAGGCGCTCGACTGGTTGGCCGGTCAGGATGTGGGAGTCATCAGCATTTCAATTGCCGGGCCCGAGAGCGCGGTCTTTGCCGAAGCGATCCGCCGCGTGCAGGACCGTGGTCAGATCGTCGTCGCAGCTGTGGGCAATGACGGCCCGGCTGCGCCGCCGCTCTATCCGGCCGCCTATCCCGGCGTGATCGGTGTGACAGCGATCGATCTCGACCGTCGCATCTATCGGCGCGCAGGGCGAGGCGAGCATGTCGACTTCTCCGCGCCCGGCGTGCGTGTGCGTGCCGCCACCAGTCGCCGGGATTACAGTGTCGTCAGCGGCACCAGTTTCGCGACGCCGGTCGTAGCCGCGCTTGTTGCACTTCGCATCTCGTCACGAAATGCCGGAGCGACGCAGGAGCTTGCGCGACTGACCCGCTCTGTGCTCGACCTTGGCTCACCTGGCAAGGACGAGGTCTATGGCCACGGTCTGCTTCTGGTCGATGGGGAGGGAACACAATGACGCATTGTCTCCTGCGCACCGCTGCAAGCTGCGCCCTGCTGCTGGTCGGCTGCAGCTCGGTGCCCAACCCGGTTTCTCGCCTTGCGGAGTCTGGCGTGTCTGCGCGCGCTGCCGAAGTCGAACCGGTCCCGGGCACGGTCTTCATCTTCGATGATGGCCGGGTTGAACGATACCTGCGTCGCGAAGGCGAGACCCTCGTCTGGGCCACCCGACGGGGCCGGGAATATGAACGCGCGGTCAATCCGGCCCTGCCGATACTCTCCTGGGAGGTTGGTGAGCGTACCGGCCGGCGCCGCGTCTTCGGGAATGCAGACAATATCTGGCCGCCTGCGGATGGTGCACGCGCCCAGTTCCGTGTGCTGACCGAAGTGCGCGACGGAGCCGACAGCCGCCGCTACACTCAGGCCTGGTCCTGCAAGGTCGATAGCCCGCGGACCGAAACGGTCCCGGCTGCGGCCTTTCCGGCGTACCGGATCGCCTGCGAACGGTATTCGGTGAACTCGATGCGACTTCTGGAGCGGCGCACCTGGTGGTGGTCGGAAGATCTCGGGCACTATATCCGGCGGCGCTATCAGGATTATCGGGACGGTGAGGTGTCTGAGATCGCGCTCTGCGCGGCCTTGCCTGAACTCAGAGCCAGCGAAGCGCGGATCGACGCTCTGCTCGCGGCCTGCTGACAAAACGAGATAGGTCAGGACACGGCACGCAGGCCCGGTTTCTGGTCTTCGGCCGCGCCAATCTCAATGAGACTGACTTTCCTTCCGGCGCACCATGACCGGACACGGTCCATCAGCGGCGAATCCTCTGAAAGCCAGGGGTCATCAATAATCAAAACGCGCGGGCCGTGGGCGAGGGCGCGTGCCAGGCGAAGGCGCGCCTGGACATGCTCGCTGACGGCAGGAGACAGCGGATCGATGACCGGGTTTTCATCGACCCAGTCCACGGGCAGCCCGGCGAGATCCAAAGCGGTGCGCATCTCTTCCTGCCCAGCCCGGCGGCGTGCCGCAAGCACAAGGTCCAGGGGGCCACGCGCAAGGCCTCTTGCCGGGCCGGCATAGGCGATGCGCCGGGCCCAGTCGATGTCGCGGATCTCGCTGGCGGCTATCCCGCCTGCCAAAACCTTGTCGCTGGCAAACAGGACTGCGCTCAGCCAATGTTCGGCGGTCCGTCGGCCGATCCTCCGATGCCCGCCAGCCTCGACAAGCACTTCACCTTTCCAGGACAATTGCAGCCCGCGACCGGTCTTCAGGCGCGTGTTGCCATGTGGCGCGGCGGGCGACAGAGCGTTACCGAGCTCGGCCAGTTCGACGAGCTTTGCCATGGCGATCCTGCGTTCGACAAAGTGGATCAGCGCACCCATGAGCTGGCTGCAGGCAAGGCTCGCCAGCGACAGGGCAAACAGGAGCGCCGCCCATCCCGCCACCCCGCCGGTCGGCGAGAGACCGAAGCCCTGAAGCAGAATGGCCATGGCCGCCCCGAGCGGCAGGGTCAGAAGCGCCGGGAGTTTCATCAGGCTTTCGGCCGCCACCTGACGAGTCTGCGCTTCCAGTGCGTCCTTTGCCGCCCGGTGCATGGTGCCGATTGCCCGGCGCTCGGACGCATAGGCGGCACTCGCGCTCGCGCCGAGCAGCATGTCGCCGATCCGCGCCGAGAGACGCCCCTTGTGCTTGCGCCTTTCGCGCACTTCGCCGTGAAGCCGGGTGACAAGGAGCAGCCCGGCAAGAACGGCAAGGAACGGCCCCACCATGGTCGCCATCAACCCCGCCATCCCTGCCGTCCACCAGGCTGCAATGACCGCGCCGATGAGGCCGAGGCTGCCGGCAATGCCGCCGCAGACTCCGCCGCGTGCCCAGTCCTTCAACGCGGAAAGGTCGCCCGTCAGGCGGATGGCGATTGTGCCGAACCGACCGGGCCCGCCGCAGCTTGCCACGGCGAGCGCCTGTCGTCCGAGAGCCCGGCGCACATGATTGGCGTAGTCCAGGCCGAGCCACTCGCCCATCACATCGCGGCCCCAGTTGAAGGCGGCAGCGACGACGCCGGTAGAGACGAGGAGAATAATCGCCTGCCGACCGCCCGTGGCGCCGACGAGCAGGGCCTTCAACGCGCCGGTGGCCGCCACCTGGGCAACCACCTCTGTGACGGCAATGGCGATGAGGGCAACAAAGGCCTTGTGCCTCGACCGATCAAGCAGGGGCGGTATCGTGATCCGGTCATCCATTCCGGCCATGTCAGCTCGCAAGCGCGTGTTTCAGAGACTCGTAGGCACCGCTGCGACGTGCCGCTTCGTACTGATCGCGAAAGTTGCCGAGCCATTTCAACGCGGCATCGCCCTCCCATAGTTCGGGAAGGGTCAACAGGGGAGCTTCCACAAGGCCCGACGCTTCACGAACGGCGAGCGGTGAGGCTGTGACACTGCCGCTGACGCCGGAAATGTCGAGCCCCATGGAGCGGGCCAGATTCATGCCCGCGAGGATGCTGGGTGCGCTGTCGGCGGCGAAGGTCCAGATATCGACGAGGTCCCGGAATTCCGGGTCATTCAGCAGCCCGGCGGTTTCCTTCTGGAAAACGCCATCGGCAATCTCGACCACCGCCAAGTCGCAACCCTTCTCCTGGAGAGAGGCAACCAGCGTCTGGGCACCTTCCACGACCTCGCCAAGCTCGGCACGATAGGTGGTCGCCATCCCGGTATCCGTGAAATCGACAGCCTTGACCGCACCGGCGTCCTCGAAGGTGAAGAGATCGCCGCCCGAGCAGGTTCCTGTGACCTTCGCCGCGCCAACCCTGAGGCCCCTGGCAGTCAGGCCCTTGATGATGCCGCCGGCCATGGTTGTCTTTCCGGCATTCATGCTGGCACCGAAGACGCAGATCACCGGTATGGACCGCTCTTTCAGGATTGCCGTCTCGCTCCTGAAGTTCCGCAGGTTGAGCGGTTCTTCATCCGTATCAACAAAGAGGCCAACAGGCTTCAGCAGGGTCGGGGGAGACGTTTCGCTTGCGAACTTCGCATTGGTCTCACGCACCTTGCCGGCAAGCCCACCTGCAGCCGCGAGCTCGCAGAGCCCAAGATTGCGGGGGCAGTCCGCCTCGTAGGCATCAGGCGCATAGCGGTGCCCATAGACGACAATGATCTCGTCATCAGGATAGAGCGAGGACTTGCGTCCGCCGATCGTCTGCAGGTTCGAGAGGCGTCCGGGCTCGACAACCCTCGCCAGCACAATATCCCCCGGCTGCGGGCTGCGGGCGCGGTCATCCACCATGCGCAGGGCTGAAAGCGGCACGTTGCGAACTGAAAACGCACGCTTGGCGGCCTTGAGGCGCGGCTCGTCGATAATGGTGATCATGTCTGTTGCTCCTGTTGAACCCTAGGCCTGAACCAGTCTTCCGGCGCTATCCTTGCCGGTCACAGAAACAACGGGGGCACCTCGCGGAATATTCCGCCTGACAAATAAGTCATGCAGGAAAATCGCAGACACAAAGGAAAAGACCGGACCCCGAAAGATCCGGCATTCCGAAAAGGTGACGCCGGTTTCGGATGTCAGAAGCGCACACCGAGTTTCACGATGCCAACGGCCCCGTCGCGCGAAGTACCAAGCCGGTCTTCTTCGAAGGCGACGGCATCGGCGGCGACATAGACATTCGGCCGGATCTCATACTTGCCGCCAATGCCGTATCGCAAGACAGTGCCGCCATTCTCGTCACCAGTCGTGACCGAACCGGCAATCTCCCAGCCCTCATCCTCCCAGGACACGCCCGCATTCCACTCATTCTCATCCTGAGCGGTTGCCAACAGGTTTGACAGTCCGCGATCAACGTAGGCCGCACCGGCCGTGAGCTTGCCGCGCCGGACCTCCAGGCCTGCGCTCCAGCTTTCGATGTCCTCCCGCTGCGTCACCGGATCGGACGATCCGGTGATGTAGGCGCCGGACGCTCCGATCACGAATTCGCCGACCGGTCGGACATACTGCGCACCAAATTCAACCACATCTTCCTGGATGAAGCGCCGGATCGGGACCGGATCGTCGGAATTGATCTCGAACTCCGGCGCATAGGCGATCCCGAAGCGTAGCCCCTCGATGGGCGGCGAGAGATAGGTCACCTTGGCCGCATCCCGACTGTCATAGGGCGACAGAAGCGCGACCGATCCGGTATAGCGGGCAAAATCGCCGCGCACCTGGCCAAGCCCGACGCGCGGGGCATGGAAGGACAGCGTGTCGGCCGGGCCGTCATTCTCGCCGATCTCTATGCGACCATATTCGGAAGCCGCGTAGACGAAGAACTCGTCGCGCTCGAAACCCTCGATCTCTTCCTGGCCGGAATCGGCATCTGCCACGGCTCCGAACACCCAGGCATTGTCAGCGATGTATTGCAGCGACAGCTGGGCCGAGCCGTCAATCACGATATCGGTGCTCGTACCCGCAGTCGGGTCCTCGACCGGGTCGAACAGGCTGGCCTGAACCGACGCACCGAAGCGCCCGCGTAGCTGGACCTTGCCGAAATCACCTGTAAGACCGTCCTCGCCAAAGCTGATGTCCCCCATGGCGGGCGCTGCTGCCATGAGAACGGCAGTAAGGGCGGCTCCCGGCATGACCTTCTGTTTCATGTCCCCGAACTCCTGATGGACGAACAATACGCGTGGCAGATCAGTGGCGACCCGGGTTCGATGCAAGCCCTGCGACCTCGGCAGTGACTGTGCCGAAAACCTGCGCTTCCAACTCTTCGGGCAGAAGATCGAAGATCAGGTGAATCCGGTCAGTGTCGCCATCATTGCGGGCCTCGTGTTCGGCCTTGTTGTCGAACCACCAGAGCTCGCCGGTCTTCATCCACACGTCTTCATCGCCCGCGCGCATCCATGATCCGGTCGAGTTCAGCACCAGATGGTAGCGGTTGCGGACGCGGTAGTACTCGCCCCGGTCGACATGGGGATAGACGACATTACCTGGTGGCAGGCAGACGATCTTGGCCCGGCCCAAGATGGCGTTCTCAGCCTCGGCGATGCGCTCCAGAAAGCCGCGCGTCCGCGGAAGGCGCGCCGACCCCGTTGTCCAGCGACTCTCATGCACGTCCCGGCGCGCCCGATTGCCCAGGGCAGACTTGCGCAGGCCCCGCACCGGGATCGCCAGCGCTTCCCGCTGGACGCCTGCGGTCTCCTGTCGGCCTGTCTGCTCATGCCAGATGCCGTCCACGGCATGGATCTCTTCGAGGAATGGTTGCGGATCGATCCCGCTCTCCAGACAACGAAAATACTTCATGAGATCGCTCCTCCTGCTGTCACACGCCGACAACGAGGAAGCGTGTTGAAGTATTCCAACTTTCGGAAAATTGTCTGATCCAGACAGCAATCATGTGCGCCGGGCACGCGCCGTGACAGGCTATGGAAGCGCCTGAATGCCTCTGTCCCGTGTTCCGAGCGATATATGTATCGACGGCCGACGACCGCAAACTGGTTGATCACAGACATTCAGCAGCCCGGCGTCACTGTCTTCCACCGGCGAGAGCACTAACGCGCTCGCGCGCGAGGAGAACGTTGCGGCGTCGGGGATG
>CAZDMQ010000067.1:0-17751 GCA_964506685.1 uncultured Hyphomonadaceae bacterium | reverse complement strand
CATGGGCCCGGCAGGGGGCGGATGGATTTGGTGTTTTCCGACAGGGGACGGGCGGCTTCATCGCGGCGGGCGACCTGCAGCCCGGCGACCCACTGCGCCTGCATGACGGCTCAGCCGGCTGGCGGACAAATGCCCGACCTACGGGCGGTGGGCGCGCCGCCTTGACCCTCTTCCCAAGGGGGAGGGGCGACGCCCTGTTCTGGGGTCTGGCGCGCACGTCGTGGCTCTGGCGGGGTGTGCCCCCGCCTTGCACCTCTGCACTGTCCGGGGTGAACTGGTCAGGCGTTGCCGCTGGTGTGGGGCATGCCGTTGGGCGCGGGCTGGGCGGTGGCCGGGGAGACCGTGGCCTGGGCGGTCTGGGGACGCGGGCCGGTTTCCTTGAGCGGATCGGCAGCGTGCTTCACCTGCCCCTCGAACACGGCATTCGCCTGGATCGACAGCGAGGTGTGGACGATGTCGCCTTCCACCTTGCAGCCGGTCTCCAGCTCGACCTTGCGAGCGCGGATCGAGCCCCGGATCGTGCCTTTGACGATGACAATCTCGGCCTTCACTTCGCCGGTGATGATGCCGGACGCGCCGATGGTGATATCCTTGGCCACCACATCGCCATCGACCTTGCCATCGACCTGCAGCGCGCCCTCGGACGCGATCGAGCCATGGATCGCCATGTCCGAGCAGATGATGGACGCGGCCGCACGGGCCGCGGGTTTCGAGGATGCCGAACGGATGGCGTCCTGGGTCGGGCTGGATGAGCTGGTGGGAATGGTCGGGCCGTTGCCGTCCCCTTTAGTCTTCGTGAACATGTCTACCTGCCTTCAAGAACTTCGCCGGGTCATAGGGCTTGTCGTGAAACCAGACCTCGTAATGGAGGTGTGGTCCGGTGCTTCGCCCGCTTGATCCCATCAAGCCGACCTTGTCACCGATAGCGACCGTATCACCCTTTTCCACAGAAATCGAACGCAGGTGTGCGTAACGCGACTTGAAGCCAAAACCGTGATCAATCTCGACCAGCCGGCCATAGCCCGACCTGGGACCGGCATGGGTCACCACGCCCGGGCCGGCCGCAGCGATCGGCGCCTTGTAGTAGGCGGCCATGTCGACGCCATTGTGCCAGGCCGGCCGCTTGGTGAAGGGATCCACCCGCAGGCCGTAATTGGAGGTCAGGCGCGAGGGCACCGCAATCGGCTCGCCCAGCGGCAGTTGCGCCACGATGCCTTCGTAATAACGCGCTTCCTCGAGACGGGCCGCCACCTGCATCACACGCTCGGCGAAGGCGGCGTCCTCGGGGCTTTCGAACTTGTCTGCAGCCAGGGCCGCGACGGACACGACGGGGCCGCCCATCTCCAGGCCCTCATCGATGCGCGCGGTCCCGACGGCGGTGAGCTGGAGAACGCCGCGGGCTTCCTCCGCGCGCTGCACGGCAAGGTCCTCGGTGGCATTCAGGAAGGTTTCCTGCTCCGCCCGAAGCTGGTCGATCCGCGCGCGGATGCCGACAGCCTCCATCGAGGCGGTCACCACGGGCACGTCGCGGCTCTGCCGCATGTCGGCCTCGTCGATGGAGGCCTTCTGCAGCAGGTCGGCGTTATCGCCCTTCAGGGCGGAGACCTCGAAATCCTCGCCGCCATCGAGGGCATCGAGAAGGATCTTCAGGGACTGGTGGCGCTGCTCGAACTGGGCGGTAACCTTCTGGAACTCGTCGGTGCGCTCTTCCAGCAGGGTGCGCGAGAGGGCATCCTTGGCGCGCAGCTCCTGCACCCAGCGCTCATAGCGGGCGAGGTCGCGGGTGCTGCCCGCTTCGAGGCCACTGTCGCCGTCGTAGAAAACGTAGCTGACCGTGGCGAAGGCGGTCCAGCCGGCAACCGCCGACACGCCGGCGGCCATGATGGCCTGCTGCCACGGGGAGATGGAGATGTAATGGACGGTGCCGCCGCTGCGGTGATAAATCTGTCGTTCCGGGAAAAGTCGATCGAAGACTGCCTGCGCTTTCGTACTCAACCTTGCCATGTGTCAGTCGCCCGCCGGTTTGTCTACTGTACTGGAGACCCGGGACCGCCCCATTCTGGTGTCATCCCGATCCAAGAACGTTAAAGCCCATTTTCGCAGTGCAGGGAACCCCTTTACCACTTGGTCACCATCAGTCTTCGCAGGGGCAGGTTAAATTTCACTTAACCTTGCTTTTCATTGAGTTTTTCCGGAAGATGCCCGCTCAGGCCGATTTTGCGACGCATTCGAGCACGGACTCGGCGTGGCCTTTGACCTTAACTTTTCTCCACACTTTCTCCACAGCCCCATCCCCAGAGATCAGGAAGGTGGTGCGCTCGATTCCCATGTGTGTCTTGCCGTAGAGCCGCTTCTCGACCCAGACGCCATAGGCTTCGCACACCGTGCCGTCCTCGTCGGAAGCCAGCGGAATGGCAAGACCGTGCTTTGCGGCGAAGCGCTCATGCCGGGCCAGGCTGTCGCGCGAGACGCCCAGTATGGCCGCGCCGCTTTCGGCAAAGGCATCGGCCCGGGCGGAGAAATCCTGCGCCTCGGTGGTGCACCCCGGCGTGTCGTCGCGGGGATAGAAGTAGAGCACGAGATGGCGACCGGCATAGTCGGCAAGGCGGGCCGTGCCGCCGCCGGTGACCGGCATGTCGAAGTCCGGCGCCGGCATCCCGGCCTCCAGCTGGCGTGTTCCGGTCATGGCTGTCCTCCCTGGCTGTCTGCTTACTGTGTCTGCTCACTGTGTGGCCGATGGATGTCCGGTGCCTGCGTGTGCTGCGCCTGCTGCGCCCGCCCCTTCTTCGCCCTGTCCAGCAGACATGCACACATGGTGCTGGCGCGCGAATAGGGTAAGATGTGCGCTCATGGGCCCTGCGGTTCGGCCAGTAATAAGGAGCAATAGTCTTGGTTCGCCAGACCGCAAGGGTCCTCGTCTTCGAAATCCTCGGCGGTCTGCTGTTCCTTGCCGTGCTGGCCGCTGCGCTGTTCGCCTGGCGGCTGTCGCAGGGGCCGGTCTGGCTCAACGCCTTCAAGGACGACATCGAGGCGGCGCTGACCGACGCGCGCGGCGGTCGCGGGGTCTCGCTTGCAGCGGTGGCGCTCGAATGGTCCCCCGAGGCGCGGCGCGTCAATGTCACCGCCTATGGCGTCGGCTTCCGCGACAGCCGCGGCGCGCCATCAGGACGGGCGGACCGCGCGGAGATCGTCCTCGACGCCTCGGCCCTGCTGCTCGGCGAGGCGGAGGTGCTGTCGATGCGCCTGATCGACGGCGCGCTGACGGTGGAACAGGTCAGCAATGCGGTCTGGGAAGTGGGCGGTGAACCGCTGCCTCCGATCCCGGCAGGCACCTTGCCCGGGACGCCGGCCGAATGGGTGGCGCTGATCGAACGCGCCGCCGCCTCGATCATGACGGGCGGTCGCCGGACGGCGGCGGGCATGGGGCTCGAACGGGTGAGCGTTGACCGGTTCACCGTCGACATCCTGCTGCAGGACGGCACCCGTCTCGCCCGCATCGCCGACACCAGTGGCGCGCTCGCGCGATCCGGCGACGAGCTGACACTGGACCTGTCCGGACGCGGCGAGGGCGCCGGCCTGCCCCGCGCGGTCACCCTCGGTATCCGTTCGGCAGACGGCTTTACCCGGCTGGACGGCGAGCTGTCCCTCGCTGGCTGGAGCGCCCCTGCCCTGCTCAAGCGGATCGGCATCGCCCCGGACCGGGCCAGCGGCCTGCCGGCCGACATGACCTTTACCTTCGAATTTGCCGATCAGCAGGGGCTGACCGGCTTCTCCGCCATACTCGACGCCGGCGCCGGCGACGTGCTCGTGGCCGGCCAGCGCTATGGGATCGACACCGTTTCCGGCCGGCTCGACTATGACCCGGTCAGGGACATTGCGGCGCTGCAGGTCGACCGGCTCGAGGCCGACCTGCTGTCCGGATCCTTCCGGCTGCGGCTAGACGATGCGGTGCGACCGGCAGATCTCGAACGCCCAGTGCAACTGACGGCGCAGACGCTGGACATCGACCTCACACCTCGCTTCGAGGCGCCGTTCCGCCTGACCGACGTCGCCCTGGACGGTACCGCAAACCTCACCGCCCACGCCCTCGACATGACCTCGCTGGCGGCCTCGGTCGACGGCGCCCGGATCACGGCCAGCGGACAGCTCGCCCGCATCCGCGATGCCGGGGCCGGCGAGCTGCCCCTCCGTCTCGATGCCGAGCTCAGTCTCGAAGGGCCGCTCGGGGTCGGCACCGTCACCCGCTTCTGGCCGGTCAAGCTCGGCGAGGGCGCGCGCCGGTTCGCCGCGAACCGCATCGAGGCCGGCACCGTGACCGAGGCGGTCGCCACCGTCAGGCTGCGCAGGGACAGCCTCGCCGACAAGCACCTGCGCGACAGCGACCTCGATGTGCGCTTCACCGCCACCGGGGTCCGGGTCCGCCCGCTCAGCGACATGCCGGCGGTGGACAATGCGACCGGCACCGGCCACCTGACCGGCAACCGTCTGGTCGCCGAGCTGGCCTCCGGCACCTTCGGGAGCTGGACGCTGGACTCGGGCCAGGTCTATATCACCCGGTTCCACCCCAAGGGCGGGGACATTCTCGTGGAAGCAACCGGCAAGGGCGTGGCCCGCGACGTGCTGGGCTATGTCTTCAATTCCCGGCTCGACCTCCAAGCGAAGACCGGCTTCGACCCCGGCCGGGTCAGCGGCGATGCCGAGGCCCGCTTCACGATGCGCCGCCCCGCGCGCGATGACGTGCCGCTCGAGGACATGGATTTCCGGGTCGTCGCCGAAGTCCGCAATGCCGGACTGACCGAACTCGGCGCCGGCTTCGACCTGAACGGCGGCCGCGCGAGGGTTGATGTCGATACCTCCACCGTGCGGGTCACCGGCAATGGCCTGGTCGGTCCAGCCCCCGTCGTCTTTGCCTGGCGCGATGGTCTCGATGATGATGGCGACCCGGCCAGCCTCACCGCCCAGGCCACGGTGACACCCGATTTCCTCAACGCGTTCGGCCTGCTCGGACGCCCCTACCTGACCGGCGAGATCCCGGTCGATGTCAGCGCGACCCTAGATGGCAGCGAACTGCGCACCGCCGATGTCGATCTCGACCTCACGGGCGCGCGCATCGACCTGGCCGAGATCGGCTGGCTGAAACCGCCCGGAACCGAGGCGCGTGCCCTGCTCGGCTACGACTTTTCCGGCCCCACCCGGATCGCCAGCGCAGACCTGCAGAGCCCCACGGCGGGCCTGTCCGGCGATGTCCGTCTCGGCCCCGACGGCCGCCTGCAGACATTCGATCTCCGGCGTGCCTTTCTCGAAGGCCGGGCCGATGTCACCGGCAAGATCGTGCGCGAGGCAGCAGGGGGATTCACTCTCACGCTTGGCGGGCCGTTCCTCGACGTCTCGCCGCTGATCGCCGATTTCGGCCTGCTGGCGGGTTCGGCACCGGCCTCCGACAGCGTTCCGCTCACACTTTCAGCCCGGGTCGACCGGCTCCGCTTCAGCGCGGAAGACGACCTCCTCGACGCCGTCTTCGAGGCGAGCACCGACCGCGACGGCCTGGTCCGCATGGCGGCCTCGGGCCAGACCGAGACGGGCGCGGCCACCGAGGCGCTCTACCAGCGCGAAGGCAACGGGGCGGCGGTCTCCCTGCGCGGGGAGGATGCCGGGTTCCTGGTGTCGGCCCTGTTTGGCAGCGACATCATTGAGGCGGGTGAGGTCGACCTGACCGGCCGGCTGGACTGGGGGGAGGCACCTTCGGACCTGCTCCTCACCCTGCGCAATGCGCGCCTCCGGAACGCGCCGATCCTGACGCAGCTGCTGTCGCTGGCCTCGCTGCGCGGGCTGGTCGACACGCTGGGCGGCGAAGGGGTCCTGTTTTCGGACGTCCGCATTCCCATGCAGCTGTCTGACGGGCGCTATATCGTGACCGGCGGGCGGGCCTCGGGGCCGGCCCTTGGGCTGACGCTGAACGGCTGGGTCGAGCCGGCGGGCCGGCGGATGGAGGCGAGCGGTGTGCTGGTGCCGAGCTTCGGGGTGAATTCGGCGCTGGGCGGGATCCCGATCATCGGCGACCTGATGGTCGGGCGGGACGGCGAAGGCATCCTGTCGCTGACCTATTCGGTGCGCGGCACGTTCGACCGCGCGCAGGTCGCGGTCAATCCGCTCTCGGCGATCGCGCCGGGCCTGCTCCGGCGGATCTTCGAGAACCCGGCCGATACCGACCTGCCGCTGCCTGAGATCACGCCCGGACCCGGCGAGGGGGCGGAGACGGGAGCGGGAGAGCGCGGGGGCGCGGCTGCAGGCGGGACGGCGCCGGTGGACGGCGCCGCCCGGCTGCCGGGCCAGTGACGGCGCGGCCGCGGGGATCAGGAGTCGGAAGCCGCTCTAGCTATCCATCCTGAGCAGCTGCTTGCCGAAATTCTGGCCCGAAAACAGCCGGTTGAGCGTGGCCGGGATATTCGCGAAGCCTTCCTGCACGTCTTCCTTGTAAGTGATCCGGCCCTCGCGGATCCATTGCCGCATGCGCCGCTGCGCCTCGGGATATTCGGGGATGTAGTCGAGCACGATGAAGCCGCTCATCGTGGCGCGCTTGAAGATCAGGTTGAAATAGTTCTCCGGGCCGGCCGGCATCTGGCCCCGTTCATAGCGGGAGATGCCGCCGCAGATCACCACGCGGGCATGCATGGCCAGGTTGGCGAGCGAATAGTTCAGGATGTCGCCGCCGACATTGTCGAAGAACACGTTGACCTGGCCGGGGCAGAGCCCCTGCAGCCGGTCCTTCACGCGCTCGTTCTTGTAGTCGATGGTCTCGTCATAACCGACATCCTCGCGCAGCCAGGCGCACTTGTCCGCCCCGCCGGCGATGCCGATGGTCCGGCAGCCGCCGATCTTCGCGATCTGGCCAACCATGGAGCCCGTCGCCCCGGCTGCACCGGAGACGAGCACCGTATCTCCCGGCTGTGGCCGGCCATGCTTGATGAGACCGAAATAGGCGGTCATGCCGGTGGTGCCGAGCGCGCCGAGATTGGCGGTCAGGAGCTCATCGTCGGCGATCTTCTGCAGCTCGCCGGCGGGCAGGGTCGCATAGCGCTGCCAGCGCAGCATGCCTATCACCTTGTCACCGGGGCTGAACTTCGGATGCTTGGACTGCAGGACCTCACCGATGCCGGAGCCGCGCATCACCTCGCCGATCTCGGTCGGGGCGACATAGCCGCCGATATTCTCCATCCAGCCCTTCTGCGCCGGGTCGAAGCCGAGATACAGCACCCTGACCAGCACCTCGCCCTCGCCGGGCTCGCGGACATCGGTGGTGACCCGCTTGAAGTCATCATCGACCAGCGGGCGGCCGACGGGTCGGCCATTGATCAGCCATTGCTCGTTCTGCATGGAGTCTACTCCTCGGGACAACAGGGGGGTGGGCGGTCAGAGCGGATTGGACGCAGCCAGCCAGCCGCCGTCGATCAGCAGCTCGGCGCCATTGGTGGAACTGGCCTCGTCTGAGGCGAGATAGAGAATGCTGGCGGCGATCTCTTCGGCCCGGGTCATCCGGCCGATGGGCTGGACCGCCTCGAACCCGGCGCGCCAGTCGGCGCGTCCCGCTTCACCGTCAGCCATAGTCCACCACCTCCCGGACCGCGGCGACCACCCGCCCGGCATTCGGCAGGAAAGCATCCTCGAGGCTCGGCGCGAAGGGGACCGGCGTGTGCGGGCAGGTCACCTTCTTCACCGGCGCCTTCAGCGAGCGGAAACCCTTGTCGGCGACAATGGACGCAATATCGGCGGCCAGCGAGCAGCGCGGCGGGCTTTCGTCGACGATCACCAGCCGGCCGGTATTGCCGACACTTTCGAGGATCGCCTCCTCGTCCAGCGGCGAGGTGGTGCGCGGGTCGATCACCTCGCACTCGATCCCGTCCTGCGCCAGCTGTTCGGCCGCCGCCTTCGCATGCAGCATCGCCCCGCCCATGGCGACGAGGGTGACATCATCGCCTTCGCGCACGAATTCGGCCTCGCCGAAGGGGATGGTGTAGGCCTCGGCGGGCACGTCGGCCTCGGAGGCGAACAGGGTCTTGGATTCGATGAACACCACCGGGTCATCGTCGCGGATGGCCTGGATCAGCAGCCCCTTGGCGTCATAGGCATTGGTCGGCATCACGACCTTCAGCCCCGGAATCATGGTGAACAGCGGATGCAGGGTCTGGCTGTGCTGGGCGCCGGCCCGCATCCCGGCCCCGGCGGTGGTGCGCAGCACCCAGGGCGTCTTCGCCTTGCCACCGAACATGTAGCGGAACTTGGCGGCCTGGTTGTAGACCTGGTCCATGCAGACGCCGACGAAATCGACGAACATCAGCTCAGCCACGGGCCGCAGCCCGGTCAGCGCCGCGCCGTTGGCCGCGCCGACGATCGCGCTCTCGGAAATCGGCGTGTCGATCACCCGCTCCGGCCCGAATGTGTTGTAGAGTCCGGCCGACTGGCCGAAAACGCTGCCGACGCTGCCGGCCCCGTTCGACGAGCCCTGCCCGCCGGCCACGTCCTCGCCCATCACGATGACGCGCGGGTCGCGGGCCATTTCCTGGTGCAGGGCTTCATTGATCGCCTGCAGGTAAGTCTTCTTCGGCATGTCGGACCCTCAATAGGCGGACGCGTAAACGTCGGTTTCCAGTTCGGACACGTCGGGGAAGGGCGCAGCCAGCGCCGTTGCCACGGCTGCCTCCACCTCCGCGGCAACGGCCGCATCGACCGCATCGAGGTCGGCCTCGCCCATCAGTCCAGCCTCGGTGACCCGGCGGCGGAAATTGACCAGCCCATCGCGGGCGCGGGCCGCCGCCTTCTCCTCGTCGCTGCGATAGGGCTGTGGATCGCCGACGAAATGGCCCAGGAAGCGGGGGCATTCGGAGACGATGGTCGAGGGCAGGCCATCCCCGCGGGCCCGCTCCAGCGCACGGGCCATGGCATCGCGCACCGCGAAGAAGTCGGTCCCGTCCACGGTCTCGGCCGGCATGCCGAAGCTTGCGGCCCGCTCGGCGATGGAGGGGGCGCCCACCGCATAGCTGCGGGCGGTGTGCTCGCCATAGCCATTGTCCTCGATCACGAAGATCGCCGGCACCTTCAGCACCACGGCCATGTTCATCGCCTCGAAGGTGGTGCCCTGGTTCGACGAGCCATCACCGCCGAAGGCCACGGCGACCCGCCCGGTCTTCTGCACCTTCTGGGTGAGGGCGGCGCCAACAGCGATGGGCGGCGAGCCGCCGACGATCGCGTTTGCGCCGAGCATGCCCTTGTCGAAGTCGGCAATGTGCATGGACCCGCCCTTGCCATTGCAGAGCCCGCCGGCCTTGCCCATGATCTCCAGCATCATCGGCCCGATGTCGCAGCCCTTGGCGAGGCAGTGGCCATGGCCGCGATGGGTCGAGCCGATCCAGTCCTCATCGGTGAGGTCATGGCAGATGCCGACACCGGACGCCTCCTGGCCGAGATAGACATGGGCAAAGCCCGGAATGTTACCCTGTGCGAACTCCTTCTCCACCCGCTCCTCGAACTGGCGGATGGCCGACATGCGCCGGTAGGCGCGGGTCAGCTCGTCTCGGCTCATCTGCAACTGCATGGTCTCTCCGGTGTCCCTTCCCTCTTGTGGTGTCTGTCGTTGCCGCTCGTCGTCTCAGTCCGCGCCGCGCCCGCCATCGACGGTCAGCTCGGTGCCGGTGATATAGCTGGACTGGTCTGAGGCGAGGTAGGCGATGGCGTCGGCCATGTATTCGGGCAGGCCGATGATCCGGAGCGGGGTGTCCTCGGCAAAGGCGGTCTTAAGCGCCTCGTCGTCACCGAACTGGCTGGTGATCATCTCGGTCCAGATCACCCCTGGATGCAGCGAATTGACCCGGATCGGCGGGTCGTATTCGCCCCCTTCGAGGGCGGCGGCCCTGGTCATGCCGGCAATGGCGCCCTTGGTCGCGCAATAGGCCGTCGCGCCGGGATAGCCGACCTGGCCCATCAGCGAGGAGACATTGACGATCGCCCCGCCGCGCCCGGTGCGGACCATGGCCGCCATGCCATGCTTCATGCCGAGCCAGGTACCCTCGACATTGGTCCGGTAGATCCAGTCGAAATCGGCCTCGGTGGTCTCGGCGAGGGGCTTCACCATGAACACGCCGGCATTGTTGACGACGATGTCGAGCCCGCCGAAGCGGGTCATTGCGGTGTCGGTGACGCGGGCCCAGTCCGCTTCGCAGGTCACGTCCTGGCGGACGAAGACGCCCTCGCCGCCACCCGTCGCGGCGCCACCCATCAGCGCCTCGGTCCGGGCGCCGTCTTCGGCGTTGCGGCCGGTGGCGACGACCTTCGCCCCGGATTGCGCGAACAGCACCGCCGTCGCCCGGCCCATGCCCTTCGTCGCGCCGGTGATGATCGCGACCTTGCCGGAAAGTTCCGCTATCGGTGTCATCGCGTCAGCAGCCCCCCATCAATGACCAGCTCCGCGCCGGTCATGAATTTCGACCGGTCAGACGCGCAGAACAGGACCGTGTCGGCCACCTCGCCGGCCTCGCCGAAGCGCTTCAGCGGAATCAGCACCGGCGCCATGGCGGCTTCGTCGAAATCCGCTGTCATGTCGGACCTGGTGATCCCCGGCAGCACCGCGTTCACGCGAATCTGCTCGGGGCCGAGCTCCAGGGCGGCGGCCTTGGCAAGCAGGCGCACCCCGGCCTTGTTGCCCGAATAATGGGTGTACATGGGCGCACTGATCCGGCCCATCACGGAGGAAATGAGGATGACCGACCCGCCCCGGCCATGGGCCCGCATCGCCTCGACCGCATGCTGCAGCGCCAGGTAGGCGCCCTTGAGGTTGATCTCGTTCTGCTGGCGGAACTCTGCGAGGCTCATCTCCGCCATAGGCCTGACCGGGGTGTTGATACCGGCATTTGCAACCATGATGTCGAGATCGCCGAACCGCTCGCGGACAGTTGCCATCACGGCGGGCCAGTCCGCGGCCTGGGCGACATCCTGGCGTACGAACACCGCCCGCTCGCCGAGTTCGGCCGCTGCCGCCTCGCCGCGCGCGGCATTGGTCCCGGTCAGCACCACGTTCGCGCCCGCCCCGACCAGGGCCGTACTCATGGCCAGGCCGAGCCCCCGGCCTCCGCCGGTGACAACCGCTGTCCGTCCGGTCAGCTCGTCCACCGCCATCAGGGCCGCCCCCGCCCGCGACAACGGGATCGCAGCGCATGTCGGGTATCGCGGATCTGCATGCTTCGCTCTCCTCCCCTCGCCCGCTCCAGGTGGGCTTGCGGCATGGCCCCGGCGGACATGCCCGGCCGTGCGCGGACTGTCCTCGCCACGTCACAACCAGCCCCGACTAAGCTGAGCCCGACAAAAAAAGTCAAGCCTGCTTGTTAAAGTCAGATCGTTTTGTTTTAACGGTGGGACAGACAGGACGAGCGGGAGGAAGCGGGTCCATGACCGGCAGGCTGGAAGGAAAGATCGCCGTGATATCGGGCGGTGCAAGCGGCATCGGCGCAGCCACCGGGCGCCGCTTTGTCGAGGAGGGCGCGCGCGTCGTGCTGGGCGACATCGACACCGACCGGCTTGCCAGCCTGGCGGAGGAACTCGGCGCTGCGGCAGACTGGGTCCGCCTTGATGTCCGCGAGCCGGGCGACTGGGACGCGATCTTCGCCCGCGCCGACGGCATGGGCGGGGCGACAACGGTGGTGAATTCCGCCGGCGTCTCGATTCCCGGCACGATCGAGGAGATCGATCTCGAAGCCTTCCGCCACACCCTCGCAATCAATCTCGACGGGGTCTTCCTCGGCTCGAAACACGGTGTCGCCGCACTCAGGGGCGGGACGGGCGGGTCGATCATCAACGTGGCCTCGACGCTCGGGGTCCGCTCCGGGGCGATCTTCCCGGCCTATTCCGCCTCCAAGGGCGGGGTGCGGCTGCTGACCCGGTCGGTCGCGCTGCACTGCGCTGAACAGGGCTATGACATCCGCGCCAACTGCATCCTGCCCGGCGCCATCCATACCGAGATGGTCGAGCGCTACGTCGCCGCCGGCGAGGCCGCCGGCGCCACCCGCGAGGATGTGATCACCGGATTTGCCGACGTCCACCCTCTGAAACGCCTCGGCCGCCCCGAGGAGCCGGCCAACGCCATCGTCTTTCTCGCCTCCGACGAGTCGAGTTTCACCACCGGCGGAGAGATCCCCGTCGATGGCGGCTTTCTCGCCTGATCCAGCCCAAGGAGCCCAGCCATGGCTGACACCGTCCAGACCGCCGACACGCCCGACCGCCCCGATCCGCTGACCGCCCCGATCGAGGCCGTCGACACGTTCGATGCCACCTTCCTGCAGGACCCCTACCCCTTCTATGCCCGCACGCGGGCCGAAGCGCCGGTCTATCGCGATCCCAAATCCGGCGTGATCATGGTCGCCACCTATGACCTTGTCCGCGAGGTCAATACCAAGCCGCGCATCTTCTCCAACAAGTTCGGCGAACGGCTGCGGGCGGGCGGGATCAACGCGCCCGACCCCGAGGAAATCGCGATCATGAGCGAGGGCCTTGCCGTGGTCGACACCATGCTCACTGCCGACCCGCCCGAACACACCCGCTACCGCAAGCTCGCCATGAAGGCCTTCACCTACAAGCGCGTGCTGAAGATGACCGAATATGTCGGCGACCTCGTCCACGACCTGATCGACGCGATGCCCGAGGGCGGCTGCGAGTTCAAATCGGGCTTTGCCGCCAAGCTGCCCATGTATGTTATCTCCGATGCGCTGGGTGTGCCGCGCGACAAGTTCGCGACCTTCGAGGGCTGGTCCAACGCCTTCATCGCGCAGCTTTCCGGGGTCGCCGACAAGCCGACCCGGCTGTGGGCCGCCCGCCAGATCGTCGATTTCCAGAAATACTTCATCGGGGTGATCGAGGAGAAACGCGCCAATCCCGGCGATGACGTGATCTCCGACCTCGTGCATGCCGACCTCGCCGAGGAGGGCGACGCCCGCAAGATGGAGTATCCCGAACTGCTCTCCATCCTGCAGCAATTGCTGGTGGCGGGAAACGAGACCACCGCCCACACCATCACCGCCGGCATCAAGTTCCTGCTCGCCAATCCCGACCAGTATGAGATGGCGCGGTCCGATCCGGGCCATACCGCCAACCTCGTGGAAGAGAGCCTGCGCTACCTGTCGCCCACAAACAACATGTGGCGGGTCGCAACCGAGGACGCCGAGATCGGCGGGCTGCCGGTGAAGGCCGGCGACCTCATCCTGTTGCGCTACGGCTCGGCCAACCGGGATGCGGCGAAATTCGACGATCCTGACCAGTTCGACATCACCCGCGAGAATGCCGGCGACCATCTCGCCTTCGGGGCCGGGATCCATACCTGCCTCGGCGCCCAGCTTGCGCGCAAGGAAATGGCCACCGCCTTCCCCATCCTGCTGGACCGTCTGGACAATCTGCGGCTCGACGAGAGCAAGGGCGATCTCATCTACCTGCCCTCGATCCTGATGCGCGGGGTGGTCAATCTCAACGTCCTGTACGACAAGCGGCCCAGACACTGACCGAAAGGGAAGCCGCCATGACCACGAATACCGAGCGGACGCTTGCGTTCATCGCCGCATGGGAAGCGAAGGATATCGAGGCCATTGTCGACATGGCGGCGCCGGATATCGTGTATCACAACATCCCCATGGACCCGATGATCGGCCGGGACGCGCTGCGCGCCGGCATCACGGCCTTCATCGGGTTGTCAGATGAGGTGGACTGGGAGACCCTGCACATTGCCGAAACCGGCGCCGGCGTGGTGCTCACCGAACGGGTTGACCGGTTCACCTTCACCAATGGCCGGTCCATGGCGCTCAGGGTGATGGGCACGTTCGAGTGGAATGACGAAGGCAAGCTCGCCAGGTGGCGGGACTATTTCGACCTCGCCCAGTTCCAGAGCCAGATGCCGCAATAGGCCGCATCCGCAGTGACCGCTCCCGGACGGGTCAGGCGTGCAGCTCAGGCCAAGCCGATCAGGCCAAGCCAATCAGGCCGGGCCGATCAGGCCGGGCCGTCGGGCCCGCTGGCCGGTTTCCGCGGGTCGCCCTTCGGTGCCGGCGCCAGCCGGAGCACCTCTGTCTGGTAGCGCTCATCCTCGCCGGCGACGAGAAACGGCAGGGCGCGGGCGCAGGCCGCAATGAGGGCATGAACCCAGTCGAGTTCGGCCTTCGGGAAATCGGAGAGGACATGCGGCATGACCTGGTCCTTTGCGCCGGGATGGCCGACACCGAGCCGGACCCTCCGGATCTCCGGACCGAGATGGGCGATCAGTGAGCGGACGCCGTTATTGCCCGAATGCCCGCCGCCGCGTTTCACCCGGACCCGGCCGGGAGCCAGGTCGATCTCATCATGGAACACCGTCACCGCATCGGCGCCGAGCTTGTAGAACCGCACAGCCTCGCCCGCCGCCCGGCCGGTCTCGTTGTAGAAGGTCTGCGGCTTGAGCAGGAGGAGCTTGTGCCGGACCGGGCCGGCCTCGACGGTGCCCTCACTGACGAGACCGGAGAAGCGCGACCGCCAGGGCCCGAAGCCGTGCGCTGCGGCGATGGCGTCGAGCGTCATGAAACCGAGATTGTGCCGGTTTCCAGCGTATTTCTCGCCAGGATTGCCCTGGCCGACGAGGATCAGCATGGCTGGGTCGTCCCTTTTTCACCCCGGTCCCCGACATCAAACTGGACGGAACCTGAGCCCTTCCCTGAGCCCGGCCCCGGCCAGCCGCAGTGCGCCGCCGCCGGGCACCAAAGCGCTGCTCCATCGTTTCACTCCGGACCGTTGCTTCAGGCCTCGGGTTCCTCTTCGTCCTCTTCGGCCTCGTCGGTCTTGGCGGCGGATGCCATGCGGCCGGTGATCGTGGCGATGGTGAAATCGCGGTCGGTGATGGTCGGTTCGGCGTCGGACGGCAGCCTGATGTCGGAGATCTTCACATTGTCACCGATCTCCAGCGTGCCGAGGTCGGCTTCCAGCGAATCGGGAATACGGCCGGCCGGCACTTCGAGCTCGACCGCGTGACGCACCACATTGAGCGCGCCGCCGCGCTTGATCCCCGGACACTTGTCCTCGTTGACGAAGTGAACCGGTACCTCGACCTTGATCCGCTGTTTCGCGCTGACGCGGTAGAGGTCGACATGCACGGGCAGGTCGGTGACGGGATGCAGCTGGATGTCTTGCGGGATGACCAGCTGGCGGTCACCCTTGTGGATCAGGGTCGCGGTGGAGGACAGGAACTGGCCGGTATTGATCGCCTTGATCACCTCATTGAGGCGCAGGCTGATCGGCACGGGGTCCTGCCCGCCGCCATAGAGCACGCCGGGCACCTTGCCATTGCGCCGGGCCTCGCGGGCGCCGCCCTTGCCCACGCGGTCGCGGACTTCGACATTGAATTCGATGGTTGTCGACATGTGTTCTGTGCTTTCCTTCGCCCTGAAGTCCGCCTCGCCCGTGACGGGGGAGGTGACAGCCTGACACGACCGGCCTTGCGCCGACGTTTCCTGAGCGCCGGGTCTTACAGGGGCGGCCAGGCGAAGGCAAGCGACGGGTGCGCCCGCATGCCGCTTCGCCGGAGCGCCGTGTGGCCACCATTTCGGTGGCATGAGCAATGTGACAGTCTGGTATGATGGCGCCTGCCCGCTCTGCCGCCGCGAGATCGCCCTCCTGCAGCGGCTAGACCGGCGCAGGCGGATCCGCTTCGTCGATGTCTCACCACCGGACGCAGCCGCGGCCTGCCCTGTCGAGCGGACAGACCTGCTCGCGCGGTTCCACGCCCGGGAGCGGGGGCGCCCCGTCGTCTCGGGCGCAGCGGCCTTTGCCGTCGTGTATCGCCAGATTCCCTGGCTCGCGCCGCTTGGCCAGCTACTGCGCGTCCCGCCGCTGCTGTGGCTCGCCGAGCGCGCCTATCGCGGTTTCCTGCACCTCCGCCCGCAGCTGCAGCGGCTCGCGGGTGCCGAGCGCCGGTCCTGAAAACCCGAAGCTACCGGCAAGTCGGAACGTTGATACGCGGCGATTATCCCACATTCGTTGAAGTTGCTAGAAATGTGAGAGAATTCGTGGGCTAGGCCGGGACGCCGAGACCAGCCGCGCCCGATCTCGCCAACCGAGCAGGAATAGCTGTTGCCGGGCACGCCGATCGACCAGGTCGTGGCGTGCCGGGACGGCTCGCCGGCGCGTATCGTTGCACCGGATCCGCGCTTTTTCTCCCTGCACAACTGCGTATGGCAAAGCAGGGCGAGCGCAACCCACTCAAACGGCCAGAGGACGCCCTGCAGGGACAGGCTATCCTGCAGGCCGTCGAAAGGGCGATGCCATGGAGCGCGTCCTTGTGCGATGTCTGCCCTAATCAAACAGCTTCGAGACGCTTTCCTTGTTGGCGATGCGGCGGATGGCTTCGCCGAGCAGGGCCGATACCGACAGCACGCGCAGCTTCGGCGAGCGGGTGTCCTCGTCGCGGTGGCGGATCGTGTCGCAGGCGACGATCTCGTCGAGCTCGCTGGCCTCGATCCGCTTGATCGCCTCGCGCGAGAACACGCCATGGGTGACATAGGCGCGGACCGACCGCGCCCCGCGCGCCTTGAGGGCAGCCGCCGCGTTGCAGAGCGTGCCGCCACTGTCACAGATATCGTCGACCATGACGAGATCGCGCCCGTCCACGTCGCCGATGATGTTCATCACCTCGCTTTCGCCCGCCTTCGGCCGCCGCTTGTCGACAATGGCGATCTCGCAGCCGAGGCGGTCAGCCAGCGCCCGCGCCCGGACCACGCCGCCGACATCCGGCGAGACGATCATCAGGCTGTCGAGCCCGTTGCGCTCGCGAATATCGGCTTCCATGACGGGCGCGGCCACGAGATTGTCCGTCGGCACGTCGAAGAAGCCCTGGATCTGGCCGGCATGCAGGTCCATGGTCAGGACGCGGTCCGCGCCAGCCGTGGAGATGAGATTGGCCACCAGCTTGGCCGAAATCGGGGTCCGGCCGTCGGTCTTGCGGTCCTGGCGGGCATAGCCGAAATAGGGAATGACCGCCGTGATCCGCTGGGCCGAGGCGCGCGACAGCGCATCGCAGCAGATCAGCAGCTCCATCAGGTTGTCATTGGCCGGAAAGGACGTCGACTGGATCACGTAGACGTCCTCGCCGCGGACATTCTCGGCGATCCGCACGAAGATCTCATTGTCGGCGAACCGGTCGATCCGGCGTTCGGTCAGCGGCACGTCGAGATAGTCGGCGATGGCTTCGGCAAGGGGGAGGTTGGCGTTGCAGGAGAGGAGCTTCATGGCGACAGGGTCCGGCAATGGCGATGAGGATGCGGGCGACGGCCTGCTTGTCCCCCAAGGATTACGCCTGCGCAACGATTCTCTTCGCCCGATTACTCCGCCTACGGCACTCTCATGATGACCGATGCATTTCGGCCATAGTCGGGCAGCCCCGCCTTGTTCCGTCGCCGGTTCGAGAAGTAGCGCGCTTCCAGTGCGCAGGTGTCGTGGCCGATCGTCTCCACGGCGGCCAGCCCGCAGGACCGCAGCAGCCGGTCGGCGATATAGCCCGGCAGGTCGAAATGGAACCGGTCCCCGGCTCCGGCCCGGAAAAAGCTCTCGGTGCCGGCCGAGGCCGCAAGGAAGCGGTCGCGGAATTCCGGCCCCACTTCGTAGCTCGGCTGGTGGATGCACGGGCCGATCGCCGCAACGATCTGTCCGGCATCGGCGAAAATCAGATATGGATCTGGAACGGCCAAATGAAACTCCAAC
>CAZDMQ010000066.1:0-18793 GCA_964506685.1 uncultured Hyphomonadaceae bacterium | reverse complement strand
GCGCCGCTCGCTCGTCTTCACCGGCGTCCCCGCTGGTCGGGCCGTCGCGGTCGCTGCCATCAAGGCTCGAAACGGCCGAGAGCGTGGTGATCGCCGAATCGCGCTGGCCATAGGTCAGGCTTTCCAGTTCACCCTCCCGGCGCAGCAGGACCGAATTCACCCGGATGCGCTCGAGCGTCACCCCTTTCGTTCCGTTCAGCTCTTCGCCCACGCCATAGGCGGTCTGCGGCCCGCCGCCGACGGAAATGAAGGCATGCCCGCCGTTCTCGCCTTCCTTGATCAGGCCATGCAACACCAGATCCAGCGTCGTTTCCTCGACATCGGCGAGCTCTTCCTCGGCGATCGCCTCGACCGCCCGGCTGCCCGGCCCCTCCGGCGAGGACGGCGACGCACCGGCTGGCAGGCCGGAGCGGAAGGGCGTCACCCGCGCCAGGATGGAATAATCGGCATTCACCGCGGCTGCCCGCTGGCCCGGGGCATCGGTGCGGACCCGGACCAGGCTGTCGGGGCCCACCGCAAACGTCCACACCATGATGGCTGCCGACACCGCCAGCCACGCCACGGCGGCGAGCGACACAGCAAGGCCGAGCCAGCTCGCAAGACGCGGCCCGTCAATATTTGGCAGGACCGTCGCCATGGTCACCTGTCACGTCTTCCCTTCATCCGGCTGCAACTCGCCCACCGGCATACCGACAAAGGCGCCCGCCCGGCAAGTTAACGCTTCGGACAAGGTCGGAGATCGCCGGGGCAGGTGAAGGAAGCAATGAACGCGCCACCTCCCCCCGGCAATGCCCCGTGTCGCCTAGAACTTGGCCGTGACGCTCGCCGACACGGACACGCCGCGGTCATAGGTGTTGAACTCGGTTCGCCCGAGATCGCCGGAGCTTTGCTGGAATTCCGCATGCTGCTCATCGAGCAGGTTACGCGCGCTGAGGCCCAGCGAGACTGCCCGGTCACCCACAGCGATTTCCCTGTTATAGACAAGGTCGAGCTGCACCCCCGGTTCCTCGATGATGTCGGGAAGTTCGGCGTTCCCCGAGCCGAAACCGCGCTGAAGGATCCGGTCATCGACCCAGTTCACCAGAAGGGTCAGCTGTTCTGCATCGCTTTCCCAGCCGAGCTGCAGGTTGAGGATGTTCTCGGGTGTGCCCTGCAGCTGCTCGCCGTCCAGACCGAACAGCGTGGCGTCCTGCAGCTGCTGCGAGAACGGGTTGACGATCTGATCGCCTTCCGAGGCCTGCACCTCGGAATTGGTGTAGGTGTAGTTGATCGAGAATATCCCCTCGCGATCGGCGAAGAATTCACCCGGCAGCGGAACACCGAAACGGGTCCGGTATTCGATCTCCCCGCCGAACAGCTCCGCTTTCGGCGAGTTGATGAAGGTTGTCTCGAACACGAATGTCGATGTCTCGAACTGGACTTCCTCGATCGGGTTGTCGATTTCCTTGAAGAAACCGGCAAGTGTGACGAACTGGTTGCGGCCAAGATAATACTCCAGCCGGGCATCGTAATTGGTCAGCTCACTATCAACCAGGCCACTGTTCCCGCGATAGGTCCGCTCCGTATCGGGATCGAAGAACCGCGCAGGGGCCAGTTCGCGGAATTGCGGCCGCGTGATCGTCTGGGAATAGCCCAGGCGGAACTGCAGGTCCTCGGCAAAGTTCCAGTTCACCGTGACGGCTGGCAGGACATAATCATTGGCCAGTTCCTGCTCCACGCCGATATTGCCGAAGCGGTCGAAGGTGAACACCGACTGGGTGGCCTCTTCGTAACGCACGCCCGCGGTCGCCTCGACATAATCGAGAAGGTCGCCTTCCAGCTGGACGAAGCCCGACGTGATCTCGAGCTCGCCCTCATAGGAGTCGGTGTCCTCCACGACTTCCTCGAGGACGAAGCTGCTCGCCGATCCGCCCGATCCGATATTGTCGGGACCGAAGAGGAAATCCGGGCGGGCGATCTCAACGTCTGGCGCCAGGGCATTGCCGTCGGAAAACCGGAGTTGAAGGAAATCGTAGCGGCGCTCTGTCTTGGAATAGTCGGCACCGGCCGAGGCTTCGAACTCACGGCGCCCGAGATTGAACGCATACGCCCCGCCGCCGGCAAGCCCTGTGACGTCATCGGTCACCTCGGAAAAGCGGATGGAGTTGCTGTTCTCCTGCAGATAGGCCGGTTGGCCATTCTCATTGACGAGCCGGCGCAGCGTGCGCTCATACGGCGCATCGCGCGTCGACTGCGAGAGAGAGCCCTGCCAGTTGAGGCTGATATCGCCGAATTCGTGCAGCCCGTTCAGCTGGCCAAAGACCAGTTCACGCTCGAACCAGCCGCTCGATTCGGTGAATATGGCCTCGCTCCGGTCGAAGACGTCGCCCTCATCGATCTGGGCTTCCTTGGTCGTCGTGTGAACATAGAAACCGGTCGCCTGGATCTCCTGCCCGCCCCAGATGAGCGTGCCCGAACCAAGCCCGTTCCATGTCACGTCCAGCGCGGTTTCCGTGGACACGATGTCATCGCCAAGCACGTTTCCGCGCTGGAACTGCCGGGTTGCCTCCTGGATCGTCCAGTCCTGGTCATAGCCCGCAACACCGATCAGGCCGATTTCCACATCTCCGCGATCAAGCACGAGACCACCGTCGACCGAACCGGAAACCGTCGGGCCCAGCTCGCCGCGCTGGATCACATTCAGCGGCGTGTTCACGAGGCTTTCGCCAGCCGCTTCCAGTTCCGCAGGCGAAAGGTCCCGAAGCCGCGTTCCCGAGGAGATCGCCGCCGAGATGGGCCCGGGAATGTCACGCAGGCCATCATCATAGCCCGTCCAGTCGAGGTCATCGCCGAAAACATAGAGACCCGACGATGCTGTCGTTACCGAATTATACCCAGTGCCAACCTTGATATCGAGGAAATTCTCGCGCGGCATCTTGACGGTCTTCAGATCGATGATGCCGCCGCCGAACTCGCCCGGATAATTGGCCGAGTAGGTCTTCTGCACCGCGGCGCCGTCAAGCACGTTCGACGGGAAGAGATTGAGCGGAACCGTCCGGCGGAGCGGCTCGGGGCTCGGCAGGGGGGAGCCGTTCAGCAGGGCGACGGAGTACCGGTCGCCAAGTCCGCGGACATAGGCGAACTTCTCATCCACCACGCTGAGACCGCTGAGGCGCGTCAGGGCCAGGGCCGCATTCGCATCGCCCTGGCGCAGCAGGTCTTCATTCGAGAGGAAGGACGCCACCTGGGACGTCTGTCGCTGCGGCTCCGGAATGAATTCGCCGCGAACGATCACCGTCTGGAGTTCGCGAACCTCGTCTCCCGCAGGCTCCGTCTCCTGCTCCTGCCCCGCCGCCAGCGGGGAAATAACGAGGACCATGGCCGTGGAGGCCAGCAAGGG
Organism: uncultured Hyphomonadaceae bacterium; assembly: GCA_964506685.1. Taxonomy (GTDB): domain Bacteria; phylum Pseudomonadota; class Alphaproteobacteria; order Caulobacterales; family Hyphomonadaceae; genus UBA5336. Next base: position 15,414 of record CAZDMQ010000066.1, on the reverse strand, counting down.
TCGGGAAAGCGCGGAAAACGTCATGGCTCAGCCTGTCATGTTCAGTGTCCCCGGCCAGACCGTTATCGCTACGCCAAGGGGATCGGGAAAATACAAGGTGGCCTGCGCGCCGGAAAAGCGCGCAGGCCGGTCGTGTGGCAAACCCTAGCAGGGCTTGTCGGCTTCGAGGCCGCAGGTCCAGCCCTGCCACCAGGTGTCGTTCGCATCCTTCACGCCGCCGATATAATCGACCGCTTCGAGATCAGGTGACAGCGTCGTCACATCGAACGGGGTCACCGCCGTCTCGGCCGTACCGTTGATGAAGGTTCCGGTCAGCGTGTTGGCGACATCCAGCGAGTTGTTCGGATCGGCATCGAAGGCCGCCTGCGCGGTCACACCGTCGGAGTCGTCGCTGAACAGGCCCGCGGCGCAGTCGAACAGGACCGAGCGGAACGCCGGATCGGCCCCCTCGATGAACCCGGCCACGCCGTCACCGGCGCTGTCCTGGTAGCGGAAGCACTCGTTGGATTCGACAAACACGCTGTTCACGTAGGTGCCGACCGTACCGGTGTTCAGCCGCAGGCCGTTACCGCCGGCATTGCCGATCGCCGTGATGTTGGACACTTTCGCATCCGACAGCGGCGCTGTGCCCGGGGCCACGCTCGAGGCTTCCACGAGGTTGTCGCCGCCGGCTTCGCGCTGGATCACGATTCCGTACTGGATCGAACCGTTGAAGCCGTTGTCAGTGTCGATGGAGTCGTCGTCATTGCCCGTCAGCACGAGGTATTTCGTGTTCACCGTGCCGCCGAAATACTCCACGCCATCGTCGGAGTTGTTGTGCACCTGGATGAACTCGAACGTGGTGCCCGAACCAATGCCGCCCAGCGTGATGCCGTTCAACTCGTTGCCGGCCGCAATCGGGTTGCCGGCGAAGCGCACCTGCAGGTAGCGGATGGTGCCGCTGCTGTCGGTCGCATCCGCACCGCCATAAAGCGCTTCGGGATTGGTCACACCCTCAACGATGTTCTCGCAATCCACCGTGCCCGGCGTCGCTTCTGTGTTGCAGCGGTTGATCGGCGCGTCGCCAAGGATCACCACGCCGCCCCACTCGCCGATTGCATCGGCGCGCTCACCGGTACCGGTCAGGTCATCCTCCGAGGTGAACACCACCGGCGATGTCGGCGTGCCGTTGGAGAAGATCTGCGAGCCACGGGTCACCACCAGGAAGTCGTCACCGCTGGTGCCGTAGACCGTCACACCGGATTCGATGGTCAGCGAGGCGGGATCGCCGCCCGGCGCGCCGCCACCGGAACCGATATCGACCCCGACATTCACCCGGCCATCCAGTTCGTAGACATTGCCGCGGGTCAGGCGGACATCGTCAGTGATCGTGCCGGTGAGACGGCAGACGCGGGTGTCATTGATCTCGAAACCGGTTTCCGACGTCCCGGCCGGGCAGCCAGTGTCCTCGAACAGGGCGAAGGTCCAGCCTGCAGCCCAGTTGTTGGTCTCGGTCTCGTCCGGGGCGAAGGCGCCGATGTAGTCCACCGCCTCGAGTTCGGGCGACAGCGTCGTCACATCGAAGGTCGCGACATCGAGCTCGTTCGGGCCGGGAAAGACACCCGAGGCCAGCGAGTTCGGCACATCCAGCGAGTTGTTCGGATCGGCATCGAAGGCCGCCTGCGCGGTCACACCGTCGGAGTCGTCGCTGAACAGGCCCGCGGCGCAGTCGAACAGGACCGAGCGGAACGCCGGATCGGCCCCCTCGATGAACCCGGCCACGCCGTCACCGGCGCTGTCCTGGTAGCGGAAGCACTCGTTGGATTCGACAAACACGCTGTTCACGTAGGTGCCGACCGTACCGGTGTTCAGCCGCAGGCCGTTACCGCCGGCATTGCCGATCGCCGTGATGTTGGACACTTTCGCATCCGACAGCGGCGCTGTGCCCGGGGCCACGCTCGAGGCTTCCACGAGGTTGTCGCCGCCGGCTTCGCGCTGGATCACGATTCCGTACTGGATCGAACCGTTGAAGCCGTTGTCAGTGTCGATGGAGTCGTCGTCATTGCCCGTCAGCACGAGGTATTTCGTGTTCACCGTGCCGCCGAAATACTCCACGCCATCGTCGGAGTTGTTGTGCACCTGGATGAACTCGAACGTGGTGCCCGAACCAATGCCGCCCAGCGTGATGCCGTTCAACTCGTTGCCGGCCGCAATCGGGTTGCCGGCGAAGCGCACCTGCAGGTAGCGGATGGTGCCGCTGCTGTCGGTCGCATCCGCACCGCCATAAAGCGCTTCGGGATTGGTCACACCCTCAACGATGTTCTCGCAATCCACCGTGCCCGGCGTCGCTTCGGTGTTGCAGCGGTTGATCGGCGCGTCGCCGAGGATCACCACGCCGCCCCACTCGCCGATCGCGTCGCCGCCGAGGTCATTGGCCGGATCTGCATCTGCCTGGCGCTCGAGGTCAGCCTGGCTGGTCATGATGATCGGCGCGTCCACCGTGCCGGCCGCATTGATCTGCGAGCCACGGTTGACGACGAGGAAATCATCGCCGCTCTCGCCGAACAGGGTCACGCCGGGCTCGATGGTCAGCGTGGAGGCCACACCGCCTGCCGTTGCGCCATCGGCGCCGACATCGATGCCGACATTCACGCGGCCAACCAGCCGGTACACGGTGTCAGCCTGGGCCGGAATGGTGAAATCGCCTTCGATCGTACCGGTCACTTCGCACACCGTGAGGTCGCCAAGCGGATCGCCTTCGGTCAGGCCTTCCACACACGCGGTCGGAGTCGGCGTGGGTGTCGGGGTCGGCGTGGGCGTCGGTGTCGGAGTGGGCGTCGGTGCCGGCGTGGGTGCCGGGGCAGGCGCCGGAGCGGGCGCCGGAGTCGGCCCCGGTGAGGCGATATCGTCGCCCGAGCTGCAGGCAGCAGCGAGCGAAATGGCGAAAAGGCTTACGGCGTGACGAAACTTCATGGGAACCCCGCTAGGTTGGAGGACTGGCCCCTACCAGTCGCCCTTGCCCATTAACCTCCGTGAGCGACACTTGTGTGAAACTGATATTACATTAATGTGACAAGAAATTCAGGAGCCGGCCCGGAGCGCCGCTCACGGCCCCCCCCGCAGCAGCGAGACCGCGCCAACGGGCACCGGCACCTCCAGCATGACCTGCAGCGCCTCGCCTGCCCCGAACAGCCACACCGCCACAAAGCCCAGCGCCAGGTGCGGACCGAAACTCACCGCCCCGTTCTCCATCCGCTGCCGGCCGAGCCAGCCGCGCACCCCGGCCTCGGCCAGCCCGGTCAGCGCGCTGACCAGCAACAGCGCCGGCAGGTTCTCCCAGCCGGCCAGCCCGCCCAGCCCCGCCATCAGCTTGGCATCGCCGAACATCATGAACGCCCCTTTCAGGCGCCAGTCCATGTACGCGCCCGCCAGGCGCATCACGCTGTAGCCGAGCACGGCGCCGAACACGCCTGCGATGAACGCTGCCTGCCCGCCCAGCGCCGCATGCGCCATGGCAACGGCGAACAGGGGCACGGTCAGCCCGTCCGGCAACCGGCAGGACTCCATGTCGATCCAGGCCGCCCAGGCGAGCAGCAGCCCGGTCGCCGCCAGCACCCAGACCGGTGCATCGACCGCCCGCCACAGGCCAGCCGCGATGAATACCCCAGCCAGGACGGCGATCCCCACGCCGCCCCGGCGATCGCGGGTCCGCAGGCGTTCCGGCAGCCAGGCGAGCCAGTCGCCGCCCCCGCCCTTGCCAGATCCGCCCTTGCCAGGCCAACCCGGCCCCTCACCGCCGTCCGGCGCCCGCGCCATCAGCCTGCATCCCCGGCCACGCCGTCGCGGCGCACCCGCTCCAGCGCCTCTGGCGCGGCCATCGGCCGGCCAAACACGAAGCCCTGCACCTGGTCGACCCCGAGGGCCTGCAGCATGCGCCCCTGCCCGGCCGTCTCGACCCCCTCCGCGGTGATGCACAGGCCGAGCGCATGGCCGAGCCGGACCACATGGTCGAGAATGATGTTGCCGCGCGCCGAGCCCAGCCTCCCGGTCAGTTCGCCGTCGATCTTCAGCCCGTCCACCGGCAGGTCGTGCAGCCAGGCCAGCGAGGAATAGCCCGAGCCGAAATCGTCCAGCACCAGCCGCGCCCCGGCCGCGCGCACCGCCTGCAACATCCCCGTTGCGGCGGCCATGTCGGCAATCGGCAGCTGTTCGGTGATCTCGAGCACCAGGACGCCCGGTTCGAACCCGTGCCGCTGACGCAGCGTGGTGACCATGTCCGGCAGGTGGGCGAGGCGAAGATCATCGCTGGTCAGGTTGACATGCACGCACAGCGCGTCACCGCCTGGCAGGCGCTGCCAGGTCGCCAGCGCCCGCGCCGCCTGCGTCAGCATGGTCTCGGCCAGTCCGCCTTCGCCGAGCCAGGCGCCATCGGTCACCACGCCGCCGCCGGCCGGACGCGCCAGCGCCTCGAACCCGGCCAGCCGTCCGCTGGCCAGTGCGATGATCGGCTGGAACCAGGCCTCGACCCCCAGCGCGCTCATTGCCCGTCCCCGTCCGCCGGACCCTCGCGCAGCCGCGCATAGAGAACGTGATCGCGGCGGATACCGGCGATTTCGAGAAACTCGCGGGCAAAACCCTCGCGGACGAAGCCGCAAGCGCTCAGCACCCGTTGCGATCGGGTATTCTCCGGCACGGTCGCCGCCTCGATCCGTTCGAGGTCGAGCACCGACCAGGCCCAGTTGCAGAGCGCGTGCACCGCATCGCGCATCAGCCCGTGGCCCGCATGCGCCTCGCCCATCCAGTAGCCCAGCGAGGCAGCCTGTGCCGGCCCCCGCCGCACGTGGCTCAGCGACACCCCGCCGACCAGGTCGGCCAGCCCTGTGTCGAAGATGAAGAACACGTAGAAGCGGTCGGAGTCCCAGCCCTCACGCCAGGCCCGCATGCGCCGTTTCCAGTCCTCCATGCTCAGCGCATCGGACGGCCAGCGCGGCTCCCAGGGCTCGAGATAGGCCCGGCTTGTCGAGCGCAGCCGGGCCCAGCGCGTATAATCAGCCTGGCGGGGCGGCCGGATCAGGCAGCGCGCGGTTCGGATCACCGTATCCCGGCGCACGCGCTGCACCGCTCAGTGCCCGGTCATCGCCGCCGCGCGGTCGGCGATTGCTGCCTTCACCGCAGAAAGCTCGGCCGGCAGCTCGCTGAAGACCTCGGCCCGGTCGCGCAGCGCCGCGCAACGGGCAGGCAGCGCCGGTGTCTCCCCGGTCGCCGCTTCGACTGTTTCGGGAAACTTTGCCGCGTGCGCCGTGGCCAGCACGACACTGGCGCCCTCGAACGCAGGGAGGCGGCGGGCCGCAGCCGTGCCGACCGCGGTGTGCGGGCAGACGAGCAAGCCGGTTTCAGCCCGGATGCGGGCCATCTCGGCACGGGTGGATGCATCGTCGACGGCGCTGGTGGACAGGCCGGTACAACCGAGGGCACCGGCCATCCCCGCCGGCAGTTCGACCTCACTGGCCTGGGCAAACCGCTCATACAGCCCGCGAACCGCCGCGCCATCCCGGCGGGAGACCTCGAACAGCAGCCGCTCGAGATTGCTCGGCACGGTGATGTCCATGGCCGGGCTCGGCGTCGGCACGGTCTTGCCCCGCGCCATCCGTCCCGTCTCGAACACATCGGCCAGGGCCCGGTTGGCATTCACCGCGCAGACCACGTCCAGCCCGGCGAGCAGCCCGCAGCGGGCGGCCACATAGCCGGCCAGGGCGTCGCCCATGTTGCCGGTGGGCACGACGAAGCGGATCGGCTGGCCGGGGCCGAGCTGGCGCTGGGCAGCGGCATAATAGACCGACTGCGCGGCGATCCGCGCCCAGTTGATGGAATTGACGCCGGAAAGATGCACCCGTCCGGAAAACGCCCGGTCCGCGAACATGGCTTTCACGAGGCCCTGGCAGGTGTCGAAATCGCTGTCGAGCGCGATGTTCTGCACGTTCTCCGCCCCGGTCGTGGTCATGAACAGGCGCTGCACCGGCGAGATCCGACCGGCCGGATGCAGGATGGTCAGGCTGACGCGCGGCTTGCCGGCAAAGGCGGCGGCGGCGGCCCCGCCCGTGTCGCCGCTGGTCGCGCAGACGACCGACAGCGTCTCGCCACGGCGCTCCAGCGCCAGCCCGTAGAGCTCGCCGATGACCTGCATGGCAACATCCTTGAAGGCCAGGGTCGGGCCATGGTGCAGCTCCATCAGCCAGTGCCCCGGCCCGCAGGCGACCAGGGGCGCCACATCAGCGTGGGCAAACCGGCCATAGGCCCGCTCGCACAGCCCGCGCACCTCGTCGGCGCCAAGGTCATCGCCGGCAAACGCGCCGAGAATCCGCGCCGCCAGATCGACATAGCTCTCCTGCCGACCTGCCGGGGCAAGCTGCGGATAGGTTTCGGGAACATACAGCCCGCCATCGGGCGCAAGCCCGGCCAGGCAGGCTTCGAGAAACCCCACCGGCTCGGCCAGCCCGCGCGTCGAGACATATCTCATCGGCCGCTCCTGAAACTCAGGCGTCCCTGCGCCATGTGGAAGGCAAGATAGACCCCCACCAGCGCCGCCGCGAGCCCCCACCATGTCAGCGCATAGCCGAAATGGCGCTGCGGCGGAAGCGGATCGATCGGCCGCGGCGCCGCATAGGGGTTCGGTGTCTGCCGGCTGCGGCTGGGGTCATCGGCGCTGGTAATGGTGAGCGTGACCGGCTCGGCCACCTGAAGGGCCGTATCGGAGAGAGCCAGGCTTGTCGCCAGCCCGGCGGTATCCCAGCCATACCAGAGCCGGCGGGCCGGGTCATCGCGCCCCGACGGCCGCGAGTCCCGCTTGAAGATCCGGACCGGCATGGCATTGAGCGTCGCCGTGTCCGGCAGGGGGCGATCCACCGGATTAGCCCCGCCAATCGCATCGGTGACCAGCAGCACCGGCGCGCCCGTATCGGCGCGGACCGCCGCCACCACCCGCCGCCAGACCGATTCGCCATCGGCGATCCCGTAGACGAACTGCGGCGCCATGCCCTCTGCCAGCGGCCGGAACCCCGGCCTCTGCGCGGCGGGCGCCTCGGCAGCCAGGGCGGCCGGCTGGCCGATCTTCTCCGCGTACCGGCCCCACTGCCAGTTGCCCAGCCAGATCAGGACGCCGAGGCCCAGCAGGCCAAGGATCGTCATCAGGGGATAGGGACGGAACTGCATCGTCCCCTCCTAGACGCGACCGCCCGCCAGGTCGAGGGACGCCACCGTCGTGGCGCTATCCACCCAGGACGAGGAACGGGGTGACATAGACAAAGGCGAACAGGAACAGCCAAACCACGTCGACGAAGTGCCAGTACCAGGCCGCCGCCTCGAAGCCGAAATGCTTCTCCGGGGTGAAGCCGCCATTCAGCAGCCGCAGCAGGCAGACTGCCAGGAAGATCGTCCCGATCACCACATGCGCGCCGTGGAACCCCGTCGCCATGAAGAAGGCCGAGCCATACAGCGTGCCGTCATAGGTGAACTGCGCATGGCTGTACTCGACCACCTGCAGCGCCGTGAACAGCATCCCCAGCGCAATCGTCGCGATCAGGCCGTTGCGGCAACCGGCCCGGTCGCCATGCTGCAGCGCATGGTGCGCCCAGGTCACCGTCGTCCCCGACAGCAGCAGGATCAGCGTGTTGGCCAGCGGCAGGTGGAACGGGTCGAAGGTCTCCACGCCCGCCGGCGGCCAGTCGGCAAAGCGCGCCAGCCCCTCGGCATAGATCGGATTGGTATGGTCCCATGTCTCGCCGACCCGGGCGCCGTGGAAGATGGCGAATTCGAAGAAGCCCCAGAACCAGGCCACGAAGAACATCACTTCCGAGGCGATGAACAGGATCATGCCATAGCGCAGGCCGATCTGCACCACCGGGGTGTGGTCACCCGCCCGGCTCTCGCGGATCACCTCGCCCCACCAGCCAATCATCGTCCAGGCAACCAGCGCCAGGCCCAGCAGCATCAGCCACGGCGTCCCCTCGGGCATGCCGAACAGGCCCTTCATGTAGGTCACCCCGCCCAGCGCCAGCGTGATCACTGCCACCGAGCCGATCAGCGGCCAGGGCGAAGGGTTCACCAGGTGGTAATCGTGTCGCACGTCATCATGGGCCATGGCCGGCTGCCTCTGTCTCGAAGGGTCAGTCTGTGAACCGGTGTCTTATCCCGCTTCCCGCGTCTGCGGCAACGCGTCAGTCTAGGGCGGCTTGCCGCAGCCCCTCGTCGAAATCGTCGGTCTCGAAGAAGGTGTAGGACAGGGTGATGGTGCGGATGTCCTTGTTCAGCGCCTTCTCCTCCAGCGCCGGATCGACGAAGAACACCACCGGCAGCTTCTTGGTCTCGCCCGGCTGGAACACCCGTTCCTCGAAACAGAAGCATTCCAGCTTGTTGAAAAAGGGCCCGGCCCGGTGCGGGGTGACATTATAGCTCGCAATCACCGAGATCGGCCGGGTCGAGGTGTTCGTCGCCTCGTAAAAGGCAAGCCCATGCGCACCGAGCTGGATTTCATGGCGGGTCTGCAAGGGACGGAATTTCAGCGGTGCAGACCCGACATTCGCGTCGAACCGCACCGTCACCACCCGCTCGGAAATCTCCGACGGTGAAGCGGTCGCCACCCGCGTCGTTCCGCCAAACCCGGTCACCCGGCAGAAGGTGTCGTAGAGCGGGTCCGCCGCGAAGGCGAGCCCCAGCATCACGACCGGGATCACCGCAAACAGCATCGCCGTGCGCCACATGCCCGTTGCCATCAGAAGCCTCCATCCGCCATGGTCGCGCTGCCCTGGCTGATCCGCACCATGGTCACCACAAGCACGGTCACCACGAACGCCCCCAGCGCCAGCGCCAGCCACAGGTTGCGCCGCTTCCGCGCAGCCAATTCCGCCTCGCTCAGCACCTGTTCCGTCTCGCCCGGCTCGTTATCCATCCTGCCTGCCTCCCCGGCCTAGACCGTCACCGGCCAGTAGAGACCCAGCCCGTGCTCGGTCAGAACGGCCCCGAACAGGACGAACAGGTAGAGGATCGAGAAGGCGAACAGCGACGCCGCCGCCTTCCGGTCAGCCGGCCCCGCATCGGCCTCGCCCGCCCGCGAGCGCGCCACCCGCACCGACAGCGCGAGGAACACCGCTCCCGTCACCGCTGCCACGGCGCCATAAACCATCCCGCCCAGCCCGGTCACCACCGGCGCCATCGCCGCCAGCGCCAGCACCACCGTATAGAGCAGGATCTGCCCGCGCGTATGCCGCGCCCCGTGCGTCACCGGCAGCATCGGCACGCCAGCCTTCGCATACTCCTTGCTCGCCAGCAGCGACAGCGACCAGAAGTGCGGCGGCGTCCACAGGAAGATGATCGCGAACAGGATCCAGGCGTCCAGCGTCAGGCTGCCCGTCGCCGCGGCCCAGCCGATCACCGGTGGAAACGCCCCGGCCGCTCCGCCGATGACAATGTTCTGCGGCGTCCGCCGCTTCAGCCCCATGGTGTAGATGACGCCATAATAGACAATCGACAGCGCCAGCAGGCCGGCCGCCAGCACATGGCTTGCCATCCACATCAGCACGACCGACGCCCCGCCCATGAAGATGCCCAGCGCCAGCGCCTCGTCACGCGGCACCCGGCCCGACGGGATCGGCCGGGTCTGCGTCCGCTTCATCACCGCATCGATGTCGGCGTCATACCACATGTTCAGCGCGCCGGCCGCGCCCGACCCCATGGCCACCGCCAGTATGCTGACCACGGCCATGACCGGATGCATCGCCACGGGCGCTGCGACCAGGCCTGCCACCGCCGTGAACACGACCAGCAGCATGATCCGCGGCTTCATCAGGTCGAGATAGTCCTTCGCCGTCGCGTAGACTGCGGCCTCGGTCGCTTCGGTCAGGGTCGGCGCATCGCCTTGCATCATGTCGTCCTTGGCTCGGATGCCGGCCGCTTCCCCGTCAGGGAAAGGGCCGGCATCCCGTCTTCGTCGCCGTCCGGTCTCCGGCGGCGGCCTAGTGACCGCCTTCGGTCTTCACCACCGGCAGCGTGTTGTACTGGTGGAAGGGCGGCGGGCTCGGCAGGGTCCACTCCAGCGTTGTCGCGCTTTCGCCCCAGGGGTTGGCCTCGCCCTTGCGCCGGCGAACCATGGCCTCGACCAGCATCACGAAGAACACCAGCGTCGCGACCAGCGTGATCGCATAGCCCACCGACGACCAGTAGTGCCAGGTCGAGAAGCCGTCCGCATAGTCGATGTAACGGCGCGGCATGCCCTGCAGGCCAAGGAAGTGTTGCGGGAAGAACAGCACGTTGGAACCGACGAACATCAGCCAGAAATGGGCCTGGCCGAGGCGCTCATTGTACTTGATGCCGAACATCTTCTCGAACCAGTAGTACCAGCCGGCAAACAGTCCGAACACCGCGCCCAGCGAGAGCACATAGTGGAAGTGCGCCACGACGTAATAGGTGTCGTGCAGCACGTGGTCGATGCCCGCATTGGCCAGTACCACGCCGGTTACCCCGCCCACGGTGAACAGGAAGATGAACCCGATCGCCCACAGCATCGGCACCTTGAAGTCGATCGAGCCGCCCCACATGGTCGCGATCCAGGAGAAGATCTTGATCCCCGTCGGGACCGCGATGACCATTGTCGCCGCCACGAAATAGGCCTTGAGGTCGAGATTCATGCCGACCGTGTACATGTGGTGCGCCCACACGATGAAGCCGATCACCCCGATCGAGACCATGGCATAGGCCATGCCGAGATAGCCGAAGATGGGCTTTTTCGAGAAGGTCGAGACGATGTGGCTGATGATCCCGAACGCCGGCAGGATCATGATGTAGACCTCGGGATGGCCGAAGAACCAGAACAGGTGCTGGAACATGACCGGGTCGCCACCGCCCTCTGGCACGAAGAATTGCGAGCCGAAATTGCGGTCGGTCAGCAGCATGGTCAGCGCACCGGCGAGAACCGGCAGGGCCAGCAACAGCAGCACGGCGGTGATCAGGATCGCCCAGGCGAACAGCGGCATGCGGTGGATCGTCATGCCCGGCGCACGCATGTTGAGGATGGTGACGATGAAGTTGATCGCGCCGAGGATCGAGGCAATGCCGGCCGTGTGCAGCGACAGGATGAGCAGGTCCATCGCCGGTCCCGGGTGGCCCTTGAGCCCTGACAGCGGCGGATAGAGGACCCAGCCGCCGCCGAACCCGTTGCCGGCCGGCGATCCCGGCACGGTCATCGAGATGCAGGCCAGCACGAAGGCGGCCACCGTCAGCCAGAAGGAGATATTGTTCATGCGCGGGAAGGCCATGTCCGGGGCGCCGATCATCAGCGGGACAAACCAGTTGCCGAAGCCGCCGATCAGCGCCGGCATGACCATGAAGAAGATCATGATCAGGCCGTGATAGGTGATCACGACATTGTAGAAATGCTTGGCCGCATCGATGGCGGCATCACCCTGCACGCCATAGAGCATCTCGACGATGCCGGTCAGCGGCCCGATCCCGGGTGCGGCCAGTTCCCAGCGGATCAGCCCCGAGAGCGTGTAGCCGACTATCCCGGCCACCAGTGCGAAGACCAGGTAAAGGGTGCCGATATCCTTGTGGTTCGTGGAGAAGAACCAGCGCGTGAAGAAGCCAGGCTTGTGGTCATGGGCATGACCGTCCGGGCTCAGTGCAATTTCGTCCATGGGCATGACGGGTATCCTCTCGAAGTCTATTGGCCGAGCGCGGCAAAATCGGTCGCCGGATCACCGGCTTGCGGGGTCTGGACGATCTGGAAGGCGTCCTCGTAGGCGCCGGCCAGCATCGCTTCGAGCCATTGTTCGTACTGCGCCTCGCTGACCGCGCGCACCTCGATCGGCATGAAGGCGTGGTTGACACCGCACAGCTCCGAACACTGGCCGTAATAGACGCCTGGCTCGGTAACGAGGAACCAGCCCTCGTTCAGCTTGCCCGGCACCGCGTCGGTCTTCACCCCGAAGGACGGCACGGTCCAGGAGTGGATCACGTCCGACGCGGTGGTCTGGTAGCGGATGTAGCGGTTCACCGGGATCACCATGGGATTGTCCACGGCGAGGTTCGTCAGGCGGTCGGCGAAGTCCTCCCGCCCGGTCAGCGCCTCGTAGCTCACCGCATCGTCGCTGCGCCCCTTGTGGACGGGGTTGGAGGTGAACTCCAGCGGGTAGCCGGCTTCATCGACGACATCGGGATACTGGTAGGTCCAGTTCCACTGGTTGCCCTGCGCCTTGACGGTGACCCAGCCTTTCCCGGCCGCTTCGGGGTAGATGTTGGGATTATCGAGGTCGCCCGACGCGGCGATCTCCGTCAGGTCCGGCTCGGCGTCCTGGTAGTAGAGATTGGCGAAGGACGGGCTGGCGATCGCGATCAGGATCAGCACCGGCACCACCGTCCACACCACTTCCACAGTGGTGTTGTGACTGAACCGCTTCGGTTCCGGATTGGCGCGCCGGTTGAACTTCACCATCACCCAGACCAGCAGCGCAAGGACAAACAGCGTGATCGCAGTGATGATCACCAGCAGGAAATCGTGAAAGCTGGTCACCCGCTCCATGATCCGCGTGGCGGCCGGCTGCAGGCCGAGCCCGCCGTCCGACGGCTGGGCCGCATGCGCCGCCCCGCCCGCCAGCCCTGCGGCCAGCGTGGCGGCTGCAGCCAGCCGGGGGGCCATCCGGGACACCCGCCGGGGGGCAAGTCTCATTCCGCGCACATTCGCCTCCGAAATCTGTCTCATCATTGACCCGCTACCTAAACCGCGCCGCTGGTCGAGGCTACAAGCGGCGGGCAGCATTATTGTCGCAGAGTCTTCGCCAGCGGCCCGGTTTGGTGCTATTATCGCGTTACAAGAGAAGGAGGAAAACCATGATCAGATCCATCCTGTCGGCGGCCGCACTACTGCTCCTGCCGGCTGCGGCCAGCGCCCAGGCCTTCATCATCGGCGGCGGCATGGCCAAGGACTGCTATCTCGGCGTGCGCGACGATTCCGACAGCTACCGCGCCCTCGAGCGGCTCTGCACCGATGCGTTGCAGCAGGAAGCCCTGACCCCCGCCAACCGCGCCGCCACCCATGTCAATCGCGGCATCGCCCGGATGCGCGCCGAGCGCTATGACGACGCCCTGGCCGACTATAACCGCGCGCTCGACATCGACGGCGAGCTCGGCGCCGCGCACCTCAACATGGGCGCCGCCCTGATCCACCAGCGCAAGTTCACCGAGGCGCTCGGCCCGCTGGACATCGCGATCGAGCTTGGCACCCAGGACCTCTTCGCCGCCCACTACAATCGCGCCATTGCCCGCGAGCAGAGCGGCGACATTGCCGGAGCCTATGCGGACTTCACGCGCTCGGCCGAACTCAAGCCGGAATGGGACCTCGCCCGGCGCCAGCTCGCCCGCTTCACGGTCACCGAAACCAACTGACCGCCACCCCTTCCCCGGCAAGCCCCGCTCAGCCCTGGCCCCGCTCAGCACAAGGCCCCGCTCAGCCGAGGCCCCGGGGATCGATGGCGGGATCGCGACCATCCGCGAAGGGCGCGCAAGCGGTCTTCAGCAGTCCGATGGCCGTCGCCGAGCCCAGCCCGCCGCCGGTCTGGAAGTCCAGCGCCACCAGCGGCTCGAGGTCCATCCGCTCCAGCGCCGCCTGGTGCGCCGGCCGCCCCGTCGCATGCGCGGCAAGGACGTGGGCGATCGCGTCGGGGGCCAGCGCATGCACGACCCCGGCCGCGATCGTCGTCGCAAACCCGTCCAGCAGCACCGGCACGCCTTGCCGGCGCGCCGCGATGATCGCACCGGCACAGGCCGCCAGTTCCCGCCCGCCGAGGCGCGCCAGCACCTCCAGCGGATCATCGATATGCCCTCGATGCAGCGACAGCGCCCGGTTGACCGCGCCGGCCCGCGTCCGCGTGACATCGGGACCGAACTGGTCGCCCGGCCGGACCCAGTATTCCGCCGACCCGCCATAGAGCGCACACGCCACCGCGGCAGCCACCGTCCCGATCCCGGCCCCCAGCACCCCGATGGCCAGAAGGTCTGGCTCGCCCTCCAGCGCCTCGAAGCCGTAGGCCATGGTCGCCACGCATTCCTGTTCCGACATCGCGGCGGTCTGCGAAATGTCCGGCGTCGGCTGCTCCACGGCCAGTTCGAACACGCGGACATTCGCGCCGACCTGCGCAGCGATCGCCGACAGCGGCGCGGTCCCGGCCGTCAGCCCCTCGAGCTGGTTGCGCGTGTCTTGGTTGGTCGACAGCGATACCCCGGACTCGAGCACGCCATGGGCACCAGCAAACATGGCCAGCGTCGGCATCTCGATACGCGGCGGGTAACGGCCCTGCCACTCGGCCAGCCATACCGCCGCCTCGCCCAGCCGGCCGAAATCGCCATCCCGGCCCATGCTCGCCAGGGCATCGCGCACCCGCGCGCCCGGGGCTGGGTCCGGCGCCGGAAGGTCCTGCAGCAGGGCTCTGACATCATCGAAGGGACGGTCTGGCATAATCGTCAGGACTTACATATTAGAGTGGAGCGCGGACGTTGAGGTCGTGTAGCGTTACGTCAAGGGCCGGGGAAGACACCCTGCCCGGTAATATTCCTGATTCAAACGGCAGTTTCATGACAGATACCCCGCCGATTTCACCCTGTATCAAGGTTTGTGCCGTAAACGGGAGCTTAGGAACCTGTCTGGGCTGTGGGCGAACGCTGGCGGAAATCGGTGGCTGGACCCGGTTCAGCGACGCGGAGCGCAAGGCCATCATGGACCAGCTTCCTGCCCGTCTCGGCCGGCTGCGCGCCCTCGGAAAGCTTGGAACCGGCGCATGAAGCCTGCCCAGATCGTCGCCATCATTGTCCTGACGCTCGGCACCGGCTTTGCGGTCGACCGGGTCCTCGCCCCTGCGCTCGAACGCCGCGAGGCTGCGGAGACGACCGCGGCCAACGTCCAGACCACCCCGCAGCAGACGCGCCGGGTCTCGGTTGCCAGTGACATCAGCGGCGAGCCCATCGCCAATGCCGCCATTCTGCGCAAGGAGAATGACGGCCACTACTGGGCAACCGCGAATGTCGACGGCACCAGCGTGCGGTTCATGGTCGACACCGGCGCCTCGACCGTCGCCCTGACCCACCACGACGCCCAGCGCATCGGCCTGATGCCCGATACACTCGATTACAGCTGGTCGATCCGCACCGCCGGCGGCGAGGTCAAGGGCGCCTCGGTGCTGATCCCCTCTATCCGGATCGGCCAGGTGAGCGTCGAGAATGTCGAGGCGATGGTGCTGCGCGACGGCCTCTCCCAGTCACTGCTCGGCATGACCTTCCTCGGCGAACTCCATTCCTACGAATTCCGCCAGCAGAACCTCATCCTCCGCCAGTAGCCCCCGCCTCGCGCCCAACCGCTCGCACAACGGCAGCCCCTGCCCTGTCGGAAATCCCCGC
>CAZDMQ010000065.1:0-19512 GCA_964506685.1 uncultured Hyphomonadaceae bacterium | reverse complement strand
CCGACACCCGAAGATGTCACCCGTCTTATATCCTCTCCACGTCCGTTTTGAGTCTCCGAAGGCCATCCGGCGACCTTTAGGAACATTGAATGTTTCACAATTTGAAGTTCTTACTAGCTGTTTTGCTCCCGCATTTAACAAATCAGCTTTACAACGATGAAAATGAGAATGATCTTGAACATATAAATCAAAATCTTTAATTCGAAAAGGGCTTCGACTTTTCATGGTGCGCTCTCTATAGGAGAACATAGCCATGGCTGAACCTCCTGCGAGCCACCAACGAATAGTTGGATTGATTATTTTATTAAGCTCTTTCCATTGGTTAAAACCAAAAGCTGTTTGAGCATCAGCAGACAGTGTGTAATCAAAAATCATTATTTTCTACCCTTCATCTGTTTTGAGTCTCCGCAGGCCATGCGTCGACTAGGGCCTAACTCTAATAATTTTTTGGCCCCATGTTACATTGAGCCATCCATTTTTCATATGGAGTTTTGTAACATAAATTCCTCCTTGTTCCCATCCTCCCTGAGGCTCAAGGCCAAAATAATTTAATGTTCGAGTGGATTTTTCTAAATTTGAAATTAACAATTTTTTATATGGCTTGGGCGGATCACCTTTGGTTTTCTTGTTTTTGACTTCGGCTAAAACAAACCAGACAAATCTTGGATATTCATCCACAGACTCTAAAGTCCGAATTTCATTTTCCGAAAAAAACGCTTGCGCTTTGGGCGTTAAAATTAGTTCTTTATCGAAGGTGCCCAATAAATCTTTTTGAAACTCAATTTTTTCTGAAGAGGTCCATTCTCTTACAATCGGCATTTCTTGGGCCATTTCTCCAAGATTAATGCTTCCTCTCTTAATTTTGTCATAATTGCCAATGAAAACATCATACATTTGTCTGTAGGTTTCAAACATTTTGTCCTTTCCAACAATATCAAAAGACTCAAAAGCTTCCAGTTTAATCATCGCCGAAAAGGCAGTTTTATTAAACTTTGAAAATCTCCACTTTAGTTTTTCGACTTGTTGACCGTTTTTGTATGTTTTAATTTCCGTACTGTACAGAAAATCATAAAAATCTACAGGCTTGGGTTTTTCTTTTCTTAGAGCTAAAAGTTCGTCAACCGCTTTTTCTCCCAGTCCTTTGATGGTCGAAAGAGAGGGAATAAGCGCTTGATCTTCGATTTCCCAATATCTGGTCGACTTCATGATATCTGGCTTGGCTACAGTGTAACCAAGAGAGGAGGCGTCCGCAATGGCCTTGTCGCGGTCTGCGTCCAATTCAAGGTACGATCGGAGCCACTCCTCCTCAAAGTAGGTCAAAAGCCATGCGCAAACATAAGAAAGATGAGCATATGGATAAGCATGATTTTTAGAAAAAGAATAAGAAATAGAGCCAAGAATTTCTTTTTCCCACAGCTCGGTGGCGCGATCCTTTGTTAATCCATTTTTTACACAGCCATTAATGAATTTTTCGCCAATTTCCTTTCTTTGCTTTTTAATTTCTTCAGCTTGGTCAGTTACTGGCTTTAACAACAATTTTCGAAGTTTATCGGATTCCTCGAGAGAAAACCCAGCCAGCTGATGAGCCAATCGCATAAAGTCCTCTTGAAAAATAACAAGACCCTGCGTGTCTCTTAAAACCTCTTCAAGAACAGGGTGGTCAAAAATTACAGGCTCATCTCCCCATTTTCTCGCTAAATATTTTTTATCAGCTTTCGCAGAAAGTGGTCCTGGCCGCCACAGTCCCGTGATAACAGCTATTTCAGCCATTGAAGTAGGTTTGGCCCGCTTACAAAAATTTTGAACTCCCTGTTCTGTAAACTGAAAAATTCCAGGAAACCGACCTTGATGATAAACATATTCAAAAACTTTTTGATCTTTTAAATCAATTTTGTCCGAATGAAGAAACTCATTATAAAAATCCCAAACATCCGACATACTAGGTTTTTGAATACCTTCTTTTATAAGAATAAGCTCAATGCATCTTCGAACAAAACGAAGAGTAGCTAGCCCTAAAAAATCATACTTAATAAGTCCGAAATTTTCTAAATGACGAACTTTCATTCCTTCAGTGAAAGGCGTTTGTGCGGTCCCGCGAATTCTTATCGCAGGCATACACTCTTCATAATTATCGCAAATAATTATCCCGCCAGCATGACGAGAAATTGCTTTGTTTTCCTTGAAAATATTAGCAACATGAACTCCAACATCGGGATGATTTTCTAAAAATTCTCGAAATGTTGGCGAATATTTTTTCGCATTTTCAAAGTTAAATTCATAAAGTTTTTGGTCATGACCAATATCTTCCAAAATATGGGCGCGCGCCTCTTCTTCCATTTTAGTTGTGACCGCGTTTACTTCCGGATATGGAATGTCATAAAATTTACTAATATCCTTAACAAGAGATCTTAATTGAAGTGTATTAAAATTTGATACAGCAACAACTCCTTTTTCTCCATAAACTTCCTGAAGCGCTTTAAAGGCGACGTCTTTATCTTCAACGTCAGTGTCAATATCAGGCGCGCCCTGTCTATATTCAGCCAAAAATCTTTCAAAGATAAGACCGTGTTTAACAGGGTCCATCTTTGTAATTCCAAGTAAATAACAAGCTAAAGACCCAGTTCCCGATCCTCTTCCGCTCCCAATTAAAATTTTCTCTTGAATTGCATCAAGAGCATCATAAAGAGTTGTAAAATATAAAGCAAACTTTTTTATTTTAATGACTTCAAGTTCTTTTTCTAAGCGATCAATATATTCTTGGTTTTGATCAAGCCCTTTTTCTTTCAATTTTTGGTAGCAAAGCTGTGTTAATTTATTGAACGGATCTTCCTTAAGAGAAGGAAGTTTGTATGTTCGATCAGGATTAACTTCTTCTATTTGATCATGAGCAATTGTGTGAGACCTCTCTATTGCGCCCTTGACAATTTCGTCTAATTCGGGAGTAGCGTCTTCTCCATAGATTGCTTTATATTCATCAAATAATTGATTTCCATTTTTTGGATACAATTCACATTTAAGCTCTTCTCTTTTTTGAGGAAGGTCCTCTTTTGTAAATTTCATTCCTTTAGATTGCCACGCCAAAAGTCGATACAATTCTCTGGCTTGCCAGAGATTAGGATCTGGATAATGCGAATCAACGGTGGCCAGAAGGTCATACCCTACTCGTTTTGAGTATTCAATTAAGTGATCATTAATAATTCTCTGCTCAGGAAGTTTATTAAATTGAATTTCAAGAAAAGCGTTTTCTTTCCCGAAGATGTCAAGAAGTGGTTTAACTTCATTATCAAGTGCCTTAAAAATTTCTTCTTGAGATTTTTCTTTCTCTCTAAGAATAACAAAGCTAGGGATTCCAGCAAGACAGGCAGAACTAATAATTAATCCTTCTTTGTGTTGATCCAACATTTTAAAGTCCATGCGAGGCATTCGATAAAAGTTTTCATCATCGTAGGACTTTGAAATTAAACGAAAAAGATTTTTAAGACCAACTTGATTTTTAGCCAAAATTACAAGGTGATGACGACGCTTAATTGGATCATAATGCTTACCTTTTGATTCTCTTTCGTTTTCAATAAACGCAGTTGTTTCCTCATCTTTGTCATCTTTTAAGGCTTTTAAGTGGCGCCATTGATCTAAATCAGGATGAATATAAGCTTCAGTTCCATAAATTACACGAAATGGAACTTCTTTCTTTTTGTATTTCTCGGCAACATCAAGAACGTAACCTGCGCTGTTGAGGTTTCCATGATTTGAAATCGCTAAACCGGTACATCCATTATTTAACGCATAGTCAAAATGATCTTTGGTTTGGCCAAATCCATCACCAATACTGCTTCCGTCATGAGCATGAAGCCCGGCAAATTTCAAATCACTCATTTACAGCCTCAAAAGCAGGAAACGATTTTTTAGAATAAGTTTTTCCTACTTTTCTAATGTAAAAATCTTGAGAAAACTTTTCTTCTTCTCTTCGATAAGATCCCCAAAAATCAGGAACTTTTTTCGTACAAGGTAGCCAACTTGTCAAATAAATTTTAATATTATCTTTGGCTGAAAAAACTTTATCATCAATTTTGATTTTGTCAACAACGTCTCTTCTTTCGAATGTTCGAAATTCCAAATAATACGAAATCGACATTGTCGTCAAATCTTTTGAGAATTCAATGTTTTTAGTTCCTTTTTTAATTCTATATTCAATCCATTTATTTGGATCATTTTTTTTTCTTTCGGGCGGAGGAGTTAAAATATAATCAGGAATTTTTTCTAAAGCTCCACAAACAACTCTAACGGCTTCCTCTCTACGACGAAAGAAAACTTTGCTAATATTGAATTCTCTTTCGGCCCAATAGCCTAAATCATTATCTGGGCGAACAACTTGAAACAAATCCATTTGAGACCTTTCTTTTCCAATGTACGTGACGGGCCCTTGGGGCTCCCAGCTATTATAGCCACCTTCTTAGCGTCGTCAACAGGGCGGTCGAGGCCTTCTTTGACTAGACCTCCTCTCGAGAGAGGTTGGCGCTCCACGAGGTCTGCGTTGACTACTCAGAAGCTCCAAGTGCCCATTTAAGAGCCAAAAAAACATTCACAGCTTCTTTCCGAGAAGGATATTGAACCACAAAAACTTCATGTTCGTCTTTCCGCGCTTCTACTTTCCAAAAAACTTTTTGTCCAACGGCAATCTCGGTCATTTTTACTTTGTCCGTCATTTTAACCCGTCAAATGTTTGTCTAGACGCCACTCGGTGGCAACCGTCCATAACAAGCCCAAAAAAGAATCCTCAATATAAAGATAACCAGAAACATCGATACATACCCAGCAAGGTTCATCAAAAGCGTTTTTGTCTCTAAAGACTTGTAATGGACCAATTACCATCCGACATCCATCAACATAAGCTCCTTGCGGAGATAGTCAACAATGGCATCGTAATTGTCGAAACGTTCCACGTGCCCAGCTTCGGTTGATTTTTTTTTATTCCAAAGATTTTCAAACAAAATTGCGTGTTGGGAATTGTATGTTGACCAATAAATTACATTGTCAACATTGTCATCAATAAGTGTGACACCACCAACATATTGTTTACACTTGGTAAAAATTACATTATTCCGCGTGGCCTCAAAATGTTTTTCGAGCCATTTTTGGCGATCATACATCCACGTGGGAGAATTTTTATAAGGAGATGTCACAAAGACAATGGGTTGATCAAGAGATTTAAGATCTTGGTAGAACTGTTGAGCTCCGGGCAAAATCTCCATCTGCTGAGCAAATCCAACCGATTTTACAAAATCTTCGGCTAGGTCATCCCAGCAATTAAATTCACGAAAAAAAGATCGCATATCTTTTGTGGCGGTGTCTTGTCTTGTCCAAGATTTGCCAAAACGATTGTTTACGTAAGATAAAATTTTTCCTTCGAAATCGGACAGCACCGAATCGACATCCAAAAGTATAGGCACGTCTTTGTACATGCGGACAGCTTAGGTCGGATCGAGGAGTCTGTCAAGGGCAATCGGTGTTGCCCCAAAGGTAAACGTTGTCCGAGTTGGACAACATATTGATTTCAGACAACAAGATAGTTGCTACTTTAGTGGTGTGGTCGTCAATTATTTCGCTTTTTTAGTTGATTTGCTAACCACGGGCGTTTTTAATGTCCCGTCAGCGTCGGAATTTGTCAACACAGAAATTCGATCAAGCCAAGATCGGATAGTGTGGAGCCATCCGCCTTTTTCCTCGCCTTGTTCGCCAGGAACAAGCAAAAGCACGCCGTTGACAACATTAAGCAACATATATACCAAACCAAGCACAACAACCCAATTTTCCATTACCCATTTCATTACATCTTCCATAGCAAAGTCTCCTGTCTTATATAGTTTTATTCTTCGGTTAAGTCAACAATTTCGCACACGCCGCCGGTGCAAGCCATTGTATGTGAAGATTTTGTTGTGTCTTCTTTTTCAAAACTTTTTAAATCATTCCAGTCAATCTCTTCTGGCATTTTTTCACAAAATTCTTTCCATTTTTCTTCAGAGACAGGCTGGTATGGAGCTTGTTGATAAACATGGTCAGAATAAGGAAGAAAAGAGACGCCAGAAATTTCATCAAAATGATTCCACAAAAAAGATCCGACCTCCAAGAATTCATCATCGGTATAATACACAGTGCAAGAAGGTTTGTGTTCACACCAATGAATTTGATAAAGATTCCAAAGAGTTAGCTGATTTAAGGCGCCAACAGTGTTTGCATAATACTTTGAATTGGGCGATTTAACAGGAAAACTAAACACTAAATTGTTTGAATTCATTACGTCTTGCTCGCAAGGAAAGCTTCTTTCTTTCATGAATTGAGCTAACGGATCTTTGGAATCAGCACGAACAGTTCGAATATAGTATTTTGAATATCTTGGATGAATCCCGGAAGAAGTATTTGTAAGCTGACTTACGTTTCCACTTGGTTTTACGCATGTAATGGCCGTGCTTTGATTAACTCCAAGTTTTTGCGACCATTCTTTATTTGTTTTAATGGCTACCTCTTTTAGTTGAGTAAGCCATTCGGCAAGCTTTTCATGGTTATCGGCCGCCGGGTCTCCAAGAACAGGGTGGTCCATAATTCCAGTAAGAGAAACTCCAAGAAGCCTCTCTTCTTCGCAATTCTTTTTCCAAATGTTTCTGATATATCTAAAGTTTGTAAGAGAAGACTGCAGAGTTCCAAAAATTGTTGCCACTTTAACTTTTTCTGAAATTGTTTCTAGATCGTCTTCTGGTCGAAGAATTACCTCGCTAAGGTTGCAAAACTGGGCAGATCTCAATATGATTTCGGAGCACGGGTTGCAGCCGACGCCTTCAACAACTTCTCGGCGCCCATTTCTTTTTATTTGTTTTTCGCAAGCAGTGCGTGAAAAGAACCCTCTTTCTCCGCTCTTGCTTTCGTATAAAGAGTTCCACTCTTTTAGAAAGACCTCAAAAGAAGGCTTTTCTGTATAGCAAGCAGAATTATTTGAAAGAGCGCGCTGCGAATTATCAATCCACCACTGGCCTGATTTGGCCAATCTCATTCGGTCATCTGAAGGGTTCGACAACGATATAAGAGCACTACGCCTGACGCCGCCACAAATAACAACATCAGCAATTTTGCAAACTAAATCATGACACTCAATTGAATTAAGCTTTCTTCCTGAGGCTCTTTTGAAAAGATCAATTGTAAACAAAAATAATTGATTAAGCGGATCAGGACCTGAAGCTCTACCTCCAAAAGTTTTAAGTCGCGCTCCTGCGGGACGAATCTTTGTTAGGTCCCACTGAGGAATTTGTCCAGCGTAAAGCAAGCTAATAAGCTCTCTGAAAGCCTTGGCCCAACCAATTCTTGAATCTCTAACGTGAATTACAGTTTCGGTTTCGTAAAACTCTTCGGCAACCTCAGGAAGCTTCGAAACAAACTGTCTTTCAACAGAAAAGCCAACCCCTGTTCCGCAAGTAAGAATATAAAGAATTTCATCAAATGCTCGTGGGTGATCAATGGCAACATAAGAGCAGTTGTATCCTGCCACTTCGTCTTTTTCTAGGGCGGGACCGGCGGCCATAAGAGCGCGCATAGAAGGCATGACCTTAAAGTTTTTAATATACTTTTTACATTCTTGAATTTCTTCTTTTAGTTCGGGGAATCTGCGGATGAAAAAATCAATATACCTCGTAACAGTCTCATCCCAAGTCTCTCTTCTTTTTTCTTTTTCTAGCCATCTAGAGTATCTCGACAAATGTATAAATTGAGAATATAAGGGTGTCCCAGTCTGGGTAAAATCATTATCCGACATTCAAGTTCCTCCAGCTACTGAATTAAACAAGGTAAAGTTTAACTATACTTCGAAACCAAGAAGGAATCCAAGATTTTTTGGTCGCCTTCTGACTTTTTTGAAAATCGCAAATCTTATCAATATGTTCCAAAAAAAACTTTTTTTGGTGTCCATTTTTCATTGAGTTACAAACAAAACAGCAAGAAACACAATTGTCAATTTCGTAACCTTTCGAACTATCAAGTCGATCAATTCCAATAGTTTGAATTGGAGAATTACAGTAAGAGCATGGCATCTTCCAAAACAAACTAAATTGTTCTTTTGTTAAATTAAAATCTATACCTCTTTCTTTGGCGTGATGATTGTATTCGGAATACTTTCCGTCTAATGTTTGGCTGTATTCTTTTCTTCTTTTGTTGTCGCACTTTTTGCAAACCGATTTAAATCCTGACTTATTTTTTCGGTCTCGGTGAAATTCATCTTCACGCTTTGTCTTTTTGCACTTAGTGCAAGTAATCATTACCGATTATCCCCAGAGCCCTGAATGGTTCCTTTTTCTTTTCTTTGGGCGAGTTTGTCAAGGTTTGCTTGTGCTACCTCTTCCATGGTTAAGTTAAGTTCATAAGCGAGGCTGGCCAGATACCAACTAACGTCTCCTAATTCTTTCTTGATTGCTTCTCGATCTTCTTCGGAAACAACGCCACCCTTATCTCGCATAATCTTTTTAACCTTTTCAAGCACTTCTCCACACTCTCCGCCGAGCCCTAGACAAGGATAATAAAGATTGTTTCCTCTATCAGGGTAGATAGCTGTCGATAAGGCTTGTTTTTGGTATTCGTCAAAAGTTAATTTGCTCATTTTTATCCTCCTTTAAGGGCTTTTTTCATGTTTTCCATAACTTGTTCATCTTCAGTTTTAAACGCGTTATTAATTTTTTCTTCGAGATCTTCCGTAAGTTCTTGAATTTCAATAGAAGCTTTGGATGTATCCATAATGTATCCAACAATCTGTCCATCGGCTCCCTGTCTTGATTTGGCGAAATAAAGCTTTCCTAAGCCTGCGGTTCTTAAATCCATCGGCCTTGAAATTGTAATCATAATGTCGCAGTGCATGAGAATCACAAAGCCTTCTGCGATATGATCTGGGCGGACAATGTCTTCATTGACGGCGGAGCGATTGGCTTGGGCGCCTGTGATCACCGGAATCTTGTGTTCTTGCCCCAGAGCTCTCAAAGAGGAAAATATGTTGTCAAGAGCAAACCTTCCTTCTCCTCCTTCGTCATCTTTTAGAATTCCTCCATAGTCCACAACAATCATATCAGGCTCAATTCCTTGAAGGCGTAATTTGGCCAAATGAGATTTGATTGTCTGAACCCCAACGGACCTCATTGGATATTCTTTAATAATGAGCTTGGCGCCCTCGGGAAGAGTTTTCTTAAGTTTGAACAAAACTTCTTTTTTTGCGCTTGGAATCGAATTAATCTCAACACCGGTAAGACAAGCATCATACCGTCGAGCAACATCAATAGCGTCAAGCTCAAGCGTGTAATGAACAACAGTTTTCCCTGCCTTCAAAGCGCCCACGCCGGAGTTTACCATAAACATAGACTTGCCCGAACCTGCCGGGCCCAAGAAAACAACAAGCCTTCCTTTCCCCCATCCACCACCATTAAGCATGGTGTTGACATATTTCCAAGGGGTCGGGATGGTCCTTTCTTTTTCTTCGATAAATCGAACTTCTTCGTCGGCAATGTAATCATATCCAACATTTCGATCGGACCCTTGAAGCATTGCTTTTTGCATGACGGGGACAATTTCCTCAAAGTTTGCCTTTTGAATTCTTGGAATAATATCTTCCAGGAGCGTATTCTTTAAATGTTGTGTTTTGAAATACTTTAGCGAATTATCTTTTACATAAGGCCCATCTCCATTAAGAGGTTTGGCCTTCATTACTTTTAATGTCTCAATACATTTTTGCTGAATAAACTTGTTTGAAATCTCTTGTTTGCAAAGAGTTTCCAGCAATTGCGGAGTGGGAAATGATTTATATTCAGTAAAATATTTTTTTACTAGGCTGGCGAGGTTTTTAGCATAATCTTGATCGAATAAATCAGGCGACAAAATATCGATAATCTGCTCTCCGTATTGTTTATCCGACAATAGGGCTTGAATAATTTTCAATTCAAATGAAGCGCCAAATTCTTTTGAAATGTTTGTTTCTTCCATAATATCCTATAATAATCTTTTAAATGGTTCCAAAAACTGAAAGTCAAAAGGAATACCTGAGTCACGAACCATAATCGCAAAGCTTTTTTGAAGCAAGGCGGGCGAAAAACTTTCCACAACTTTCGTGATCCAATCTTTTTGAGTAAAGCTTATAAGAGGATTTTGTAAACTCATGAGCTTCCAGTTTTGCTTAATTATGTCGATGTTCTCGTTTAATTTTTGATATTTTAAAGCAAGGCGATCATCGTCCCCATCGCTAAATTTATAAGCGCTTATAATCATATCAACATCCAACTGAGCCTCGGGGTCATTTACCGCAAAAAGTTTAGCGATCGTTTTAGGGCCAAAGCCTTTAACTCCTTTGACGTTATCCGAAGAATCGCCATTAATTGCCTTGACAAACAGCCAATGCTTGGGATGAACTCCGTGCTCTTTAAGCATAAACTCAGTATCGATTATCTTTTTTGATTGAGGATTATAAACCACCGTCTTATCGCCAATAAGCTGGTAATAATCTTTATCGCAGGAAACGATAATGTTTGATCGGTGGCCAAAATATTCGCCATTTGAAGAAATATAACCAATCACATCATCGGCTTCGCAATCTTCAGACTCAATTAAACAAACAGGAAGTGTTCCCAAAAACCTTTTCAAACAAGAGGTTTGATAATTTCTATTTTCTTTTGCTTCTTGAGGCGAACCAAATTCGAAAAACCTTCCCGCAACAGGCTTTCTTCCATCTTTATAATCTTTATAAAGGGCGCGCTTTTTTCTTGACCCTCCTTTCCCGTCTAAAACAAAATAAACAATATCTGGCTTGAGAGCCGAAACTATGTTCTTGAGAGCGTTAAGCGTGCCTCTTGTTCCTCCTATGGGATTTCCCGAAAGATCCATAGATGGGTTGGCGGAGTAGTGCATACAAAATATGTTAGTCCCATCGACGAGGAGCGCTCTTTTATTCATTGTTCTTCCCTTCTAGATAAATTTTAAATTTATGCCAAGCTTGAGGTAGGGTTAGGGTAGCGCTTCTAAATCCAGCCTTTCTTATTTTGGTTATGTCGGCTTGAGTGTATGGCTGAATCTTCCCTTTGAGATGATCGGGAAACCGACGATAAGCAATATTTATAGGCTCTTGGCCTTCTTTTTTAGAGAAGTCTAGATCAGATTTTATGTATTTAGCAACCGCGTCAAAAGTGAAAGAGTCGCCAGATCCAATATTGTAAAATCCGCTCTGATTTTGTTCTATAAGAAACCACATCATATCAATGGCATCATCAACATAAATAAAATCTCGACAATGAGTAACAGCATCACGCTCAAAGCCGTCATGTCCGCTAAGAACCGAAATGGTTCCATCTTGCTTTCCGCTTAGATAATAACGATAAAAAGGATTTATCTGTCCTAAAGGTTTTGATTCTTCATGCGGTCCCCAACAATTAAAAATTCGAAATCCACACCAATTAATATCCAATCTGCTTTTACTTGCTATCCATTGATCAAAAACGGCTTTAGAATAAGCATACAATGTTAAGGGGGAAAATTTTTGATCTTCTCTAACTTTCCAAGCTTCTTTGCCGTAAACGCCCGCAGATGAAGCAAAATAAATCTTTGCTTTTTGTCCCCAGCAAACTAAATCTTTTGAAAATTCAAAATTGTTTTTTAAAACACTTTCGTCACTTTGCGTACTGGAATCCGCGCCAAAATGTAAAATATAATCTTTTCTGGTCGGGACTCCTCCTTGTTTAATTTTCGTCGCGAAGTCAGAAATAGAAAACAAATCACAAATTTTTAAGTCTCTAACGTTGGCCAACTTTTTGGTTGTAACATCATCAACCAAAACAATGTTGCTAATTCCTTTCTCGTTGAGCTTTCGAATCATATTTGATCCCAAAAACCCCGCACCTCCAGTGACCCAAAATTTTGAACTTGATTTGATCATTGTTTATCCTCGAGAATAATTCGACTAATTGTGGGCGCAAAGGCGTCAATTAAAATTTTCGGATCTTTCGGGCCTTCGATGGAAACGTCTTCATCTAAAAGAACAGACTCAAAAGTTGTTCCGTGCTGGCCAACGTCTTTCGTAATAATCTTTTCAATTGTGGCATGGCCATGCCATCTATTTGCTTTGATTGCGGAGGACGCGATAGATATGGTTACCTTATAATCTTTATCTTTCATAGTCTGTCTCTTCATATACGTACTGGTTGTAATTTGCCCACTTTTGAATAAATTTCAAAATTTGCTTCTTTGTTTGATCGGGACCTTTTTCAATATCCAATTGCCAAACAGCCAGCAAAGGAATATTGCATGATTCGGCAATATCTTTTTTGTTTTGATTTTTGACCAAATTTTCTTTTTGAAGATCATTCTTGGGGCCATTTGGATAAACCCTTGGATTGATATGGTGATAATCTCCCTGAATTTCAATTAAGATGTTTTGGTCAGGTAAATAAAAGTCATAGTTCAGATATCGAACCGCTTTTTGTTTAACATAATTAAAACCCTCTTCTTTGAGAAAGGCCTCGGCCCAGAGTTCAATCGATGTATCGGATTTTTTTCCTTGATTTCCGAATTTCTCAGATTTCCAAGCTCGTCGAGTTTTTGTTGCTTCGCCATAGTGGCGCATCTTGGCCGAATCAGTCCCAAGAATTTTTTTCCTCATCTCTCTTCGAATTTTAAGTATTTCTTGTTTGGGGTTTTTCCAAACGCTGCCTGAAAACATCCTCTCTCCTTTAAGTGTTGAACTATTTGAGCTTTAACAAAGCTAGTTTCATTTTTTATCTCACTTCCCAAGAAAACTAAAACATCATACCCTATTTTTTTATAAAGCTCATTTCTTTTTTGATCTTTTTTGATTTGTTCTGGGGTTTTAATATGATAGTGTTCGCCATCCGCTTCAATGATAAATTTCAATATGGGAAAACAAAAGTCGGGATATTTTCTCCCTGTTTTAGGTTTTCCTACTTGTTCCCAAACCCCCTTCCCGTGAGTGTAGTCAGTAATTTTCTGAGCCTCTCCGGCATTACCCACTTCATTAAACTTTAACTCATTTTTGAGAAATTCATCTAAAATTAATTGCAAATCTGAAACTCCTTTCTTTTTTTTATCGGGAGGAATTCCTAATTTGTGACACTCAAGAAGCACAGTGTAGCTTGAAAGATTTTCGTCTTTGTTCCACTCAACAATACTTTTCCCTTTGTGGGTAAACATTGTTCCGTTTTTTATTCTTGAATTTATGATTTTTTTTCTAACTTCAGGAATTTGCAAAGTATATTCGACACCATATTTTTCTAAATTGTTAGCTCTCATTTTTTTTCGGACTTCTTTGGCTTGGGTCGGGTATTCAACGCCCAGCTTTTCCAAGTGGGTTTGCCGGATTTTTTCTTTTACTTCTTCATTTTGAAATGTGTGTTCAACGCCATACTTTTCCAAATTTGTTTTTTTTGTTTTTTGGCGGATTGCTTCACTTTGCTGTGGGACCTCGACGCCATATCTTTCCATCATTGTTTTTTTCACTTTTTCTCTTATATCACTTAAAAGCATTACACTTCCAACGCCATATTTATTTTTTATTGATTTTTTATATTTTTCACCTCGCTCTTTTTTTGTTGCACAAATAATCATATCAGGGTGCAAACTAAGCTTGTTCCTTACGTAAGAGAAACTTTTTTCAAACTCAACTCCTCTTTCGGTGTCCAAAAACTTAGACTTAGTTGAAGCAGAGCCTCCCCATTCCAAAATTTTATATTTGGGATGGTTTTGATCAAGCCAATCTTGGGCTTTTTTTTGTGTTGTCTTAACTCCCATCATTTAATTTCGTACTTTGAGAGTATCGCATTTGCCTTTCTTCTGATGGCCCCTTTTTGTTGAGGAGACATTGTGGAACTTCTTGGAGCTGGAGTATTCACAGGCTCCGTATGCCTTTGCGCAATATTTGAATGAACAATTCTTAAATTTTGAATATTTCGATGTTTGTATTGTCGATAAACCGAAGCCCGCACGTAAACGTCGGGCATAATAGATTTAATGTAAGAATGATAAAAACGATAAGGGTTGGACAAAATATAAGATCCTCTATTCACAACTTGGGTTCTGGCAGATCTTAATTTTCCAATTTGAGGATCTGTTTGTTTCCAATCGACCGTAACAGCTGGGCCTTCGATTCCAGGCATTCCCTCGTAAGCTGGCTGGACTTCGGCTTGGCTTCGACCGAAAGTTGATACACCAAAAGGATTTCCTTGTTGAGGTTTTACAATAACTCCCTTTTGTTGTCCTAATTGTTGCTTTTTTCTTTCTATCGCTTCTTGTTCAGCTTTCTCTTTTTTCTCTCTGGCAAGATTAGCAATTTCTTGACGAAAAGGATCCGTCATTGTTTGCTGTTGAACTGGCGTTCGAAAAATAAATTGAAGCTGAGCCAAAACAGTTGGGTTCAAATATCGAATATTTAATCCATGAAGATTTCCTTTGTAGTTAAAAGCAATCACCATAACCATCGGGGCGCGGTCGTTGGAGAACTTGCTCCAATATCTAAAGCTGACAATAGACCCAATTGGAATCGGCTTATAAAAAGACATACTTTAATAACTATCGAGATCTTTTAAGATTTCGCTTATCTACTAGTCAAAACGGCTTCTGCTGCGCTTCCCGCTGCTTGTCGCGATGGTCCCACCAGCTCGAGCCATCGGGCCAGCGGTCGGTCTGCCCGTAGGCGCTCCGCTCGTGTTCGGAGTCACGGTACACCCCGATCCAGCCGTAGCGGCAGATCGCGCCGAGGAAGTTGGGGACCTGCCACACGCCGCCGCTCGTCCAGAGACCGAGCCACCAGGCGAAGCCTGCGCCCACGTGCCCGTGCGTCCAGAAGCCGATAGCGACGGCGAGGCCGACAAGGAACGCGAGGATCATCCGGTCCTCTACCTGCCGGACGTGCACGGTCTCGTGACGCTCGAGCCTCTCGTCCAACTCCGCTTCGACCCCGGCACCGTCCTCCCCCGGCTTGGTGTCGCGGTGGCCGATGTTGTACCAAATCAGGCGACCGAGGGTTGTCGAGTAGCGGAAGCCGAGCTTCTCGCGCACCCAAGGGCGCCACTCGAGGGTCAGGAGCGCGGCCTGCTCAAAGCGTGGCTTGTGCGCAACGTAGGCAGCGATGCTCAGCAACCCGATCAGCCAAGTTATGAGCGCCCACGGGAAAGTGAACGCAAACAGGACCCAGTTACCGGCTTTTCGACTATTGTAATTCATGGCAAAACTCTGCTTTAATTATCGAGATTTTTAAGATTTCTCTCAAAGTTTCAAAACTTTTTCATCAAGTCAATTTTGAACTTTTTCTTTTGTTAGAGCTCTAACCATTAATCTTTCTCAATCGTTTCTTCTTTATCTGTTGAGTCAACAAGATCTCGCTTGGCATATTCTGAAACTAAATTATAAATTTTCTTTTTAAATTCTGGATCGGTGATGATTTTCTTTTTAAGTTGGATTCGGGTCCAAAGTTCGTCCGGTTTCTCTTCAAGCCAAATCTGTTTTCCTTTGGGTCCGGCGTTTTTGCTTTGAATGCCTTTTTCTTTTAATAGAAAGTCAATAACGCTTTCGGTATCATCTACTCCTCGATCAAAATAAAGCCCAAACTCAGCTTTTCGATGAGGAGGTCCAAATCTGGTTTTGTTGACTTTGGCGGAAGTTTTAATTCCAACAATGTCGTCTTGGGCTTTAATTTTCCCGCCAGAAAAAAGTCGAACATCAACCGACATCACATAAGCCAGCGCGCGTCCGCCGGTTGTTACCCAAGGGTCAGAAAAAGGCCCCGCTTTAATATTTGTTCTCAATTGATTCACAATCAAAATAGCAACTTTTTTTCTTCCAGAGACTTCAACAATGCTTCTTAAATTCTTTGAAAGAATTCTTGGAATTAAACCAACATTTGCTGTAGGATCTGGGTTTTCGTCTTCAAGGTCAACCTTAGAGGGAGTCGCTGCCAAACTATCCCATACAATCAAAACATAAGGATGATTCATTGATTTTGATTTTTCAACTTCGTCAATCTTATGAAAAATTGTAAACATTGACTTGAAAACATCTTCAATGGTCAAAGGTTTCATGTAAATAAAATTCTTTGAAGACGTATCCAGTCCAATTCTCTGGGCGAAGTCGGAGTTCAAAGCATTTTCGGTATCCATATAAATTACAAGCGCTCCATCTTTTTGAGCGTTCCTCGCAATTTGCATAGCAAACAAAGTTTTGCCTGAACCTTCTAGACCATTGATAGTAGAGATTTTTCCTACGGGAATTCCTCCGTTGTCTTGATTTGAAATAGCATAATCAAGAAGTGTTGCGCCAGTTGAAATCCATTGCGAAACATCTGACGGCAAACCATCTTGAGTTAAAATCTTAGTTTCTTTTCTAATAATATCTGAAAGATCGCTCATGATAACTTATAATTCTCCGCAAAATCTAAAATTTGATCCATTCCTTCTTCGTTAGAACATGTGTCCAACAAGTGCTTCACTGTGCCAAAATGAACTCTGGGCAAATAAAAACTTCTGACTTCAGAATCTTTATTGTGTGTGACTGCTAATTGCAGACGATCTTCGTATTCAACTAATGTTACACTTCCTGAAGTTAAAGTTAACGAAAAAGTTCTCAAATATTTTCCTAAAGAAAAAATTCCAGATTGCTCTTCATCAAAAACTTTTTCTAGACAAGATGTCTTGACAAGAATACCTCTAACATCAAGATCAGAAAAGGTTTCACAGTCACATTCTGTGTCTAAACTGTAAAGTTCGTAAACTTCTCTCACTTGTTCCGTCATAAAGTTTCCTTGTTCGTCCTTATAAGAAACCATAAAAGCCGGACCGCAAACCGCCTCTGTATGATCAAGAACGCTTCGAGTCCCTCTAATGATAAAAATATCGCTATTAAGTTTGCTCATACTTACCTCTTTGTTTTTATAGGCCAGCTTCAGCTAGTCTTTTTTCCATGTCAGAAACACTTGAATCTTCGGATGACGAATCAAAAAAACCATCATCGTCATCAACGCTATCGTCTGAAGCAAAAGTGATTTCAGTATCTGAATCTTCGTTATGTCGGCTTTCTTTAACATTGGAAGAAAATTGACTCATCCATTCAGCCAAAAGCTCTTTTGTTTCCTCTAGAGTTCGACGAACATATCCGTTTCTCATTCCGTTAATCTCTTCATCTTCAAGAAGATTAGGCATAGAAGCAAGATATTTGTCAAAATCATTTAGTTTTGTTGATTTTCGCGCGAGGACCAACGGGCCCTTTTTGAGACAAATTCCAAATTGCGGATGAGATTCATACTGAAGTTCAAGATCAAAGCCTTTTTCTGAATCCATCCAACACTCGGTGTCCTCTTCCAAAAAGAAATCCCAAAGACTGTTGTGCTTATCGCTGGGCTCGTTTTTCTGAGTTGAAATCTTTAGAAATTTTACTCCCTTGTCTTCTTGTCCGCGAAGAACACCAGGAAGGAAAACGGTCATCTTGGGAAGAAATTTAGACCATTGTCTAGCAACGGGGTCGCCATTTTTGTCTTTTTTGCCTTTGACGGATTTTAATTGATTCCAAACGAACTCGGTTAGAGGATCTTTTTCTACGCCATCGTTTTCTTTAACGCTATAGAAAATTCTCTTTCCTCTAACTGGAACTCCGTAGATATAGGAAGCCTCAAAAAGGGGATTTTCTCCGGGATTCTCGCTATGAACATAAGGCAAAGCTCGAAAAAGATATTTCCCTGGCTGGGGGACTCTAAGAATGAACTGGTCCTCTGGAGGAATTCGGTTCGTTGTTTTATTCTGAATATCGTCTCTTCTTTTATTTAATTTTTCTTTTACTGCTTTTAGGTTTACTTTTAATGTCATTTTTAATCTCCTTTTTTAACTGTTAAGAACAAAAATATCAACCAAATTAATTGGCAAAATCTTTAAATTGTTCTCTTTTGAAAGAACTATACAACAGTCTCTATGTTGCGTCCAGTCTACTTTTAATTCTTTTCCTACTTTTCCGTGTTGGGCTTTAACAATCTCGTTTAAACTATTAATTGTATAAAGCGTATTCGTTTCTTTTTTTCTATGAAGCTGAATGGTGTTCTTGTACTTAGTCTTAAAACCTTCCAGCGCCTCATCTTTTTCATCTATTTTCAAATTAAATGTCAATAGAAAATCTTGTAATTCTTCAAGCTTTTGTTCTTTTTTGGTTAATTTGAAAATAAAAACTTTTCGACTTGTTTTAAACAAATTGAAAATATCACGAACACATTTTTTGGGTAACAAAGGACTTGAGACAAACGTTCCT
This sequence comes from uncultured Hyphomonadaceae bacterium, assembly GCA_964506685.1. Classification (GTDB taxonomy): domain Bacteria; phylum Pseudomonadota; class Alphaproteobacteria; order Caulobacterales; family Hyphomonadaceae; genus UBA5336. Next base: position 1,209 of record CAZDMQ010000065.1, on the reverse strand, counting down.
AGCAAAACCAAATCTTCCATTAAAACCTCTTTTATTCTTTTGTGTCAAAGTCTTCATAATAATCTTCTTCTTTCTCGTCTTCGTCTTCTTTATCAGAGAAGAATTCCGAAAAATCTAAATTAACGGGCTCTTCTGAAGGTTCAGCGGGAGGGGACACTCCACTTGTATCACTGTTTATTTTTGAGTCAAGATGTTTATTTTGATCGTCTTTATAGTCAGAGGGCGTCAAATTGCCTATTTCTCGATACTTTTTCTTGAAGAGCTCGCCGGCTCCGGGCCCCATATCCTTCTTTAATCGGCGAGCAAAATATCTCATGGCCTGATCTAAATCACGAAGGACGCTATTTCTCTTTTTGTTGTTGGGCTTATTTGTCCAAGTTTTTCGAGCATTTAAGACGTCGTCAGGATTTATTTTTTGCTTGCTTCCAACTCCCATAACTTTCGAAAGTCTATTCCAATACTCGCCTGTTCTATAGGTGCTTTCTAACAAAGAGTTGTAATATTTAAAAGCAAAATAAGATTCTTGCTGAGGAGGCGCAGGAGATTCTTGTCCTTGAACATCGTCGGCAGTAACTTTTTCTTCGTCTTCCTCTTCGGCATCCTCAAACGAGGCAATAGTTGAAGGATCTTCGACAGCATCTCCCCCGTGAAACATTTGCTTTAAAAGCTCTTCTATAGAACTTTCTTGAGATTCAGGATTTAATTTTATTGAAAATGTTGGCTTACCTTTAATTTTATTAAAATTTGAAGATTCAACATCAAGGTAAGTTTCTATTTTTTCTTTAAATCCTCTAAGCTTAGTAGGAGTTAAGCCTTTTTGCGGCTCCAGATAAATAACTTTTTGATCGGGAAAATACCTTACTGAAAGTTTATCCGAATAAAACTTATTAAATAAAGCCATTAAAAATCCTCTAGATTAATTATCGTAGATAACATCTTTTCTTTTATTTTTTCTAAATCGTTTTTAACATCGTATTCCCAAATAGTTAAAACAACATATTTGTTGTCAGTATAGGTTAAATTTCTTTTTTTGTCACTTTCCCACTTTTTGGCGGCAGGAATATTTCGCTTAAATCCTATAAGATCATGAGGGCCATAAAGTCTTGGATTCCCATGAATTTCATCACCTTCAACTTCGACAATCAATCTAATTCTCGGAAATAAAAAATCAGGTCTTTTATATTCCGACCTTCGACCTTTATGCTCAGG
>CAZDMQ010000064.1:0-20151 GCA_964506685.1 uncultured Hyphomonadaceae bacterium | reverse complement strand
GCGGGAATCCCAAAACCTCTACCTGAGTCAATTCGTCCACACGGCCTAGTGTCCTTCTCGATTCCGAAGTTCGCAAGCGCGCGGGTCACGCCCTGGCAGCGAACTTCGGAATCAGGACACTAGAGCGTTTTCCAGCCAGACTGAACCAGTCTGGCGGTTCGGAAAACGCTCAAACTATTGAATTAACACGCAAATCGTCGTCGCGGACTGATTCAGTCCGCTCGGGATTTGCGCTAGCAACGGTATGTGACCGTGTGGTTCTCCCATTCGGACATTTGCCTGAGGGCTCATGTCGGCGGGGTCGCAAATGTCGGAACGAAACCACTAGTTCGGCTGAACATGCGCATGTAACCCAATGGATTATGGCGCTACCACGCGCGAACGATCATAACGCATGGCATGGCCCAGGCGGGTGGCGGCTTGCCGACATCTGCCGGAAAGGAAACGGCCGACAACGAAAGGAACGCCATGATGTTCTGGTCGTCGATGCAGCTTGCCCGCAAGATCCCGTTTATCATCGTCCTCGCCGGCTTGGTTGCGGCGATCGCGACGACCGTGGTCGCGGACTTGCGAAGTGAAAACCTGCTGCGACAGGAGGCGGAGGCCAAGCTGACCGCCGTCCTCGACGCCCGGCATCGGGCGATTTCCGACTATCTGGAGGCGATCCGCTCCGACCTGCGGTTCCAAGCCGGCAACCCGGAGGTTCACGCCGCCCTGGCCGCCTTCAAAGAGGGCTGGGCCGGTCTGGAGGGGGACCGGCGGGCGACCCTCCAGCGCCTCTACATCACGGACAATCCGAACCCGACCGGATCGAAGGAGAACCTGGATTTCGCGCGCGACGGCTCCGCCTACAGCGCTGCCCATCGCCGCTATCACCCCTGGATGCGGCAGTTCCTGAGAGAGCGTGAATACTACGATATCTTTCTGTTCGATCCCGACGGCAACCTCGTCTACACGGTCTTCAAGGAACTCGACTACGCGACCAACCTCGTCAGCGGCGAATATGCGTCGAGCGGCCTCGGCCAGGCCTTCCAGGTCGCGCGCGCCAACCCGACCCGCGGTTTCCAGGCGTTCTTCGACTTCGCCCCCTATGCGCCCAGCAACGACGCGCCGGCGAGTTTCATCTCCACGCCGATGATCGGGGAGAACGGCCGCCTCGACGGGGTTCTCGTCTTCCAGATGCCGATCGGCCGGATCAACGCCATCATGCAGGATACCGCCGGCCTCGGTCGGACCGGGGAAACCTACCTGATCGGCAACGACCGGCTTATGCGTTCCGACAGCCGCTTCTCCGAGACCTCGACGATCCTTGCGCGGCGGATCGAAACGGCGGCAGCCGACGCCGGCATCGCAGGGCGCAGCGGTATCCTGGAGAAGGAGGACTATCGCGGGGTCGAGGTCCTGTCGGCGTTCCGCCCGCTCGACTTCATGGGCACGCGCCTCGTCGTCCTGGCCGAACAGGATGTTGAGGAAGCCTTCGCCGGCATTGTCGCGATGCGCACCGAACTGATGTTCCAGCTGGTCGTGATCGCCCTCATCCTCGCGGCCGCCGGCTACCTCATCGGGCGCGGCATCTCCCGGCCGATCGGGGCGATGACGGAGGCGATGAACAGCCTTGCGGAGGGCGACCTGGAGGTTGTGGTTCCGGCGGAGGATCGGCGTGACGAGATCGGGGCGATGGCGCGCGCGGTCGCCGTGTTCAAGGCGAGTGCGATCGAGGTGAAGCGCCTGGAGGCCGAGCAGAAGGAGGCCGAGGCACGGGCCGAGGCGGAACGCCACCGGATCATGAGCGGGGTCGCCGACGAGTTCGAGTCAAGCGTGCGCGGGATCGTCGAGACCCTGTCGAGTGCGGCGGAGGAAATGCGCGCGACCGCCTCCTCGATGGCGGAGTTGTCCTCCCAGACCAGCGAGCAGGCAACCCGTGTCGCCGGTGCGTCCGAACAGGCCGCCGCCAACGTCACCGCGGTCGCGAGTGCGACCGAACAGCTCGCCGCCTCGATCCGGGAGATCGGCGAGCAGACCTCCCGCTCGATCCGGATCGCCGGGGAGGCGATGCAGCGCGCGGACGCCGCCCAGAACCAGATCAGCGAGCTTGCGCGCTCGGCCTCGGAGATCGACGAGGTGGTGACGCTGATCAACACCATCGCCGAGCAGACCAATCTCCTGGCGCTCAACGCCACGATCGAAGCCGCGCGCGCCGGCGATGCCGGCAAGGGCTTCGCCGTGGTCGCGGCGGAGGTGAAGTCGCTCGCCAACGAGACCGCGCGCGCGACGGACCGCATCTCCGCCCAGGTCAAGGCGGTGCAGGAGAACTCCCAGGCGGCGGTCGGGGTGATGACGGAGATCGGCGCCACGATCGCGACCATCAACGAGATCGCCGGCGCCATCGCGACCGCGGTCGACGAGCAGTCGGCGGCCACCGGGGAGATCTCCCGCAACGTCCAGGAAGCGACCGCCGGCACGCACGAGGTGACGTCCTCCATCACCGAGGTCAGCGAACACGCCGGAGAGGCCGGCCACGCCGCGGAGCAGGTGCTGGTCGCCGCCGGCTCGCTCGCCGACCAGGCCTCGGTCCTCAGCCATGAGGTCGACGGCTTCGTCAACCGCGTGCGCGTCGCCTGATCGGTCGCATCGGCCGCGCAATCGCCTCGGCACGGCCACGCGCTGCCCCCGGCCGGCCACGGTAACGCCATGGCCTGCGCTCCCAATAGGTGCTCGACGCGAACCTGCGGCCGGGGCGGCCTCGTGTTCGTTCGACCGGCAACTGGCATCGAAAACCCGCGCTTGACGATCGGCGGAGGATCACCTCCCCTGACGCCGCGCCCGTTGTCGGCGCTCGCCAACGGCCCAGAGGAGGACGCGGTATGTCTGCCAAGTCTCGCTCTTTTGCATCCGCCTACGGCCTCCCCTTGAAACGCGTTCTTCTCTCCTGTGCCGCGGTCGCGGCCATCGCCCTTCCGGCGCGCGCCCAGCAGCCGGTCCAGGACCTGCCGGTGACCCGGGTGATCCTGTCGACCAGCGGCCTCGCCCATTTCGAGCACGAGGGCTCGGTGATCGGCGACGCCTCGGTCGAACTGCCGGTTCGGCTCGACCAGGTCGACGACATGCTGAAGTCGCTCGTGGTGCGCGACAACACCGGCCTGATCGGCGGCGTGACGCTGCCCGGGCGGGCCCCGCTCGACGAGATCTTCCGCGACCTGCCGTTCAGCCGCGACGCGCTGAACTCCCCGGTTGCCCTGTTGAACGCGCTGCAGGGCGCGGAGGTCGAGATCTCCGGCCCGTCTTCCGCCCGCGGCCGGCTCCTGCGCGTGGTGCCGGAAGTGGCGCGCGACGACGATGTCGCCCTCACCCGCCACCGGGTCAGCCTGATGACCGCCGACGGGCTGGAGACCCTGATCCTGGAGAACCTGGACGAGGTGAGCTTCGTCGATCCGGAGATCGAGCAGCAGATCGCCGACGCGCTCGCCGCCCTCCTGGAGCACCGCGCCGCCGACCGCCGCACGCTGGAAATCTCGCTGCTCGGCGACGGCGAGCGCCCGGTCGGGCTGGGCTATGTCGTCGCCGCCCCGCTGTGGAAGTCGGCCTATCGCGTCGTCGTCCCGCGGGAGGGCGAACAGGGCCTGTTCCAGGGCTGGGCGATCCTGGAGAACCGCACCGGCACCGACTGGAACGATGTCGAACTGACCCTGGTCAGCGGCAATCCGGTGACCTTCCGCCAGGAACTCTACCTCGCCTACTACGCCGAACGGCCGCGGCTGCCGGTCGAGGTGCTCGGCCGGGTGATGCCGCGCACCGACAGCGGCACGGTCGCGACCGCCGGCCAGATGGAAATGGCGATGGCGGAAGCGGAGGAACTGGATGTCGCCGGCAACCGGCTGCGCGGCGGCTTCGCGCTCGGCCGGGCCGCGGGCGCAATGCCGGCCCCCAGCCCCGCTGCCCCGGCGATGGACATGGCCCAGGCGATGCGCGCCGAAACCACAGCCGCTCCCCGCGCCCAGGCGCTCGGTATGGCCAATGCCGCGACCGCTGCGGAAAGCGACGACGCGACCACCCAGGTGCTGTTCCGCTTCCCGAACGACATCTCGCTCGACAGCGGCGAAACCATGATGGTGCCGTTCGTGAGCCAGATCCTGCCGATCGAGCGCCTGTGGCTCTACCAGCCGGAAACCCATCCGCGCCACCCGCTGTCGTCGATCGAGGTCACCAACGAGGGCGGCAGCGGACTGCCGCCGGGCATCCTGACCCTCTATGAGGACGCCGGCGACGGTGTCTCCACCTATGTCGGCGACGCCCAGTTGCCGGTCCTGGCCCGCGGCGAATCCCGGCAGGTTTCCTTCGCGCTCGATGCCAAGACCCAGATCGACCGGGCGCCGGCCAGCCGCCAGGACCTGCGCGTCGTAACCATCTCCAAGGGGGTGTTGCGGTCGACCTACCAGTCGCGGAGCGAGACCGCGTACACGATCAAGGCGCCGGCCGAGGAAGACCGCCTGATCGTCATCGAGCACCCGCGCCAGGGCGGCTGGAACCTGACCCAGCCGGAACCGGGGGAGGTCGACGTCACCGCCACCCATTATCGCGTCCGGGTCGAGGTGCCGGCGGGCGAGAGCGTGACCCAGCGCGTGATCCTGGAACGACCCAACGTCCAGACGGTGGCGCTGGCCAATCTCGGCGTCGACCAGCTTGCGGCCTATGCCAGCCAATCGCGGCGGATAGAGCCGGACGTTGCCCGCGCGCTGGAGCGGATGGCGGAGATGCGCCGCGACATCGACACCGCCGAGCAGGCGATCCGGCGGCTCGACGAGCAGCGCCAGCGGATGTTCCAGGACCAGGACCGGATCCGCAACAACCTCCGTTCGGTCCCGTTCGACAGCGATCTCGGCCAGCGCTACCGGCGCAACCTCAGGGTTCAGGAAGATCGGCTGGACGCCTTGAACGCAGAGCGGGAGGGACAGGAACAGGCCCTCAACGCCGCCCGCCAGAAGCTCGAGAGCTTCATCGCCGAACTCGACATCTGATCGCCGTCAGTCGACAAAAAACCCCCGTCGCGCAAGCGATGGGGGTTTCCGTTGGCAGAGGCGAGTCCAGGGCTTTTTCCAGCGGGGTCAGACCGGCGGCGGCCTCGGCTCATCGCTGGCGGCCTGACGCACGAAGGCGACCACGAACACCCCGAGAAAGACCAGCGCCAGCATCAGGAAGAAGCCGGCGAAATCAGTGCCATGAGAGCCATAGGCGGCGAGTGCTGCGAGTGCCGCCAGGAACAGGCTGGTCACCTGCAAGCCCATTTGAAAGGCCATCGATCCCTCCTTCAGCTTTCCCGCTGCCATTGGCCGTCACTCGAAAGGCAGGCGGTTCTTGAGCAGGCTGTCCGGATCCTTGTCCGAACGCCGCTGGGTTTCGGTTTCCAGCATCCGGCCCAGATCCGCGATCAGTTCGCCGAGCTGGCGCTGACCCTCTTCGACCTGGGCGGTTGCCGCATCGATGCCGGCGCCGACCTGGTCAGCCAGGTCGTCGGCCTGTTCACGCAGGTCCGTCTGTGCGGCTGCGAGGCGCGCCTCCAGGTCGGCGATCGACCGCCTCCAGGCGCGTTGCGTGGACTGGCCCGCCTCCTGGGCGGCTGCCTTCGTTTCAGCGACCTTCGACTTCAATCGAATGATCTGCGTTTCGACGGCATCGGCGGTGGCAGTGCTGTTCATCTGCATGGCGTTCCCCTTTACGAAGGCTTTGCACGGTGGGGGAGAGCGGGGTGCGGGGCACAATGTGCCCCGCTTTTCGCCCGAACCTCACCGCGCCTGGCGGCTTTCGATCCGCTCGTAGAAGTCGCCGATGTCGTTGCCGTCCTCATCCCGGACGTCCGCATCGCGCGTGAGCGAAGCGAGGAGGCCGACCTCCGCATCGGTTTCCCAATAGGTCTCGATGAACCGGTCCTGGGCGATCTCCCAGGTCGCCGGCGTCGCCTTCATCAGGGCGTCCACCGAGTTCGCCAGCGCAACCCGCTGTTCGGCAACCGTCTCGATCTGCTGGGTGATCTCACTGGTCCGCCCGGTCTTCGCCGAGCCCACCCAGTCGCCGAGATCGATGGCGTTGCCGTCAAGCTGGTCGATCAGGCCCTTCACATCGTTGATCGCGTCCGCCCGGCTGTCGAACTGATACTTGTCGAACTGGCAGAGCTCGCGCGGGGTGTCAGCGGTGATGACGCTGCCGATCGCATCGTTGCGCGTGTTGGGGTTGTACCGCGGCGACGCGCTCATCGCCTTCGGATGCCCGCACGGCGCAAACGCCGGGTCGCTCGACACGCCGCTGGCAACAGCATGGCCGGAGCCTATGGCGAGAAGGGCCACGGTGGCGGCGGTGGTGAGGGTGGTTTGAATGATGGTCATTCGGAGCCTCCTTTCGAGGGGAGAGCTTCGGTAGTGTGTTCCCGGGTGCGGATCACACGGGAACGATGGCTGGCTGCTTGCGCGTTGGCGGAAAGCAGCCCGCGCTGGGGTCGCAGTGGGTGAATCCTCACTGCTGATACGGAAACGGGGCTGCGCGCCGATCGGTTCGCCCAAAAAGCCGGGCGGGATTGCCGGCACTCCACATCAGTCGTCCTTCGCTTCCTCGACCAGGAAGCCGGCACCTGCGCCGACCGCCCCGCCCAGGGCAGCACCGCAGCCGACACAGCCGCCGGTGACGGCAGTACCGGCGGCACCCGCCGCGGCACCGATGGCACCGCCGCTCAGGGTCGACTGTTCGGTCGCACTCATGTTCGAGCACGCGCCCAGGCCGGCGACGAGAACGAGGGCCGCAAGGGTCTTCGTTGTAAGGTTCATCAACATCGTGCTAGCGGATCCTCTTCCGGGATTGACGGTCGAGTGCCGTTCGACCGGCGTTAAACCGGCGGCGCCTGGCCGCGCAGCGCGCGGCCGACCAGGCTCAACAACAACAGGGCGGCGAAGACGACGACCAGGATCTGGGCGACACCGCTGAAGACGCCGGCGAGACCGCCGAATCCGGCGATGCCCGCCAGAACGGCGCAGATGAAAAAGAACAGGGCCCAACCAAGCATGTGTCATGCCTCTAATTCACAGTAGGCGTTGAAAGGATCAATGTCGCTCGCGGGCGGCCGGCATGTGCAGCGCCCGTGCGACCAGGGTCAGCAGCAAGAGGGCGAGGAACAAGACGAACAGCACTTGCGCGCCGGTGGCGAAGGCGCCGGCAATGCCGCCGAAACCAAGGATCGCCGCGACGAACGCGCAAACGAGAAAGAACAAGGCCCAGGTCAACATGATCAGGTATCTCCTATGCGATGCTGCTCGAACCGACCACGGCCGAAGGACCCTGGACCGGGCAGCGGGTTAGATGGGGGACGCCTTCTGGGGTCAGGCGATCCGATCGTCGGACAGGTCCGGGACTGCAGTCGCAGTGGGTCCCACCAGCGACAGATCGGAGGGCGCGGCGGAGACCGGGCCCAATGCCGGCGCGGCGCAATCACGAGGCGGCGCCATACGGTCGTGGGCTGGAGCGGCCTTCTGGTGCGTGGCCTGATGCCGCCGAGACCGGCCTGTGCCAGCCGCGTCGAACCGGCGTGGGTCAATGCCGCGCAGCCGGGCGAATTCCTCGAACGTGACGACGTTACTGTGCAAAGTCATGACCGGTCTCCGGACTGTTGGCTGTCGGCGGTGCCGATCTCCGCCTCGATTGCGGCGTTGATCTCGCGCAGCCGCTGATAGGCGGTGCGGTAAGCACTTTCGAATGCGTCGCCGGAGGCGACGAGAGCGTCACTCGTGCGATCGCCGATATCCTCGGCCAGTCGCTCGAGAGCCGCACGCTCGTCTGCCAGCGCAGCCCATTGCAGCCGCGCTTCGGTCCGCGCCTTCGCACCCATCTGCTCGATTTCGTGGGCGAGATCATTGGCCTCCCGGTCGAGATCGCGCAGCATATCCGCGACGGTCTCGCCCGCTGCTTCGCTGCCGTGAGCGAGGTTCGACCTGAACCGGCAGAGACGCTCCTCCAACGTCAGGTCGGCATCGACTGTGCGTTCCGCCATCGTTTCCTGTTGAGCCTCCACGTCAGGGCAGGCTGTCGCGGGGTCATGGGCGCGCAGGTCGTCGGTCGCGATGACGGCGCCTGCCACCCCAAGCGCAAGGGTGAGAGCGATATAGCTGCCCCTGGTCTCTGCCATGTCACTTCTCCTCATTATTTCCTAGCCCGCCCCCGTCCCCCCTTGTTGGTCAGAGGGACGAGGGCTGACGGATGACCCCGATCAGCGAGCGATGCTGAGCGACAGGTCGGCCTCGTCGGCGACTTCGATCACCACGCGACGGTTCGCCTGCTCACGCACCCCGTCGCCGGTCGCAACCCGCGGCTGGCTTTCACCCATCGCCAGGACCTCCAGGTCGTCGACCATGCGGGCGCTGATGCCACGGGCGGCAAGGGCATCGACCACTGCCCGTGCGCGGGCGGCGGAGAGACGCTGGTTGTAGGCGGCCGAGCCCGAGCGGTCGGTGTGGCCGACAACGACCAGATCCGGGTTGCCGGGCCAGGTGGCGACACTGGCCGCGATCTGGTTCAGCGTCTGCGCGGCGGTCGGCCTGATCGTCGCGCGGTCGAAGTCGAAGAAGACGGTCGCCCGCCAGTCCTGGGGGATTTGCGGCTGCGGGGCGGGGATCGCGGCCACCGGTTCCGGCGTCATGGCCGCGCGGAGGTCGACCAGAGCCAGGCGAAAGTCCTCCCGGCACTTGGCGATATGGGCGGCCTGCCAGCCTTCTTCCTGCTGTTCGACCCAGCAGTCGTATGTGGCCTGGGCGTGAGCGGCCAGATCCGGGACATTCTCGCGCGCGCCGGCGTCAAGAAGCGTCATCAGCTCTGCGCGGGCCGATGCGATCTCCCGCATCTTCGCGCCACTATCGATATCCCAGTTCCGAGCCTGAAGCGGCATCACGACGCCGCCGCCGGCGGCCGCTATCGCACGGTCCGCATAGAGTTCGGCGTCCGGCCAATCGAACATCTGGTCCCGCTCGTAGATGGAGAGGTTCTGGTACTCGCGCGCCAGTTCCGTCTCGAAGCTGTTGCCGGTGATCGGCAGCTTTTCGATGTGATCGGTATCGTACCCGAAGAAAGCGGCGGCGGGACCGGTCGCGGTCATCAGGGCAACGGCCGCTGCACCGGTGAGAGTGATGGTCCGCTTAAGCATTTCTAGGCCTCCTTCCAATTCAGTTGGTCGTTGACGACGATCATCTCCGGCGTTTCCGCAGCTTTCGCCCTGGCGCGTCAGAGCAGTTCCTGACCAACCCGGGGGTCGTCGCCGAGGCCGCACAACACAGACAGCCGGGTTTCGCGATCGGCCGCGCCGTCGACCACTCGGGCTATGTCCTGCTCGGTTACGATTCTGAGTTTCATCATGGCTGGTGCCTCCTCTGTCCGAACACCTGAGTTCAACTTAGGGAGGCTGACGATTAAGTCCACATTTATCGTGTGGGTAGACAACCCAAGAACACCATCATCAGTTCGATGTTCAGGATGATTAACCTCCAATTCACTAACATCTTCATGCTTTCACTTATTTTAACGAGTTTTCATCGTTTATATTACTTCAGCAACCCACCCATGCGCCGCAAACAATGGAAGTTGCCATGGCTACGCCACATACGTATCCAACATGTGTGACGTCACCGATGGAGGTGACTGCTGTCAGCAAATGGCAGGGACAGCGCAAAAGCGCGTTGTGGCTTCCTCGCGAGCCGGCCCGCTGGCATCGACGAACGGGGAGACCGAAAACGATGATCGACAAGATGACACCGAAGCGGACGGAAAAGCTTCAAATCATGCTGAATGATGTGGAGCTTCAGGCGATCGACGACTGGCGGTTCGAACACCGGCTGCCGACCCGTGCCGCGGCGATCCGGGAACTCATCCGGCGCGGATTGCAGGAAGCCCGACAGGGGTCGCCGACAACCGACGGCATGACCAGCCAGGACTTCAGCGTCGTCGACCCTGAAGCCGTGAACGACGGCGAGTAGCGGGACCCGGGCCGCGGATCAGGCGGCGACCATCGCCTGGACCGCCGTGCGGCCATAGGTGCGGCGGTCGATCTCCGCGAAGCCGGCCGGCGGGGTCTCCGGCCGGCTCGCCTCGGCCTCGACCACGACCAGGGTCCGCGGCCCGATCCAGCCGGCGCTGCCGAGTGCCGGGAGTGCCGCCGCCGCGAGACCGGCCCCATAGGGCGGGTCGAGAAACACGATGTCGACGGGCCTGCCGGCGGGTGGTGTCAGGCAATCGGCCTGGATGAACCGGCAGGTCTCGGTCTCGCCAAGGCCGGCGGCATTGCCACGGGCGGTGGCGATCGCCCGGCGGTCATTGTCGATGAAGACGGCGGACGCCGCCCCCCGGCTCAACGCCTCCAGCCCCAGGGCACCGGACCCGCAGAAACAGTCCACATGCAGGCCCGGAGTGGCGCCCATGCCAGAGACGGGGCCACGGAGGCCGCGCGGCGGGCCGACATCACCGACCGCAAGGGCGAATTGCTCGCCACCACCATTGATGTCGAGTCCCTGTTCGCCGATCCACGGGCCATCTGGGACCCGGACGAGACCGCCACCCGGCTCGCCGGCGTCCTGCGCGGCCTCGACCCCGCCACCCTCGCCGACCGCCTCGCCGACCGCAGCCGGGCCTTTGTCTGGGTCCGCCGCCAGCTGACACCGCGCCAGCGCCAGGCCGTGTTCGCGCTCGGCCTCGAGGGGCTCGGTTTCCGCCGCGAACCGCGCCGGGCCTATCCCAGCGGCAGTCTCGCCGGCCATGTGCTCGGCTATACCGGGATCGACGGAACCGGTCTCGGTGGGATCGAACACGCGGCCGATGCAACGCTCGCTGTGGGCGGGCCAGCCCTGCGCCTGACGATCGACGCCGGCGTCCAGTTCGTTCTCGAAAGCGAGCTGGCAAAGACGGCACAGGCGCTGCAGGCGATCGGCGGCGCCGGCATCATCGTGCATGCAGCCAGCGGCGAGATCCGCGCCCTGGCAAGCTGGCCTCCGGTCAATCCCAACCGCGCCCAGGACCTGCCGGCTGGCGACACCGCCCGGCTCAACCGCGCCGTGACCGGCGTCTATGAGCTCGGTTCGGTGTTCAAGCCGCTGACCGTGGCCGCCGCGCTCGACGCCGGCGCCGTCGCCGCAGGGGACAGCTTCGACACTACGACCCCCATCACCCTTTCCGGCCAGACCCTTGCCGATCGCCACCCGGTCGCCAGCCCCGCGGATGTCACGACGATCATCGCCGAAAGCTCCAATCTGGGCACGGTGCGGATCGCCGAGGCCTTAGGTTCCGAGGGGCAATGGGCCGCGTATGATCGCTTCGGCCTGCTCGATCCGCCGGCCGGCTCGGTCCCCGGTGCTGGCGCCCCGCTCCTGCCCGACGAGCGCACCGCCCTGGCCTCGGCGACGGCGGCCTATGGACACGGGATCGCCGTCTCGCCGCTGGCCCTGGCCATGGCGTATGCCGCACTCGCCAATGACGGTGTGCGCCTGCCCGCCCGGCTGGTCGCGGCCGGGCCCGGCGGCGCGCCAGGCGAAGGGGTGCGGACCGTCTCGGCAGACACGGCCCGGACGATGATTGCCATGCTGCGCGAGACCGTCGTGCACGGCACCGGCCGGGCCGCCGATGCGCCCGGCTATCGGGTTGCGGGCAAGACCGGCACTGCGGAAAAGGCCGTGAACGGCGCCTACGACCCGGACCGCAACTTCAACAGCTTCGCCGCCATCTTCCCGGCGGATCGCCCAGAATACGCCATGTTGATTGTGCTCGATGAGCCAAAGGTCCAGGAAGGACCGGAGGGTGTGATGGCTGGAGACACTGCGGCAACAACCGTTGCGCCGCTCGCCGGGCGGGTGATCGCGCGCGCCGCACCATTGCTGGGCGTACTGCCCCGCCGGGATGCCGCTGCCGCCGTCGCCGGGGACGAACCGAACGGGAGGCCGGGCGGATGACCCTCGAAGAGCTATTCGGCACGGCCGCCAGCAGGCGCGGCGGCGAGACGGTGACCGGCCTGACGGCGGACAGCCGCAAGGTGCGTCCAGGCCATGTCTTCGCCGCACTGAAGGGGGTCGCCTCGGACGGGCAGGACTTCATCCCCGAGGCCCTCGCGAAGGGGGCGATCGCCGTGCTGACCGACCGGCCCGCCGAAACCGGTACCGCCGTTCTCGTGCTCGCCCCCGAACCCCGCCTCGCCCTCGCTCGCGCAGCCGCCCGCCTCCATCCGGCCCAGCCCGGCGTGATGGCCGCGATCACCGGCACCAATGGCAAGAGCTCGACCGTCGATTTCCTCCGCCAGCTCTGGACCCATGCCGGCCACAGGGCCGCATCAATGGGAACCCTCGGCGCAATCGGTCCCGCTGGCGCCATCGACCTCGGCCACACCACGCCGGACCCCGTCGCCATCCACCAGACCCTCGACACACTGGCCCAGGACGGCGTCACCCACTGCGCCATGGAAGCCTCCTCGCACGGGCTCGACCAGTACCGGCTCGACGCGGTATGCCTGTCGGCGGTCGCGTTTACCAATTTCACCCAGGACCATCTCGACTACCACCAGACCATGGCAGCCTACCGCGCTGCCAAGCTGCGGCTGTTCAGTGCGCTGGCCCCGGCCGGCATCCCGGCAGTGATCAATGCCGACAGTCCCGAGCGGGACGCCTTCGAGACCGCCGCCAGGTCGGCCGGTCTGGCCCTGTTCTCGGTCGGCTGGCGCGGCAGCGACCTGAAGATCGCCGAGCTCATGCCGCGCGCCACGGGCCAGACCCTGTTCCTCAACCATCGCGGCACCGAGGCGCGCGTCGACCTGCCCCTGATCGGCGAGTTCCAGGCCCTCAACGCGCTGACGGCCGCCGGCCTCGCCCTCGCGCTCGGCACGCCTTTCGACACCGTGACCGCCGGGCTGGCGCAGCTGCGTCCGGTAACGGGCCGGCTGGAATTTGTCGGCGAGACCGCCGCCGGCGCCGGCGTCTTCGTCGATTATGCCCACACTCCTGACGGGCTCGACGTGCTGCTGCGGGCCGCCCGCCCGCACACCGCCGGTGAACTGGTCGTAGTCTTCGGGTGCGGCGGTGACCGCGACCGCACCAAGCGCCCGCTGATGGGCGCCGTCGCGGCCCGCCAGGCTGATCGCGTGATCGTCACCGACGACAATCCGCGATCGGAAGACCCCGCCGCCATCCGCGCCGCCGTCCTGGAGGGCTGCCCCGGCGCGGCCGAAATCGGCGACCGGTCTGAAGCCATCCACCAGGCCATCGGCCAGCTCCGGGCCGGGGACACGCTGCTGATTGCCGGCAAGGGACACGAGACTGGCCAGGTCGTCGGCACCACCGTGATCCCCTTTTCCGACCAGCAGACCGCCCTCGCCGCGCTCACCGCCCTCGCCGCGCGCACGGATGCGGAGACCACGCCATGACCGCATCCACCCCGCTCTGGACCTCCGCGGACATCGCCCTGGCCACCGGCGGCACCGCCAGCGCCCCGTTCACCGCCACGGGCCTGTCCATCGACACCCGCACGCTGCAGCCGGGCGATCTCTTCATCGCGCTTTCCGACCAGCGCGACGGCCATGACTTCACCGCCGCCGCCGATGCCGCCGGCGCCGCTGGCGCGCTTGTCAGCCGCAGCGTCGCAGGCAACGGTCCCCGCCTGCTGGTGCCCGACGTGCTGGAGGCGCTGCGGACCCTGGCCGTCGCCGCCCGGGCCCGTTCGGCGGCCACCCGTGTCGCGGTGACCGGCTCGGTTGGCAAGACCAGCGTGAAGGAAATGCTGGCCCGGATCCTTGCCGCCGCCGGGCCGGCGCACTGGCCGGAAAAGAGCTTCAACAATCACTGGGGCGTCCCGCTGACCCTCGCCCGCATGCCGGAGGCGACCGAGCGTGCCGTGTTCGAGATCGGCATGAGCACGCCGGGTGAGATCGCGCCCCGCTCGCGGCTGGTCCGCCCGCACCACGCGCTGATCACGAAGATCGCACCGGCCCATCTCGAAGGGCTCGGCAACATCGAGGCGATCGCCGACGAGAAGGCCGACATCTTTGCCGGCGTCGAGGCGCACGGCTCGATCCTGGTGCCCGCTGATGACCGGTTCTGCGAGCGGCTGACCGCCCATGGCCGCGCCCTGGCGCCCCTCGCAGAGGTGTTCTCCTTCGGCGCGGCGGAAGCGGCAACGGCCCGGATCCTCGACCATGACAGCGACGGCGAGACCACCACCACAAGCATCCGGCTCGATGGCCAAACGGTGCGCGTCACCGTCAATGCCGTTGGCGCGCACTGGGCGGCCAATATCGCCGCCGCGCTCCTCATGGCCTGGCGGACGGGCATCTCCCCGCAGGAAGCGGCGGACAGCCTCGCCGGCTTTGCCCCGCCTCCCGGACGCGGCACCGCCGAGACGCTGACCCTGCCCGATGGCGGCACGGCGGTGCTGGTCGACGATGCCTACAATGCGAACCCCGAAAGCATGCGTGCCGCGCTCGCAGCCCTGGCTGCCCGCCCGCCCGGCCGCAGGCTCGCCGCGCTTGGCGAAATGCTCGAGATCGGTCCCGGGTCCGCTGCCGCCCATGCCGGGCTTGCCGGACCGGTCGAGGCCGCCGGCATTGCCCGGGCGTTCCTCGCCGGCCCCGGCATGAGCGCGCTCGACGCTGCCCTGCCGGCCGGGATCGACCGTCAGTATGCGGAAAAGGCCGGCGACCTCGTCGAGTCGGTTAAAAATGCGTTGCGCGCGGGTGACACCCTCTTGATCAAGGGCTCGAATGCCTCCGGGATGGGACAGCTGGTGGCCGCGCTCCGCGCCTGGAGCGACGAGAACACGTCGGGTTTGATGGAAGCGGGGCAGAACGCCCCGCGAGGGGTCTGAATTGCTTTATGAACTGCTCGCCTCCGACCGGGGCGTCTTCAACCTCCTGAATTACACGACATTCCGCACCGGGGGGGCGATTGCGACGGCCTTCCTGATCGCTGCGATCCTCGGCGGACCGGTGATCAACCTGCTGCGTGCCCGCCAGGGCAATGGCCAGCCGATCCGCGACCTGTCCTTCGAGGACCAGATGGCCAAGCGCGGCACCCCGACCATGGGCGGTTTCATCATCTGGATCGGCCTGTTCGTCGGCGCCCTGCTGTGGATGCGATGGGACAATCCCTATGTCTGGGTGACGCTGGTCGTGACGGCGAGCTTCGCGGTGCTCGGCTTTCTCGACGATCTCGCCAAGGTCACCCGGCAGACCGATGCCGGTGTCTCGGCCTCTATCCGGCTGCTGGTCGAGTTCCTCATCGCCGGTCTCGCCTGTTTCGTGATCATGGGCCTGCACGGCGCGCACACCCCGCTGGGCCATGCCGACTGGGGACCGCTCGACCCGCTGGCACGGATGATTGCCGATTATGCCGTGCCGACATCGGTGGAGCCGAACAACCAGGACTTTGCCGGCGGCGTCGCCGTGCCCTTCGTGAACGATTATTTCCTGCCGCTCGGGATGGCCTTCGTGCTGTTCGGCATGGTCGTCGTCGTCGGGGCTGCCAATGCCGTGAACTTCACGGACGGGCTCGACGGCCTGGCCATCGTCCCCATGATGTTTGCCGCGCTGTCCTATGCCGTGATTGCCTATCTCACCGGGAATGTGATCTTCGCCGATTATCTCGGCATCCAGTTCACCCCCGGCGCCGGCGAGCTTGCGGTCGTGCTCGGCGCGATGATCGGCGCCGGCATGGGCTTTCTCTGGTACAATGCCTATCCGGCGCAGGTCTTCATGGGCGACACCGGCTCACTCGGCCTCGGCGGCATGCTCGGGGTCATCGCGGTGGCGACCAAGCACGAATTCGCCCTGGTCATCATTGGCGGCCTGTTCGTGCTGGAGGCCCTGTCGGTGATGATCCAGATCGGCTGGTTCAAGCTCACCCGCAAGCTGACCGGTACCGGGCGGCGGGTGTTCCTGATGGCGCCGCTGCACCACCATTTCCAGAAGAAGAACTGGCCCGAGACCCGGGTCGTGATCCGCTTCTGGATCGTGTCCATCCTGTTTTCGCTGGCGGGCCTCGCCACACTCAAGCTGAGGTGAGGCCGGCACCATGATCCCCATTCACGAATACAAGGGCCGCGACGTAGCCGTTTTCGGCCTTGGCCGGACCGGCCTCAGCGCGGCCAGGGCGCTGATCGCCGGGGGCGCGCGCGTGCATGCCTGGGACGACAATGAAGCCTCGCGGGCCGCTGCCGAGGCGGCCGGGGTCACGCTGACCGATATCAACCGGCGCGACTGGCAGAACCTTGCCGCGCTCGTCCTCTCGCCGGGCATACCCTATCGCTTCCCCAAGCCCCATCGCATCGTGCGCATGGCCCAGTCCATGTCGGTGCCGGTGATCGGTGACATGGAGCTCTTCGCCCGCGCCGTCGCCGCCCTGCCCGAGCGCGGCCGGCCGCGGATCGTCGGCGTGACCGGCACCAACGGCAAGTCGACCACGACCGCCCTGATCGGCCACATCCTCCGGCGCGCCGGCCGCGATGTCCGGGTCGGCGGCAATATCGGGACCGGCGTGCTCGACCTCGACCCGCTGCACGCCAGTGCCATCTACGTGCTTGAACTGAGCTCCTACCAGCTCGACCTCGTCCAGTCGCTGCACTGCAATGTGGCTGTCTTCCTCAACCTCGCGCCCAATCATCTCGACCGCCATGGCAGCCTCGAAGGTTACCTGGCGGCCAAGCGCCGGATCTTCATGGGCCAGACCGATGGCGACACCGCCGTGGTCGGGATCGACGACATCCACAGCCAGTCCCTCGCCATGGCACTGGGCCACGGGCCCGCCCGCGTGTTCCAGGTCTCGGCCGAGTTCGCCCTCGGCAAGGGCGTCAGCGCCGTCGACGGGCTGCTGTTCGACAGCCTGCGCGGCAAGGCCGAACGGATCGGCGACCTGCGCGGGGCACTCGCCCTGCCCGGCCGGCACAACCACCAGAATGCAGCCGCCGCCTATGCCGCAGCCCGCGCGCTGGGCGTCGAACCCGGCACCATCATGGACGGGATCATGAGCTTCACCGGGCTGGCCCATCGCCAGGAGGCGGTCGGCCAGGTCAACGGCATCCGCTTCATCAATGATTCCAAGGCGACCAACCCGCTGGCGACCGAGCAGGCGCTGAAAGCCTATGAGCGCATCTACTGGATCGCCGGTGGCCAGACCCACACGGAACCGCTTGACCGCCTGTTTCCGCACCTCGACCGCGTTGAAGGCGCCTACCTGATCGGGGAAAGCGCACCGGCCATGGAAACGGCACTCAGCGGCAAGGTTCGGGTCAGGCGCTGCGGCACGCTGGAGGCGGCCGTTGCCGCCGCCATCGCCGATGCCGAGGACAGCGGCCAGCCTGGCGCCGTGGTGCTGCTGTCCCCCGCCCGGCCCAGCTTCGACCAGTTCAGGGACTTCGAGGCGCGCGGCGAGGCGTTCCGCCAGCTTGCCATCAACCACGCCCAGCGCGCGGCCCTGATGGAGTCGGCATGAGCGGGGTGGCATCCGCCCAGTTCGCCCGCTCCGACGCCTCCTGGGTCACCGAGTGGCGCCGCTCGCTCGACTGGCCGATCCTCGCCGCCGTCGCCGGCCTGCTCGCGCTTGGCCTGCTCCTGTCCCTCGCCGCCGGCCCGGTCGCCGCCGAGCGCATGGGCCATGCCAACAGCTATTCCCTCGTGGTCCGGCAGCTGGTCTTCGCCATCCTCGCCGGTGCCCTGCTGATCGGGACCAGCCTGCTCAGCCGCGACTGGGTCCGCCGGGCCGCGGCCGGCGCGTTCCTTGTCGCCGTCGTCCTGATGATCGTCATCCCGATTGCCGGGCACGAGGCCAAGGGCGCCCAGCGCTGGCTGCGGATCGCCGGGCTGTCGCTGCAACCCTCGGAAATCGCCAAGCCCGCCCTGCTCGTGCTCTCGGGCTGGCTGCTGGCCCAGCGGGACCTGTTTCCGCGCGGGCCCTGGATCGCGATTGCCACCGGCCTGTTCGCGCTGACCATCGCCCTCCTGCTGCTGCAGCCCGATGTCGGCCAGTCGGTCCTGCTCGCCGCCGGTTTCCTCGCGGTCTTCTTCGTGTCCGGACTGCCGCGCCTGCTCGCAGCCGCCTTTGCCGCATCGGGAGCGGCCATGGGCGGCGTGCTCTATCTGCTGCTGCCGCACGTCCGCTTCCGGGTGAACAGCTTCCTGTTTCCCAGCGCCCATGACACCTACCAGATCGACAAGGCGCACGAGGCCATCGCCCGGGGCGGCCTTACCGGCGCAGGGCCCGGCGAGGGCACCGTCAAGGCCACCCTGCCCGACGCGCATACCGATTTCATCTACGCCGTCCTTGCCGAGGAGTACGGCCTCATCGCCGCGCTGGCCCTGATCGCGACCTTTGCCTTCATCACCGTGCGGGGCATCCTGCTCAGCGCCACCATCGCCGATCCCTACCCGCGCGCAGCCGCTGCCGGATTGTTTACCCTGTTCGGTCTCCAGGCCGCCATAAACATCGGCGTCAATGTCGGTCTCCTGCCGCCCAAGGGCATGACGCTGCCATTCCTCTCCTATGGCGGCTCCTCGCTGGTCGGCTCGGCACTGACCATCGGCTTTGCGCTCGCCCTGATCCGCGGACGCGGCCCCTTCCGGAGCGGATATGGCTGACCCATCGAAAACCGTGATCATCGGGGCTGGCGGCACCGGCGGGCACATGTTCCCAGCCGCCGCCTTCGCCGAGGAAATGGCCAGGCGCGGCTGGACCGTGGGCCTGGTCAGCGATACCCGCGGCCTGCGTTACGGCGCGCGCTTTCCCGCCGACTGGAAGGAAGCGGTCGAAGCCGAGAGCCCGAACCTGCGCAAGCCCTGGACCCTGCCGCGGAGCTATCTGCGCATCCGCTCCGGCATGGCCAGTACCCGCGAGATCCTGCGCCGGACGCGACCGGCCCTGGCCGCCGGCTTTGGCGGCTACCCCGCCTATCCGCTGCTGGCCACGGCCCGGCGCGAGCGCGTGCCCTTCCTGATCCATGAGCAGAACGCGGTCCTCGGCCGGGTGAACCGGCTGATGGCCCGGCATGCGGCGGCGGTCGCATCCGGCTTCGCCCGGCTCGACCGGCTGCCGTCGGGGGTGCAGCATATCCCGCTCGGAAACCCTGTCCGCGCCGCCATCACCGCGGTCCGCGACCATCCCTATCCCGACACCGGGAATGGCTTCACCCTCCTCGTCACCGGCGGCAGCCAGGGCGCGCGCATCCTTGGCGAGGTCATCCCGCTGGCCATCTGCAACCACCTGCCCGAACCGCTCCGCGCACAGCTCACCGTGGTCCAGCAGGTGCGCGAGGAACAGGTCGCCGACGTGGTGCGGACCTATGCCAGCGCCGGGATCCGCGCCGAGATCGACACCTTCTTCTCCGACATGCCGGGCCGGCTGGCCGCCGCCCACCTGGTTATCGCCCGCTCTGGCGCCGGCACGGTCAGCGAACTCGCCGCCGTCGGCCGACCGGCCATCCTCGTCCCGCTCGCCATAGCGATGGACGACCACCAGGCGGCCAATGCCGAGGCGCTGACCCATGTCGGCGCCGCCGACATGATCCTCGAGACCAACCTCTATCCGAAGTTGCTGGGCGAGCTCATCGCCGCGCGCCTGTCCGATCCGATAGACCTGCAACACCGCGCCGAAGCCGCCCGGAATGCCGGCACCATCACCGCCGCAAGCGACCTCGCCGACCTCGCCGAAGCGCGCGCCGGGCTCTAGGGCAGGTTCCGACCAAATTGAATCACTTGGCCGCTTGGATTTTTCGTCAGGGCTAGGAGCGTGAAGTCCGGCGATGCGGGCATCGTCGGACCTTTGCGCGACGACGATCCTGGCGGAAAAGACAAGTGATCGTACAGGCGTGACGCGTCAGTCCTTAGTTCTGAAGGGACTTTTTCGCGGGCGGCGCTGGGGCGTCTTTTGCGCTCTGGCCGCGTCGAAATGCTCGCAGGATGCCCGCATCCTGCTCCGCTTTCTCCTTGCCAGACCACAAAATTCACCCCGCCAAGTGGTTCAATTTGGCCGGAATCGGCCCCAGCGCCCTATCGCACTGCGCGACGTAGGAGAGGACCATCGGCTCTAGGGTCCAGGGCGGTTGACGGGTGACGGTGGCCCGAACGCGGCAGCCCTGCGGCCAGCCATAGCGCCCGCCCCAGATATCGAC
>CAZDMQ010000063.1:9582-20544 GCA_964506685.1 uncultured Hyphomonadaceae bacterium | reverse complement strand
CAGCATCGATGGTGATCATGTCGCCATCCTCGACCAGCGCGATCGGCCCGCCCTCGGCCGCCTCCGGACCGACATGGCCGATGCAGAAGCCCCGCGTGGCGCCGGAGAAGCGCCCATCGGTGATCAGCGCCACCTCCCCGCCCATGCCCTGGCCATAAAGCGCAGCGGTGGTCGACAGCATCTCCCGCATGCCCGGCCCGCCCTTCGGACCCTCATAGCGGATCACCAGCACCTCGCCGGGCTTGTAGGCGCGCGCCTCCACCGCCCTGAAGCAGGCCTCCTCGCCATCGAACACCCGCGCCGGCCCGCGGAACCTCAGCGCCTCCATACCGGCGACCTTCACGATCGCCCCGTCCGGCGCCAGCGAGCCCCAGAGCCCGACCACCCCGCCCGTGTCCGTCAGCGGATCGCTCGCCGGCCGGATCACGGTCTGGTCCGTATCGAAGGTCAGGTCGGCAAGATACTCGGCCCAGGTCCTGCCCGTCACCGTCAGGCAGTCGCCATGCACCATCCCCGCCTCCAGCAGTGTCTTCATCAGCATCGGCACCCCGCCGGCAAGGCCGAAATCCTTTGCCACATACTGCCCGCCCGGCTTGAGATCGGCGAGCCAGGGCGTGCGCTGGAACACTTCCGCCATGTCCTTCAGCGTGAACTCGACGCCGCACTCATTCGCCATCGCCGGCAGGTGCAGCGCCGCATTCGTCGATCCGCCCGTCGCAGCCACCACCACGGCAGCATTCTCGAATGCCTTGCGCGTGCAGATATCGCGCGGCCTGAGCCCGCTTTCGATGAGGTGCATCACCGTCTCGCCAGAGGCCCTTGCATAGCCGTCCCGGTCGGTCCACGGAGCCGGCAGCGCCGACGACAGCGGCAATGCCAGCCCAATCGCCTCGGAGACGCAGGCCATGGTGTTGGCGGTGAACTGTCCCCCGCAGGCGCCGTCGCCCGGGCAGGCGACCTTCTCCAGCGCCGCCAGCTTCGCATCCGACATGTCGTTCGAGCCCGCCGCATGCGCGCCCACCGCCTCGAACACATCCAGCACCGTCACGTCCCGGCCCTCAAACGCGCCCGGCAGGATCGAGCCGCCATAGAGGAACACGCTCGGCACATTGAGCCGCAGCATGGCCATCATCATCCCCGGAAGGGACTTGTCGCAGCCCGCCACCCCGACCAGCGCGTCATAGCCATGCCCGCGCATGGTCAGCTCCACGCTGTCGGCGATCACCTCGCGGCTGACGAGCGAGCTGCGCATGCCCTCATGTCCCATGGCGATGCCGTCAGTCACCGTGATGGTGCAGAATTCGCGCGGCGTACCATCGGCCGCCTTCACCCCCTCGCTCACCGCATGCGCCTGACGCATCAGCGCGGTGTTGCACGGCGCCGCCTCGTTCCAGCAACTCGCCACGCCGACGAAGGGCTTGCGAATGTCCGCCGTCGACAGTCCCATGGCGTAGTAATAGGAGCGGTGCGGTGCCCGCGCCGGCCCCTCGGTGACATGGCGCGAGGGCATGCGGGACTTGTCCCAGGTCTTGGTCATGGCGTGTCTTCCCGATCGGTCCAGTTCGCCATGGTAGGGGAAGGCTGTGGCGTCCTGCAAGCGTCCACCGCTCGCCCCTGTTTCATGAAGTTTTCGTAAATGCCGTGATCCTGTTTCGCCACTTGCGCGTAAATATATTCGTGTGATCACCACACGATATTCGGGAGTACACCAATGACCCTTTTTTCCAGGACCAGCTTCGCCGCGCTCCTGCTCGGTGCCGGCGCCCTCGCCGCCTGTGAAGCGGCTGACGAGACCCTGCCCGCCGACGCGGCCCCGGCTGAAGTGACAGAAGCGGTGGCTGAAACCCCGCCGGCCGAGGCAGCTGCCGAAACCATGGCTGCAGAAGCGGAAACCATGGCCGATGAGGCCGAAGCCATGGCAGGCGAGGCGATGGAAGCGGCCGAAACCCCCGCAGGCACCATTGTTTCCGTCGCCGCTGGCACTGAGGACCTGTCGACCCTCGTCACCGCGGTGACCACGGCCGGCCTCATTGAAACGCTGAACAGCGAAGGCCCCTTCACCGTCTTCGCGCCGCCGAACAGCGCCTTCGACAAACTGCCCGAAGGCACCGTGGCGAGCCTGCTCGAGCCCGCGCAGAAGGACGCCCTCACCGGCATCCTGACCTATCACGTCGTGGCCGGTGAAGTGATGGCGGCCGATCTCGTCGCGGCCATCACCGCCGAGGAAGATGGCGTCTACGACATCACCACGGTCAATGGCGCCACGCTGTCGGCCTCCATCGTCGATGGCGCCCCGGTGCTCACCGATGCTGCGGGTAACACCTCCAACATCACGGCTACTGACATCGACGCCTCGAACGGCGTCGTCCACCTCATCGACACGGTCGTGATGCCGGGTTAATTCCTCCGTCTCCGACAGAATCAAGGCCCCGGACCCTGTGTCCGGGGTCTTTTTTCATTGGGGTTTTCCGCACTTCGCCCTTACCCGCACCGCCAGATGTCCGACCGGATCGGCCCGGCGCCATACTCGCTGGCGATGACCGTCGACGATCTCTTCCGGCGATACAGCCCCGGCGTCCTGCCGCTGTTCTGGCCCGTCCTGTGGCTGGCCCTGTGCGCCTATATGGCGCGCAAGCGTGTGCTCTTTGCGGAAGGCTGCATCGGCATCGAACTCGACATCGCCTGGTGGGGGCGGGTCCGCATTCGCCGCGCCTTCTTCGCAGATGCCGACCCCGGCTGGAAGGAAAGGCTGTACGCGGCCACTGGCGCCTACGGAACAAGGCCCCTGAGCGCCCGGCACCGTTTCGGGACCGGTGCCCTGCAAACGCGGGAAATGGGCACGCCACACGGGCATTTCGACGATTGCGGCCACAGCACCCGTGGCGCCACTGACACCGCAAGCCCACCTCTTGCCCAGCGAGCGGGAAACCTCCCGGCCATGTCGGGGACGCGGGCGCGCCGCCGTCAGGGCAACGCTCTCCTCCCCCTCCCCCACACCTGATTCCCCCGCCCGCTCGGCGCGACGATGCGGTGCCGCCGCCGTGCGCCTGCGATCCCGGTCCACGTCTCCGGCGAAACCGGAATGACAGCCGTGCCAGGGCTTTCGAAGCTCTCCGCCGACCCCGCCCCCGACCTCGCCCCCTGGCGTGGCCGGCCGCACGCGCTGGCGACGACGTGACTGCCCCCTCAGACCGGTTCGGCATCCCGTGCCATGCCCCGGCCGGCCAGCCAGAAATGCACACCGGCCCAGGCATTTCCCAGCATCAGCACCGCGATCGCCCGGCGCAGACCGGCCGCCTCCGCTTCCACCTGCGCCAGCCCGCTCGCCGCCCCCGCGCTGGCAAATGCATCCGACAGCATGCCGGCAAAGACCGGCCCGAGCCCCATCCCGACCATGCTGGCCAGCAGCAGGTAGAGCGCCACCGCAAAGGCCCGGGTCTCGTCACGCGCCAGGGTCTGGACCGCCGCGAAGGTCGAGCCGAAATAATAGGTCGCGGCAAATGTCGGCGCGGCCAGGATCACCATGGCAAGGTCCGCATTGGCGAGGTACAGCGCGTAGATTGCCGGCGGCGTCGACAGCGCGAGGATGACCGCATTCATGTGCAGCGGGGCCGCCAGCGAGCGTTTCAGGAGCCGGTCGCCCATCACCCCGCCGATCCACGCCGCGAACCCGCCGACAAGGCCGACCATGACGCCCAGTTTCCAGCCCAGTTCGGCATAGCCCATACCATGAATGCGGACGAAGAAACCGCCATAGAAGCTGGCAAAGCCATAGGCGACGAACTGGACCAGCGCGCCGGCCATGACGAGGTGCCAGTAGGCGCCCTTGCCCGAAAGGGCCGACAGGCCGGCCCGGAAGGTCAGCCGGCGGGGATCGGGCCGCAAGGCCTCGGCCAGCGGGACCTCGCCGCGCGGATCGCGGACCGTGAACCAGACGATGAGACCGATCACCAGCCCGGGCGCGCCGGCAGCAATGAAAGCGGCCCGCCAGCTCATGTTCTCGACGATCCAGCCGCCGCCCGCATAGGCGATCAGCGCGCCAAGCGGGATCGACATGCCGAAGATGCCGAGCGCACCGGAGCGCCGCTCGGGCGGGAAGAGGTCGGCGATCAGCGAGTGCGAAGCCGGTCCCGACCCCGCCTCGCCGACCCCGACCCCGATCCGCGCCAGGAAGAGCTGGACGAAATTGCCGGCAAGGCCGCAGAGCATGGTCATCAGGGACCAGATGGTGATCGCAATGGCGATGATCCGGCTACGGTTCCAGCGATCGGCCAGGGCCGCGACCGGGATGGCGAGGGTGGTGTAGAAGAGCGCGAAGGAGAGCCCGCTCATCAGTCCGACCTGGGTATCGCTGAGCCCGAGGTCCCGCTTCACCGGCTCGGCAAGGATCGCGATCACCTGCCGGTCGAGGAAGTTGAGCATCATCACCAGGAACAGCACCGCCAGCGCATAATACGCCCCCGGCTGGGCGGCCGGCCGAACCGTCACCCCGGCAGCAACAGGCGGCGCGGTCCGCATCCCGGTCAGCCCGCCGCCCCGCCGCCCGCCACCGCACCGGCCAGCGCCGGCGCCCTCGCCCAGTCGATGCCGCGGCGAAGGAGGGTGTAGAAGACCGGCAGGTCCCAGGCGCAGCGTTCGACCTCGGGATAATAGTCGGCAATGCCGGGCATGTCATAATGGCCCCGGCAATGGCCGAGGGTGAAATAGAGTACCTGGCCCTGGCCGACGGTGTGGAAGTAAAGCACCGGATGGCGGGCCTGGCTCCAGTCCTTTTCGACGAAACCGGTCGCCTCGCCGGCGAACTCGCAATCGAGCAGGACGTCCAGCTCGCCATGGGTTTCCAGCAGGTAGAGCTCATCGGTGGTCTCGAAAGGCTCGACCCCCTCCAGCATCGGATGACCAGGCTGGGCCACCTCCACCCGGTAGGGCGCGATCGGCGGATGGGCGACGAACTGGCTGCCAAGCGTCTCCATCATCAGCGGCGCCCAGCGCGGTGCATTGACGAGGAGCTCACCATAGCCCGCGCCCTCCGGCGACAGGAAACGCAGCACGGCATTGGTTCCATGCAGCGCATACCAGCGCTTGCCGCCCTCGACGAAACCGCGCAGCGCTTCCTGCGTCTCGACCGAGCCGGCGACGTTGCAGGTATAGGAGATGATGAAATCGGCCTCGGTCAGCGCCGGAGCGGCCTGGTCATAGGTCTCAAAGACCCGGGTCCGGATCCGTTCGTCCTCGGCCAGCAGCTTCAGGATCTCGAGCCGGGCAAAGTCGAAATCATGCCAGACCCCGCCGCAGACGAAGACGGCATTGATCCGCTTCCTGATGTCATCGGCCATGTCCCACCCCTAGTACTGGATGCGCTTGGTGCATCCGCCATCGACGACGATATTCGTCCCGGTCATGAACGGACAGGCACCCGAGGCGGCAAAGACGATCGCATTGGCAACTTCCTCGGCATTGCCGAACCGGCCCATGGGAATGGTCCCGAGGGTCATGTCATAGAACGGCTTCATGTTGTCCTTCACCCAGTTCCAGGACCCGCCGTCGATATAGATCGGCCCGGGCGAGACAGTGTTGACCCGGATCCCCTTCGGTGCGAGCGCCTGCGAAAGTCCCGCCGCATGGGCAATTACCGCAGCCTTGACGGCGTTGTAGGCCTGGACACCGGCGAAATCCTCGAGCGCCGCAGTGGTTGCCACACAGACGATCGCGCCGGCATCGGACGTCTCGAGGAAGGGGGTCACTGCCTCGATCCCGCGTGCAACGCTCATCAGGTCGACCGAGAACGCCGCTTTCCACGCCTCTTCCGAGGCCGGGCCACCACCAGCCGACGCCATGGGGATGAAGATATCGCAGCCGCCAAGTTCACCCGCCGCCTGCTCGACCCAGCCGCGATACGCCGCCCCGTCGGCAATGTCGACGGCATGGCCGATTACCCGCGTGCCATGGCTCGAGATCGCCTTGACCGCCGCATCCACCCCCTCGGCCCCGCGCGCGCAGATCGCCACATCGCAGCCCTCTCCGGCAAACGCCTTCGCCGTTGCAAGGCCGATCCCCCGGCTCGCACCGGCAATGAGCACCTTCCTGCCGCTGAGTTTCAGATCCATTGAAAACCTCCCTTGTCGTCCTGAGTTCCCTACCGGACGCGACCGGGACCAAACTGGCCATGGCCCCGTCCCGACCGCGCCCATTCGCCCGATCCTGCGCGCTGGACCGGCCCGCAACAATCAGGATAGACTGTTTTTTTACACGGCATTTGTGTGCCATATTCCCAGTCCTTGGCAAGGGATGATCACGATGAATCTTGACCTCAGTCCGGCCGATGAGGCCTTCCGGAACGAAACCCGCGCTTTCCTGGAAGACCACCTGACCGATGACCTCCGCGCCGAGGCCGCACGTGGGGCGGGTGTCTGGGCCGATTTCGACACGGCCATGCGCTGGCACCGGATCCTGCACGCCCATGGCCGCATCGCGCCCTCCTGGCCGAAAGCGCATGGCGGTGCCGAGTGGTCGCTGGTCCAGCGCTATATCTGGGACAGCGAATGCACACGCGCCGGAGCCCCGCGGATCCCGGCCATGGGCCTGCGCATGTGCGGCCCGGTCCTCATGAAATACGGCACGCCGGAGCAGAAGGCGCACTTCCTGCCGCGCATCCTGTCGGGCGAGGACTTCTGGTGCCAGGGCTATTCCGAACCCGGCTCCGGCTCCGACCTTGCTGCGCTGCAATGCAAGGCCGAACGCCAGGGTGATCACTACATCGTCGACGGCACCAAGATCTGGACCACCTATGCCCAGTTCGCGAACTGGATCTTCTGCCTTGTCCGCACCCGCAACGGGGACAAGCCGCAAAAAGGCATTTCGTTCCTGCTGATCCCCATGGACTCCCCCGGCATCACGGTCACCCCGATCATCACCCTTGCCGGCGATCATGAGGTGAACTCGGTCTTCTTCGACGCCGTCAAGGTCCCGGCCGGCAACCTCGTTGGCGAGGAGAACGCCGGCTGGACGGTCGCGAAATACCTCCTGGAGCACGAGCGCGGCGGCGCCTATGCCGCCGGAATTCGCCGCAAGCTCGGCGCGGTCAGGTCGATCGCCGGGGCCAATAGCGATGGCGATGCCCGCCACCGCCTGATCGACAACCCCGGCTTCGCCCGCCGTCTTGCCGAAGCGGAAATCGCGCTCGAGAGTCTCGACATCACCGAGCAGCGCGTGATCTCGCGCATGTCGACCGGTGGCGGCTCGCCGGCCGATCCGTCCCTGCTCAAGCTGAAGGGCAGCGAAATGACCCAGGCCGTGGATGAACTGGCCGTCGAAGCCATCGGCCACTATGCAGCGCCTGATTTCCGGGCAGCCAGGGAAGGCCGTGCAAACTGGGCACCCGGACCATCTGCCGCGATCCCGATCACAGGTCTCTACTTGAACAACCGGGCGGCCACCATCTATGGCGGGTCCAGTGAAGTGCAACGCAACATAATGGCGAAAGTCCTCCTGGGATTATGACGGCAAAGACCCTCCAGACAGCGAAACCGAGCGTGGCCGACATAAAGGCCGCACTGAAGGACATGAAACGCTTCATGGAGACCATGCACCCCAACCACGCTCATGCCGACGAGAATGCCGGCTGGCAGGAACGCAAGAGCGGGCAGACCCGCATTGCCCTGCTCAGCGCCGCCGTGGAGTGTCTCGCCCGACATGGCTACGCCCGCACGACGACGCAACTTGTCGCCGCCACTGCGAAGATCTCGCGCGGGGCGATGCTGCATCACTACGCCACCAAGGGCGACCTCATCTCCAGTGTGATCGATTACATCATGTACCGGCGCATGGAGACCTTCTACGGACAGATTTCCGCCCTGACAGACTCAGAGCGCCTTGCCGTTGCGAACGGTGTCGAGATCTATTGGAACACTGTGCAAACCAGCGAGTACGAGGCCTACCTCGAACTCTCGATTGCCGCGCGGACGGACAGCGACCTTCGCGAGGTCTTCGACGCCAAGGCGCAGGCCTTCGATTCCTACTGGTTCGACCAGCTCACCATCTTCTTTCCCGAATGGAAGGCCCGGCCCATTGAAGACCTGATGCTGGCCCGCGACATGATCGTGGTAACGCTGGAGGGTCTCTACATGAACCGGCGGATCATGACCGAACGCGACCGCCGGCTCGCCGTGCGCGCTCTTCTGGGCAGCACGATCGCGATGCTGCGCGACGACGAGATCGAGGTCAGACAAGCGCCCTGAGCGCCTCGACAACCTGCGCGCTTCTTTCGAGGTGCGGCATGTGTCCGGCTCCGTCGATCCAGACCGTGGTCGTCGCCCGGGGATAAGCCGAGGGGTCCGGCTGGCCGACGATCGCATCAGCCTGCGAGGCGACGAGCACAACCGGCATGGCCAGCCCGCCGACCTTGCCTGGCAACGCCGCATAGTCCGGATCGCCGCCGTTCAGGCCGTCGCCGATGGCCGAAAGGGCAGCACCGGCCCCGTCAAGCCGGCGGGCCCGGATCAGATCCTCGAGCATGTCCCGGGTGACCATGTCCGGGTCGGCAAAAAGCTGCATCGCGGGTCCCCGCAGGTCGCGGGCCCGACGGGCGCTCAAGAAGGTGCCAATATAGTCGCCATTGATCGTTCCGCCCGGTGCGGCCGCCGGACAGACGAGACCGAGACCGGCGACCCGGCCTGCACCGAGGGTCAGGGCAAGCTGGGTTGCTACGGCGCCGCCGAGGGAATGGCCTACCAGCGTGAAGCGGCCGAGCCCCAGCGCGTCGATCCCGGCCATGACGATCGCCGAAAGATCAGCCAGTCCGCCCGGCCCGACATCCTTGGACGACTGCCCATGCCCCGGCAGTTCCAGCGCATAGACCGTCCGGTCGGCAGCCAGTGGCGGCTGGACCAGCATCCAGTTGTTGAGGTCTCCGCCAAAGCCATGCAGCAGGACGATGGGCGGACCGGCCTGGTCCTCTCCGGCAACAGCGACGCGCAGGGACCGGCCCCCGGCATCGACCGTCCGGATCACCGGACCGGAGGTCTCGGCGGCAGCCTCGCCGGGATCGAAATTCGCCTGGTATTCGGCGATGAAGGCATCGACTTCCGCCTCGCCGACGCTGTCATCGGCCAGGACGCCGATCAGCGCGCCCACCGGCAGCGTCTCCTCGGGCTGGGCGACGATCCGGCGCAGGACACCGCCGGTGTGCGCTTCGCAGACATTGGTGATCTTCGAGGTCTCGATATCGACGAGGTCGTCGCCTTCGCGAAC
Source organism: uncultured Hyphomonadaceae bacterium (assembly GCA_964506685.1). GTDB lineage: Bacteria > Pseudomonadota > Alphaproteobacteria > Caulobacterales > Hyphomonadaceae > UBA5336. The sequence goes on along the minus strand of CAZDMQ010000063.1, from coordinate 11,295 downwards.
CGCAGCGCCTTCGCTCACCCACCATTCGACGATCTTGCCCTCTTCCATGGCAAGACCCCATTTCGGCATCCTGATCGGCTCGATGCGGGTCATGGCCCCTCTCCTGCCGCGGCTCCGGCACTCCGCCGGAAACGCACACTGTTGGTGTTGCTGCCGGTCCCTTGCGGTCCCTGGCGGTCCCTGGCGGTCCGCCCCGGTCAGGCGTTGATGTACTTGTCGAGCGTCTGGTGGAAGTGGCGCACCCGGATCTCCTGGTAGTTGCCGAGCTGGAGCTCCCTGTTCGCCGAGGCCTTCATGCCATCCTGGACATAGGGCAGGTTTGCCATGTCCTGGTCGAACACCGACGCCAGGGCATGACCGATGATGTCGCCGGCCGAGGCGAACGGCTTGTCATCGGGGATCCAGTGCATGGGCGCAGCCTTCGGCATCGGCTCGCCATCACGGTTGCGCATCAGGATACGGACCTCCATCAGCGAGTGGTCGGGATCCTTCCACGGCCGCCAGCGATAGACGATGTTCGGAATGAACCCGCCCCAGGGCGCGAAATTCGGGAAGATATTGTAGGTGAAATTGTCGGTCATCTCGCTGTCCGACATCCCCGAGAAATCGTGACCGGAGATGGCCTCGAAAGCCTCCCGGTTGGCTTCGGCCGTGGCCTTGCGCGCCAGCAGCGGATCGTCGGGATCGAAACCGGCGGACCCGTCCGTGGCGGTGAACCGGTCACCGGCTGTCCGTCGTCCCTCCGTGCGGGCATCGGTGGACTGGCTTTCCCCCCCCTGGCCGACAAAGCCGGCCAGCTTGTCGAGAATCCAGCGTTGGTCGTGGCCTTCACCTTCGAGATGCGGCGAGAGCACGGCCGAGGGTGTGATCGCCCGGTTCATGTAGTCGCCATAGATGTCGTAACGCGTGTTGGCATCCCCGGTGAACGGCAGGATCTGCGGATGGGTCGCAATGGAATGCCAGGCCTCCATGAAGGCTTCGGCCGTCGCTTTCCAGTTCGCAGGGATGACCCTGGCGATCCAGGCAGCCGTATAGCACTCATCGAGCCGCCAGCGCTCGTAATGCTCGATGCCCGGGCCGACCCACTCGGCAAAGCCGGGAATGTCCGCATTCTCGGTCACCATCACGAAGCCCTGCCAGCGGTCGACGCGGATCTCCGGCAGTTGCATCTTCTCGTCGGTAAGGTGGGGGAAGTCCCAGCGGCAGGGGATCTCCTTCAATGAGCCGTCATTATTCCAGGTGAAGCCATGGAACGGGCATTTGAGATCGCGCGAATGACCGGACTTGGTGCGCAGCAGCCGGCCGCGATGCAGGCAGACATTGTGGAAGCCCTTGATGGTCCCGTCCTGCTGGCGGACGAGCAGGTAGGACCGGCCGGCATTCTCGTAGACAACATGGTCGCCGGGATCTGGCAACTCCTCCTCGCGGGCCGCGAACTGCCAGACCTTCGGCCACATCTTCTCGTTCTCGAGCTTCATGTAGTCGGCCGAAGTGTAGCGATCAGTATCCAGCGGCTCGGACCCGAGATAGCGGATCGATTCCTCGCGCAGGAACTCCGGCACGGGCCGCGTGTCGGCATCGAGCAGGTCGGTGTAGCTCTGCCCCGGGCACCGGGCCATGTCGATCAGCGTCGTCTTGCCCTCTCCATCGGCCATACTGTTACTCCCTCTCGGTTCGCTGCTGCGGGTCCTGCCAGACCAGTGGCCAGACCAG
>CAZDMQ010000063.1:0-9482 GCA_964506685.1 uncultured Hyphomonadaceae bacterium | reverse complement strand
GCCAGACCAGTGGCCAGACCAGCGGCCAGACATGGCCTGCCCACCTGCCGTGCATCCATTGCCGAACAGGCATTTGACCTCGGCTGACTTTGCGGTGATTATCACACATCAAAAAAAGCAGGCAAGACTGTTTTTTATAATCATGGATGCACCGGGACAACGGGCCGCATGCGCCAGGAGAGGAGTCAGGGAAATGCCGGAACGCCGCGAACATGTGATCTGCCGGGCCTGCCATGCCCAGTGTGGCCTGATCGTCGATTTCGATGCCACGGGCCGACCGGTTGCCAGTCATGGCGACAAGGACAATCCGGCCTATGCGGGCTATTCCTGCATCAAGGGCCGGGAGCTGATGAACTATCACGGTTTTCCCAGCCGGCTCCGGCGGTCGCTTGTGCGCGACGGGACAGGCGAGCTGGTCGAGACGCCCTGGCGCGCGGCCGCTGCGTCCCTCGCCCCGCGCCTTCAGGCCATCATCGACGCCCACGGTCCCGAAGCCGTCGCCATCTATATTGGCACCTTCGGCTACAACACCTTTCCTGCCCAGGCCTTCTCGCTCGCCTTCATGGAAGCGATCGGCAGCCCGATGATCTTCACCTCCGTGACGATCGACCAGCCGGGCAAGGGCGTCGCCGGCGCGTTGCACGGCACCTGGCTTGCCGGCAGCTATCGCCATCATGAATGGGACGGGCTGATGCTGGTGGGGACCAATCCGGTTGTCTCGATGCTCGGCGGGGTCGGCATGAACCCGCACAAGAACCTCCACGAGGCGAAGAAGCGCGGCATGAAGCTGATCGTCATCGATCCGCGCGTGACCGATGTGGCGAAACGGGCAGACCTCCACCTGCAGTGCCGGCCCGGCTGGGATGCGGCGATCATGGCCTGCATGGCCCGGCAGATCATCGCGGAGGAACACTACGATGCAGCCTTCGTCAGGGAGGAAACCGAGGGCCTTGACGCCCTCCGGCAAGCCGTTGCGCCCTTCACGCCCGACCGCGTCGGCCGGGCTGCCGGCCTGGCACCGGACGAACTGGTCGAGGCGGCGCGGATCTATGGCAGCCTCAAGAAGGGCGATGTCAGCTGCGGCACCGGGGCGAACATGTCCGGACTGGGTAATGCGGCGGAATACATGGCCCGGGTGCTGATGACCCTGATGGGCCACTGGCGCCGTGCCGGTGAGTTGAAGCGCAATGTCGGCGTCCTGATCAGGGGCTTTCCGCCGATTGCGGCGGGCACGGGGTCCTCTCCCGCCTGGGGCTTCGGCACGAAACTGCGGGTCCGCGGCCTCGAGGAGTGCACGTCCGGCCTGCCAACCGCCGCGCTGCCCGACGAAATCCTCACCCCCGGCAAGGGACAGATCAAGGCGTTGCTTGTCCTCGGCGGCAACCCGATGCTGGCCTGGCCGGACCAGATCAAGACCTTCGAGGCGATGCAGGCGCTCGACCTGCTGGTCTGCTTTGATCCGCGCCTGTCCAAGACCGCAGAGCTCGCCGACTATGTCATCGCGCCGAAGATCCACTACGAAGTCCACGGCAACACGGCGCTCAATGAGTTCCTCGGCAATTTCGGCGGCGGATGGGGCTATGAGGACCCCTATGCTCAGGTGTGCGACCCGATCCTGCCGACCCCGCCGGGCTCTGATCTCTGCGAGGAGCACGAATTCTTCCACGCCCTGACCGGCGCGATGGGACATGACCTCAGTGTGAAGACCATGGCGATCGTCAATCCGGGCGAGGCCAACCAGCACCGGACCCTGTTCCGCGCCGGCGATCCGACGCCGGACCCGCTCACGGTCTGGGACGCCGTGCTCGATGGCGCCCCGATCCCGCACCGCGAGGTCCGCGCCGATCCGGAGGCGTTCCGCGGCAAGGTGTTCGGCCGGCAGGCCGAGCCTGTCCAGCCGCGCCCTGCCGACTGGGCCGGGCGGCTGCATATCGGCCATCCGGCCATGCTCGAGGAACTTGCCGAAGCGGATGTGAAACTCGGGGCCGAGGATGCCCATAATGATTTCCCCTACCGCGTGATTTCGCGGCGGCTGAATGACATCCACAATTCCAACTGGCACGAGGACCCGCTGCAGCGCCGGCGCGTCCCCGAGCATCCCGCGTTCATGAACCCCGACGACATGGCCGAGCTCGGCATTGCCGAGGGCGATGTGGTCGAGCTTGAATCCGCGCGTGCGGCCATTCAGTGCGTGGCTGTGACCGCGCCGGATGTCCGCGCCGGCTGCCTGTCGGTGCCGCATGCCTGGGGAACCAATCCCGACGAGACGGACGACCCGCGCGGGGCTGGCGGCAATACCGGTCGCCTCTCCTTCAACGACCGGGATTTCGACAAGCGGACCGGTATTCCGATCATGAGTGCGATCCCCGTCCGCGTCCGCCGCGTCGCCGGGGAGGATGCAGTGGCCGCCGAGTAGCGACTTCTTTCCGACCGGAGCACTGCTTCAGAAATCAAAGGAGGCGGTGCACCGGTCGCACCGCCTCCTGTAACTCGCCCGCCAGTCGCGACCGACGCGCGCTCGCCCCTTGAGGTCAGCTGCCGCTCAGAACACGGCCTGCAATTCGACCTGCCAGGTCAGCAGATCGCCCCAGCCCTGGAAGAATACGGTCGGCAGGGAATTGTTGCGGTACTCTTCCTCGCCGAGATTCTTGCCCGACAGGGTCACCTTGTAATTTTGCCAGGCGTAATCGATGCTGGCATCGAACAGCCCATACCCCTCCTCGACATCGACCTGGCCAAAGCCGTTCGCAAGGCCATGATCGTCGATATAGTTGTAGCCGCCCGACAGGCTGGCGGTGCCGGGGCCGATATCGAACTCGTAGCGCCCGCGCAGGGCATAGTTCATTTCCGCAAGCCGTATGATCTGACTGCCCGTGAAATCCCCCTGGGAACCGGCCGGACCGGCCGTCCCGCCCGGACCGACATTCGCCCGCTCCCCCGGGATACGGCCATCGGTGACCTCGCCATCCTGCACCCCCAGCGTTGCGCTGAGGGTCAGCCCCTCCACCGCGCTGGGCGCAAGGACGGTTTCCAGTTCGAACCCGTCGATCTGCACTTCGGGGTAATTGTTGATATAGGTATTGGTGCCCGGCCCGTAATTCGGAGTGACCACCACCAGATTGGCCTGGAAGTCTTCGACTTCAGTGTCGAAATAGGCCGCATTCAGGATCAGCTGGCCATCAAACAGGCTGGTCTTGGTGCCGACCTCAATGGTCGTGACCAGTTCCGGCTCATAGCCGAGGAAGTTGTTCTCCGGGCAGAGAATTTCGTTCGGCACGGCATCGCCATCATCGGGGACGCAGTTGGTCTGGCCCTCGACCTGCTCCGACAAGGTACCGCGGATCGAGAAACCGCCCGAACGGAAGCCCTCCGCCCGGGAGGCATACAGCAGCACGTCGTCGGTGGCCTGCCAGTCCACGGCCAGCCGGGTGATGATGTCATCGAAGGAGTTGGAATCGGTGATCTGCGGGATCAGCGGGAACAGGCCGATGATGTCGTATTGGGTGCGGAAATCCTTCTCCTCCTCGATCGATCGTGCGCCGGCCGACACGGTGAGGCTGTCGGTGATGTGCCAGTCGACATTGCCGAAGATCGACCAGCTCGTATTCTCCTCGCCCGATTGCTGCAGCACCGCATCATTCGTGGTCTGGGCCAGCGTGATCTCGTGGTCGTAGTAATAGGCGCCGACGAGATAATCGACCGGTCCGGCATTGCCGACGAGGCGGAACTCCTGGGTCAGCTGTTCATAGGTCTGGTCGCGGACCGTATGCAGGATCGCGAGAAGGGGATTGATCGCGCCCGGCGCGGCGGGATTGAAAATCGGCGACAGCGCATTGCTGGGGAAGTTGCAGCCAGCGGCACCGAAACAGGTCGCATCGAAATCCTGGAAGACGATATCCTCGGAATCGACGAAAGCCGTCACCGAGACCAGCTCGCCGATTGGCGTGTCGAAGGTGAAGGTCGCGTTGTAGAGATTGGTTTCCAGCTGGTCAGCATCGGCGAAGTCATTGATCACCTCATGCACGTCAAGCCCGATCGGACTGGCGGTCTGGGGATTGAAGTCGGGACCGAACACGGCGCCGGGATTGCCGCCGGACAAGACCGAAGCTGTCAGCAGGTTGCCGAACTGCACGGGATTTCCGCCGCCCTCCTGGTTGATGTAGTCATAGCTCAGGTAGACCTTCGCCCAGTCGGTCAGATCATACTCTCCGGCGACATTGATGCCGGTGTATTCCTGGAAGCCATTGTCCTCGCCGGTGAAGAGATTGTCGTAATACCCCTCCCGGTCGCGATAGGTGCCGCCGATCTTGAGGCCGCCCTTTTCGCCGAGCGGCAGGTTGCCGACGGCCTTGTAGACCTGGGAGGCATAGTTTCCGAACGCCGCCGACCCCTTGAAATTATAGTCGCGGGTCGGTTTGGAGCGGGTCACGTTCACCACACCGGCGGTCGTGTTCTTGCCGAAGAAGATCCCCTGTGGACCCCGGTTGACGTCGACCTGCTGGATATCGAAACCGTCAATCAGCTGGCCGGTACTAGTGCCGAGGAAGACCCCGTCCACGATCACCCCGGCGGCCGGGTTCTGGGTCTTCTCGATGTCGGCATAGCCGAGGCCGCGGATATAGATTGCCGCCGCGCCGGGCCCGGCCGTGTTCATGCCGATGAAAAGGTTCGGGGCCAGCCCTGTGAGGTCCTGCAGGGTGCGGGGCGCAAGATCGTCGATCTGTTCGGCCGTGATGGCGGTGACGGCAACCGGCACGTCCTGCAGGCTTTCCTCGCGCCTTGTCGTCGTGACGGTCACCGTTTCGAGCTCGCGTTGCCGGTCGGCATCGGCCGGCGCCTCGCTCTCCTGCGCGGCGGCCGGGCCCACAAGGACCACGCTGCCGACGATCATGGCGGTGGCGAGGCAGCTCGACGTGACAATTCCAGCAGTGTTCCTGCCCATTGCGTTTCCTCCCTGTTGCCGACTCCCTGCCGGTCTATGGGCCCAGATGATCAGTGACGACCTAAAAAAGTCAAGCGTGATTGTAAAAGGCAATCTGTTTTGTTTTTATTATGTGACGCAAGGGAAACAACGGTGGCTGGCGAGACGCAGCCTTCAGGTTCGCCAACAGGCTGAAGCTTCAGCCGCCCGCGCGCAGACGGGCCAGGGCTGCAAGGTCGCCGGGCCGGTTGATATTGAAGAACGGATCCAGCCCGTCGCGGGACGGGAACGCCACGACACGCGCGCCGCAAGCGGCAGCCCAGTCCCCGACGCGCCTGTTGCCCCCGCGCACGAAGGTCTCCAGCGCATCTGCCCGTCCCGCCTGCCAGACCCCGCAGACCGGATGCGTCCGGCCCGCAGAGGCGGCGATGGCCGCGCCCACTTCACCTTCCGTATGAATGGCATCAGAGAGCCGCTGCGCCAGGTCAACCGGAAGCAGCGGCACATCCACCGGCACGGTGAGCACGAGCTCATGGCCTTCCGCGCCGGCCCACTGCATCGCGGCATGCAGGCCAGCGAGCGGTCCGGCGCCGTCTCCGATGTGGTCGACCAGGCAGGGCCGGCGATAGCTTGCAAAGGCTTCGGGCTCGCGGGTACTGATGGCAACCGGCCCGGCGCACTGGGCGTCCAGCGCGGCCAGTCCCCAGTCCACAAGGCAACGCCCCTCGAAATGCGCAAACGCCTTTGGCGACCCGAAGCGCGTCGACCGCCCGCCGGCCAGGACGACGCCGGCAACGCCTGCTTTCCGGCCAGACCTGCTCATGCGCCAAGCCTAAGGCGGTTTCCGATCAAATGGCACCACTTGGCGGTGTCTATTTTATGATCTGGCGAGGAGCAAGCGCAGCAGGTTGAGAGCATCCTGCGAGCATTGCGACGTGGCCAGAGCGCAAAAGACGACCCAGCGTTCTTTCAGGGAGGATCGTCGTCGCGCAAAGGTCCGCCGCTGCCCGCACCTGGCTTCAGCTTCTGCGTCCGGCCGATGACTGGACAACCTGCGCGGACCGCGGCTGCGGCCCCCGGTCACCGAACCACCAGAGCGTCGCCGCAGTGGCGGCAAAGCTTGCCGTCTCGGTGATGGCCATGCGCTCCTCCGGACTGGCGGAGATATAGACGAGGCCCGCGATCAGCCAGAGCGTCAGGGTCAGCACGGGCCGGGTCAGGCCGCGGGCCGCATCGACCCACTTGTAGGAACTGGCAATTGCGGCATCGGCTTCCAGCGAGGCTGTCAGCCCGGCCCAGCGTCCCGTCGTGTCAGCCAGCTTGCGCTCGCTGTCGGCGGCTTCGCGTTTCGCCTTCATGCTCAACTGGGCGAGCTGGTTCTCATGCTGCCAGCGTGCCCGTTCCTGGGCATGCATCTGACGGCGCTCGGCATAGCCGGCGATGCGGCCGAGCACGGTTCCGATCAGGCCAAACAGGCCGCCGCCCGCCGCGCTTGCGGCAAGCCCTGCAATATCCGACATGGGGTCCTCTTCCGATCCGGGACCAGCGGCAGAGGGCCGCCGGCGGTTGAACTGACCGGGAGCTTACGCCCGCGGCCAACCCGGTCGGACAGGTTTTCCGAACGTCACGGTTGGAACGCCGGCCTCCTATTGTGCAGCGATCGCCGCCTCGGCCATCGAAAAAGCCCGCCCACCCTGCAGCGCAGCAACGGCGGTGCGGTATTCCCGTTCGAGCTTGCCCACATAGTCGGCCACCGGCCCGCGCGACTTCACCGCGCCAATGCCCTGCCCGCAGCCCCAGATATCCTTCCAGGCCTTGGCCTTGGTATTCCCGCCAGAACCGAAGTTCATTTTCGAGGGGTCGCTCTCGGGCAGGTTGTCCGGATCGAGCCCGGCCGCCTCGATCGAGGGGCGCAGATAGTTGCCATGCACCCCGGTGAAGAGGTTGGTGTAGACGATATCATCCGCGCCGTTGTCGACGATGCCGTTCTTGTAGCCGTCATCGGCATTGGCCTCGTCGCAGGCAATGAAGGCCGAGCCGATATAGGCCAGGTCGGCGCCCATGGCCTGGGCGGCAGCAACCGCGCCACCCGTGGCGATGGACCCGGACAGGGCGATGGGGCCATCGAAGAACTCGCGCAACTCCTGGATCATCGCGAAGGGAGACCAGGTGCCAGCATGGCCACCGGCACCCGCGCAGACCGGGATGAGCCCGTCAGCGCCCTTCTCCAGCGCCTTGCGGGCAAAGAAGGTGTTGATGATGTCGTGCAGCACGATGCCGCCATAGGAGTGGATGGCATCGTTCACATCGGTGCGGGCGCCAAGCGAGGTGATGACGACGGGCACCTTGTACTTCACGCACATCTCGACGTCGTGCTCGAGCCGGTTGTTGGTCTTGTGCACGATCTGGTTGACCGCGAAGGGGGCGGCAGGGCGATCGGGGTTCTTCGCGGTGTGTTCTGCCAGTTCGCTGGTGATCCGGTCGAGCCATTCGTCGAGTTGCGCCTCGGGGCGCGCGTTGAGGGCCGGGAACGAGCCGACAATGCCTGCCTTGCACTGGGCGATCACGAGGTCCGGATTCGAGATGATGAAGAGCGGCGATCCGATCACCGGAAGCCTCAGATTCTGCAAGACAGGCGGCAGCGCCATGGTGTTTCCTCCCTCGGGGTCAGCTGAAATCTTGACGTTGACGTAAAAGGTACCCCGTGCGGCGAATGGGGCAAGGGCGCGTTTTCGTCAAGCCGGCTAGTCTGGAGTCCAGACCCTGCATTTCCAGAGACAAAGGTAAACGTGACATGCCAGACCGCCCGCCCCCCAACCGCACTGCCCGGCCGGCCTTCCTGGCCGTATCAATCATGCTGCTGGCCGGCTGCGCCGGACCGGCGACCGAAGCGCCTTCGGAACTGCAGCAGGCGGAGGCGCGCGCGGCCGCCCAGGCGCTCGGCAAGGCGCTGAAGGGCGAACTTGTGGCCGCGATGTCGGAAGGGGGCCCGTCGTCGGCCCTGACGGTCTGCAATGAGCGCGCCCCGACCATCGCAGCGGCCGTGTCGGAGCAGACCGGGCTCATGGTCGGACGGACCGCCCTTCGCGTCCGCAACCCGGACAATGCGCCCGATGACTGGGAACGCAGTCAGCTCGAACGTTTCGCAGCCGACATTGCCGGCGGCGCCGACCCGGCCGGGCTGCAGGCTGCCGCCGTGGTCACCGAGGACGGTACGCGCATCCTCCGCTGGATGGCGCCGATCATGATGGAGGGTGCCTGCGCCACCTGTCATGGCTCGGCCGTGCCGCCGGCGCTGCTGGACGAGATCGGGGCGCTCTACCCCGCTGACGAGGCGACCGGGTTCGAACCGGGCGAGATGCGCGGCGCTTTCACCGTCCGCCAGGCGATCCCCTGATGCCGCAGGGGCCGGGAAATCCCCTCCCGCCCCTTGACCCGGCCGGCGAGCCGTTCCCTTTCTCATTGTACGAAGCATGACCGGGACCCGACATGATGACCGAGAGAGTCCACCCCCTGAGCGATGGCTTTGACACTCCTGACGAAGCCGACTGGATCGCCGCCGTCGAAGCTGCATTGAAGGGCCGGGGTCCCGACGCCCTGATCCGGCGGACGCAGGATGATGTGCCGATCCGCCCGCTCTACCGCGAGACCGATTGTCCCGCCGCGCGCGATCCCGACGGCCAGCCGGGCGCCGCCCCCTTCATCCGGGGCGCAGCAGCCACCCGCGACCGTCACCTGCCGTGGGACATCCGCCAGGTGCTTGCCCACCCGGACCCTGCCATCACCCATGCCCAGGCCTTGCGCGACCTCGAACGCGGCGTCACCTCTATCGAACTGAGGATCGACGCGCGCGGGGAAAACGGCGTTGCTGTCCCCGATCTCTCCCGGCTGGAAACCGTGCTCGACGGCATTCACGCCGATATCGCCACGATCGCGCTCGACCATGGGCATGACCCGGGCGTCGCCGCTGCGACCCTGCTCGCGCACTGGGGCGAGCAGCAGGAGACGCCGAAGCTGCAGACGTTTGCCTTCAACATGGACCCGCTTGGCGCGCTCGCCCGCAGCGGTCTCATCGAGGGAGGTCTGGACCGCGCCTTCGTCGGCGCCGCCGCCGTCTTCGATGCGCTGTCGCTGAAATACCCCCTCGCCACGCTGTTCCGGGTCGATGCCCGCCCGGTCCACGAGGCCGGTGGCAGCGAGGCCCAGGAGCTTGGCGCGGCGATTGCCCACGGTATCGATACACTGCGCCGGCTGGACAGAGCCGGCATTGCGGCTGAGAGGGCGGCACCGCAGCTCGTGTTCACGCTTGCTGTCGGCGCAAACTACGGTGTGGAGATCGCCAAGCTGCGCGCGGCGCGCCGGCTCTGGGCGCGGTGCCTCGATGCGCTGGGTCTCGACGCCCAGCCGATGAAGCTCCAGGCCGTCACATCCGCACGCATGCTCACCCGCTACGACGCCTGGGTGAACATGCTGCGCGGTACGGCCGCCTGTTTTGCGGCGGCCACAGGCGGAGCGGACGTGATCACGGTGCGCCCGTTTAACGAGGCACTCGGGGTGCCGG
>CAZDMQ010000062.1:0-20823 GCA_964506685.1 uncultured Hyphomonadaceae bacterium | reverse complement strand
GGACGATTTCCTGCGCCGCCGCAAGCGGGTGGATGATGAGGAAGCCGCATGAAGCTTGCTCGGCTCACCCGGAAACGCGCCTCCCGGCCCGCCTCGCTTTCCCCGCTGATCGCAGCCTGGCCGACTGGCAAGGGACGCGTCCCGCTTCTGCCCTTGCCAGTCGGCCAGGCTGCGATCCGTACCACGGGGCGAGGCGGCTCCGGGAAACGCATGGAAGCTGCGAAGGCACGATCATGGACCGGTTGATGACCGCAAAAGAAGTGCTCGATGTGACCGGCTATCGCTCGCGCACCACGCTCTGGCGCAAGGTGAAGGCCGAGCTCTTCCCCGCGCCGATCAAGCTTGGCGGAACGGCCGTGCGCTGGAAGCGCGGCGAAGTCGAAGCCTGGATCGCCGGCGAGCCACGGCAGACCTATCATCGCTGAGGCGCGCTACCCCGTCAAACTCCCGAATCGCCATGCTTGAAAGCCGGGTCACAACCCCGATCGCGATCTGCAACCCCAGTTGCAACCCCGGAGCCTACCCGAGCCTCGATTTTCAAAAAAATTCTTTTATTTTCTGGTGCCGGCTGACGGACTCGAACCGCCGACCCGCTGATTACAAATCAGCCGCTCTACCAGCTGAGCTAAGCCGGCCCACTGGGTTCACGTGGAATAGGCCGGGATCGGGCCGGGGGCAAGGTGTGGCCGGCGCCCCGATGCGCACGGGGAGCGGCGGGCGCCCTGGTTCGCCACTGGCCACGAACGATCCCCTTCCCGCCAGAATCCCCCATCGCGCGAGCACATTTCCGACACGATGGCCGGCGAGCCTGTCAACCGAGCGGGGCATGGCGGCAAAGACCGGCCGGCCCCTTTGCACAGCCTCAAGACGGAGCGTCCCATGCACCCTGCCCTTTCCGCCCTGATCGCGCTCGCCGGCCTCGCCGGCACCGCCCTTGCCAGTCCGCCGCCACAGGTGCCCGTCGCCACGGACGCGGCCTGCACCGATGCCCGGTTCGCGGTCTATTTCGAGACGGGTTCGGGCGCGCTTCCGCGCGGAACGGACGCCGCGCTGACTGCGCTGGACGCCACACTTGAAGGCTGCGCCATCGCCGCGATCGAGATGCGCACCGCCGCCATCCTCGCTGACGGCACGCCTGGCGACGCACTGGCCGAGGCCCGCAGCGATGCGGTGCGCGGCGCCCTCGCCGCCCGCGGGCTCGCCGTACCCGAGGCGCGCTTCCGGGCCACCCGCATTGCCTATGCCGCCGCCGATGACGAGGCGCAGCTGCCGCTCGCACGCCGCGTCGATGTCCGCATCCGGGCCGTGGCGCCGGGCATGGTCGGCTAGCGCATCCTCATCCCGTTCTGGGTCGACGAGGATACGCCAGCTTTCTGTCTTTGCGCATTTTCCTGACGCGAACCGGTGCCCACTTCGCTTGAAAATGCGCTAGCGCGACCGCGCGCGTTTCCCTGACCGCCCTCCGCTCGGCGCTTTCATTTCTGCCGGCGACCTTTATGTGTCGCGCAACGCGTGCGATTCCGCACATGCCGCGACTGAGGGACTAGCCATGACCGAGACGGCCGGCCGCCGCCGCATCCTGATCACCTCCGCCCTGCCCTATATCAACGGGATCAAGCATCTGGGAAACCTCGCCGGCTCGATGCTGCCGGCCGATGTCCATGCCCGGTTCCAGCGGCTGGCCGGCCATGAGGTGCTCTATATCTGCGCGACCGACGAGCATGGCACGCCGGCCGAACTCGCCGCGCAGGAAGCTGGGCTCGATGTGCGCGCCTATTGCGACCAGCAACACGCCGTCCAGCGTGCCGCAGGCGAGGGGTTTGCGCTCTCCTATGACTGGTTCGGCCGCTCCTCCAGCGCGGAGAATGCCGCCCTCACCCAGTCCTTTGCCCACGCGCTTGAAGCCGCCGACCTGATCGAGGAGCGGGTCTCGAAACAGGTCTACTCGATCACCGACGGCCGTTTCCTGCCCGACCGCTATGTCGAAGGGACCTGCCCGCATTGCGACTATGAGAAGGCCCGCGGAGACCAGTGCGACAATTGCGGGCGCCTGCTCGATCCGGTCGATCTCAGGGATCCCTATTCGGCGGTCTCGGGCAGCCGCGACATCGAAATCCGCGACACCGCCCACCTCTTCCTTCGCCAGTCGCGGATGCAGGACGCGATCCGCGCCTGGGTCGAGGCCTCGACCGACTGGCCGCAGCTGGCGAAATCCATCGCGCTGAAATGGCTGGACGAGGGCCTGCGCGACCGTGCCATCACGCGCGACCTCGCCTGGGGCGTCCCGGTGACCCTGCCGGACGGCTCGATCCGCCCGGGCTTCGAGGAGAAGGTCTTCTATGTCTGGTTCGATGCGCCGATCGAATATATCGGCGCGACGCAGGAACGGGCCGCCGCCACGGGCGAGGACTGGCAGCGCTGGTGGCGTACCGATGCCGGGGCCGACGACGTCGAATACGTCCAGTTCATGGGCAAGGACAATGTCGCTTTCCATACCGTCTCCTTTCCGGTCACGATCATCGGCTCGAAACAGCCCTGGAAGCTCGTCGACAGGCTCAAGGCCTTCAACTGGGTGACCTGGTATGGCGGGAAGTTCTCTACCAGCCAGAAGCGCGGCGTGTTCATGGACCAGGCCCTGGAGCTCCTGCCGGCGGACTACTGGCGCTGGTACCTCATCGCGAATGCGCCGGAGGGCTCGGATGCGGCCTTCACCTGGGAGGGCTTCCAGGCGGCCGTGAATTCCGACCTCGCGAACGTGCTCGGTAATTTCGTCAACCGGATCACGAAGTACACCGCCTCGAAATTCGATGGTGTCGTGCCGGCTGCCGGTACACCGGGCGAGGCGGAGGCGTGGATCGCCGATGAACTGGCGACCCGGCTCTCCGCGCTTGGCGAGCACTACGAGGCGATGGAGTTCCGCAAGGCCGCTGCCGAGACCCGGGCCATCTGGGCTGCCGGGAACGAGTATCTCACCCGCGCCGAACCCTGGGTGAAGTACAAGACCGATGTCGATGCCGCCGCTGTCGGGGTCCGCACCGGGCTCAACCTCGCCGCCCTGTTCGGCATCATCGCCCAGCCGATCATTCCCGGCGCGGCGAAAAAGGTGCTCGACGCGCTCGCCATTCCCGAGGCGAACCGGCGCTGGCCGATGGCCGGTGACAGGGGCCTGCTCGACGCGCTGCCGCATGGCCTGGCCATCACCCCGCCGGATGTCCTGTTCCAGAAGATCGAGGACTCCCAGGTCGCCGAATGGACCGAACGCTTCGGCGGCGGCAATGGTGACGGTGGGAGCGAAACCTGACATTGCCGTAATGTGACGCGGCTTTGCCGGCCCCCCGCCCCAGAATGGCCTGGGCGCGCGCAGAGCCTGTCCCCTCGCATGACAATTCATGAATGAGGGACCTCCCATGCCACCCAGTGACACCGCCATCCCCGGCGGGCCATCCACCGCACCGGCGCCCACAGGCCCGCTTTCGGGCTTCCTGCCGAAACGGTCGGCCGGGCTCAAGCTGATCCTCGTCTGCGCGCTTGCGCTGCTGATGGCGATCCCGGCCATCTTCGTTTACGGCGTCGTCTCCGAACGCACCTCGGGCCAGGCCCGGGCGCTGGCCGAAGTGGCCGAGCGGGTCGGCGGCGAGCAGGCCGTGCTCGGCCCCTTCCTCGCCGTGCCCTATTCGCGCGCGCCCAATCCCGACAAGCCGGACCAGGTCATCTACGACATCGCCATCGCCTTCGCCGAGACCGGCACAATCGCCGCCGACACGGCGGTCGAGATCCGCGAGCGCGGCATCTATGGCATCCCGGTGTTCCGCAGCACGCTCGCCATCGAGGCCCGCTTCCAGCCCGGCGCGCTGGCCGCCGCCCTGCCGCAGGACGCCTCACCGGCCTGGGCCGATGCGCGCCTCTTCCTTGGCGTGCAGGACACGCGCGGGATTGCCGACCAGCTGGCTGTCACGCTCAACGGCCAGGGCATCAAGATGGAGCCGGCCGCCTATGAGCATGACAGCAATGACCGCTACACCGCCGTTCCGCCGTCCTATCTCGCGCTCGCAGCGGGCCGGGTCGAGGGGATCGAATCGCTCGACGGCCCGCTGGAAGTCACCGCACGTTTCACCCTGACCGGCGCCGACCGGCTGAGCCTCCTTCCCTTTGCCCGCGACACCCGCGCCACCATGACCAGCAACTGGGATACGCCGGGCTTCACCGGTGGCATCCTGCCGGCCAGCCACACCGCACTGGACGAGACGACGCCCGGCTTCGAGGCGGAGTGGCGGGTCCCCTATCTCGCCCGCGGCGTCCCGGGCACGGGCAACCGCCACATCCTCGGCCAGGTGTCCGGCTATGGCGTGCGCGACATGGCGGTGCGCTTCGTGCAGCCGCACAATCCCTATCAGAGCGTCGAACGGGCGCTGAAATATGCCGCGATGTTCATCGGCTTTGTCTTTCTCGCCTATTTCCTGTTCGAGATCACGTCGAAGGCTCGGGCGCATCCGGCGCAGTACATCCTCGTCGGCCTCGCCCAGTCGATCTTCTACCTGCTCCTGCTCGCCTTTGCCGAACGGATGGGCTTCGACGCCGCCTTCGCCATTGCCGCAGCGATGACCGTCGGGCTGATCTCGCTTTATTCGGTCAGCGTCTTCCGCTCGCTCCGGACCGGGGTCAACGCGCTTGCGATCCTGTCGGGCATCTACGCGCTGATCTATGTGCTGATGCGGGCCCAGGACCATGCCCTTCTGGCCGGCGCCCTGGCGAGCTTCACCGCCATTGCGATCACCATGTTCATGACCCGCAACATCGACTGGTATGGTGACCGGGCAACCGCCTGAGCATTTCCCTCTCCAGGCAACCAGCCGTGGCAATGGCAGGTGCCCCCCACCGGAAAGGCAGGGGTCCCCGTGCGGGCCCCTGCCGCGATATTGCCGCATGACTTTTCCCCCGACGCGGGCTAGGCGGTCGGCCATGGACATGGCGCCAAAGGCCAGGGTGCACCTGGGGAACATTGCGGCAAACTGGCAGGCGCTGGACCGGGTCTTCCCCGGCTCCGAAACCGGCGCCGTGGTCAAGGCGGACGCCTATGGTCTTGGCGCGGGGCCCGTCACCGAAGCGCTGGCCCGCGCCGGCTGCCGCACCTTCTTCGTCGCCTATGGCGATGAGGGCTATGATGTCCGCATCGCGGCGGGGCCGGAAGCCGTCATCTATGCTTTCAACGGCCTTGTCAGCGGCAATGAGGTCAACTGGGGGCCGGACGGGGTGCGGCCGGTGCTCAACACGCTGGATGAGGTGCAGCGCTGGTGCGCCGAGACCGGCGCCGACGCCCCGTTCGCCCTGATGATCGATACCGGAATGAACCGGCTGGGCCTGCGCGTCGAGGAGATCGGCCCGGCGCTGCACGCGCTCGGCCCTCGCCGGCCGGCCCTCGTCATCAGCCACCTCTCCTCGGCCGACGAGCCGGGCTCTGCCGAGAATGCCCGCCAGCTCGCCCGCTTCCACGAGGTCGCCGAAGCCTTTTCCGGCATCCCCCTTTCGCTCGCCAATTCCGCGGGTCACGCCCTCGGCCCCGAATACGGCTTCCAGCTGACCCGGCCGGGCCTGGCGCTCTATGGCGGCGGACCGGCCCCCGCTGGCGTCGTGCTGCAGCCCGGGGTCACGGTCGAGGCTACCATCCTGTCGATCCACGACGTGCCGGCCGGCGAAACCGTCGGCTATGGCGCAAGCCATATCCTCAACGCTCCGGCCCGGCTGGCCACGGTGAGCATGGGCTATGCCGACGGCCTGCCGCGCGCGCTTTCCAATCGGGGATTTGCCAGCCTCGGCGAGGTGCGTTGCCCCATGGTCGGACGGATTTCCATGGATGTCTTTACCCTCGACATCAGCGCCCTCTCCGATCACAAGCTGCTGACCGAGCTTGTCAAACCGGGCGGGCGTGTAGAAGTGATTGGTCCCGACGCGCCGCTGGACGAGCAGGCCGGACGCGCCGGCACACTGGGTTATGAATTGCTGACAGGGTTGGGCCAACGTGTCGAACGCTCCCATGAAGACTGACAAGGCCGGCCCCGACCTGCCGAACCCGCTGCGCCCGATCGGTGCAGGCGTGCTGGCGACCTGCCGCGAGGTTGGCCAGATCGCCCGCTTCGGTGGCGAGATGGTCGGCGCGGCGTTCAGCCCGCCGTGGTTCGGCACCGAGATCGTCCGCCAGATCATCCGGATCGGCTACTATTCCCTGCCCGTGGTCGGGCTGTCCTCGGTCTTCATCGGCGCCGCGCTGGCGCTCAATATCTACACCGGCGGCTCGCGCTATGGCGCCGAGCAGTTCGTGCCGAACATCGTTGTGCTCGGGATCACCCGCGAACTCGGCGCGGTGATCACCGGCCTGATGCTCGCCGGCCGCGTCTCGTCGGGCATTGCCGCCGAGGTTGGCGCCATGCGCGTCACCGAACAGATCGACGCGCTCACCACGCTGTCGGCCGATCCGAAACGCTATCTCTATGCTCCGCGGCTTATCGCGGCGCTCATCTCCCTGCCGGTCCTCGTCGCCCTGGCCGACATTATCGGCGTGCTCGGCGGCTGGCTCGTGAGCGTGCAGGGCCTGGGTTTCGATTCCACCGTGTATCTTCGCAATACGATCGACTTCGTGACCTGGAACGACATCACCGCAGGCCTCATCAAGGCCGTGGTCTTCGGCGCCATCATCGCCATCATGGGCTGCTACCATGGCGACCGGTCCCAGGCCGGCGCCACCGGGGTCGGCCGGGCCGCGACGCTGTCCATGGTGGCCGCCGCAGTCATGGTGCTCGCACTCAATTATGTCCTTTCGACCCTGTTCACGAATTTCGGCTTATGACGACACCGATCCTTGAATTGCAGGGCGTCCGGAAGTCCTTCGGCAGCAACCATGTGCTGAAGGGCGTCGATATCGATGTCAGCCCGGGCCGGTCGCTGGTCGTGCTCGGCGGCTCGGGCTCGGGCAAGTCGGTCATGCTGAAGAATGCGCTCGGACTGATGACGCCCGATGCCGGACGGGTATTGTTCGATGGCGAGGATGTCACCCATGAGCGCGGCAAGGCGCGTGAGGCGATGCGGGCGCGGATCGGCATGCTGTTCCAGTCCGGCGCTCTGTTCGACAGTCTCACCGTCTGGCAAAACATCGCCTTCCGCCTCATCCATTCCGACCGGCTGAAACCGGCCGAAGCCAAGGCCCAGGCGATCGAGAGCCTGCGCAAGGTCCGGCTCGGTCCTTCGGTCGCCGACCTCCGGCCTGCCGAACTGTCCGGCGGCATGCAGAAGCGCGTCGCGCTGGCCCGCGCGATCATTTCACGGCCGGACCTGATCTTCTTCGACGAACCGACCACCGGTCTCGACCCGATCACCGCCGATGCCATCAACGACCTGATCATCGAACAGGTGAAGGCGCTTGGCGCAGCCGCCGTGACCATTACCCATGACATGGCCTCGGCCCGCAAGATCGCCGATGAGATTGCCATGCTGTATGAGGGCGAGATCATCTGGCGCGGCCCGGCGTCCGCGATCGACGACAGCGGTAACCCCTATCTCGACCAGTTCGTGCACGGACGGGCCCACGGCCCCATCCAACCCGCACTCTGACCGTCGCGCAGCGCCCAGGGACGAGCGCCCGCCACCCCCGGAACGGCGCCGCCCTTACGCAGGGTCAGGGCAGAAAAAACCTCGCAGCTGACGCAAGCCAGGGACGAATTGCCTTGCAATGCAAGTGCTTTTACGTTTCGAGAGAACCGGAATGAGTTTCAGGAGCAAAATATTGTCGTGGGAGGGGTCCGCGCCGACGCAGGGTAGCAGGCCGCAGCCATCATCCACGCGGTCAGCCTGCGTGACGTTGCGCCGCTAGCGAGTCCGGATCGCCATACTACTTAGCCACTGGAAACCGGCCTTCCAAGGGCAGAGACATGATTGTGTGATCACTCACTTGCAAAGTGGTTCAATTCTGGTTATGTAGACTGACGAAAGGTACAGGACATGAACGATACAGCGCAGGCCAAGAGACCACGCGCGCGTAACGCCCGGCCCCTGATCGAGGGGGCAGCATTGCGCCTGTTCGTCAACAAGGGCGTCGATGCCTCGACCACCCGGGAAATCGCCGTCGAGGCGGGCGTCTCGGAAGGGGCGCTCTACCGCCACTACAAGAGCAAGGACGACCTGGCGCTGGCGCTCTTCATGGAGACCCACAACCGGCTCGGCAAGATGATGATCGACGCCTGGTCCGAAGGCGGCACGCTGGAGGAGCGGGTGCGCCGCGTCGTCACGGCCTATTGCGCCCTGGCCGACGAGGACTGGCTGCTGTTCTCCTTCCACCTGCTGTCGCTCAACAAGTTCCTGCCACATGATGTCCGCCGCGATGACGACCCGGTCACCATCGTCGAGACCATGCTGGAACGGGCCATGGCCGAGGGCATGATCCCAAAGGCCGATCCGGCGATCATGGCAGCCATGGCGCTCGGCGTGATGATGCAGGCCGGCAACAACAAGGCCTATAATCGCCTGCCCGGTCCCTTCTCGCAGCATATCGACAGTTTCACCCGCGCGATTGTCGCGATCCTCGAACAACGCTGAGGCCGGGCCATCCATGCTCCGCTCCGCCCTCTTCTTCCTGGCCTACTGGGGACTGTCGGTGATCTATGTGCTGGCCGCGCTGCCGCTGCTCGCCCTGCCCGGGCGCGGCGCCATGGCCGTGCTGATCCGCAGCTATACCCGGGCCATGCGCGGGGCGCTGCGCTGGTTTGCCGGTATCGGCCACGAGGTGCGCGGACGCGAACACCTGCCCGAAGGCGCCTTCATCCTGGCGGCAAAGCACCAGAGCTGGGGCGATGGTTTCCTCGTCTATCCCGAGGTGGACAATCTCGCCTTCGTCACCGGCGACCATCTCGAGAAGCTGCCGCTTGTCGGCGGCATCCTGCGGAAGCTCGGTGCCATCGTGATCGACACCTGTGGCGGAGGGGACCGCAAGGCGGCCTCGCTCACCGATGGCATGGCGCGCGTCGCTGACGAGGGCCGGCGCGTGCTGATCTATCCCGAGGGTCACCTCGCCCCCGTGGACCATCATTACCGCTACAAGGCGGGTGTCTGGCACATGCAGAAGGCGATGGGCGTGCCCGTGGTCCCCGTCGCGACCAATCTCGGCCTGTTCTGGGGCCAGCAGGCCTTCGGCAAGCAGCCCGGCACCGCCGTGATCGAATTTCTCGACCCGATCCCGCCCGGCCTCGGCAAGGCCGAGTTCCTCGGCCGGCTCACCCAGGCCGTCGAAACCGCCACCGCCCGCCTCGTCGCCGAGGCCCGCGGCACCGCGCCGGTCCCTCCAACCCTCCTCCCCGACCCCGGCACCGAACGCCCCGCCGAACCAATACCCGTCGCTGCGGAATGAGAGGCGGCGCGGCGCCGGCGAAGCGCTGCGCCACGCTACGCGCAACCAGCCCGCGACCATCCACCATCCCTGCCGCCGCCCCGCCCCCTCAGGCCCGCCCCAGATGCAGGATCACCTCGTCTGCGTTCCAGTTGAGGCGGGCGAGGCCGCCCCTGCGGAACCTGCCCACCGTGCCGCCGCTGACCGGCGCCATGGCCAGCACCCTGAGGCCGAGCGCGCCGGCGAGGTCCACCATGTCGATGGCCGTGCAGGGATGCAGCATGTCATCGGAATGCCAGTCCTTCGCACCGGAGATGCGGCCGGTGCGCATCAGCGCCAGCCGCCGGCTCCAGCGGCCCTGGTTCTGGAACGACACGATGATCTCCGGCGCGATGCGGGCGAGCTCGGCGAGGATCCGCGCCGGCTCGCGCATCTGCTGCACGGTCTTGGACAGGATCGCCACATCGAAACTGTTGTCCGGAAACAGTTCGAGATCGTCCGACGCATCGCCCTGGATCACGGACAATCCCCGCGCCAGCGCCTGCCCGGCCAGCTCGCTCGCCAGCTCCAGCCCACGGCCATCGACGTCCCGGAGATCGCGCAAGAGGCTCAGCAGCTCGCCACTGCCGCAGCCGACATCGAGCACCTTCGCACCTTCCGGCACGCGCTCGGCAATCGCCAGCCAGTCGGCGCGGAACGCTTTCGGCAGCGCATCGGTCACGATGCGATCCCCCGGCGTGTCGCAGCGGCTTCGACAAAGCCCCTGAGCGCCGCTTCGAAGCCCGGCTCCTCGAGGAAGAAGGCGTCATGGCCCTTGTCGGTCTCGATCTCGATATGGCTGACCTCGGCACCGGCCGCGATCAGCGCGCGGGTGATCTCGCGCGTCTCCTCGGGCGGATAATGCCAGTCGGAGCTGAAGGAGAACAGGCAGAAGCGCGTCGCCGCGCCGGCAAAGGCATCGGCCAGCCGTCCGCCATGGGCCGACGCAAGATCGAAATAGTCCATGGCGCGGGTGACGTAGAGATAGGAATTGGCGTCGAACCGGTCGACGAAGCTCTGGCCCTGGTAGCGCAGGTAGCTCTCGACCTGGAAATCGGCATCGAAGCTGAAGCTGGCCGCCTTGCGATCCTGCAGGCCGCGGTCGAATTTCCGCTTGAGCCCGGCCTCCGACAGATAGGTGATATGGGCAGCCATGCGGGCAATCGCGAGCCCGCGGGACGGGCGCACACCGTCCGCGAGATAGTCGCCGTCGCGCCAGTCCGGATCGGCCATGATCGCCTGCCGGCCAACCTCGTAGAAGGCGATGTTCTGCGCCGAGTGTCGCGCAGCCACGGCGATCGGGACGGCGGCGAACACCCGTTCGGGCGCTTGAGCCGCCCATTCCAGTACCTGCATTCCGCCCATGGAGCCACCGATCACCGCGAACAGGCTGTCGATGCCGAGCGTGTCGATCAGCGCCCGCTGAGCGCGCACCATGTCGGCAATCGTGATCACCGGGAAGCGCACGCCCCAGGGCGCCCCGTCCGGCGCGCGCGAGGCCGGCCCGGTCGAGCCCATGCAGCCGCCGAGCACATTGGTGGCGATCACGAAGAAGCGGTCGGTATCAATCGCCAGTCCCGGGCCCACGAGGCGCGGCCACCAGGCCGGCCGGCCCGTCACGGGGTTCTCGCTCGCCGGGAACTGGTCACCGGTCAGCGCATGGCAGATCAGTACGGCATTGGAGCGGGCGGCATCCAGCCGGCCCCAGGTTTCATAGGCGATCTCGACCCCCTCCAGCACCGCCCCGCTATCGAGGCGCAGCGGGTCGGCCAGCGCAAGGCGCTGCAGGTCGTCAATCGAGGCACGGGTCGCGTCCGCCATGGCAGGGGTTTTAGGCGGATCACGCGCCAAGTCCATGACCACGTGTCAGGCCGCCCGCAACTCCCAGACCGTCGCCGCCGCCTGCAGCCGCGCCCAGTGCTTCTTCGCCTTCGCCATCCAGTGCTTGCGCACCTTGCCGCTCGTCCCGCCTGTCTCCAGCTCGCCAAGACAGGCGGCCAGCATCGCATCGGCGGCCGCATCGCCGAGCGTCGGGCGCATGGGCGCAATCGTGTCGAGATCGTTGAGCCGGCCGAGCGAGGTCTGCATCCGGCGCAGGGCTGTGAGGACATCGGCCCCACCCGCGCTGTCGGCCGTCCGCGCCCGCCCGGCGGCCAGTTCCGCACCATAGCGCAAGCGTTTGAGATCCTTGCGCAAGCGATGGCGCTTTTCCGCCGGCAACTTGTCGAGCTTCCGACCAGCGCGCTGCAGTCGCTGCCATTCACGCGCCAGAATGGGAGCGGCCACCGGACCGATCGGTGAGACCAGTGCCGCAGCGCCATCCCGGCTCCGCCGGACCCATCCCCGGCTCGCCACGCTTTCAAGCAGGCCGAGCGCCAGCCCGCTGGCTTGCATCTCGCGCAGCCTTACCCGAACGGCGCCATGGGTCTCCGCCCGCCATGTCTCGAGCCGTGCCAGCAGATCGGCTACGCCGGCATTGCCCGACTCCTCGTCTTCGTCATCACGATGGTTACCGGACCCGGAGAGCCGTGGCCTGACGATCTCGTCGACGAACACATCGGCATCGCGCGCTGGCGCCACGGCCCGGCCCAGCGCCTTGAAGGCCTTTGCCTGCGCCTTCGCCCAGTCAGGATCGAAGGCCGGCGCCGCCACCCAGAGCAGTGCCCTGAGCCGGCGCAACACGACCCGAACCTGGTGCGGGCCTTCGGGATCGGCCGACGTCAGCACGCTGTGGATGTTCTGTGCCAGCGCCTCACCATAAGCGGCAAGGCAGGCTTCCACCCGGTCCAGCGTCCAGTCGCTCGCCGTTGCCGGCAGCGTTCCCGTGCGCACGGGCCCGTCTGCACCGCCATCACCGACAGGTCCCCTCGCCGCCGCTCCTGCCGCCGCGCTGGCCAGCCGGTAACCCCGTTCCGCCTTGCTGGCATCGTGCAGGCGCACCGCCCTGTCCGCCAGCAGCGCTGCGGCCGCCCGGTAGGCCAGCGATGCCGGGCCGGCCCTGACCTCGAATTCCGCTTCCGACACCGGCAGGCAGGCCCGGTTGGCCGCGATCTCGCCCGCATCCAGCGCCACTTCCACTGCGCCGTCCTCGAAGGCCAGCAGGCCAGCCTGCCGGCTCACCCGCGTCTCGAACACGGCCCGCAATTGCGACCGTCCGACAAGCGTGCTGACCGTCTCGCGCAGGGCCGCATCCGGGATCGCCCCGATATCAGGCACCGACCCGGCTGGCAGGTCCACCTCCACCTCGCGGACGCTGTGCAGGCCGCCAGAAGCGCTCCGCGCGCTTTTCAGCGTCTGGGTGACACTGTCGTCCCCCGGCCGGAGACGCAGCGCCATGCCCTGCCGCTGCAGTCGCCGGTCGACCGTGTCGTAATAGGTCGAGGTGATCGACCGGTCGGCCAGGCGCTCGCAAGCCATGGCCTCCAGCCGGTCCCGCAGCCCTGCCAGTTCACTGGCCGGCACCGCGGCCTTGAGTTCGGTTTCAATGTCGGAAGATGTCATGTGACAGTTTTACTACAGCGCCGGCCAATGCCCAAGACGGCTTTGGCACCCGGCGCCGCTTGTGATTGTTCACGACGGCTAAACACGTCTATCAGTTCCGCTGGGCTCCGGGCCGGGCTGCAGAACGACCATATGTATGCAAGACCGGCCGACGGTGCCAGACATGCCAGTCTGCTTCAGAACCAGCGCGCCCTGAACGAGGAACACATTCATGACCGATACCTACACTCCGCCGAAAGTCTGGACCTGGGACACCGAGAGCGGCGGCCGCTTCGCCAATATCAACCGCCCTATTGCCGGGCCGACCCATGACAAGGAGCTGCCCGTCGGCAAGCACCCGCTGCAGCTTTACTCCCTCGCCACGCCGAACGGGGTGAAGGTGACGCTGATGCTCGAGGAGCTGCTCGCGCTCGGCCATTCCGGTGCCGAATACGATGCCTGGCTGATCAATATCGGCGCCGGCGACCAGTTCAGCTCCGGCTATGTCGAGATCAATCCCAACTCCAAGATCCCCGTGATGGCCGACCATGGCGTCGAAGGCGAGCCGCTGCGCATCTTCGAGAGCGCGTCCATCCTTTTCTATCTCGCCGAGAAGTTCGGCGCCTTCTTGCCGACCGATCTGCGTCAGCGCACCGAGACCATGAACTGGGTGATGTGGCAGATGGGGTCTGCCCCCTATCTCGGCGGCGGTTTCGGTCACTTCTACGCTTATGCGCCGGAGAAGTGGGAGTATCCGATCAACCGTTTCGCCATGGAGGTGAAACGCCAGCTCGACGTGCTCGACCGCAATCTTGCGACCCGCGAATTCATCATCGGCGAGCAATACACGATTGCCGACATGGCGATCTGGCCCTGGTATGGCGCGCTGGCCAAGGGGCTGCTCTACGACTCCGCGGAATTCCTTGCTGTGCATGAGTACAAGCACGTCAATCGCTGGGCCGACCAGATCAATGCCCGGCCGGCTGCCCTTCGCGGCAAGATGGTCAACCGCACCTGGGGAGACCCCGCCGGCCAGCTGTTCGAGCGCCATGACGCCAGCGATTTCGAGACGAAGACCGCCGACAAGCTGAAACCCGCCGGGGACTGACCGCGCGGCTCATCGTCCGGCAGGCGGCGCGCGAAACGGAGACATGCAGGGCGCGGCCGCTTCTGTCCGCTAGAGAGCGGCACCCCGGCCCGCCCCCTTCCCTTCCGCGTCGTCCCGTACCATCCTCTCCCGGAGAACCCGGAACGGGTCACCCAAAGGGAGGAATATCCATGTCGGACAACAGCAGGCCGGGTCCCATGTCGGGCGTGCGCATTCTGGATCTCAGCCAGGTGATATCGGGCCCCATGGCCGCATCCTGGCTGTCCGACCAGGGCGCTGATGTCATCAAGGTCGAGACGCCCGGGACGGGCGACATCGCGCGCTGGCTGGGACCGCGCAAGGCCGATATCAGTGCGCTGTTCTACTCTGCCAATCGCGGCAAGAAATCGGTGGTCCTGGACCTCAAGGGAGCGCAGGCAGACCGCGACATCCTCTGGCAGTTGCTGTCGGAGGCGGACGTCCTCGTTGAGAATTTCCGCCCCGGCGCACTGGCGCGGCTCGGCTTCGGTCCGGACGAGGTACTCGCTCGCGCGCCCCGCCTCATCTACTGCTCGATCACCGGCTACGGCCCCGAAGGCCCCTATTCCGGCGGCCGGGTCTATGATCCGATCATCCAGGCCGTGTCCGGAATCTGCGCCAGCCAGGCCGACCCTGCCACGGGCGAACCCCGGCTGGTCCAGACCCTGATCTGCGACAAGACCACCGCCATGGTCGCTGCCCAGGCCATCACCGCCGCCCTGTTCGCCCGGGAGCGGACCGGCAAGGGCCAGTTGGTCGAGCTGTCGATGCTCGATACCGCCCTCGCCTGGCTGTGGCCTGAAGGCATGTACAACGACACCTTTGTCGACACCGGAGACCCGCGCGCGCCGGAGTTCGGGGACCTCATGGCGCTTGCCCGGACACGCGACGGCTGGTTCGCCATTTCCGGCGTCCAGGACAGCGAATTCGCCGCCTTCTGCCGCGCCCTCGACCGGGCCGATCTCATCACCGACCCCCGTTTCGCCGATATTGCCGGGCGCATGCAGAACGCCGACGCCCTGCGCCAGGAACTGGCCGCCGCCTATGCAGCAACCGACTCCAGACCGCTGATGCAGCGCATGCTGGAGGAGGGCGCGCCGGGGGCGAGGGTCAACAGCCGCGAAGACATCGTGACCGACCCGCAGATCGCCGCCAATGGCACCCTCGTCGAAACTGAGGAAGCCGGGCTGGGGCGCGTCCGCCAGCCGCGCCACCCGGTTCGCTTTCACGCCACGCCCTGTGCAGACCCGGCACCTGCGCCGCACCTTGGCGAGCACACCGAGGAGGTCCGCCGCAGCTTCAAGTAAGCGGCGACAGCCGGGACGGAGCGACAGCCGGGACGGAGCGCCGGCCCGGCCTGAGATTTCAGGCTGCGCGGGCGCTGTCTGCTTCGCCGCCACGTGCCTCAGCCGACATGTCATTGGCCACCACGTCACCGAGATGAGCCAGCGCGGTGATGCCATAGGTCTCCTCGGCATAGGCGCCGAGCGCCGGCAACAGCTTGCCGACTTCGCGGTGCCCCAGCCCCTGTTCATGCAGCTGGCGCAACATGCCGGTCGCGACGTGCCGGCGCCCGCCCGGCGTCTGCTCGATCAGCTGGGCGATGACCCCGGTCGGCGCGCCGGTCCCGGCACCGGTCTTCGCCGAGAGGGTCCGGGCGCCGGGCAACCGCCGGAAGAGGGCATCGGTGAAGGGCGATCCCTGGCGGTCGGCAGCGCTGAGCACGATCCCCACGGCCGACCTGGCGACCTTCTGCGTGAGGCCGGCTTCGTGGGCGACGTGTCGGATCAGTTCTTTCATCATGGCGGCGGTCCTTGTGAGGCCAGCGGCGGCTGGCGTGTTGGCTCGGGTCGGTGGCGACCTCGATGTCCACACTCACCGACCGCAGTGTGCGAACGGTTAACAGACGCGCCCGATCTGTTCATTCTGTCCGCCCACGTCTTAATTTGGGTTAGGGAACCTTAATTTGCGTAAACTTTTTCTCCCCTTTCCGGTCCGAGGTGTTAAAATCCGGCGTCGAGGGAGCGGCTGTCGCTGCAGGCAGCGCAAGGACAGGTCTTGGGGGCTGGCATGGCTTATTACGATCAGGGAGACCCGGGTGCTGGCAAGTCGCGGACGGGCAAGACACCCGGCCGGTTGCACGATGACCGCCGCTGGCAGTCGCTGGTCTGGGCCTTCTTCGGTCTTGTTCTCGGCCTCCTGCTGGGTGCGATCGGGACGGCGCTGTCCAGCGATCCGGCCGACCGCGCGCCCTTCCGGGTCGACACGCAGCCTTTCGCAACCGGCCCCGCCGCAAACGTCCCCGAGCTTGCCGGCGGCGAGATCGGGTGCAGGCTCACCGACAACGGCGCGATTGCCGAAACGCCTTGCCGGCTTGATGCGTCCACCCTCGCCGCCCTGACCGAAACCGATGGCCCGCTCAATCTCCTCGGCAGCCGGACGCCGCCGCCCGCCCCCGAACGCCTGCCGCTCTGCAATCGCGCCGATGACGGCGCAATCACCGGGGCGCCCTGCCAGATCATTTCCAACCGCCCCCCCGCCATCGCGCCAGCGACAAGCGAACAGGCCCCAGAAGTCCGCCCGGCGGGTGCGCCATCCCCCGCGCTGCCAGTCTGCCGGGCCGGAGCGGATGGCGGGGTCAGCGGGACGCCGTGCCGGCTTCTCAGCGACATCGATCCACCCGAGCCTGCACCTGCACCGGCCGCCGCGCCGGCACCTGACCCCCTTCCCGGCTGCCAGGTCAGCGAGATGAACGGAACCGTCACCGGGGCGCCGTGCCGGCTCGCCGGCAATTTCCGCGCCAGCGCTCCCTCCCGCACGCTCGGCGCCAACCTGCCGCAACGCACCGCGCCCCTCCCCGACTGCCGCATTGATGCCGCGACCCAGGCCATCACGAACACGCCATGCCGCCTGGACAGCGCCTTCCGGCCGTCCACCGGCGCGGACTTCGGCCCTGTGCCCAAATCAGCGCTGAAGGTCTGCCCCACGGGCGGGTTCACATCGCCGGAGGAGTTGGGCTGCGGCCTCAGGGTGCGTGACAGCGGATATGTCGCCCTGTCGAAGATTGCCGAGGCCTATTACGGCGACACCGACGCAGCCTGCCTGATCTTTGATCGCAATCGCGACGTGTTCGGCACCCGGCAAGCCCCGGTCCGCCGCAATGATCCCCATTGCCTCCTGCCCGGGGACATCCTGTTCATGCCGGCCATGGCACCGGACAGCGACTATGGCGACTGTGTCACCCCGCCGCGAAAAGCCAATGTCTGCGAGGCCGGATAGACACCCGTGCCGGCGACCCAGGGCAGCCCCGCCGAGCGCACCGATCTGACCCCGCACCGCAACAGTCCCGTTGCAGTTACCGGCCGGACCTGGCCGGCTTGCCAAGGAAACCCGCATGACAGACCGATTCCCCGATCCGCCGCGCCGGCCTCGCCTGCCGGCCCTGCTCGCCCCGTTCGCCCTGCTTGCCCTCAGCGTGCCCGCAGCCTGCACCAGCATCGACCGCATCGCCGCAACGCCCGTCATGGCCAGCGCGGAGACCGATGCGATGACCGGCACGGGCGACAAGGCAGATGATCCAGCGATCTGGGTCCACCCCACCGATCCGGCACAATCGCGCATCCTCGGGACCAACAAGGATGACGGCCTGCATGTCTACGACCTCAGCGGCCGCGAGCTCCAGACCCTGCCCATCGGACAACTCAACAATGTTGACCTCGTCGATGGCCTGGCCGCCGCCTCCAATGACGAGATCGGCGCGATCTCCTGGTTCGCCATCGATCCGGTCAGCGGCGCCGTGAGCCATGTGATCGACACGCCGGTGGAGCGGGTCGAGCCCTACGGCTTCTGCCTCGGCCGCGCCGGCGGCGCGCTGACCGCCGCGGTGACCTACAAGGACGGCACGGTCGAGCTCTGGGCCCCGGTCCTCAATGAGGGGCGCGTTACCGGCGCCCGCCTCACGCGCACCGTCACGCTCGCCGACCAGCTCGAAGGCTGCGTTTTCGACCCCGGCCAGGACCGATTGTTCATCGGCGAGGAGGCCTTCGGGATCTGGTCGCTCGATCTCTCCGACCCCACATCCGCGCCTGTTCTGGTCGACAGTATCGCTGCCGGGAACGGTCTTGTGGAAGACACCGAAGGCCTGACGATCTGGGCAGGCGCCGGCGGAACCGGCTACCTCGTCGCCTCGGCCCAGGCCGCTGATCGCTATGTTGTCTATGACCGCGCGCCGCCACACGCCGTGCGCGGTGTCTTCTCCATTGCCGGAAACGCGGCGGCAGGCATCGACGCGGTCACCCATACTGACGGCATCGCCGTGACTGCGGCGCCCCTGCCCGGCTATCCGCGTGGCCTGTTCGTCGCCCAGGATGATGGCAATCCCGCGAGCGGGGTCGACCAGAACTTCAAGCTGGTCGACTGGCAGGCCGTGGAAACTGCGCTCGATCTCGACCCCATCGCTCCGGCCGGGGGAAACTGATCCCCCCGCAGGCGGGACAGGGCGAGCCACCCCCGGAATATCCCGTAATGACAGCCCTCCGTTCATCCGCGAGAAAGAGGCGAACACCGCGACGGTCAGGGGACGGCGGGGCACCGGGCTGGACGCGCTGCGGTGAGAGGGGACAATCATGACAAGACTGAAGGCCGCTCTGTGCGGCTGTTTCGTACTCGCAACTGTCGCCGCCTGGGCGCAGGAGCCCGGCACCACAGCGGCCGATACCATGACCGCCGAAGCCGTCGCCGGCGCTGAACCCGCGCGCCCGGCCTGCCCGCCCCAGCTCGACGAGACCGGCAGCCCGGTGCTTGATGCCGATGGTGCGCCGCTGTTCGATGAAAGCCCGCTGCCCGTCCTCGACGAGGCGGGTGAAGCGGTGCTTGGCGAGGACGGCGAACCGCTGACCAAAGCCTGCATCATCCCCGGCTCCGAAACCGGGACCGAAAGTGGCGAGCAGGCCGAGACCGCCGAAGCTGAAGCCGATACCGATACCGAAGCCCCGGCGGCGCAAAGCGCAGCGTCGCCGCTCATTCGCCTGCTTGACGCCGGCGGGCCGGTGATCGTGATCCTCGCCATCATGGCTGTCCTCACACTGGGCGTGGGCCTGGTGAAGGTCGCTCAGTTCCTCTGGCTCGGCGTCGGCCGCAGCGGCTTTGTCCGCCACAGTGTCGATCTCATCCGCAGGGGCGCGGAACATGACGCCCTGGCCGGCCTGGACGGTCGGCGCAACCCGGTCGCCCGGGTCATGGCCGCAGCCCTCACGGGCAAGCTCAACCCGCGGATGAGCAATGATCTCGTGCGTGAGGAAACCACCCGGGTCGCCCAGGCCCAGCTTGACGGGCTGGAGCGCGGCCTTGCCCTACTCAGCCTGGTCGCCACAATCGCCCCGCTGCTTGGCCTGCTCGGCACCGTACTCGGCATGATCGAGGCCTTCCAGCAGATGGAAACCGTGGGCGACCGGGTCGAGCCTGCCGTGCTTGCCGGCGGCATCTGGGAAGCCCTGCTGACCACGGCGGCCGGCCTTGCCGTCGCCATCCCCGCCGCCGTCTTCTTCACCTGGCTGCAGCGCGCAGTCGATGTCGAGGGCCAGCGCATGGAGGATGCGGCGACCCAAGTCTTCACCGTGCCGCTCTATGGCGAGAGCCCCGCCCCGGCCTCCGCGGCAGCGCTATAGGCGGGGCGATCGGGCCGGGAGGAAACGAGGATGAACTTCCGCAGAAAGCGCCGAAACGTTGCGCTGCTCAACGTCACCCCGCTGATCGACGTGGTGTTCATCCTCCTCGTCTTCTTCATGCTGACCACGAATTTCGCCCGCTTCCGGCTGATCGGGGTGGACGCACCGCAGGAGACTGAAGTGGTCACCGACCCCGCCGCCGCCATTGTGATCCTCGTCAAGGCGGATGGCGGTTTCGAATATGACAGCCAGCCGGTCGCGTTCGAGGCAATCGGCCCGAAGGTCGCCGGCATCATCGCGGTCGATCCCGGCCGGCCCTTCCTCGTCCGCCCCGAAACCGGCGTGACCATGCAGGAGGCGCTCGACGTCTTCCAGCTCGCCCGGGACTCCGGCGCCTATGCTGTCAGCTTTTCCCGGCCGGCCGAAGAGGAGGTCGCGCCATGAGGCTGGAGCGACGGAAGCCCGAGCGTGAGCTCGTCAACATCACCCCGCTGATCGATGTCGTGTTCATCCTGCTGGTCTTCTTCATGTTGGCCGGCGCAATCGAACCGGCCGAGCCCTTCCCGCTGGCGCCGGCCGCCTCGTCCAGCGAGATCCGGGGCGATGTCCAGGATTTCGTCGTGCTGGTCGACGCCGACGGCCGCATCGCCCTCGATGATCGCGCGCTTTCACGCGACGAGCTTGTCACTGCCGTCCGCGAGGCGCTGACAAACCGGCCGGGCGCCCTCATCCAGCTCAAGCCTGACGCCGAGGCCGAAGCGGTCACCGTGATCAGGATCATGGAAGAAATTCGCGATGCCGGCGCGGCCTATATCGTCCTGCTCACCGTCGGTCGGCCATCGGTGGGAGAGGGCGAATGAGCGCGAAACAGTGGACCAGCGCGCTCAGCTCGCACGCCCCGCCCGTGCCCGGCCTCTGGCAATGGAGCGCCGGCCTCGCCCTCGCCCTGACCGCTCTCGCAGGCGCCAGCTATCTCTATGCGCGCGAGACCATGCCCGAACCGATCGCCGATGATGGCGAGATCGAGGAGATGATCGTCTCGCTTGGCGCGCCGGCCCAGCGGCTCGAACCGCCCCCGCCGCCACCGCCGGATGCCCCGCCCCCCGAGCCCGAACCACCCCAGGCGCCGACCGAGCGCGCTG
>CAZDMQ010000061.1:0-22519 GCA_964506685.1 uncultured Hyphomonadaceae bacterium | reverse complement strand
TTGGGCGAATAATTATTTTTTGGAATATTATCTTCCTGGTATTTGGCAATCATGTGAATGCCGTAATCGTTGGCAATGGCTACCAACATAATCGGCAAGATAACCGTGACCATGTGGATTTTCCAACCTATGACCGAGATAAAACCAATCGATACCAAAATCGACATAGCCGTGACGCCGGGCTGGTCCCGGTTCGCCGGGAATTCCTGCGCTATGCGGCGCTTGTCGCCACCATGATGTCGCCGGAGCCGGCCATCCACCGGCTGGCGCGCATCCTCGTCCGGCGGCGGCAGGCAAAGGCCTCCCCGGCAGGACGGCCTCCCGTCCCGCCTTTTCCCCCGGACTGGACGCCGGCGCCGGTCGGAACAGTCGATCCCGCATCGTGCCTCGCCGGCCTCCTCGGTCCGCCGCCCTGACCGGGCCCCCCTTGACCGGGCCTGCACGAATGGAGCTTCCTGTCTGCCACACACGTCCCCGCCGGCCGGTCGGGACGACACATCCGCAGCAAGGGATATCCAGGCGCCATGACAGACCCCTATCGCATCGTCATCCACCAGACCGGCGGCCCCGAAAAACTCGAACGCGAGACCTTTACCCCCCGCGTCCCGGGCCCCGGCGAAGCGCTCGTGCGACAGGCGGCGGTGGGCCTGAACTTCATCGACACCTATCACCGCACCGGCCTCTACACGCTCAATCTCCCCGCCGTGCTCGGCTCGGAAGGCGCCGGGACCGTCGAAGCGGTCGGCGAGGGCGTCGAGACGCTCCAGCCCGGAGATACGGTCGCTTATCTCGGTTCCGGAACCTATGCCAGCCACTATACCGGTTCGGCCGCGACAATGGTGAAACTGCCCGCCTCGATCACGGCGGATATCGGCGCTGCCAGCCTGCTGAAGGGGCTGACCGCCTGGATGCTGCTGCACGAGATCCGTCCGATGACAGCGGGTGAGGCGGTGCTCGTCTGGGCACCGGCCGGCGGGGTCGGCAGCTTTCTCGTCCCCTGGGCGACCAGCCTCGGCCTCGATGTCTTCGCCGTCACCTCCACCGCGGAAAAGGCCGCGCGCGTGCGTGACATGGGCGCAAGCCACGTCGTGGTCGGCTATGACGAAGTGGCCAGTGCGGTGAAGGCGGCGAATGGCGGCAAGGGCGTGCACGTGGCCTTTGACAGCGTCGGCAAGGCCAGCCAGGCTGCCTCGCTGGACGCGCTGAGGCCCCGGGGCTGGTATGTCAGCTATGGCAACGCGTCCGGGCTGGCCGATCCTGTTGCCCCGGGCCGGCTGGCCGCCGGCGGCTCGCTGACCATGATCCGCCCCGGCCTGTTCGATTTCGTTCGCGACCCGGCCGCCTTCCGCAGGGGCACGGCCGCGCTCTTCGGCGCCATGAAGGCCGGCACCCTCAGCGCCCATATCGGCCATCGCTTCGCGCTTGCCGACGCCGCCGATGCCCACCGGGCCATCGAGGCTGGCGAGACGCTCGGCTCGACCGTGCTGGTCCCCTGAGCGCTATTCCGCCGGCTGGGCGCCGGGCGTCTCCGGCTGGGTACTCGCTTCGGCCTCGAGCCGGCGGGCGACATCGCCGGGACTGCCGGTCCCCCGTGCCAGAAGGGCATAGCCGGTCGGCACGATCAGCAGTGCCACGAGGACGGCGGCGATCGAGCCGGACAGGATCACGATGCCGATGGCGTAGCGGGTTTCCGCGCCGGCACCGGACGACAGGATCAGCGGCATGGCCCCGGCCGCCGTGGTCAGGCCGGTCATCAGGATCGGCCGGAACCGGGCCAGCGCGGCCTCGCGCAGGGCTGCGTCGAACGCCATGCCGCCGTCGCGGAGCTGGTTGGCGAATTCAACGATCAGGATCCCGTTCTTGGCGGCCAGGCCAATCAGCATGATCAGCCCGATCTGGGTGTAGATATTGAGGCTTTCCCCGGTCAGCCAGAGACCGAGCAGGCCGCCCCCGACGGTGACCGGAACGCAGAGCATGATCACCAGCGGGTGGATCCAGCTCTCGAACTGGGCGGCAAGGACGAGGAAAACGATGAGCAGGCCGATCACGAAGACGAACAGGATGGAGTCGCCCGAAGACCTGAAATCCAGCGACTGGCCCTTGTAGTCGATACTCGCCTCGGTCGGCAGCACGTCACGGGCAATCCGTTCCATGGCATCGAGGGCTTCGCCGAGCGACCGCCCGGGCTCCAGTCCCGCCTCGATCGTGATGGCCCGGACCCGGTTGTACCGGTTGAGTTCCGGACTGTCGGCCCGCGGCGTGATGGTGACGAGATTGGACAGCGGGATCAACTCGCCCGAGCGTTGCGAGCGGACATAGATGTTCTGCACGTCATTCGGCGTATTCTGCTCCGAGCGAAGCCCTTCGAGAATGACGTCATACTCCTCGCCATTATCAATATAGGTGGTCACCCGCCGCGAGCCGAGCATGGTCTGCAGCGTCGCGCCGATTTCCTCAACCGTGACGCCGAGATCGGCGGCGCGGTCGTAATTCACCTGCACGCGGAATTGTGGCTGGGTTTCCTTGTAGTCCCAGTCGATGTCGACGAGACCGAGATCCTCTTCCCGGAGCGCGGCGACGAAGGTGTCCCGCCATTCGGTGAGCTGTTCATAGCTCGGACCGCCAAGGACAAACTGGATCGGCTTGCCCGACCCGCCGCCAAGGCCCTGCCGCATCCGGGCGAAGGCGCGTACCCCCGGCAGTTCAGACAGTTCCCGGTTGAAATCGGCAATGATCTCGTTCGCCGGCCGCCGTTCTGCCCAGTCCTCCAGCACGACGATGAGGAAGGCCTGGTTGAAGGACGAGGAGCCGAAACCCGGTGCGCGGATGAGCAGGCGCTTGACCTCCCCGGTCCCGCCATCCTCGACCGGCTGGGTGTAGGGAATGAGCCGCCGCTCGATCTCGTCGAGGTAGCGTTCCATGTAACTGAAGGAGGCCCCCTCAGGCCCCCGCACGACAACGAAGAAGGCACCGCGATCCTCTTCAGGGACATATTCACTCTGGATGTTCTGGAACAGCCAGACCGAACCGGCCACCACGCCGGCAAGGACAAGCACCATCACGACGGCCCGCCGGACCAGCCGGTCGAACAGCCAGCCATAACCGTCGCGCAGCTTGCCGAACACCCAGTCCATTGCCCGGGGCAGCACCTGCAAGAAATGTCGGCTGCGGGATTTCGGTTTCAGCAGCTTCGACGCAAGCATGGGCGAGAGCGTCAGGGCCACAAGGCTCGAGAAGGCCACCGCCGCCGCCATGGTCAGGGCGAACTCGGTGAACAGCCGGCCGATGTCGCCCTGCAGGAAGGTGATCGGGACAAAGACGGCGATCAGCACCAGCGTCGTGGCGATCACCGCGAAACCGACCTGGCGGGCACCGCGATAAGCGGCCACGAGGGGCGGTTCGCCATATTCGTCCATCCGACGGTGAATGTTCTCGAGCACGACAATGGCGTCGTCCACGACGAGTCCGATGGCCAGCACCAGGGCGAGCAGGGTCAGCAGGTTGACCGAAAGGCCGAGGGCAAGCAGCACGATGAACGTGGCGGTAATCGAGATCGGGACGGTGACCGCCGGGATGAAGGTGGTCCGGACGCTGCCGAGGAACAGGAAGATGACCAGCGTGACCAGCGCCACGGCAATGCCGAGCGTGACATAGACCTCGCGGATCGAAGCCTCGATGAAGACGGAGCCGTCAAAGCTCTGATAGATCTGGATCCCGTCGGGCAGGGTCTGGTTGAGCCGGGCCGCAAGTTCGCGGGCCTGGCGGGCGACATCGACGGTGTTGGCCGTCGATTGCTTCACGATCCCCATGCCGACCATGGGAACGCCATTGCCCCGGAAAATGTTCCGGTCCTCCGTCGTGCCGCGTTCGACCCGGGCAACATCGCCGAGCCTGACGAGATAGCCGTCTTCGCCCTCGGCGATCACCAGTCCGGCAAAGTCCTCGGCGGTGCGGAAAGGCCGGTCGATGCGCACGGTGAAGGTCCGCATGTCGGATTCGAGGCTGCCCGCCGGTGCCTCGATGTTCTCGCTACGGAGGGCGCGCTCGATATCGCTGACGGCGAGGCCACGGGCGGCAAGGGCCCGCCGGTCGATCCAGACCCGCATCGCGTAGGTCCGCGAGCCGCCGACCCGGACCCGGGCGACGCCATCGAGGGCGGAAAACCGGTCGACAAGAAAGCGTTCGGCAAAATCGGACAGTTCCGGCGTGGACAGGGTCTCACTGGCCAGGTTGAGCCACATGATGACTTCATCATTGCCGTCTTCCTTCTGAATCTCAGGTGGGTCGGCCTCCTGGGGAAGATTGTCGAGGACCCCCTGCACCCGGTCTCGCACGTCATTGGCCGCGGCATTGATGTCCTGTCCGACGGCGAACTCGATACTGATCCGCGACCGGCCATCGGTCGACCGGGATTCGATGAACCGCATGCCTTCAACGCCGGCAATCCTGTCCTCGATGACCTGGGTTACACGGGTCTCGATGACGTTGGCCGAGGCGCCGGGATAGCGCGTGTCGATCGTGACAACCGGTGCGTCGATGTCCGGGTATTCACGCAGGGCGAGCCGGTCGAACGAGACCACGCCGAACACGATCAGCAGCAGCGCCAGCACGGAGGCAAAGACGGGGCGCTTGACGGAGACGTCGGAAAGCAGCATGTCCCGCGCCCCCTAGCGACCGGCGCCGCTGGCCATCCCGGCGCCGGCACTGGCCGGACCGGGGGCGGGCGAAAGACCGGAGGCGGGGGCAGCAGGGTCGGGCGACAGCAGGCTTTTGTCCCGGATCTTCAGCGGCGCGCCTTCCCGGACCCGGATGATGCCCTCGGTGATGACCTGCTGGCCGGCCTTGAGCCCGCTGGTGATCTCTACCAGGCCGTCCTGCCGGATCCCGGTCGCGACCTCGACGCGGCGGGCCACCGGGTCGCCGGCCTCTTCGGCAACGGTCCAGACATAGGTGCGGGGCCCCACAGACTCGAGCGCCTCCTCCGGCACCGACAGGGCGAGACGTGGATTCGCCTTGAGCGTGACCGACATGAACATGCCCGACTTCAGCTCGCGTGTCTCATTCGGCAATTCGGCCCGGACGCGCACTGCGCGGGTGACCGGATCGATGGCATTGTCGATCGTGGCCACCGTGCCCTTGAACACCTTTCCCGGCAGGTCCTGAGTCGTCGCGTCGATCTCGAGGCCGGGCTTCAGGGCGGTCAGGAAGGTGGAGGGGACGGAGAAGTCGAGGTTCATCACGCTGTCATCGATCAGCGTCGCGACCACGTCGCCCGGCCGGACATAGGACCCGACACTGACGCTCCGGAACCCGAGAATCCCGTCGAAAGGGGCCACAAGCACCCGGTCCCGCTGGCGCGATTGCACCGCGCGAAGCTGTGCCGAGGCCGCTTCGAAGTCCCGCTGCGCCTGGTCGAGTTCCGATGCCGATACGGCGTTCTGGGCCGCGAGTCGCTCGAGCCGTTCGAGCTGGCGGCGGGCTTCCTCGACATCGGCCTCCGCCGCCTCGACCAGGGCCACCTGTTCCCGCTGGGCGAGCGACAGCAGCGTCTTGCCCTCATCCACCCGCTGTCCGTCATCGAAGAAGATCGCGGTAACCCGGTCGGCGGCATTCAGCGTCAGGTCGACCCGTTCATTCGGCTGCAGCGTGCCGAGCGCTTCGATCCGGCTGGCGAATTCCCGTTCGCGTACCGGTTCGGCGAAGACGCTGGCCGGCCCCCTGAACTGGGCATGGGCGATCCCGCCGAGTCCGCCCGCGAGAGGCAGGCTGGCGCCAAGCAGGAGCAGGCTCGCCATGGCGAACCGTCCCAGCCCCCGGGCGTTCATTCTGTTCGGTCTCATGTCGTCGTCCTAACCGGCCCGAACGGCCGTCAAAGTCTCATCGTCCCAGATGCCGCCCAGGCTGCGATAGGCCTGGATGGCGCGGCGGGTCGTCTCCAGCTGGCTGGCGGCCAGCC
The DNA here is from genome assembly GCA_964506685.1 of uncultured Hyphomonadaceae bacterium. Lineage (GTDB taxonomy): Bacteria > Pseudomonadota > Alphaproteobacteria > Caulobacterales > Hyphomonadaceae > UBA5336. Next base: position 16,563 of record CAZDMQ010000061.1, on the reverse strand, counting down.
GGTCCTCTGCATCAAGGCGCGTCCGCTGGGCGTCGAGGACGTCGAGATAGTCATCCACGCCTTCCTGGAAGCGAAGGGTTGCGAGCGTCAGTGCCCGCTGGGCAGCCTCGGCAGCGGCGACGAGGTCAGCCCGACGGCTTCGCTCGTATATATAGCGGGAAAGTGACGTTTCTGCATCAGACAGCGCCTGCAGCACCGTTTCTTCATACTGCGCAGCGGCAATCGCGGCCCGCGAATCGGCTGCATCGATGTTTGCCCGCACGCGCCGCAGGTCGGGCCCGGCCCAGCGAATGGCCGGCCCAATTGCAAAGCCGAGCCCGTCCTCGTCGAAAAAGGTGCCCTGCGAGGTCAAGAGGGCGGCGGCATTCGCATTAAAGGTGATCTCGGGGAAGAGATCTGCCCGGGCCGCAGTCGTCAGGGCCAGGGCGCTGGCAAGGTCGGCTTCGGCCAGCCGGACATCGGGTCGGCGCCGCAGCAGGCCGCCCGGCGTGCCGATTGCCAGTCCCCCATCGAGTTCAGGGATGGGGGCATCGGTGTCGGCGAGAATTTCCGCAAACTGCGATCCGGCCTGCGTCGCTGGTTCGCCGGTCAGGCTGGCGAGCCGGTAGAGCGCATCGTCGATACCGGCCTGGAAGGTCGGGATCGACGCGAGCGTGGTGCGGTAGACAGCCTCGGCACGGTCGAAGTCGAGCTGGGTCGCCCGGCCATTCCTGAGCAGTGTCCCGATCAGGTCGAGCCCCTGCTTCTGGGCCTCGGCATTCTGTCGGGCAACCGACAGCCGCGTCTGGGCCCCGCGCAACTCGACATAGGCCAGCGCGGTTTCGCTGGCGATGGTGACCGCCACGTCGCGGCGGATCTGGCGAACCGCCTCGGCCGAGGCGTCGGCACTTTCGATCAGGGCGGCGATCCGGCCGTGCGCGTCGATTTCCCACGACGCAAGCAGGGACCCGTCGAGGCTGAATTCGGGATCGCCACCGGTCCCGGCGCGCCGGGCGATGTCGGCACCGGCCTGGCTGGTGACATCCGGCGAGCGGCCGAGACTCACGCGGCGCAATTCAGCCTCGGCGGCGGCGACACTGAAATCGGCGCTGCGGAGTGAGGGGCTGCGGCGCAGTGCGGTTTCGACAAGGCCTGCCAGCACGGGATCGTCGAACCGGTGCCACCAGTCGACAGCCACCGGTTCCTGCACCAGGGGCCCCGGGGTGAGCGCTGCAGGGCCGGCCTCGCCGGACCGGTAGGCATCGAGCGCTTCCGGTGGCGGCTCGGTCACGGGCACCACAGCCGGCAGCGTGTTGCAGCCAGCCAGGCAGCCAATGGCGACTGCCGGAAAGGAGAGGCGGTAACGCCTTTGCATGTCGTCGTCCTTCTGATCAGGCTGGTAACTGGTTCGGTCCCTACGCCGAGCAAGCGCGGCACCCCCTTTAACGCGGGATCCATGACAATCCGTCTAATCCTCGAACACAATTTCCGGCGGTTGCCTCGTTTGCAGCCGGTCGATGCCGATGGCGACCTCCCGGGCGAGGGCGTGGAACAGTCCTGCCGCCGCGCCGTCACCCAGCGCAGCCGGCTGGCCGGCATCGCCACCGGCACGGATCTCGGTAAGCAGCGGGAGTTGCGCCAGGAGCGGCAGGCCGAGGGCCCGCGCAATCTCCTCGCCGCCTCCCTCGCCCATGATCGGGTGGCGCTGCCCGGACGGGTCCTCGAACCAGCTCATCGTTTCGACGATGCCGAGCACCGGGACATGGGTCTTTGCGAACATTGCCGCGCCGCGCCGCACGTCAGCGAGCGCGACCGCCTGCGGCGTGGTGACCAGCAGGGCGGCGGTCACCGGGACGGACTGGGCGATCGCGAGCTGGGCATCGCCGGTGCCGGGCGGGGTATCCATGACGAGGAGGTCGAGCGGATCGTCCGGATCGCCCCAGGCCGCATCCCTAAGCATCTGGCCGATTGCCGACATCACGATCGGCCCGCGCCAGATCATCGGGGCGTCCGCATCCGAAAGGTAGCCGATGGAGAGCGTCTCGAGGCCATGGGCGCGGACCGGGACGAGCTTGCCGCCCGGGTCGGTCGCGGGCCGGGCGTCCCCCGTGCCGAGCATGGTCGGGATCGAGGGACCATAGATGTCGGCGTCCAGCAGGCCCACCTTCATGCCCGCCCGGGCCATGGCCGCCGCGAGATTGACCGCCACGGTCGACTTGCCGACCCCGCCCTTGGCGCTGGCCACGACCAGGATGCGGGATATGCCGGGGATGCGTGCGGCCGCGTCCTGGCGGCCGGGCAACTCGCCCTGCCGCAAGGCTTCGTCAGACAGGCGTGCGCCCTTCTCGACGCGGCGTCGTCCGGCCGCCGGGGGCGAGCTTGCCGGGGCCGATGCGATCAGCGTCACCTTGCGCCCCGCCTCCGGTTTTGGTTCCGCAACCGCGTCAGTCGCGCCAGGTGTCACGGGGTCGGCAGTGAGTTCCGCCTGCGCGTCGACCACGCCGTCCAGTGAGCGGGCGGCGGCTTCCGCCTGCAACCGCCGATGCTCGCTGGCGGCCGCATCTCCCGGCACCGGCCGGATGGCGAGGCGGGCGGTGCCCTGTGTGTCCAGCCGGACCGATTCGAGCCAGTCCGGCTCCCCAAGCAGGCGACGCAGCGACACTTCCGCACCTGCGCCCTTCTGTACCCTTTTTCGAAACAAAGCGGCATCCTCCTTGAAGGGCAGGCCCCTTGATGCACATATGCGGACCAGTCGACCAAAACCAAGACTCTACAGGAAACAGGAGGGGCCTTAATGCCCTGGAAGGATCAATCGGGCCACGGTCAACCCGAAGTCGGAAAGCATGAAGCCGCCGGAGGGCCCTGGGGCCAGGGCGGTGGCAACGGCGATGGCGGCTCACCATGGAACCGTCCCGGCGGGGGCGGCAGCGGCGGCCCTGGCGGTGGCGGCGGGCAGGGCGCGCCCGATATCGAGGAACAGATGCGCCGCATGCAGGAGCGGTTCCGGCGCGGCTTCGGGGGCCGGGGCGGACGCAATGGCGGCGGCGGGGGACGCGGCATCGGCCCGATCGGGTTCGGCGTGGTCGGCCTCGTGGCCATTCTGGCCTGGCTATCGACCGGCGTGGTCGTCGTCGATGCCGGCGAACAGGCCGCTGTCTTCCGGCTCGGCAAGTGGCAGACCAACCTTCCGTCGGGCTTCCATGTCCACCTGCCGGTTCCGATCGAGGAGCATGTGCTGGTTCCGGTCGAAGAGCAGAAGCAGATCCGCATCGGCGATGTGCGCGACGAGAGCCTGATGATCACCGAGGACGAGAATATCGTGGACATCCAGTTCTCGGTCTTCTGGAAGGTGAAGACGGATGCGCCGCAGAACTTCGTACTGAATGTGAAGGACCCCGAAGCGGCTGTCCGCATGGTGGCCGAGAGCGTGATGCGTGAGGTGGTCGGCAAGAGCCCGTTGCAGAGCGTGATCACCACCGAACGGGACGTGGTGCAGCAGGAAGTGCGCGACCAGACCCAGGGCCTGCTCGATGATTACCGCGCCGGGATCGACATCCTCGACGTTCAGATCGCCAAGTCCGATCCCCCGCAGCAGGTCATCGAGGCATTCAACGACGTGAACAAGGCCGAGCAGGACGCCGAGACCAATGTCAACGAGGCGACCCGCGACGCCAACCAGCTGATTCCGCGGGCACGCGGCGAGGCCGAGCAGATCCTGCAGCAGGCGCAGGGGTATCGCGATCAGGTCGTCGCCGATGCCAATGGCCAGGCAGCACGCTTCCTGTCGATCTACGAGGAGTACCGCCAGGCACCGCAGGTGACTCGTGAGCGGATGTATCTTGAAACCATGGAGAGGGTTCTCGGCGTCACCGACAAGACCATTCTCGACAGCGATTCCGGCGCGGTCCCGTACCTGCCGCTGGACCGCGTTACGCGTCAGTAGGAGCCCACGATGCGAGCATTCCTCTGGATCTTCGCCGCCCTGATCGCGATTGGCGTGATCATTGCGTTGAATTCCTTCTATGTCGTCCGCCAGGACCAGCAGGCCCTTGTCCTGCAGCTGGGCGAACCTGTCGCGGTGCGCAATGCCCCTGGAACCGACGAGCCGGGGCTCTATTTCAAGGTGCCGCTGATCGAACAGGTGACCTTGCTTGACCGCAAGAATTTAGGGACCGACATCTCCAACATCCAGGTGCTGGCGTCCGACCAGCGGCGGCTGCAGGTCGATGCCTTCGTGCGCTGGCGGATTGCCGATCCCCTGCGCTTCTACCAGCGGCTGCGCACCGAGGCGGCGGCTGCAGCCCAGCTCGAGCGGTTCACCGAATCCTCGATCCGCGAGGCCCTTGGGGACGTTCCGGTGCCGGAAATTATTTCCGGCCAGCGGGCCCAGATCATGGACCGAATCCGGCTTTCGGTGAACGAGAACCTTGTTCAGTCGGGCATCGACATCATCGATGTGCGCATCCGCCAGGCAGACCTGCCCGAAGCGATTGCCGAAGGCGTCTACAGCCGCATGCGCTCGGCGCGCCAACAGGAGGCCGAGCGGATCCGGGCCGAAGGCGATGAGCAGGCCCGACGGATCCGTGCCAGCGCCGAACGCCAGGCGGTGGTGATTCAGGCCAATGCCCGCGAGGAGTCGGAAAAGATCCGCGGCGAGGGCGATGCACTGCGTAACCAGATCTACGCCAACGCATACGGAAGGGATCCGGAGTTCTTCCGCTTCTACAGGTCGCTCATCGCGTGTGAGAATGCGATCAAGCAGGGCACGCAGGTGATCGTTGACCCGAGCAATCTGAGCCTCTGCGATGTCTTCAGCGACGAGGCCGCACGGTCTTCGAGCGGCCAATAGGACCGGCGTGAGGGGCGGACATGGCCGAGAGCCTGCCGGTCTGGACCATCCTGTTGGCCGCCCTCGGACTGTGGTTCCTGGTCGAGGGCAGTCTCTACGCCCTTGCCCCGGACGCGGTGCAACGCTTTCTCGCCTGGGCCGCACGGATCCCGGCGCCGGAGCTTCGGCAGGCGGGGGTCTGGACGGCGGTGCTGGGGGTGCTCCTGCTGTATGTCGGCATGCGCCTCATTTGAGCCATTGCCGGATGCAAGGGGAGCAGCCTAGGATTTGCGGCCTGGGTCTTGCTGCCCGGGGTTTGATTGAGTTCGGGCGCGTATTGCCCGTCTGGAGGTCCTGCCATGCCCGGTTCCGGTTCCGGTTCTCGCTCACTGGTCCTGCTGCTCGCCGCCGCCCTGTCGGCACCGGGGCTGGCACCGGCCGGGGCGCAGCAGTCGATCACCGAGGATGTCGCCGCCGCAGAAGAGCGCGCGACGCCCGAGAGCTTTTCCGACCTCGCCCGGCAGCTCATGCCGGCGGTGGTCAACATCACGACCCAGCAGACGATCGCACCCGACCTGCCGGACTTTCCCGAGGGCTCGCCGCTTGAGCGGTTCAACGAATTCTTCGGTCGCGACGAGGACGGGTTCCGCCAGGAGGGATCGCTCGGGTCCGGTTTCCTGATCTCTCCGGACGGCCTCGTCGTCACCAATAATCACGTCATCAAGGATGCCGATGAGATCCGCGCGGTGTTTTCCGACGGCCGCACCCTCAGTGCCGAGCTGGTCGGTACCGATCCCGACACCGACGTGGCCGTGCTGCGCCTGCTGACCAACGACACCCTGCCCTTTGTCGAGTTCGCCGACAGTGACACGGCGGAGGTCGGCGACTGGGTGATTGCCATCGGCAATCCCTTCGGCTTCGGCGGCTCGGTGTCTGCCGGCATCATCTCCGCCCGGAACCGCGATACCGGCGGGCGCTATGATGATTTCATCCAGACCGATGCGGCCATCAATCGCGGCAATTCCGGTGGTCCGCTGTTCAATCTCGACGGTGAGGTGGTCGGCGTGAACACCGCCATCATCTCGCCGACCGGCGGCTCGGTCGGCATCGGCTTCTCCATCCCCTCGAACATGGTCCGCAGCATCGCCGAACAGCTGATCGAGCATGGAAGCCTGCGCCGCGGATGGCTGGGCGTGAACGTCCAGCCGATCGACGAGGCCATCGCCGAGGCCTATGGCGTGACGGGCGACAAGGGCGTTGTGGTGACGCGGGTGACCGGCGACAGCCCGGCGGCGGCAGCCGGCCTTGAGGTTGGTGACCTGATCCTGAGTCTTGATGACAATCCCGTCGAGGATGTGCGCGCGCTGACCCGCCGGGTTGCCGATGCCGGGGTCGGGACCGAGGTCGCGCTGGAGATCGTGCGCAACCGGAGAACGCGGGTGGTCGAGGTCACGCTGGGCGAGCTCGACACCGGACAGGATGCCGAGGCCGAGACCGAGATTCCCGAATCGGTACTGACCAGCAATCCCGCCGGCCTTGAACTGCTCGCGATGGATGACGGTCTTCGTCGCCGTTATCGCGTGCCCAGGGACATCGACGGTGTTGTGGTCGGCCAGGTCGCCCCGGGAGGGCCGGCCTTCGGCAAGATCAGCAAGGGTGACGTCATTCTGGAAATGGATTTCGAGCGCGTTTCGACCCCGCAGGAGGCCATGGATGCGATCGAGGCCGCCGCCGTCGAGGGCAGCCGGCCCCTGCTGATGCGGGTCTGGCGGTCGGGTACGGGCGGGGTCTCGGTCTTTGTCGCGATCACGCTGGAGGCGGGCAGCTAAAGCAACTTCGGAGCAAACGGAATCGTTTGCGAACGGATAGTTGTGCCAAGACAGGGATTAAAGCGACGGTCTCGAGTGGAACGGAAGACCGGTGCTCTAGGGTCGACTGACTGGTGGGGCCGCGACGAACTCGCTGGCCGGGATGCCCTGGAAGAACAGGGCGGCGGTGAGGTCGCAGGCCTGGATCGCCGCATCGGCCGCAGCTGCGACGACCGGCTTGGCGCGGAACGCGATGCCGAGACCGGCCGCCTCGATCATCGCGAGATCATTCGCCCCATCGCCCATGGCCAGGGCATCGGCCGGGGCAAGGCCAGCTGCAGCGCTTGCCTCGTTCAGGGCCGCGAGCTTGGCCTGCCGGCCGAGAATCGGCTGGCCGACCGCGCCGGTCAGCGCCTTGCCATCATCGACCAGCGTGTTGCCGCGATGGCTTGCGAAGCCGGCCGCTGCGGCGACCCGGCCGGTGAAGAAGGTGAACCCGCCCGAGACGAGAATCGTCTGCGCGCCCAGGGCCCGCAGGGTGGAGACCAGCACGGTGGCGCCGGGGGTAAGCGTGATCCGTTCGTCGTAACACTGTTCCAGCCGTGCCAGATCGAGGCCTTCGAGCATGGCGACACGCTGGGTCAGGGCGGCCTCGAAGTCCAGCTCTCCCCGCATCGCACGTTCGGTGATCGCCGAGACCTCCGCCTTGAGGCCGGCGAAATCGGCCAGTTCATCGAGGCATTCCTGGCCGATGATGGTGGAGTCCATGTCGCAGATCAGCAGCCGCTTCCGCCGGTTTGCAGCCGGCAGGACAGCGGTGTCGGCCCGGTCACCGGCGGCGGCGCGGAGACGGTCGGCAACCGCCATGGCGGTGCCCTGTGCCGCCGTGAATTCAGCCTCAACGGCAAATTGTTCTGCCCAGCCGCCAAGATCGCGCAAGGCCCTGCCTGGCGCAGGCACGCCCTCCAGGCCCGTGTCCAGGACCCCGGCGGCATGGGCGGCGCTGTCACGGCTGACGCAGATGGCGACCAGCGAATGGCTGTCCGATGACATGGCGTACTCCTCCTGACCCGGCTTTTCTTCACCCCCCGAACGCACTACGACACCATGGATGCGTCCGACACTCCTCATTCACGGTCCCACGGCAGGCGGCAAGAGCGAGATTGCCGTTGAAATGGCAAAGCGCCTGGATGGCGAGGTGATCAACGCCGATTCCATGCAGGTCTACAGCGATCTCGAGATCCTGTCCGCCCGTCCCGGCGAGCCGGACATGGACGGGGTGCCGCACCACCTGTTCGGCCATGTCGACGCGGCCCGGCGCTATTCCACCGGGGCCTGGCTGGAGGATGCCGCGACGGTGCTGGCCGACATTCAGCGCCGGGGCAAGGTGCCTGTCTTCGTCGGCGGCACCGGGCTTTACCTGCTTGCCCTGACCGAGGGGCTGAGCGAGATCCCGCCCGTGCCCGAGGATATCCGGGCCGATGTGCGCCAGATCGTGCAGTCGGAGGGGGCGGCAGGGGTGCAGGCTCGGCTGGCGGCAGTCGATCCGGCGCTGGCTGCGGAGCTGTCTGGCAATGATCGCCAGCGTTTGTCCCGGGCCTATGAGGTGTGGCTCGCGACCGGCCGGTCGATCCGCGATTTCCAGACCCGGCGGACCCGGCCGCTGCTGGCGGCGGGCGACTGGCTCGGCATTGCCCTGACCCCGCCCCGGGCGAGGCTGTACAGCCGCATCGACCGGCGATTCGAGACGATGATGATGCAGGGCGGCATGCGCGAGGCCGAGGCCCTTGTCGCGCGCGGACTCGACCCCGAGCTGCCCGCCATGAAGGCCCATGGCCTGCCCTGGCTGGCGGCCTTCCTGCGCGGCGAGATAGGGGCGGAAGCGGCGGCCGAGCAGGCCAAGCGCGACACCCGCCGCTATGCCAAGCGCCAGTTCACCTGGATCGGGCGCCAGTTCCCGTTCTGGCCGAGGATTCCGACCCTCGAAGGCGCGGCCCGAAAAAAGGTAATTTTTGCCCTCTACAAGGAGATTGACCCGCGTTAGGGGGCATTGTATTGCTTCCATTGAGCGAAGGAAACGCCATGAGGCTGTCAGCAGTGGCGGCCCGGGATAAAGGTTACGGCAGATGCAAAAGCACATCGTACTTGTTACCAGGCACCTGTAGCTGGCACGACTGCCGGCCGCAGGTGCGTATCCGAAGGGGTCTCCAGCGAGGCCCCTTTTTCTTTACCCCGAGCCCCTATCCTCAGAAGTGACGCGATCAGACCCATGACCACCCGGACCGACACCACCGCCGAGCCAGACTCCCACCCCGCCCCGATGATGACGGGCGCAGCCATCGTGATCGAGGCCCTCAAGGCACAGGGCGTCGAGGTCATGTTCGGCTATCCGGGCGGCGCGGTCCTGCCGATCTATGACGCGCTGTTCTCCGAGCCTGCCATCCGCCACATCCTCGTGCGCCATGAGCAGGGCGCCGGCCATGCCGCCGAGGGTTATGCACGGTCAACCGGGAAACCCGGCGTGGCGCTGGTCACCTCGGGGCCGGGAGCGACGAACATGGTGACCCCGATCGCCGATGCGATGATGGATTCGATCCCCATGGTGGTGATCACCGGCCAGGTGCCGACTCATCTCATCGGTACCGACGCCTTCCAGGAGTGCGACACGGTGGGGATCACCCGGTGCTGCGCCAAGCACAACTACCTCGTCACCGATGTCGACCAGCTGGCGCGCACGATCCACGAGGCGTTTCACGTTGCCTCGACCGGCCGGCCTGGCCCGGTGGTGATCGACATTCCCAAGGACGTGCAGTTCGCGACCGGCCCCTATACCGGCCCGGAAGGGGTGCAGCGGGCGAGCTACACTCCGCGTACGCAGCCGGATGGCGCCCAGATTGCCGAGGCCCTCGATCTCATGCAGGCGGCCCGACGGCCCGTCTTCTACACCGGCGGCGGGGTGATCAATTCCGGTCCCGGGGCGAGCGCAGCGCTGCGCGCCCTGCAGGCGGCGACCGGCTTCCCGGTGACCTCGACGCTGATGGGGCTTGGGGCGTTTCCCGCCTCCCATCCCGACTGGCTCGGGATGCTCGGCATGCATGGCAGCTACCAGGCCAACCATGCCATGCATGACTGCGACCTGATGATCTGCGTCGGCGCCCGCTTCGACGACCGGGTGACCGGCCGTCTCGATGCCTTCTCGCCGGGCTCGAAGAAGGTCCACATCGATATCGACCCCTCCTCGATCAACAAGGTGGTGCGGGTGGACGTGCCGGTCATTGCCGATTGCAGGGCCGCGCTCGAGGCGTTGCTGGACGGCTGGAAGGCGCGCAGGGCGAAGGCGCCGGACATTGCGTCCTGGAAGGCCGAGATCGCGGCGTGGCGGGCGCGGGACTGCTTCGCCTACCGCCATGACGACACCGGCATCAAGCCGCAATATGCGGTCGAGCGGCTGCATGCACTGACGCGGGATCGCGACACCTATATCTCCACCGAGGTTGGCCAGCACCAGATGTGGGCCGCCCAGTTCTACCATTTCGAGGAACCCAATCGATGGATGACCTCTGGCGGGCTCGGCACCATGGGCTACGGTCTGCCGGCGGCGGTCGGCATCCAGGTGGCCCATCCCGGCGCCCTCGTCATCGACATTGCCGGCGAGGCGTCGGTGCAGATGGTGATGCAGGAGGTTTCGACGGCCGTGCAGCACGAGCTGCCGATCAAGGTGTTCATCCTCAACAATGAGTGGATGGGCATGGTCCGCCAGTGGCAGGAATTGCTGCATGGCGAGCGCTATTCCCATTCCTACAGCGAGGCGCTGCCCGACTTCGTCAAGCTGGCCGAAGCCTATGGCGCCCATGGCATACGCTGTGACGACCCCGCCGAGCTTGACGACCGGATCCTCGAGATGATCGATACGCCGAAGCCGGTGATCTTCGATTGCCGGGTGACGCGGGAAGAGAACTGCCTGCCGATGATCCCATCGGGCAAGGCGCATAACGAGATGATCCTCGGCGATATTTCCGGTGATGAGATCGACGCGGCGGGAAGGAAACTGGTGTGATGATGAATAAGCCCCGAACCCTCGCATCCCTGCGCAGTGCCAGGAGCGGCCTGACCCTTGGCGGTGCGCGCCGGGGCCCGGTCCCGGTCCTGCGGGATGAGGCCCTCGGTTTTGCGCCCGGCCACTGCGCCACCGGGCCCGCCGGTCCCGGTCCGTCCGGTTCCGCCGCAGCGGACGGGCACCCCCGGCTGAAGCTGGTTGCTTCCGCTGGCGTCATCGTCTAGCTGGCAGGGGCCGGGCCGGCGGACCCGGGTGCCGGAGCGTGCGCGGAGAACCGGGCGCGCCGCCCGTGCTGGCCGCCCCTCCACCCGGCGGGCTCCAACGACCCGCAGGCGCCCGCCAACGTCCGGACAGGTCCAGGCCGCGGCCGACTTGTGGCCCCAATACATAAAGCAATGTCATGACCCAGATCGATCCCACCCAGACCCCGGCCTCTGCCTATGACCTGACCCGCGATGCGGATGCCCCTGAGCGGCGCACCCTGGCGATCATGGTCGACAACGAGCCCGGCGTGCTGGCCCGCGTCGTCGGCCTGTTCTCCGCCCGCGGTTTCAACATCGAGAGCCTGACCGTTGCCGAGGTCGATGCGTCCCGTCACCGGTCGCGGATCACCGTGGTCACCTCCGGCACGCCGCACATCCTCGAACAGATCGAGGCGCAGCTGCTCCGGCTGGTGCCGGTGGGCCGGGTGATCGACATCACGAAATCGAAGCGCGGCATCGAGCGGGAGCTGGCGCTGATCAAGGTCGCCGGGGTTGGCGAGAAGCGGATCGAGGCCCTGCGCCTGAGTGATATCTTCCGCGCCAGGGTGATCGACACGACGCTGGAAAGCTTCGTGTTCGAGCTGACCGGCGGCTCGGACAAGATCGACCAGTTCATCGAGCTCATGCGCCCGCTCGGCCTCGTCGAGGTCAGCCGCACCGGCGTGCTGTCGATCCAGCGCGGCAAGGAGAAGGGATGATGGGCTGCTGCTGCACCGCCCAAAGCGCGGCTTCCGTCACATCGAACGTGTACCTGTGGAAACCTTGAGACAGGTGCACCGCATTCCTGTCGATCTCCTCGAGATCGACTTTCAAGCCCTTTGAACAGGAGCCACCCAATGAACATCTACTACGAGCAGGACGCTGATCTCGCCCATATCAAGGCGAAGAAGGTCGCGGTCATCGGCTATGGCAGCCAGGGCCATGCGCACGCGCTGAACCTCATGGACTCGGGTGTCGAAGTGCGGGTCGGCCTGCAGGAGACCTCGGCCAGCCGCAAGAAGGCGGCCGAGGCCGGGCTCGAGGTGATGACCCCGGCCGAGGCGACCCGGTGGGCCGATGTCGTGATGATCCTCATCCCCGACGAGAAGCAGGCCGTGCTGTGGGCCAACGAGATCGAGCCGCATGTCCGCGACGGCCAGCACATCATGTTCGGCCATGGCTTCAACATCCATTACAATCTCATCCGCCCCGCCGCCGGGGTGGATGTCTCGCTTAGCGCACCGAAGGGCCCCGGCCACACCCTGCGCGACCAGTACCAGCGCGGCTTCGGCCTGCCCGGCCTCGTCGCGATCCACCAGGATGCGACCGGCACGGCAAGGGAAGTCGCGCTCTCCTATTCCAAGGCGATCGGAAATACCCGTGCCGGTGTCATCGAGACCAGCTTCCGCGAGGAGACCGAGACCGACCTGTTCGGCGAGCAGGCCGTGCTTTGCGGCGGGATTGTCGAGCTGATCAAGGCCGGCTTCGAGACCCTCGTCGAGGCCGGCTACGCGCCGGAAATGGCCTATTTCGAGTGCCTGCATGAGACCAAGCTGATCGTCGACCTGATCTATGAGGGCGGCATCGCGAACATGAACTATTCGATCTCCAACACCGCCGAATTCGGCGAATATGTCTCCGGCCCGCGTGTGATCTCGGCCGAGACCAAGGCGGAGATGAAGCGCGTGCTGACCGATATCCAGGATGGCACCTTCGCCCGCAACTGGGTGCTGGAGAACCAGGCCGGCGCGCCGAGCTTCCATGCCAAGCGCGCGCGCATGAACGATCATCTCATCGAGGAGGTCGGCGAAAAACTCCGCGGCATGATGCACTGGGCCCAGAATGACCGCCTTGTGGACAAGGCGCGGAACTGAGGAAGGCTCGGCCGCGGTGCAGCCGCGGCCGGCATCCGCCCCTAAACGATCAAGGGGGCAGCAAGCCGGGGTTATACATCCCGATCAGAAATTCGGCATTGTGCCGGAGGCCAGCCAGGGCATGCCGATCGCGAGGATCACGCTGACGGCGAGGCCGATCAGGGCGCGGAAGGCGTCGGTGCCGACATCGAATGCCGCAATGCCGCGCTCGCGCAGGTCGGTCACGAAGGAGATGGCCAGCTCCCGACCGGCCAGCAGGCCGAGGAAGACCCAGGTCGTGCTCATGGGGATATCATTGAGTTCTTTGAAGTAGAACAACACAGCCGTGTAGACGAGGTCGACTATGGTCGCCGCCCGGACATCCACTGTGTTCGTCTTCGACAGGACGATCTTCTGGATCTCGCCGCCGCGCGTGGCGAAGATATAGGCCATCATCGCCGCCATCATGATCGCCGCGAAGATGATCAGGCCCGGCTGGAAGACCATCATCGTGACATTTCCGTCGGCATCGAGCACGGGCTCGCGCGGCAGGAAGACGAAGATGTTGGCGAAATCCTGCAACAGCCAAGTCCACCACAGGAAGCCCGTGGTGATCCACTGGAACACCGACCACAGCGGATGGCTGTTCTCGTCATGATCGGTCCGGCCGATCCAGGTTTCCCAGATCCGCGAGATCAGCAGCCAGATGGCCGCACCGGCCGCAAAGGCCACGACATATCCCAGCGCCGACTTGACCAGCATGGACTGCATCACGCCGTCGGTGGCTGCGCCGCCCGACATGGCGAACACTGTCAGCACGAGGAAGGTGGTCGAGACCGGGATGCCGAACCGGGTCATGAACAACAGCACCAGTGGCGGGATCGTATGCCACCACTGGATACCGTCTTCGGGATAGGGCAGCTTGTTGAGCTTGCCGTCTGCAATGTCGCCACCGGCAAAGTAGAGCTGGTACATAAGGGCGGACACCATGATGCCGGCCGCAAACAGCCACAACAGCCACCAGGGCCGGTGCGAGTTCGAGGCAAGGAAGGTCCCCAGCGTCTGGATCGAGTCGTTCGCGATCACGGCATAGGCCGCAAATGTGAAACCGATGATCGCAAAGATCTCGTACCCGCCCAGAGACATCGCCTGCACCCCGAATTGTCCTCGCCCGGCACCCCGACGGCCACGCAATCGACCTGCGCTTAGCAGCCGAATCCGGACTTGGCGAGCCTTTGCCGACGGTGAAACAGCTTGCAGACCCGCCAATAAATCCGCCTACGGAATATAGGGTGCAGGCGCCGGCCGCGGCCCTGCCTGCTCAGATCGGCTCGTAGGGGAAGACGCTGGTCGTCGGGCCGAGATCGGTGAAGCCCGGCGCCATGGCGGGCAAGGCCTGGTCGATCAGGCTTTGGGGGTCCCAGCCCTCGAGCCGTGCCACCGATTTCACCGGCCGGGGCTGGCTGAACAGCACGACCTCATTGCCGCGCACCGAGAAGACCTGGCCGCTGACATGTTTCGCACTGTCGGCGCAGAGCGCGACGCAGAGCTGGGCGACCTGGTCGGCGCGCATGCCCTGGCGCATTCGTTCGACCCGCTCGGCGCCGGCCTCGTCCTTCACCGGGATGGAGGCGATCATCCGCGTCCAGGCGAAGGGCGCGATGACATTCGAGCGGACAGACTTGCGCTCGCCCTCCATGGCGATGATCCGCGACAGGCCCATGATGCCCAGCTTGGCCGCGCCGTAATTGGCCTGGCCGACATTGCCGATCAGGCCGGTGGTGGAGGTGAAGAGCACGAAACTGCCGTCTTCCTGGTCGCGGAAATGGTTCACCGCTGCGCGGGTGACATTGAACGAGCCGTGCAGGTGGACGTCGATGACGGCCCGCCAGTCGGCTTCGCTCATCTTGTGGAACATGCCGTCGCGCAGGATGCCGGCCGGGTTCATGATGGCGTGCAGGCCGCCGAAACTGTCCCTGGCCTGCTCGATCATGCCCTCGACGGCGGCAAAATCGGTCACGCTGTCGGAGTTCGAAACCGCCTCGCCGCCGACTGCGCGGATCTCGGCAGCCACCTGTTCGGCGGGGCCGGCATCGCCCTCATCGCCGCCGGTCAGCCCGCCACCGAGATCGTTGACCACGACTTTCGCGCCTTCGCGGGCCGCAAGCAGTGCGCATTCCTTGCCGATGCCGTTCCCGCCGCCGGTGACCAGTACGACCTTGCCATCCAATACGCCCATGGCGCCCTCCAGTTCCTGTTTCTTGACAATGACCGCGACCCTAGGCGCGGCCGGCGCAAAAAAAAAGCGCCGCCTGGGGAGAACCGGGCGACGCGAGTTCGGACTGGAGGTCCTTCTTGCTATTGGGGGAGGGGGTCAGACAGCGCGGCGATAGCGGGGGTTCACGCTGTCATCGGGACGCGGGACGATGCCGGTGGTGAGCCTGATCAGCCATTCGAGGCCGCGGAACAGGCCCACCCGTTCCAGCAGGGGATTCGTGTAATTGGTGATGACGCAGTAATGGGTGTCCTTTCCTTGCCTGTGATGCCGGGCATGGTGGGCGAAGGACTGCGCGAGGCCTGTCTTCTGCAGCACAGTGATCAGCCGGCCGTTCTCCTTCGGGCTGCGATGGGCGGCGCGATGGAACTCATTGGCGAACATGCCGAAGGCGACGGCCGAGCCGGTGAACAGGTTCAGCCAGCCAAGTGCCCAGAAGCCGGCAGTGAAAGCGGCGCCGATGATGAACACTTCATGGTTGCGCGCCCAGAACGAGCCCTTGAGGAAAGCGCGCGGGGTGTGGTGGTGCTCCTGATTGGCCCGGATGGTGGGCCCCAGTACCGGCCAGTCCGGATTGCCATAGCGGTCCTCGAACCAGTGAAACAGGCCCGAGACGAGATCGGCAAGCATCAGCCCG
The DNA here is from genome assembly GCA_964506685.1 of uncultured Hyphomonadaceae bacterium. Lineage (GTDB taxonomy): Bacteria > Pseudomonadota > Alphaproteobacteria > Caulobacterales > Hyphomonadaceae > UBA5336. The sequence goes on along the minus strand of CAZDMQ010000061.1, from coordinate 884 downwards.
CCCAGGATTTTCATCAGCCCCTTGCCAAGGGCGAGCAGGATCGTGATCGGCATTCTGGTCTCCATGAAATCTACATTCTTCGGGATCCGGATCCGGCGGACGGCCGAGGCCCCTTTCCGGTTTGCAAGTTTGCGAGTAATCGATCACTTCTTGGCTGTCAACGAGAAAGTGATCGAACGATCACTAACTTCATGGGCGACGCAGCCAGCCGAGCCGGTTCGGAGCCAGCGGGACACGCTTGTGAACGGGGAGGGGGCGCAGTCGTGCGCAAAAATCGTTTGGGTCCCGGCGCGCGTCGGCGTATGGCCCGCCGGTGATCGAGATCGGCTCCGAACTTCCCGCCCGCGACGCGACCGCCATCGAAGCGCTCTATGATGCGACCTTCGGGCCGGGACATTTTGCCAAGACGGCAGAAAGGTTGCGGGAACACTCCCGATCGGTGCCGTCGATCAGTCACGTTGCTCGCCGCCAGGGTGTGGTGATCGGTGTCTGCCGCGTCTGGCCGATCGAGGTCGGCGGCGCGGCGGCGCTGTTCTACGGCCCTGTTGCCGTCGCGCCGGACGCACAGGGCGACCGCCTCGGCCTAGCGGTGACCCGTGCAGCGCTCGAGGCCGGGCGCGCCGCCGGCTGGCCGGCCGCACTGCTGATCGGGGCGCCGTCCTATTTCAGCCGCATCGGCTTTCAACCCGTGCCGGCCGGCCAGGTCCGCTTTCCCGGCCCGCAGGACCCCCAACGCGTGATGGCGATGGACCTTGCCCGATCCTGGTCCGCGCTGGGCGGCGATGTGCGCGCCGCCCCGGAGCTGGTGACCGGACCGGATGTGATGCCGAGCTAGTGTCCTGATTCCGAAGTTTGGGTGACTTGGGCTTGTGCTGTTTCGATGG
>CAZDMQ010000060.1:0-22631 GCA_964506685.1 uncultured Hyphomonadaceae bacterium | reverse complement strand
AGTTCGACTATTCCGGCGTGCAGGCGATCAAGGCGCTGAAGGCCGAAGGCTACCGGGTGATCCTGGTCAATTCGAACCCGGCCACGATCATGACCGATCCGGGCCTCGCGGACGCCACTTATATCGAGCCGATCACGCCCGGTTTCGTCGAGAAGATCATCGAGAAGGAGCGGCCCGACGCGCTGTTGCCGACCATGGGCGGGCAGACGGCGCTCAACTGTGCGCTGGAACTTTACAAGTCCGGCACGCTGGAGCGGCTGGGGGTGGAACTGATCGGCGCCCGCGCCGACGCGATCGAAAAGGCCGAGGACCGCAAGCTGTTTCGCGAGGCAATGGACCGCATCGGGCTGGAAAACCCGCGCGCCACCATCATAGCCGCTCCGGAGGTGACGGATGCGACCGGCCGGGTGACCGGCTATGACCGTCTGGCTGGCCTGCAGATGGCGCTCGACGCGCTCGACGGGATCGGGCTTCCGGCCATCATCCGGCCCGCCTTCACGCTGGGCGGCACCGGTGGTGGGGTCGCCTACAATATCGACGAGTTTCGCGACATCGTCATGCGCGGGCTCGACGCTTCGCCCCGCGCGCAGGTGCTGATCGATGAAAGCCTGCTCGGCTGGAAGGAATTCGAGATGGAGGTCGTTCGCGACAAGGCGGACAATGCCATCATCATTTGCGCCATCGAGAATGTCGATCCCATGGGGGTCCACACCGGCGATTCCATCACCGTCGCCCCGGCCCTCACCCTCACCGACCGCGAATACCAGGTGATGCGCAATGCCTCGCTTGCCGTACTGCGCGAGATCGGCGTCGAAACGGGCGGATCGAACGTGCAGTTCGCGGTCAATCCGGAGACCGGCCGTCTCGTGGTCATCGAGATGAACCCACGGGTGTCGCGCTCCTCTGCGCTCGCATCCAAGGCGACCGGCTTTCCCATTGCCAAGGTCGCCGCCAAGCTCGCCGTCGGCTACACGCTGGATGAGCTCGACAACGAGATCACCGGCGGCGCAACCCCGGCGAGCTTCGAGCCGACCATCGACTATGTGGTCACCAAGGTCCCCCGCTTTGCCTTCGAGAAGTTCAAGGGCACCAATACCGAACTCACCACCGCCATGAAATCGGTCGGCGAGGCCATGGCGATCGGGCGCAGCTTCCAGGAAAGCCTGCAAAAGGCGCTCTGCTCGCTGGAAACGGGCCTGAGCGGCCTCGACCCGGTCGAGCTTGATGATCCGGCGGACCTGAAACGCCGGCTGGCCCGCCAGACCGAGGACCGATTGCGCCTCGTCGCCGACGCCTTCCGCGCCGGCCTGTCGGTCGATGACGTGTTCGCGATGACCTCGATCGACCCGTGGTTCCTGCGCCAGATCGAGGACCTGGTCGAAGTCGAGGCGATGATCGCCGAAGAGGGCTTGCCCGGCGACGGTGCAACCTTCACCGCGCTCAAGGGGATGGGCTTTTCCGACGCCCGTCTGGCGGCGCTCACCGGCCGGACCGAGCAGGATGTCCGCGCCGCCCGCCATGCCCTCGGAGTCCGGCCGGTCTACAAGCGCATAGATACCTGCGCGGCCGAATTTGCCAGCCCGACCGCCTATCTCTATTCGACCTATGAACAGCCCGCCCATGGCGAGACCCGCGCGGCCTGCGAAGCGCAGGTTTCGGGTCGGCGCAAGGCCATGATCCTCGGCGGCGGGCCGAACCGGATCGGGCAGGGCATCGAGTTCGACTATTGCTGCTGCCACGCCGCCTTTGCCATGGCCGATCTCGGCATCGAGTCGATCATGGTGAACTGCAATCCCGAAACCGTCTCGACCGATTACGACACCTCCGACCGGTTGTATTTCGAGCCACTGACCGATGAGCACGTGCAGGAGATCTGCGCGCTGGAACAGTCGGCCGGCGAGCTCGCCGGGGTCATCGTGCAGTTCGGCGGCCAGACGCCGCTGAAGCTCGCTTCCGGGCTCGAAGCGGCCGGCATTCCAATTCTCGGTACGCCGCATGCGAGCATCGACCTGGCCGAGGACCGCGAGAAGTTCGCCGCGCTGGTCGACCGGCTGGGCCTCCAGCAGGCCCCCTCGCGCACGGTCGGAGACGAGGCGGGCGCGCTCGAAGCCGCCCGCGCGCTCGGTTATCCGGTGATGTTGCGCCCCTCCTTCGTGCTCGGCGGCCGGGCGATGGAGATCTGCCGCTCTGACGAGGATGTCCGCGCCTTCGCCAAGGAGGCGATGGCGGTCGCCGCGGCCGGCGCCGTCGCCGGTGGCCAGGGTGCCGCCCTGTTCATCGACCGCTACCTCTCCGATGCCATCGAGGTCGATGTGGATGCGCTCTGCGACGGCGAGGCGGTGCATATCGCCGGCATCATGGAGCATATCGAGGAGGCCGGGGTGCATTCCGGCGACAGTGCCTGCACCCTGCCGCCGACCACACTTCCGCCCTCGCTGCAGGGCCGGCTTGGCGAGCAGGCGATTGCGCTGGCCCGCGCCCTGCAGGTGCGCGGCCTCATCAATATCCAGTTCGCGGTCAAGGGCGAGGAGATCTTCATCCTCGAAGCCAATCCGCGCGCGTCGCGCACCGTGCCCTTCGTGGCCAAGGCCGTCGGCGCCCCGGTCGCATCGATCGCCGCAAAGCTGATGGCCGGCGAACCGCTTACCGCGTTCGACCTGCGCCATGCCCGTCCCAGCCGCATCGCGGTGAAGGAAGCGGTGTTCCCCTTCAACCGCTTTCCCGGCATCGACCCGGTGCTGGGCCCGGAAATGCGCTCGACCGGAGAGGTGATGGGCTGGGATGATGACTTCGGTGCGGCCTTCCTGAAGGCACAGATTGCGGCCGGGGTCACACTGCCGAAAGCGGGCCGGGCTTTCGTATCGGTCAAGGACAGCGACAAGGCCCACCTGGTCGAACCCGCCCGGGTCCTCGCCGGGATGGGCTTCGAGCTTGTCGCGACCGCCGGCACCTGCAGCTTCCTCGACGGTCACGGAGTGGCTGTCAGCCCGGTCCGCAAGGTCGCAGAAGGCAAGCCGCACATCGTCGATGCCATCATCAATGGCGAGATCCAGCTGGTCTTCAACACCACAGAAGGGGTGCAGTCACTCAAGGACAGTGAGGACATCCGGATCGCCGCCGTGCGCCAGTCAATCCCGTATTTCACAACCTTGTCTGCCTCGAAGGCTGCCGTCGAGGCGATCGCAGCGCTGCGCACACGTGAACTCGGTGTCATGTCCTTGCAATCGGCCTGAAGCTGCCCACTTGACCGGGCATCGATTTGATCCGACGCTTCATCAAACAAAGACAAGAGTAGTACCCATGGAACGAATCCCCATGACAACCGAGGGGCACAAGGCCCTCGTCCAGGAATTGAGTCACCTGAAGTCGGTGGAGCGGCCTTCGGTCATTCAGGCCATTGCGGAAGCGCGTGAGCACGGCGACCTGTCCGAAAACGCCGAATACCATGCCGCAAAGGAGCGCCAGAGCTTCGTCGAAGGCCGGATCGCGGAGCTTGATGACAAGCTTGCCCGCGCCGACATCATCGATCTCAGCAAGCTGACCGGGACTCGTGTCCGGTTTGGCGCCACCGTCACGATCATCGATGTCGATACCGAGGACGAGCACGTCTACAAGATCGTCGGCGATGACGAGGCCGATATCGCCCAGGGCAAGATCTCGGTGTCCTCGCCCATCTCCCGCGCCCTGATCGGCAAGGAAGAAGGCGACGAGGCCGAAGTGGCCGCACCGGGCGGCGCGAAAGCCTACGAAATCGCCAGGGTGGAGTTCAAATAGGTGTCCGGGCGGGGCGCTCCGCACCCTGACGCGGTGCCACCCGCCCCCCTGCCCTCCGCCACCCTCCAGACAGGTCCGCTCGGCCCCTCGATCTGGACCGCCTCCGACGGTCGGGCAGGCAATGCTGCCCAGGTGAGGGCCGTCGCCGCAGCCCTTGGGGAGCCGCGCCGCTGGATGCGTCTCGCCCATATCGATGGCCGCGCGCACCGCGCAGAACCGCTCACCCTCAGCCCCGGCCGGCCCTGGACGCTGTTGCCCTCCGCCCTCTGGCCCAATCCGATAGCGGCCCTGCCCGAGAGCCAGCAGGCCGCGCTCGCCGCTCCCTGGCCGACGATCTGGATCGGTGCCGGTCGCCGCACAGCGCCCTATTCGGCGGCCATCCGGCGCTGGTCCGGGGGCCAGACCTTCGTGGTGCATATCCTCGACCCGAAAATGCCGGCCTCCCGCTTCGACCTCATCGTCACGCCGGCGCACGACGGGGTGACCCGGCGCGGCGTCGTGTCGACCATTGGCTCGCCGACCTATTTTTCCCAGGACGACCAGGAGCAGGCAGGCCAGGCCTTTGCCGGTCTTGCGGACGAGCCGGGACCGAGCGCGGTGGTCATTCTCGGCGGCCACTCGCGGGCCTACCGGTTCACCGACAAGGATGCCGCGCGTCTGATCGCGCAACTTGACAGCCTCGCCGCCGCGGGCTGGCGCCTGCGCATCACCACGTCCCGCCGCACACCCGAAACGGTCACCGGCCAGATCCGCGGTTTCGCCGCCCGGACCGGTGCGGCGCTGTACACCGGCGCCGAGGACGGCCCCAACCCGTATCTCGCCTGGCTGCTCTTCTCGGACGCCGCCATCGTCACCGCCGACAGTGCCAACATGCTGTCTGACGCGGCCTATCACGGCCTGCCGCTGCATATCGTGAAACTGACCGGGGGCAGCCCGAAATTCACGCGATTCCATGCCTCGCTGATCAAGCGGGGGTGCGCGCGCTGGTTCGACGGCGAGATCGAGCTGTGGAGCTATGACCCGCTGCGCGAGGCCGACAGGGTTGCCGATTGCATTATTGAAGGGGTGCTGGCGAAACATCCCCAGCCGGTGCTGCCCGGAATCGAACCTGACCGGGCGATGATACCCGCCTGGCTTTGAGCCAGGCCAACCTCGGAGGAATGAGTCCCGTTTGCTCCGAAGGTACTCTATGACCACCCCACAATGCGCCTCGCCCCCTCCCTCGCCATCTTCCGTCACCGAGCTTACACCCATTACTGGATCATGCGTCAGCTGATCTCGGCGGCGCGCCAGATGGTGATGGTGGCGCTTGCCTGGCAGGTCTACGGCATCGCCCGAGCGCCGGTTATTGAAGGCGGGCTGGGTTGGGACGAAAAGGGCTCGACCTTCCTCACCGGACTGATCGGCCTGTCGATCTTCGTTCCTGTGCTGCTGCTTTCACTGGTCGGCGGGCAGGCGGCTGACCGGCTGAACAAGAAATCGATCCTGGTGACGGCTCACCTGATCCGGTTTGGCGCGTTCGGCGCCCTGTTCCTGTCGGTCACCCTGCCCGCGGAGGCGGCACTGACGGTGATCTTTGCGGCCACGGTGGTGCTCGGCACCATTTACGCCTTCGTTCCCGCCGCCTCCAATGCGCTGTTCCCCACCCTGGTTCCGCGGGCCGAACTGCCACAAGCTATCGCGTGGAACTCCCTCGGCTACCAGACCTCCTCGATCCTCGGCCCGGCGATTGCCGGGCTCCTGCTGACCGCCAGCCTGCCGCTCGTCTACGCCGTCGGCATGGCGATGAGCCTTGGTGCAACTCTCGCCATCGCGACAGCCGCCACGCCGGCGCATGTGAAACAGGTGAACGCGCGCGGGCTGAGCATGATCTTTGACGGGCTGCGCTATGTCGCCTCCAACCGGACGGTGCTGGGTGCGATCTCGCTGGACCTGGTGGCGGTCTTCTTCGCCGGCTCGGTGGCGCTCCTGCCGGTCTATGCGCGCGATATTCTCAATGTCGGGCCGGAGGGCTATGGCCTGCTCTGGTCAGCGACGGCCATAGGCGCAGCGAGTGTTGCCGCCATTCTCGCAGTGCGACCGCTCAGCCAGCGGGTGGGGCTGTGGATGTTTGGCGCGGTCGCCCTGTTCGGGGTCTCGATCATCGTATTCGGCCTGTCGCGGGTGTTCTGGCTGTCCTTCGCCGCCCTGGTGATCCACGGGGCCGCCGACATGATTTCGGTCTTCGTGCGCCAGTCCCTCATCCAGCTGGCAACACCCGACGCCATGAAGGGCCGGGTGACCTCGGTCTCCTTCATCTTCATTGCCGGCTCGAACGAGCTCGGAGAGTTCCAGAGCGGGGTCGCGACGCGTTTTCTCGGTCCCATCGGGGCCGTGCTCCTTGGTGGCGCCGTCGCCATCGGCGCGGCAGGCCTGTGGATGCGATTGTTCCCCCAGCTCGCCCAGGCCGACCGCTTCGAGGACGTCGCCGAAACCCCGGTCAGCGATCGTTGAAGTGCGGGCTGCGCTTCTCGACGAAGGCTTCCATGCCCTCCTTCTGGTCCTTGGTCGAGAACAGCGCCTGGAACAGCCTCCGCTCGAACCGGACCCCTTCGGTTGTCGGCAGCTCGAGTGCGCGGGCGACCATTTCCTTGGCCGCCATGACAGAGGGGATGGAATAGCCGGCAATCGTTCCGGCCACGTCGCGCGCCACGGCCATCAGGTCGTCCGGGGGGACAATGCGCGAGACCAGCCCGCAGCGCTCGGCCTCGTCGGGCTCGACCATGCGGCCGGTGAGCACCATGTCCATGGCCTTCGCCTTGCCCACCGCCCTGGTCAGCCGTTGTGAGCCGCCCATGCCCGGGGTCACGCCAAGCTTGATTTCCGGCTGGCCGAATTTGGCCTTTTCGGACGCCAGGACGATGTCGCACATCAGGGCGAGCTCGCATCCGCCACCAAGGGCGAACCCGTTGACCGCCGCGATCCACGGCTTGCGGCTGGCGGCAAACCGGTCCCACCCGGCGAAGTAATCGGCGAGATACATGTCGGAAAAGCCCTGGGGCTGCATCTCCTTGATATCCGCACCCGCAGCGAAGGCCCGTCCCTCGCCGGTGAGAATAGCCACGGCGAGCCCGGGATCGGCATCGATCATCCCGGCAAGCGTCGCGATCTCGGCCATCACTTCGGCATTCAGCGCATTCAGCGAGTCTGGACGGTTCAGCGTGACAGTCGCAACGCGACCGTCCTTTGCGAATTTCAGGGTGTTGAAGGATTGGGTCATGGCGTGGGGCTCCGCATTCCTGACCTCGCCATAACGTGCGTCCCGCGCCCCGGCTAGGCCAGACCGCGATCAAATTGAGCCGCCTTTGTGGCGGCGCCAAAGCAAATGCGCCCCCAGCGGATCGCCAGGAGCGTCGAGAGACATGGAGGGGTGTCGGGCGGGGGCCCCGTTCGTCCGCGGCGACTCCGGCGCGACCTATTCCGCTTCGGCAGCCTCGAGCTCGGCCTCGTGGCGCTCGCGATCGGCCTTGCCGCGGGCCTCGGGGTCGCGATCGACCAACTCGATCACCGCCATGGGCGCATTGTCGCCGTGCCGGAACCCGGCCTTGAGCACGCGGGTATAGCCGCCATTGCGGTCAGCATAGCGCTCACCCATGACATCGAACAGCTTCCTCACGGCATCCTTGTTCCGGATGGTGGAAATCGCCTGGCGGCGCGCGGCGAGGTTGCCCCGCTTGGCCAGCGTGATCAGCTTGTCCATGAAGGGTTTCATTTCCTTCGCCTTGGGCAGCGTCGTCACGATCTGCTCGTGCTCGATCAGTGACGCAGCCATATTGGCCATCATGGCCTTGCGATGCTCGGTGGTGCGACCGAGTTTGCGGTGGGCGAGACGGTGGCGCATGGTCCTATCCTTTTGTCAGGGGCGCCACGCGCGCCCTTCCCGATCCTGTCCGGCCACCCCCTAGAGGTGGTCCTCATAGCGCTTGGCGAGGCCTTCAATGTCTTCGGGCGGCCAGTCCGGCACGTCCATGCCGAGGTGCAGCCCCATGCCGGCGAGCACTTCCTTGATCTCGTTCAGCGATTTGCGTCCGAAATTCGGCGTGCGCAGCATCTCCGCCTCGGATTTCTGGATAAGGTCGCCAATATAGACGATATTGTCGTTCTTCAGGCAGTTGGCCGAGCGCACGGACAGTTCCAGCTCGTCGACCTTCTTCAGCAGCACAGGATTGAAGCCGAGATCGGTTTCATCGCTCGATCCGGCCACTTCCGCCAGCGGCTCGTCGAAGGTGATGAAGAGCTGCAGCTGGTCCTGCAGGATCCTTGCGGCGAAGGCAACCGCATCATCGGGCGTCACCGAGCCGTCGGTTTCCACGGTCAGGATCAGCCGGTCATAGTCCAATACCGTGCCTTCGCGCGTGTCCTCGACCTGATAGCCGACGCGGCGGACCGGCGAGTAGATCGCATCCACGGGGATGAAGCCGATCGGGCTGTCCTCGGGCCGGTTCTTGTCGGCCGGCACATAGCCCTTGCCGGTCTGCACGGTGAACTCCATCCGCACCGAAGCGCCCTCGTCGAGGGTGCAGATCACGTGATCGGCGTTGAGGATGCGCGCATCGCCCGGCACCTCGATCTGGCCGGCCGTCACCGGACCGGGACCGGAGGCACGCAGCACCATGCGCTTGGGCGTCTCCGAGATCATCGCGATGGCCACCTGTTTCAGGTTCAGAACGATGTCGGTAACATCCTCCCGCACGCCCGGAATGGCTGAGAATTCATGCACGACGCCATCGATCTGCACGCCGGTGATCGCCGCGCCTTGCAGTGAGGACAGCAGGACGCGCCGCAGGGCATTGCCCAGCGTCGTGCCGAACCCGCGCTCCAGCGGCTCAACGACCAGACGCGCCTTGCGCTTGGGGTCGAGGCCGGGGATCACGTCGGGACGGTTCGGACGGATCAGCTCCTTCCAGTTGCGATCATTGACGGTTTCAGCTTCGGGCACGGGCGGCTCCTGACAGGTCGGGCAGTGGGGTCTCTCGGGCAGGCAGAGACTAGACGCGGCGGCGCTTGGGCGGCCGGCAGCCATTATGCGGAATTGGCGTGGTGTCACGGATCGAGGTCACGTTGAGGCCCACAGCCTGCAGGGCGCGCAGCGCACTCTCGCGTCCCGACCCCGGTCCGCAGACATTCACCTCGACCGTCTTCAGGCCATGGTCCTGCGCCTTGCGGGCAGCATCCTCGGCGGCGACCTGCGCCGCATAGGGGGTCGACTTGCGCGAGCCCTTGAAGCCCATGGCGCCAGCCGAGCTCCAGGAAATGGCATTGCCCTGGGCGTCGGTGATGGTGATGATCGTGTTATTGAACGAGGAGTTCACGTGCACGATGCCGGAAGAGATGTTCTTCCGCTCCCGGCGGCGAACCCTGGTGGCGTCACGGGCCATTGGCTGATCCTACTTCTTCTTGCCGGCAATGGGCTTGGCGGGACCCTTGCGGGTGCGGGCATTGGTATGGGTGCGCTGGCCGCGCACGGGCAGCCGGCGACGATGACGCAGGCCGCGATAGCAGCCAAGATCCATCAGCCGCTTGATGTTCACCGACACGTCCCGGCGCAAGTCCCCTTCCACCATGTATTCGGCATCGATGGTCTCGCGGATACGGATGACTTCGGCATCGGTCAGTTCGGCCACCCGGCGCTCGCGCGCGATGCCGACACGGTCGACGATTTCGCGCGCCATGCTCGGACCAATGCCGTGAATGTAGCGCAGCGCGATCTCGACGCGCTTGTTGGTCGGAATATTTACGCCGGCAATACGGGCCATGGGGCCGTCTCTCCTTGAATAACCAAAAATCGCGCTTTCCCGGGTCAGCCATCCGGATCATCGGACATCCGGCCCCAGGCACGCGAACGGCAGCCTTCTTAACGAAGTGCGTGGTTATAGCGCCGCGAATCGCCGCGTCAACATGTGCCGGCGGCGAATCCCGTCGCGTCATGCGTTTTGCGCGAGAACCCTGTCGATGCTGGCGGAGACCGCGTCGATCGATGCCATGCCATCGACCTCGACCAGCTTGCCCCGTTCGGCATAGAGCGGGATCAGCGGCGCGGTGTCGGCATTGTACTTATCCAGCCGCGTCCGGAAGGTCTCGGGATTGTCGTCCTTCCGGCCCTCCTCCTCGAACCGCTTCGTGATCCGTTCGATCAGCGCGTCCTCGTCGACGACCAGCCGGATCACCTGGTGCACTTCGCTCCCCCGCCGCTCAAGCAGCGCATCGAGCGCCTCGGCCTGGCCGATCGTGCGCGGGAAACCGTCAAAGATGAAGCCGGCGGCGCCGGCATGTGCGTCGAGCTGTTCATCGATCAGCGCGATCACGATCTCGTCCGAGACAAGGCCGCCCTCATCCATGATCCTTGCGACGCGCTGGCCGAGTTCGGAGCCGGACGCGCGGGCGGCCCGCAACATGTCGCCCGTCGAGAGCTGCACGAAGCCATGCTCATCGACGAGCCGCTTGGCCTGCGTTCCCTTGCCGGCCGCTGGCGGGCCAAACAGGATTAGGTTCATTTCTTGCGTCCTCCCAGTCGCGACTTCTTGATCATGCCTTCGTACTGGTGGGCAATCATGTGCGACTGGATCTGGGTGACGGTGTCCATGGTCACGGACACCACGATCAGCAGCGATGTGCCCCCGATATAGAAGGGGATGTCCGGATAATACCTGCGAAGAAGCTCCGGCAGGATACAGACGAACACAAGATAGATAGCGCCAATCGTCGTAAGTCGAGTCAGCACATAGTCGATATAGGCGGCCGTCTGCTTGCCGGGACGGTAGCCCGGAAGGAAACCGCCATACTTGCGCAGGTTCTCCGCCGTCTCCTGCGGATTGAACATGATCGAGGTATAGAAGAAGCAGAAGAACGCCACGAGCACGGCATAGGTGATGATGTAGGCCCACGACCCCGGCGAGAAGTTCTGCGCCATCCAGGTCAGTGCCTGCGACACCATCCCGCCGCCGGCTGCAGCCATGGCGGTCGGATCGGCCGTATTGCCGCCGGTGAAGCCGATGGCGGTCAGCGGCAGCATCAGCAGCGCGATCGCGAAGATCGGCGGGATCACCCCGGAGGTGTTGATCTTCAGCGGCAGGTAGGAGCTCTGGCCCTGCATCATCTGGTTGCCTTGCTGGCGCTTGGGATACTGGATCAGCAGGCGCCGCTGGGAGCGCTCGATGAAGACGATGAACATCACCAGCGCGATCACCAGGGCGGCGATGAGGACAATGAAGCCGACATTCGCCGAGGTCGCCCGCGCGGTCGACAGCGTGTTGAAGATCGCCTTCGGCATTTCCGCGATGATGCCGGCGAAGATGATCAGCGAGATGCCGTTGCCGACGCCGCGGGCGGTGATCTGCTCGCCCATCCACATCAGCAGCATGGTCCCGCCCGTCAGCGTGACGACACCGGTAAGCACGAAGAACCAGTCGGGAATGGTCGCCAGCGCCATGCCGGCATTCGCCATGCCGATGGAAATCCCGAAACTCTGCACCAGCGCAAAGCCAAGCGTCATGTACCGGGTGTACTGGTTCATCTGCTTGCGGCCCGCCTCGCCCTCCTTCTTCAGCTTTTCAAGCGTGGGCGAGGCCGATGCCATCATCTGCATGATGATCGACGCGGTGATGTAGGGCATCACGTTGAGCGCGAAGATCCCCATCCGCTCCAGCGCGCCGCCGGAGAACATATTGGCGCTTCCGAGGATGCCCCCCGACTGGCTCTCGAAGAAGGTCGCATATTGCGCAGGATCGATACCGGGGACCGGAATGAAGGTGCCGAGGCGGTAGAGTACCAGGATCCCCAGCGTGAAGAGGATCCGGCTCTGCAGGTCCTTCGCCTTGGCGAAGCTGTCGAAGGACATGTTGCGGGCGAGCTGTTCGGCGGCTGAGGCCACGGGGCCATCCTCCCGTTACTGGAGACAATTCTGGCAAGATCGTCCGCCAGGGGGACTTTGTGAAGGGGCAGACAGAAAAACAACTGCCCCCGATGCAGGGCAGCTACGCCGAACCGTCCGCTGCAGACCCCGCCGCAGGACCGGTGAGCGTCACTGTTCCGCCGGCCGCCTCGATCGCGGCGACGGCCGCCTTCGAGGCACCGGTGACCGTGATCGAGACCTTCTTCGGCGCGTCGCCCTTGGCGAGCAGGCGGATGCCGTGCGGCGCGCGCCGGACAACCCCGGAACGCACCAGTGTCTCCTCGGTGATGTTGCCGGCATCGAGCTTGCCAGCCTCGATCGCCCTGGCGATCCGGTCGAGGTTGACCCAGGCCGAGCGCTTCATCTTGCCGGGTCCCGTGAAGCCGCGTTTCGGCAGGCGCATGTAGATCGGCATCTGGCCGCCCTCGAAACCGTTCAGGGCCACGCCCGAACGCGCCTTCTGGCCTTTCACGCCGCGACCGGCCGTCTTGCCGGTGCCGGAGCCGACACCGCGGCCGACCCGCTTGCGCGCCTTCGTTGCGCCGGCAGACGGGGAGAGTTCGTTCAGTTTCATCGTCCTGTCTTTCCTGCTGTGAAGCCGGTGGCCGGCACGATCGCGCGGCCGGCCCGCCCCCCGTGGCTATCCGATGATCTCGACCATATGCCGCACCTTGTCGATCATGCCGCGCACTTCCGGTGTGTCCTGCAATGTGCGCTCGCGACCGAGCTTGTTCAGGCCCAGCCCGATCAGCGTCCGGCGCTGGCGATCGTCGCGGCGGATCGGACTGCCGGTCTGGCGAATGGTGATCGTGTTCGCGGCCATGTCGTTTCCTCCTAGCTCGCCTGGTCGGCCATGCCGGCCTCGGACGCGCCATCGGTGCGCCGGCCGATGATGTCCTGGACCTTCAGCCCCCGCTTCGAGGCGATGGCACGCGGGCTCGACTGGTGCTTCAGCGCATCGAAAGTGGCGCGCACCATGTTGTAGGGATTGGAGGTGCCCTGCGACTTGCCGACAACGTCCTGGATCCCCAGCGCTTCCATCACGGCCCGCATCGGGCCGCCGGCGATCACGCCGGTTCCGGGCGGGGCGGCGCGCAGGATCACCTTGCCGGCGCCGTGGCGGCCACGACCGTCATGGTGCAGCGTGCGGCCCTCGCGCAGGGGTACGCGCACCATGTTGCGCTTGGCTTCCTCGGTCGCCTTGCGGATCGCCTCAGGCACTTCGCGGGCCTTGCCCTTGCCGAAGCCGGCCCGGCCCTTGCCGTCGCCGACAATGACCAGTGCGGCAAAGCCGAAATTCTTGCCGCCTTTCACCGTCTTGGCCACCCGGTTGATGCCGACCAGCTTGTCGATGAATTCGCTCTGTTCCTCGTCACGATCGCGCGATTTGCCGCGTCCGCGGCCCCGTCCACCGTCTCGTTCTGCCATGTCCGGCCTCCTAGAACTTCAATCCGCCCTCGCGGGCGGCATCGGCAAGGGCTTTCACCCGGCCATGGAACCGATACCCGCCGCGGTCGAACACCACGGTCTCGATGCCTTCCTGTTTCGCCCGCTCGGCGATCAGTGCCCCGATCTTCGCGGCCGCCTCGGTATCGGCGCCGGTCTTGAGGGCCTCGCGCAGGTCCTTCTCCAGCGTCGACGCGGCTGTCAGGGTCACGCCCTTCTCGTCATCGATGATCTGGGCGGAGATGTTCTTGTGGCTGCGGGCCACCGACAGGCGCGGGCGCCCGTCGGACAGCTTTTTCAGACGGATCCGGGTGCGTTCAGCCCGGCGATTGAAGCGTTCACGTGCGGTTTTCATCGGATTACTTCTTCTTGCCTTCCTTGCGGCGGACATATTCGCCGGCATAGCGCACGCCCTTGCCCTTGTAGGGTTCCGGCGGACGGTACGCACGGATTTCCGAGGCGACCTGACCGACCGCGGCCTTGTCCACCCCGGTCACGACCACTTCCGTCGGTTTCGGCGCGGCCAGCTCGATGCCGTCCGGTGCCTTGTAGACCACCTCATGCGAGAAGCCGAGCGCAAGCTTGAGATCGTTGCCCTGCATCTGCGCGCGGTAGCCGACGCCCTGGATCTCCAGCGACTTCGAGAACCCTTCGGTGACGCCGTGCACGAGATTGGCGATATTGGAGCGCGCCGTGCCCCACTGGGTCCGCGCATCGGCATCGAGACTCTCGGCAAAGGTCGGCTCGCGCTTGCCCTTCGCCTTCATCGCCTCGATGCGCATTTTCGCCTTCTCCACGAGATCGGCGCGCGGCATCACGACAATCTCGTTGTCGTTCAGCGTCGGCGTGATCAGGTCCGGCAGGGTGATGGAGCGCTCCCCCTTCTTGCCCTTGGCCAGGACGACCTGGCCATTGACGGTCACATTCGTGCCGCTGGGGACGGGGACCGGGAGTTTTCCGATGCGGGACATCTCGTCTTTCCTCGCCTAGAATACGCGGCAGAGAATTTCTCCGCCGACATTTTCCTGCCGCGCCCGCGCGTCGGACATCACGCCCTTCGACGTCGACAGGATGTTGATGCCAAGACCATTGCTGACAAGCGGCAGGTCGCTCACGGCCGAGTAGACGCGCCGGCCCGGCTTGGAAATCCGCTTGATCTCGGAGATCACCGGCGACCCGTCATAATACTTCAGCTCGATCTCGATATTGCGGTGGCCATCCTTTTCGACCTCCGCATATCCGCGGATATAGCCTTCGGCCTCCAGCACATCGAGCACACGCCGGCGCAGCTTCGAGGCGGGGGTGACCACCCGGGTCATGCCGCGCATCTGGGCGTTGCGAATGCGAGTGATCATGTCACCGACGGGATCGGACAATTGCATGTCTGTCTCTCCTCCCTACCAGCTCGATTTCACGAGGCCGGGGACCATCCCCTGGGAGCCGAGCTCCCGCAGTGCGATACGCGACATTTTCAGCTTGCGGTAGTATCCGCGCGGCCGGCCCGTGACCTCGCAGCGGTTCCGCACGCGGTTCGGCGCGGAGTTGCGCGGCAGTTCAGCCAGCTTGAGGCGCGCCCTGAAACGCTCCTCCAGCGGCAGGGTCTCATCCATCGCCATTGCCTTCAGCCTGTCCCGGCGAGCCGCATACTTCGCGACGAGCCGTTCGCGTTTCTTGTTCCGTTCGATTGCGCTTTTCTTGGCCATTGCCTCATATCCTCCAGCGCTAGTTCCGGAACGGGAAGCCGCACTCGGCAAGGAGTGCCCGGGCTTCTTCGTTCGTGTTGGCCGTGGTGCAGACAATGATGTCGAGCCCACGCATCGTTTCGACCTGGTCGTAATTGATCTCCGGAAACACGATGTGCTCCTTCACGCCCATGGCGTAATTGCCCCGGCCGTCGAAACTGCGGCCATTGAGGCCACGGAAATCCTTCACCCGCGGCAGGGCGATGGTGACCAGCCGGTCGAGGAATTCATACATCCGGTCGCGCCGCAGCGTCACCTTGACCCCGATCGGCATGCCTTCGCGCAGCTTGAAGCCGGCAATCGACTTGCGCGCCTTCGTGGCCACCGGCTTCTGGCCGGCAATCAGCGCCATTTCCTCAAGCGCCTGCTTGATCTTCTTGGAGTCCTGGACCGCCTCGCCGACCCCCATGTTCAGCACAACCTTCTCGAGCTTGGGCACCTGCATGGGGTTCGTGTAGCCGAACTGTTCGGTCAGCTTGTCGCGGATCTGGCTCACATATTTCGTCTTCAGCCGGGGCGTGTAATCAGACATCGATCGCTTCTCCGGAACGCTTGGCCACTCGGTATTTGCGGCCCTTGTCATCGGTCATGAACCCGACACGGGTCGGTTTCCCGTCGGTCGGGTCGCGATGGGCCACGTTCGAGACATGGATCGGCGCCTCGAACCGCTTGATCCCGCCCGGATCCATCTGGCCGGGCTTCTGGTGACGTGTGACCATGTTGACGCCCTGCACGATGCAGCGGTTCTCCTCCGGCATCACCTTCACCACCTTGCCGACCTGGCCCTTGTCCCGGCCGGTCAGCACGACGACCGTGTCGCCTCGCTTGATCTTTGCAGCCATGACTAGAGCACCTCCGGCGCCAGCGAGACGATCTTCATGTGGTTCTTCGCGCGGAGTTCGCGGGGAACCGGGCCGAAGATCCGCGTGCCGATCGGCTCGCCATTATTGTTGACCAGGACCGCGGCATTGGTGTCGAACCGGATCACCGAACCGTCGGGCCGCTGGATGTCCTTGGCGACACGCACGACCACGGCGCGGCGCACATCGCCCTTCTTCACCCTGCCGGTAGGAATCGCCTCCTTCACCGAGACCACGATGATGTCACCGACGCTCGCATAGCGCCGTCCGGCCCCGCCCAGCACCTTGATGCACTGCACGCGGCGAGCGCCGGAATTGTCCGCAACGCGGAGGTTTGTCTGCATCTGGATCATGCGTCGCCTCCCGTCTGGTCAGCCGCATCACCGCCGGGCATCAGTTCCCAGCGCTTGAGTTTCGAGCGCGCCGGCGCCTCGATGATCGAGACGGTCTGGCCTTCCTCGGCCGCATTGGTCTCGTCATGGGCGTGATACTTCTTCGACCGCCGCACGATCTTCTTGTAGAGCGGGTGCAGGAAAGTCCGCTCCACGCGCACGACTGCGGTCTTGTCGCCTTTGGTGGAGACCACCACGCCTTCCATTACGCGTTTGGGCATCTGATCGGTCTCCTCTAGGCGCCTTGCGCCGTCTTTTCGCGCAGCAGCGTCTGCACCTGCGCAATGGTGCGACGCACTTGCCGGACGCGATGGGTTTTCTCCAGCTGGCCGGTCGCGGCCTGGAAGCGCAGGTTGAACTGCTCCTTCTTCAGCTTCGCGAGCTCGTCCCTGAGCTGGTCCTCGGTCTTGCTTCTGAGATCGGTAATCGTGGCCATGTCTAGATCCCCTCGATCCGCTTGACGACCTTGGTCCGGACCGGCAGCTTGGCTGCACCGAGGCGCAGCGCCTCGATCGCCACCTCTTCCGGCACGCCATCGATCTCGAACAGGATGCGGCCCGGCGCGATGCGCGTGATCCAGCGGTCCACCGACCCCTTGCCCTTGCCCATCCGCACCTCGATCGGCTTGGCCGACACGGGCGTGTCGGGGAAGATGCGGATCCACACCCGACCCTGGCGTTTCATGTGGCGGGTCACCGCGCGCCGCGTCGCCTCGATCTGGCGGGCCGTCACCCGTTCGGGCTCCAGCGCCTTGAGACCATAGGAGCCGAAGGACAGGCTTGTGCCGGCCTTCGATTCGCCCTTGATCCGGCCCTTGAAGGCCTTGCGGTACTTCGTTCGCTTCGGCTGCAGCATCAGCTCGCTCCACCTTGCGGGCCGGATGCCGGACCACGCTGGTTGCCCTGGCGGGCCCGCGCCTGTCCCGATGTCTCCAGCTTCTTGTCCTGGGCGAGCGGATCGTGCTCCATGATCTCGCCCTTGTAGATCCATACCTTGATGCCGATGATGCCGTAGGTCGTCAGCGCCTCGGCAGTGCCGTAATCGATGTCCGCGCGGAGCGTGTGCAGCGGCACCGACCCCTCGGCATACTGCTCGGTCCGCGCGATCTCGGCGCCCCCGAGACGGCCCGCCACCATCACCCGCACACCCTCGGCCCCGAGCCGCATGGATGACTGGATCGCGCGTTTCATGGCGCGGCGGAACGAGCCGCGACGTTCGAGCTGGCGGGCAATGTCCTCGGCCACGAGATTGGCATCGATCTCCGGCTTGCGGATCTCGACCAGGTTCACCCCCACCTCGTCGGTGACGATGCCCGAGAGCGACTTGCGCAGCGAATCGATGTCCGCGCCCTTCTTGCCGATCACCAGGCCGGGGCGGGCCGTATGGATCGTCACGATGCACTTCCTGTGCGGGCGCTCGATCACGATCTTCGAGATCCCGGCCTGCTTCAGCCGTTGGCGGACGTGCTTGCGGATCGCGAGATCCTCGTGCAGCAGGCGGCCGAAATCGGCACTGTCGGCATACCAGCGGCTGTCGGCAGTCCGGTTGATACCGAGCCGGAGCCCGATCGGGTTGACCTTCTGACCCATTATGCGGCCTCCCGCTCTTCGGCTTCGATGGACGTGTCGCGCAGCACGATGGTCAGCTGGGCAAACGGTTTGACGACACGGGCGGCGCGACCACGGGCGCGGGCCCGGATGCGCTTCATCACCAGGTTCTTGCCGACATGCGCCTCGGCCACCACCAGGCTGTCGATGTCGAGCCCGTGATTGTTCTCGGCATTGGCAATCGCGCTCTGCAGGCACTTTCGCACGTCCTCGGCCGGACGCTTGCGCGAGAATTGCAGCTCGTTGAGCGCCTTCTCGGCCGTCAGACCCCGGATCTGCTGGGCCAGGAGATTCAGCTTCTGCGGGCTGCCGCGATGCATGCGCAGCACAGCACGCGCCTCGTTCGAGGCCTGCTTCGGAGGGTTCTTCGCCTTGCCCATGGCTACTTCCTCCTCGCTTTCTTGTCCGCGCCGTGACCGTAATAGGTCCGCGTCGGGGCGAACTCGCCGAGCTTGTGACCCACCATCTCCTCGGAGATCGTCACAGGCACGAACTTGTTGCCATTGTGGACCTGGAAATTCAGGCCGATGAATTGCGGCACGATGGTGGAGCGGCGCGACCAGGTCTTGATCACGGTGCGCTTCTCTGACTCCTTGGCGGCGGCAGCCTTCTTGAGAAGATAGCCATCGACAAACGGGCCTTTCCAGGTGGAACGGGGCATCTCTTCTCGCTCCTCAGCGTTTCGCGTTCCGGCGCCGGATGATCAGCCGGTCCGTCGCCTTGTTGTTGCGGGTCTTGGGGCCGCGGGTCTTCTTGCCCCAGGGCGTCACCGGGTGGCGGCCGCCGGAGGACTTGCCCTCGCCGCCGCCATGGGGGTGGTCGAACGGGTTCATCACCACGCCGCGCACCGAGGGGCGCTTGCCCATGTGGCGCTTGCGGCCGGCCTTGCCGAGATTCTGGTTCATGTTGTCGGGGTTGGACACCGCCCCGATGGTGGCAACGCAGCGCTCGGGCACCATGCGGAGCTCACCGGAGGCCAGCTTGACCTGCGCATAGCCCTGGTCGCGGCCGACAAGCTGCACATACGTTCCGGCAGCGCGCGCGATCTGCCCGCCCTTCTCCGGCTTCATCTCCACATTATGGACAATCGTGCCGACGGGAATGTTCTTCAGCGGCAGCACATTGCCCGGCTTGATGTCCGCACTTGCCGAGGTCACGACCTGGTCGCCAACATCCATCCGCTGCGGGGCGATGATGTAGGACAGGCTGTCGTCGTCGGAATAACGGATCAGCGCGATAAAAGCCGTGCGGTTCGGATCATATTCCAGCCGCTCCACGGTGGCCGGCACGTCCCACTTCGCCTGCCGCTTGAAATCGACCTTGCGATAGAGCTTCTTGGCTCCGCCACCGATGCGGCGCGCCGTGATCCGGCCCTTGTTGTTGCGCCCGCCATTCTTGGTCAGGCCCTCGGTCAGCGCCTTGACCGGCCGCCCCTTGTGCAGGCCCGACCGATCGACCAGCACCAGCTGGCGCCGTCCGGGAGAGGTGGGATTGAACGTCTTCAGTGCCATGCGTCTTTCCCCCTCACAGGCCGCTCGAAATGTCGATGGACTGGCCGTCCTTGAGTGTCACGATCGCCTTCTTGAAGTCGGGCCGGCGGCCGATCGTGCCGCGGAATCGCTTGGTCTTGCCCTTCACGCGGATCGTGTTGACCCCGGTCACATCGACCCGGAACAGGTTCTCGACGGCCTGCTTGATCTGCGCCTTGGTCGCGGCCAGCGGCACGCGGAAGATGACCTTGTTCTCCTCGGACAACAGGGTCGATTTCTCGGTGATCACCGGCGCCAGGATCGTGTCGTAATCATTGAGCTGGATCTCGGCCATGACCTAGTGCTCCCTCTTCCTTGCCAGCTGCCGCGCCGCATACTCCCGGTCGACACGGGCGCGCGGCGGCTCGCCGGCCATCATCTCGCGGCACTGGCCCAGCCAGTCCTCGCGCTCGGCCCGCTCGGCAAATCCGAGATTTTCCAGCACCGCAGCGCGATCGGCATCGGCCGCGCCTGCGAAGCCGGTCAGTGTACCAAGCCCTTCACGGCGAAGCTCGCGTGCCGCTTTCGAACCGACCCCGTCCACAAGCTGGATGTCATCGACGAAATTGTCGGCGGAGAATTCCGCCTCGCCCACTTTCAGCGTCCCGTCGAACCGCGCCTTGATGCCCTCGAGACCGGCCCGGGTCACCACCAGCGTCGGGCGGCGCAGCACGTCATAGACATTCAGCCCCTGCACCGGCAGCACGTCGAGATTGGGAATATTGCGCGCTGCGCGGGCGAAATTCTCGTTCACCGCGACACCGTCAATCACCAGCGCGTTCGCGATGCCCAGCCCGGCCAGCGCCAGCGACAGCTCACGAGTCCGCGGCGTGTCCACCTCGGCTGTGTCGAGCACCACCAGCGCGCCCTCCTTCGCCTTGGCCGATAGCGCGTGCGCCAGGGCCAGACGGCGGATCTTCTTCGGCAGCGCATGGGCGTGGCTGCGCACCTTCGGGCCATGGGCGACACCGCCGCCGACGAAGATCGGGGCGTTGCGCGAGCCGTGGCGGGCGCCGCCGGAGCCCTTCTGGCGGATGAATTTCTTTGTTGTCCGGGAAACCTCGGAGCGGGTCTGCGTCTTGTGGGTGCCGGCCTGGCGCCGGGCCAGCTGCCAGCGCACCGTGCGGTGCAAAAGGTCGGCGCGGATCTCCTCGATGCCGAAAATGGCATCGTCGAGATCGGCCTTGCCGGCGCTCTTTCCGTCAAGTGTCCTGATTTCCAGCTGCATCATTCGGCTCCCTCTCGGGCCTCGGCCTCACTGGCCCCGGCATCGGCCCCAGCATCAGCCGTGCGGAACGACCCAGCGGCCGGCGCATCGTCCGGACGCGCCCGCTTGACCGCATCGCGGACCTCGACCCAACTGCCATCATGGCCGGGAATGGCACCCTTCACGAGGATCAGCCCGCGCGCCACATCCGTGCGCACCACTTCGAGGTTCTGCACGGTGCGGCGTTCGCTGCCATAATGGCCGGCCATTTTCTTGCCCTTGAACACCTTGCCCGGATCCTGGCACTGCCCCGTGGAGCCGTGCGACCGGTGGGAGATCGAGACGCCGTGCGAGGCCCGAAGACCACCGAAATTCCAGCGCTTCATGGCACCAGCAAAGCCGCGCCCGACCGTGATCCCGGCCACGTCCACCTTCTGGCCCGGCACGAAGTGATCGGCCTGAACCTCGGCGCCGACATCCGGCAGCTCGCCCTTCACGCGGAACTCGACGAGCTTCGCCTTGGGCGCCACCTGATTGCGGGCAAACGCCTCACGCTGGGCCTTGGGGGTACGCTTGGGCTTGCGGTGGCCCGCGCCCATTACCACTGCCCGGTAGCCATCATTGCGGGTCACAGAGACCGCGTCCTTTTTGCGGCCGCGATTGACCTGGACATCGCGATCCTCGTCGCGGCGCAGGCCAACGACCTGGCAGCCCTCGAGGCTGAGCACGGTTACCGGCACGTGGCGGCCGTCCTCGTCGAAGATGCGGGTCATGCCCAGCTTGCGGGCGACCACGCCGGTACGTTCGGCTGGCAGGGCCATCAGCGCGCCCCCTCTAGCTTGATCTCGATGCCGACGCCGGCCGACAGGTCGAGCTTCATCAGGGCATCCACCGTCTGGGGGGTGGGATCGACAATGTCGAGGATCCGCTTGTGGGTCCGGATTTCGAACTGTTCGCGGCTCTTTTTGTTCACGTGTGGCGAACGGTTGACTGTAAACCGTTCTATCCTGGTGGGCAGCGGAACGGGGCCGCGCACCTCCGCGCCGGTGCGCTTCGCCGTCTGCACGATCTCGCGCGCCGACAGGTCCAGCGCCCTGTGGTCAAAGGCCTTGAGCCGGATCCGAATATTTTGTCGTTCCATGTCTCGTCATCCGAACGGGGCCATGAAGCGACAAAACGGACGCGCAAGGCTTGCGCGCACCGCCAGCCGCCAAAGGCGATTGATTGTTTCCACGAGGGGAGCGTCTGCGCATTCAGCGCACGGCCATCCCTTCAAA
This sequence comes from uncultured Hyphomonadaceae bacterium, assembly GCA_964506685.1. Taxonomy (GTDB): domain Bacteria; phylum Pseudomonadota; class Alphaproteobacteria; order Caulobacterales; family Hyphomonadaceae; genus UBA5336. The sequence continues at coordinate 867 of CAZDMQ010000060.1, read as the reverse complement.
GTCCGCGTGGTTACAGGCCTGGAACGCCTGCGTCAACCGCCATCATGACGGTTTTGTACACAACCATCCTGCCCTGAAACGCCGGTCCTTCGTTTCACTCCGGGCCAACGCTTCACGTCCTTGTTTTGACGCAACTATCCATTCGCAAACGATTCCGTTTGCTCCGAAGTTGCCTTACAGTCTCCGTCACACCAGACCGAGGACCCGTGACCCATGGCCCGCATGCCCTATGCCGATCCCGATCGCCTTGCCCCCGAGACCGCCGCCCTGCTCGGCCGGCTCGCTCCGCTCAACATCTTCCGCATGCTCGCCCATTCGCCGGGCGCGCTGAAGCCGTTCGTCGATCTGGGTACAGCCTTCCTCTTCAAGGGCACGCTGGACCCGGTGACCCGCGAATGCGCCATCCTGCGGGTGGGGTATCTCTCCGGCGCGGGCTATGAAACCGCCCAGCACGAGAAGATCGGCCGCGATCTCGGCATGTCCGATGCCCTGATCGATGCCGTGAAGGCAGGCGCCGATGGGCCGGGCCTCAGTGCCGAACAGCGTCTTGCCCTCGCCTTCACCGATGACATCGTCACCAATGTGAAGGCGAGTGCGGCGACCTTTGATCCCGTGCTCGCCCATTTCGGCCCCGATGGCGCCGTCGAACTCACCCTCGTCATCGGGTACTACATGATGGTCAGCCGGTTCCTCGAAACCTTCGAAGTGGACATCGAAGAAGGCGGTGCAGCCGGGCTGGATATCAGCCGCTGAACGCACTTTGCGCGGCGCGGCGAAGCCCGCCCTATTCGGCAGAGACAAGCCGGCGGGCGGCCTCGCACCAGACCGGCGCGCATGAAAAAGCCCCGGGACCGTTGCGGGGCCCGG
>CAZDMQ010000059.1:0-22876 GCA_964506685.1 uncultured Hyphomonadaceae bacterium | reverse complement strand
GCCACGCCATCGCGGACGGGCAGGGCTCCGGCCCCGACCTGATCGTGGGCCACGGTGTGCTCGGTCGGCTGCTCGCGCGCATCGCCATCGCCGGCGGCGACGCGCCGACCGTCTGGGAGACCGACCCCGCCCGCCAGTCCGGCGCCGAGGGCTATCGCGTGATCCATCCCGACGACGACCCGCGCCGCGACTATCGCGCGATCTACGACGTCTCGGGCGATCCGAAGCTGCTCGACACGCTGATCGGGCGCCTCGATCGCGGCGGCGAAGTGGCGCTGGCGGGCTTCAACGAACAGCCGCTCAGCTTCGCCTTCCCGCCCGCCTTCATGAAGGAGGCGCGCATCCGCGTCGCCGCCGAATGGAAGCCCGCCGACCTCGCCGCCACCAAGGCGCTGATCGAGGAGGGGTTCCTCTCGCTCGACGGCCTGATCACCCACCGCCGCGCCGCCGCGGAGGCCGACGAGGCCTACCGCACCGCCTTCGGCGACGCGTCCTGTCTGAAAATGATCCTCGACTGGAGGGCCTGCGCATGACCCCCGCCGACGGAGCCCCGGTTCCGAACCTCGCCGACATGGTGGACGCGCTGCGCGCCGAAGCCGCCCAGGAGCCCGACGCGCCGGTCGCGTCGGAGCCCACCAAGAAGACGCAGATCATCGCGATCTACGGCAAGGGCGGCATCGGCAAGTCGTTCACCCTGTCCAATCTCAGCTACATGATGGCCCAGCAGGGCAAGCGCGTGCTGCTGATCGGCTGCGACCCGAAATCCGACACCACGTCGCTGCTGTTCGGCGGCAAGGCCTGCCCGACCATCATCGAGACGGCGTCGAAGAAGAAGCTGGCCGGCGAGGCGCTGGAGGTCGGCGACGTCTGCTTCGTGCGCGACGGCGTCTACGCGATGGAGCTCGGCGGCCCGGAAGTCGGCCGCGGCTGCGGCGGGCGCGGCATCATCCACGGCTTCGAGACGCTGGAGAAGCTGGGCTTTCACGACTGGGATTTCGACTACGTCCTGCTCGACTTCCTCGGCGACGTGGTCTGCGGCGGCTTCGGCCTGCCGATCGCCCGGGACATGTGCCAGAAGGTGATCGTGGTCGGCTCGAACGACCTGCAGAGCCTCTATGTTGCGAACAATGTCTGCTCAGCGGTGGAGTATTTCCGGCGGCTGGGCGGCAATGTCGGCGTGGCCGGCATGGTCATCAACAAGGATGACGGCACCGGCGAGGCCGCGGCCTTTGCCGAGAAGGTCGGCATCCCGGTCCTGTCAGCCATTCCGGCCGACGACGATATCCGCCGCAAATCGGCCAATTACCAGATCGTCGGACAGCCCGGCAGCCCCTGGGCCCCGGTGTTCGAACTGCTGGGCGCAAACGTGGCCACCGCACCGCCGGTCCATCCCACCCCGCTCAGCCAGGACGGGTTGCTGGAACTGTTCTCCGCCGAGGAGACCGGCGCGGACTGGGTGCTGGAACCGGCCACCGTGGAGGACATGTGCGGCGTGGATGCGGGGACGAAGACGTCCCTTGAAGTGGTCTATGAGGAGATCTGATACGATGGGGGCTGAAGGTTCATTCAACGGGCGGCAGGACGCGGAAAAGGCGACCGAGTTTGTCTATGATGACGCCGGCGAGACCCCTGTCGATACGGGGTCGGCGGTAACGCCAGTCGCAGCGGACGGTCCCGACCCGGTGATGACGGCGGACACCGGCAGCGGCTGCCATGGCGGCGCCGAGACCATGCGGAACGCCGCGAAGGCGGCCGGCAAGACGACGCTGCTCGAACAGTACGCCCGCGACTATCCCACCGGTCCGCACGACCAGCCCCAGAGCATGTGTCCGGCCTTCGGTTCGCTGCGCGTCGGGCTGCGCATGCGCCGGACGGCGACGATCCTGTCGGGCTCGGCCTGCTGCGTTTACGGGCTAAGCTTCACCTCGCATTTCTATGGCGCCCGCCGCAGCGTTGGCTACGTCCCGTTCAATTCCGAGACGCTGGTCACCGGCAAGCTGTTCGAGGACATCAAGGCTGCGGTCGAGGCCACGGCCGATCCCGAAAGATACGACGCCATTGTTGTGACCAATCTCTGCGTGCCGACCGCGTCCGGCGTCCCGCTGCGGCTGTTGCCGAAGGAAATCAATGGCGTTCGGATCATCGGTATCGACGTGCCCGGCTTCGGCGTGCCGACCCATGCCGAGGCCAAGGACGTGCTGGCCGGCGCCATGCTGGAGTTCGCCCGCAAGGAAGCCGAGCAGGGCGCGGTGGCCCGCCCCTCCGGCCCGCAGACCGACCTGCCGCGGATCACGCTGATCGGCGAGATGTTCCCGGCCGACCCGATGATCATCGGCCAGCTGCTTGCGCCGATGGGACTCGCTGCCGGCGCGCCCGTGCCGACGCGGGAATGGCGGGACCTCTATGGCGCTCTCGATTGCGCGGCGGCCGCGGCGATCCATCCCTTCTATACCGCCTCGATCCGCAGCCTGCAGGCGGCCGGCCGGCCGATTGTCGGCTCGGCACCGGTGGGCGTGGAGGGCACGGCCGACTGGCTGGCCGCCATCGGCGAGGCCTGCGGCATTGCTGCGGACAAGACCAATGCCGCCCGCGATGGGGCGGTTGCGGCAACCCGCGCGGCGCTGGAGGCCATGCCGATCAGGGGCCGGATCACGCTCTCGGGCTATGAGGGCTCGGAACTGATCGTGGCCCGCCTGCTCGTCGAGAGCGGGGCGGACGTGCGCTATGTCGGCACCGCGTGCCCGAAGACCGAGTGGTCGGCGGCCGACCTCGACTGGCTGCAGGCGAAAGGTGTCGAGGTGCGCTTCCGCGCCTCGCTCGAGACCGACCTTGCCGCCTTCGAAGCGTTCAAGCCGGACCTCGCCATCGGCACGACGCCGGTGGTGCAGAAGGCCAAGGAGGCGGGGACACCTGCGCTCTACTTCACCAACCTGATTTCGGCCCGTCCGCTGATGGGGCCGGCCGGCGCGGGCAGTCTCGCCCAGGTGGTGGGCGCAGCGCTCACCAGCAAGCCGCGCTTTGACGAGATGAAAGCCTTCTTCGAGGGCGTGGGCACCGCCGATACGGCCGGCATCTGGGAAGACACGCCCGATCCGCACGAGGCCTTCCGCGCCAAGCAGCACCGCAAGCTGGCGCTCGCCGCGAAACGGGCCGCTGACATGGAAAGGCCGGTGGGATGCTGATCCAGGACCATGATCGCTCATTCGGGCTGGCTTTGCGCGATCCTTCCGCAATGGGAGGGACCTCATGCTGATCCAGGACCATGATCGCGCGGGCGGCTACTGGGGCTCGGTCTATGTCTTTGCTGCGGTGAAGGGGCTGCAGGTCGTGATTGACGGACCGGTCGGCTGCGAGAACCTGCCGGTGACCTCGGTCCTGCACTACACCGACGGCCTGCCGCCGCATGAGCTGCCCATCGTGGTGACCGGCCTGGCGGAGGAAGAACTCGGCCAGCACGGCACCGAGGGGGCAATGAAACGGGCGCGCGCTGCGCTGGATCCGGATCTTCCGGCCGTGGTGGTGACGGGATCCATCGCGGAGATGATCGGCGGCGGGGTGACGCCCGAGGGCTCGAATCTCCTGCGTTTCCTGCCGCGCACCATTGACGAGGACCAGTGGCAGAGCGCCGACCGGGCGCTGCTCTGGCTGTGGACCGAATTTGCCCAGACCAAGGGCCGCAATCCGAAGCCGCGCAAGCGGGCCGACGATGCAGCGCCGTCGGTGAACATCATCGGGCCGAGCTATGGCATGTTCAACATGGCCTCCGACCTTGCCGAGATCCGGCGACTGGTCGAGGGCATGGGCCTGCGCGTGAATGCGGTCTTCCCGCTCGGTCACCATATCGAGGATGTCCGGAAACTGGCCGATGCGGATGTGAACATCTGCCTCTATCGCGAATTCGGCCGTGCGCTCTGCGAGGCCATGGGCAAGCCCTACCTGCAGGCCCCTCTGGGGCTGCATTCCACGACCAGGTTCCTGCGCGCGCTGGGCGAGCTGACCGGGACCGATCCCGAGCCCTTCATCGAGCGGGAGAAGCACACCACCATCAAGCCGCTCTGGGATCTCTGGCGCTCGGTGACCCAGGATTTCTTCGGCACCGCAAGCTTCGGCATCGTGGCCAACGAGACCTATGCCCGGGGTATCCGCAACTATCTCGAGGCCGACCTCGGCCTGCCCTGCAGCTTCTCCTATGCACGGGTCGCGGGCCGCAAGCCCGACAATGATGCGGTGAAGGACGCGATCGAGACTGGCGCGCCGCTGATCGTGTTCGGCAGCTTCAATGAACGCATGTACCTCGCCGAGGCCGGGGCACGCTCGCACTATATCCCGGCCTCGTTCCCCGGCACGGCAATCCGGCGACATACCGGCACGCCCTTCATGGGCTATTCCGGCGCGGTCTACCTGCTGCAGGAAGTCTGCAACGGCCTTTTCGATGCGCTGTTCCACATCCTGCCGCTGGCTGGCGAGATGGACCAGGTCAGCGCCACGCCAAGCCGGCTGCACCGGGCCTTGCCCTGGCAGGCTGCTGCCAGCCAGGCGCTGGATGCCGCTGTCGACCGCCACCCCGTGATCGCCCGCATTTCCGCTGCCAAGCGCCTGCGCGAGGCCGCAGAGGCCGTCGCCCGCAGCGCCGGCGCCCCGGAAATCACCTCCAACCACGTGCAGGCGGCCCGTGACCGACTTGCCAACCGTTCCACAGCCTGATCCGCGATCGAAAGGACTCTCCGATGGCACATACCCTCCAGTCCAGCCCCAGCCAGATGGCGCGCAATTCGTCCGCTGTCGGCTATTATGCAAGTTTCAATCTCGGATCAGCGGTGCGCTATTGCCTCGCCCTGCTGTCCGAGCGCCAGCCCGGATCCGCGCCCCAGCAGCCCCACGCGCGGCGGCATGCGGACCCGGTTCGGGCGGAAATCTGAGGTCGGCATGCATCCTCCCATGACCGACACCTTCACGAAATATCGGCGCCCTGGCGCCGTTATGCAGCCCAGGTCGCAGGGCTCCCAAGCGGCATCGGCCAATACCACTCTAACAAAGGAGACATCAGAAAATGGCCACTGATACGAGTAACCCTGACACCCTGTCGGGCCTGACGGCCTCGGAGGCACAGGAGTTCCACAAGGCGTTCATGATGAGCTTCATCATCTTTACCCTGATCGCCTGCGTCGCCCACTTCCTCGTCTGGATGTGGCGTCCGTGGATCCCCGGCCCCGAAGGCTACGCCGACGCCTCGTCGGTCGAAGGCCTCTCGCAGGTCGCGCAACTCATCCAGCACCTGGTATAGGAGACACACACCATGTGGAGACTTTGGCTTCTTTTCGATCCGCGCCGGGTGCTTGTCGCGCTCGCGATCTTCCTGTTCACGCTGGCGATCTTCATCCACTTCATCCTGCTGAGCACACCGCGCTTCAACTGGCTGGGCACTGCGCCCACCACGGCCGCGGCCATCAGCCTGGATATCGAGGATGTGACCGGCCAGGCCTGAACGGGCCCGGACTTCACCCCATCGAGACAGGCCGCCTGCGCGGCCTGTTCTCTCCCCCACAAACCATTGTGGCTGGCGCGCCCGATCCGAGAGCCCCATGGCTCCGGACGCGCTCCCGACCAGCCAACCGCCCGAGGAGGCTCGATCCGTGGCGCTACTGAGTTTTGAACGCAAATACCGCGTGCGCGGCGGCACGCTGATCGGCGGGGACCTGTTCGATTACTGGATCGGTCCGTTCTATGTCGGCTTCTTCGGCATCACCGCTGCCTTCTGTGCCGTGCTGGGCACGGTTCTCATTCTTTACGGGGCCTCCATGGAGGACACCTGGAACCCCTGGCTGATCTCGATCGACCCGCCGGCGCTGAGCTACGGGCTGGGCTTCGCTCCGCTCGCAGAGGGGGGCTTGTGGCAGATCATCACCTTCTGCGCCATCGGCGCCTTCGTCTCGTGGATGCTGCGCGAGGTGGAAATCTGCCGCAAGCTCGGCATGGGCTATCATGTCCCGTTTGCCTTCGGCGTGGCGATCTTCGCCTATGTCACGCTCGTCGTGATTCGGCCTTTCCTGATGGGCGCATGGGGCCATGGCTTTCCCTACGGCATCATGAGCCACCTCGATTGGGTGTCCAATGTCGGCTACACCTATGGCAATTTCCACTACAACCCGGCGCACATGATCGCCATCACCTTCTTCTTCACCACCACGCTGGCGCTGGCGCTACACGGGGGGGCGATCCTCTCTGCCGTCAATCCCGGCAAGGGCGAGACGGTGAAGGACCCCGAATACGAGAACTCGTTCTTCCGCGATATCCAGGGCTATTCGGTCGGCACGCTCGGCATTCACCGGGTCGGGCTGTTCCTGGCGCTCTCCGCGGGCTTCTGGAGCGCGGTCTGCATCGTTATCTCCGGCCCGCTCTACGAGGGCTCCTGGGTGACGTGGTGGGACGGCTGGAAGAACATCCCCCTGTGGCGCGACTAAGGACCAACCGACATGGCTGACTATCAGAACATCTTCACCCAGACACAGGTCCGCGGCCACGAGGATCTCGGCGTTGCCGTCCACGACCGCGAGGACTGGCCCCGCAACCGGAAGGTCAGCTTCAGCAAGCTGCTCGGCTGGATCGGCGACGCCCAGATCGGTCCGCTCTATCTTGGCTATACCGGGGTGGCCTCGCTGATCTGCGGCTTCTTCGCGATCGAGATCATCGGGCTCAACATGGCCGCCTCGGTGGGCTGGAACCCGTTCAAGTTCTTCGGACAACTGCCGTGGCTGTCGCTCGATGCCCCGCTTGAAAAGCATGGGCTGAACCCGTTCCCGCCGCTGAACGAGGGCGGGTGGTGGCTGATGGCCGGCTTCTTCCTGACGGCCGCCATCATCCTGTGGTGGGTGCGCATCTACACCCGCGCCCGCCAGCTCGGCATGGGCACGCACGTGGCCTGGGCCTTCGCGGCAGCGATCTGGCTCTACCTGGTCTGCGGCTTCATCCGTCCGCTGCTCATGGGCAGCTGGTCCGAGGCCGTACCCTTCGGGATCTTCTCCCACCTCGATTGGACAAACAATCTGTCCCTCGCTTATGGCAATTTCTTCTACAACCCGTTCCACATGCTCTCGATCGTCTTCCTGTACGGCTCGACGCTCCTGTTCGCGATGCACGGGGCGACGATCCTGGCGGTCGGCCGGTATGGCGGCGAACGCGAGATCGAGCAGATTGTCGACCGCGGCACGGCCTCCGAGCGGGCGGCCCTGTTCTGGCGCTGGACCATGGGCTTCAACGCCTCGATGGAATCGATCCACCGCTGGGCCTGGTGGTTCGCCATCCTCTGCCCGATCACGGGCGGGATCGGCGTACTGCTGACCGGCACGGTTGTCGACAACTGGTACCTCTGGGGCATCGAGAACGGCTTCGCCCGCTTCTGACGCCCGATATTGCGAGAGGCCGGCCGGATGCACCAGCCGGCCTCTTCGCTTACACGGCCCCCTGCCTCCCGGGGTTAATGGGGACAGGCAAACACCATGAAGGGTCGCCCGGCCATCACGGGGCGTCCGTCCTGACCCGACTGGCGGGTCGCAGGCCACCTCTCCGCCACGCGACCCGCACCCTTTTTTACCGCTGAGCGCCCTGCCCCGCTGCAACACCCGCGCTCCCCCGCAAAATAATGACGGTATGGAAACATGCGTTCTGCTGCGCCCCCTGGCGCCCGGCGGCTCATTGGATAGGAAAGCCGCGATCTGAGGAAAGCGGAAAAGGGCAGCCAAATCCCTGGGGAGCCCGAACGCTCTGCACGGGCCTCTGGCGTGGTCAGGCGCCGGCGCCCGCAGGGGCTGCTCTATCTTGCGAAGGCGCGGAGGATCGCGGCGATGGCGAGCAGGTGCAGCGCGAGGCTGGCCAGCAGGACAGCTGCCAGCGGCAGGCCCGCCGCGCCGTCAAGCGCAAGGCGCAGGCCCAACATGAGGGCGGCGCCCGAGGCAAGGAAGGCGAGGAACCCGGCAACCAGGGCATCCCGCCCGCTGCGGTAAAGCCACAAGGTCCCGGCCGTACCCTCGGCAAGGATTACCAGCAGGATGGCATCCAGCATCCAGGGCGAGATCGTCATCCGTGGCGTCGCGCGCGCTAGCGCTGGACGGGGGTGAGCCCCATCAGGTGAGCCATGTCCTTCATGAAAATGCGCACATGGGCGGCCGGATCGGCGCGAACGAGGCGCTTGTTCATGTAGGCGTCCCAAGTCAGGCGCTGGACATCCTTGTCATCGCACATGTTCACGAAGCGCTCGCGGCGCTTGTCATTGCGGTACCAGAAATGCTGCATGATGCCGAGCACCCAGAAGACCTTGCCATGCTCGCGCATATAGCGCTTGCGCGCCCGGGCCATGGCCTTCACATCGCCTGTGCGGAGCACCTCGTCGACCGCATCTGCGGCGTGCTCGCCTCCGATCATGGCGTAATAGATGCCCTCTCCAGACGCTGGCGCCACGCAACCGGCCGCATCGCCGGCCAGCATCACGTCGCGGCCATTGTCCCAGCGCTTCAGTGGCTTCAACGGTATGGGTGCACCTTCTGTCCGGATCGTGTCGCAGGCGTCGAGGCTCGCCCGTCCGCGCAGCTCGGAGACGGCGCCCTTGAGGGAGAAGCCCTTCTGTGCACTGCCGACACCGACGCTGGTGCTGTCGCCATGGGGAAAGATCCAGGCGTAGAAGTCGGGAGACAGCGTGCCGTCATAATGGATTTCGCAGCGGTCGCCGGCGAAACCGGCCTCGTCATCTCCAGCCGGCGAAGCGATGATCTCGTGATAGGCAAAGACCAGGTCCTTGTCCTTCGCCGCCTCGACTTCCTGCGCACCAATGCGGGAATTGGCGCCATCGGCACCAATCACCATGCGCGCGGCCAGCCGCCGGGTGCCATTGGCCCGGCTCTCACCGGGCAGGGTATAGTGGATGACGGGCTGGCCGCCCTCGCCTTCGCGGGTCAGCGCCCGGAAGGTCCCGTCGATAAGGCGGGCACCAGCCGCACCGGCGCGCGCACGCAGCCAGGCATCGAACTGCTCGCGGTCGACCATGCCGACGGTGCCGCCCTCGATGGGCATGTCGACCAGCCGGCCACGCGGCGAGACCATGCGTGCGGTGCTGGCGCGGGCCACGATCTGGCTCTCGGGAATATCGAAGTCGCGGATGAGACGTGGCGGGATGGCGCCGCCGCAGGGCTTGATCCGGCCGGGCCTGTTCACGAGGGCCACGCGCCAGCCCTTGCGGGCGAGACCGAGTGCGGCGGTGGCGCCGGCCGGCCCGCCGCCGACAATCACCACATCGCAGGTCTCGGTCGGCGAGGCCGGAGCGGCGGAGGAGGCGGGAGTGGTGGCGGTTTGGTCGGTCTGCATGGGGGATCCCCTGGAGCTGCGCCCGGTCTGTTCCGGGAAACTATCTGGCGGGCAGGTGTTCGCCTGCCGGAAGGACAGGCAGGCGAGGCGTATCGATCCGGCCAGCAGCGCCGGGGGCCTCAACCCGCAGGGCAAGCACGGCCGCGAGGGCGAACAGGGCGGCTTCGGCGGCGAAGACAGCGAAGAAGGCGGCGCCCGCATCGCCGGTCAGCGCGCGCATGACATCGAGCGCAACGGCGCCGAGAAAGCCGCCAAGACCGAAGGCAATGGCCTGGCTGGCACCCCAGAGGCCCATGCGGATGCCCTCGCGCCCCTTCCCTCCGGCGCTGGCGAGCGTCATCATCGCGCCGATCGCAGCGACGGCGAAGGCGCCATTGGCGAGACCGAGTGCAAAGACCAGCGGCTCGAGCGGCGCGGCCGGCCCGACCCGGGCGGCCGCAGCCAGGGTAGCCAGTGCGGCAGCCGAAGCGAGACAGCCCCCGATCGTCCAGTTGCGCATGAAGCGCGGCCGGGACTTGCCGATCAGCGTGCCGGCAAGTGCGGTGGCGATCATGCCGAGCAGGACCCCGCCATTCTGGGTGCCGGCGAGCGCGGTTGACTCGCCCGGACTGTAGCCATGGATGAGGCCGGCAAAGGGCTCGAGGATGAGGTCCTGGGCGCTGTAGGCGAGCATGGAGACGAAAACAAAGATGGTGAAGCGGCGCGCCGGCGTGTCCTGCCAGACCTCGGCCAGGGCAGCGGTGAAGCCGGCAGCCGGCCCGCTAGCTGTGGCCTCCGCCTCGCCGGCTCCGGTTGCCGGCAACGGACCGCGCTCGAGACCGGTGACGGCAAGCGTGGCCAGCAGGGTTGCCGCAACGGCGACGCAGGCGGTGACGAACACCAGCCGCGACAGGGCGAAGGGCTCGAGTGCGGCGCCGACGCTGGCGGCGGTGATGACGAAGCCCAGGATCATCATGATCCAGACAATGGCCGCAGCGGCCGCCTTGCGGGCCGGCGGCGTGCGCGCGGCCAGCAGGGCGAGCTGGTTGGTTCCGGCCGCGCCCACCCCGATGCCGATCAGGGTGAAGGCGAGGATGGCAAGGGCAAGTCCGCCCCAGCCCGGGCCGGCCAGCAGCACGGTGGCGAGCGCGGCAAGGACAGCGCCCAGGCCGAGGGTGGCCACGCCGCCGATGATCCACGGCGCCCGGTGGCCGCCGCGATCCGCGCTATGGCCCCAACGGGGACGGCTGAGCTGGATGGCATAGTGCCAGCCGACAAGGGCGCCCGGCAGCATGGCCGGCAGGGCGAGCTCGACGACCATGACGCGGTTGAGCGTTGACGTCGTAACGATGACGATCGCCCCGATCGCCGCCTGGACCAGGCCGAGGCGAAGGATGCCGGTCCAGCCGATCTGGCCGGGCACCAGGGCGCGGGACTCAGCCAAGGGCGGCTCCTGCACCGTGCAGCAGGCCGGACGTGGCCGCGGCCCCGGCCGTGCCGATGGCATGCGCGGTCACCAGCATGCCGAGGACGTAGAGGCTGGTGCCGGTGGCATTGTACCATGGCGCGCGGGCACGCGGATCGGCGAGCAGCGGGAACATCAGCCGCGCCTGGAGCGCAATCAATCCGGCGACCAGGGCGGCGTGGGCCGGCGCCTGGACAAGGAGCAGCAATCCGATCACCGGAAGCTGCGCCCCGATCATGACAAGACAGGCGAACCGCGCCGCCCTGCCCGGGCCGAGCAGGACGGGCAGTGAGTTCACGCCCATCTCCTTGTCTCCCTCTATGGCCTTGAAATCATTCAGTGTCATGATCCCGTGCGCGCCAATCGAGTAGAGCAGGGCTGCCGCAATGATCGGCAGGGATGGCAGCGTGCCGAGCATCACGGCCGCCCCGGTGAACCAGGCAATCCCCTCATAGGAAAGGCCCACGGCGGCATTGCCCCACCAGCCATTCTGCTTGAGACGCGCCGGCGGCGCACTGTAGGCCCAGGCAAGGATCAGTCCGACGGTCGCCGCCACCAAGGTCCAGACGCCGAGGAAGGCGGCCAGTATGAGCGACGCCAGCGTCCACACGATGGCGAGATAGAGACCCCAGCGGCCCGGAATACGCCCGGACGGAATGGGCCGGCCAGGTTCGTTGATGGCATCGACATGCCGGTCGAACCAGTCATTGACCGCCTGGCTGGTGGCACAGACCAGCGGGCCGGCCAGCAGCACGCCGCCAAGAAAGAACAGGCCGCGCTCGGCGATCGGCTGGCCGCTCGACACGACCCCGCACCCGAACGCCCACATCGGGGCAAACCAGGTCACCGGCTTGGACAATTCGACAATCGCCCCGAGGGACGGGACACTACGGGTCTGGAGGGAGGCACCGACATTCGACATGGTGCCAACGTAAAATTGACGCCGCTGGGTGTCAATTTTTATTTACGCGTACCTGTCATCGAAAACGGACAGCCCGGACGGGGCGCCTGCCGGCGGTCGGACTCAGCTGTCGATTCCGGCACGCTTGAGCTTGGTATAGAGCCCCTGGCGGCTAAGCCCGAGCATCTCCGCAGCAGACGCGCGGTTCTGTTCGGTAATCTCGAGCGCCGCCTCGATGCAGAGCTTCTCGATCAGTTCGGTGGACTCGCGGACAATCTCGCGCAGCGGCACGCGCCCGACCTGCTCGGTCACCTGTTCGACCGATTGCGGCAATTGCTCGCCCATCCGGTTGCCCGCCTGCAGGCGACGCGACACATTGCGGATCGACAGGCCGTAGAAGACATTCTGGTTGCCCTGCGTGGCAACGGCCGACACCTCGACGACGTCCTCGTCACCAAAGACATCGCGCAAGCGCGTCGCATAATTGCGCACGACCCCGTGATTCTTGAGGGTCGAGAACAGCACATTCAGGTCCGTCGTCGAGCGACCGAGGAAGTCGCCAAGGCTGGCCCCCGTCGCCTGGGTCTTGCCGGCAATCTTGACCATGTCGAAGAAGGCCTGGTTGGCCGCCACGACGCGGTGACCGGCATCGACCACGATGAGCCCGTCCGGCAACATCTCGAGCGTCTCGAAGAGTTTCGACCGCTCGCTCCGGGTGGCCGGGGCACGCTCGGTGACAATGCGGACGATCAGGCGTGTGGCCCGGTCTTCGCGAAATGCGGAAATGTGCAGGGCGGCGCGTACGCCGTTGGACAGGGTAATATCGCTGACGACGCCGCTGCCGCTCAGCAGGCTCTCGCTCACGCCCCGGTTGATCTCGCTGGCATGCGCCTCGATGCCGAGCGCGGCAATTGGCAGGCCTGCCAGAGCCTTGGGGCTGCGACCGATCAGGGCACCGGCGGCGCCATTGGCTTCATCGATGGTCAGCGCGTTGGCATTGGCGATCAGCACCGGTTCGGACACGGTCTCGAACAGGAGCCGGTAGCGCGCCTCGGCCTCGCGCAGCCGGGTATAGTCCCGCTCGAGGTCCTGGTGAGCCTCGACCAGGCGTTGCTGCAACTTGGATTCGGCGCGCATGTCGCGGCCCAGCGCAAGCAGGCGGCCGTCATTGTCCAGGCGGATCGCCGTGTACCGGACCGGCAGGTCAAGCGCGGTCACGGACGGATGATTGACCTGGCGCCAGCGCGAAACCCTCGCCTGGTCCCTGAGGATTTCCTCCACCTTGCCGCGACTGTCGGGCGTGACCGTGTCAATCCAAGGCGCGCCCCGCCAGCTCGTTCCGAAGCCTTCGTCGCTGAGTCCGGCATTGCCGACGGCCATGTCCTCGATCACCCCGTCCTTCAAAAGGAGGGCGACATCGGCTGCGCTGGCCGCAATGCTGGCAATCACATCCGGCTTGATCCCGGACAGGTGTTGCGCGGCTTGCTCGAACCCCATGGCGGGCTGGGAAGAAGGTATGATCGTATCCATAGGGTTCCTTGCTGAGTCGCAGCGGTCTAGCAGCCAACCAAGGATTGTGCCAAGAGCCCGCGACACAACATTGGCGCGCCAATTGCGCTATCCAGACAGAATGCCGCCCCAACCTCGTCTGCCAGTTCGGGATTCCGCTGAAACAGTCCCCCGCCGACAATGATATGGATGTCCGGATTACGGGAGTCCGACCGCAACGTGTCGATATCCTTCGCAAGCAGGTCGAATGAACGGTCAGTCGACGCAGAGACGCCGATAACGTCGTGAAAACTGTCGTGGACGCTTCGGCGCACCTCATCCGGTGCCACTCCGGCCTCGCAGCAAACGAACCAGCCATCGCGGCGGAACGCCTCTGCCAGCATGTGAACCCCGAACGTATGCTGTTCGCCACGGGCCGTCACCAGCACCACGCTGTAGGCCGAACCATCCGCGCGCCGGAAACCGGGATCCCCGACCACACTGTTCATCCGCAGCAATTGCTGCAATCGGGCCATGGCAATCGTCACGTCCGTGAAGTCGAGCCGGTCCTCGTTCCAGCGCTCGCCCAGCATGCGGGCGGCATGGGCAAGGAGATCACCACAGATCGTCTCCATGGGGATATGCCGGCGACGCAGCTCGTGGATGAAACCATTCGCCCCGCGCGTGTCATCTGCAAGGAGCAGGGCGAAGAAACGCTCGCGGTCGACTTCCGTGACATAGTCCATGGGAAGTCCGTCGGCGAAAGACTGAAAGGCAATCATGAAGCGCGGCAGGAGTTCGGATTCAACCGTGTCAGCCAGGCCAGACAGGACACCCGCACCGGGCTCGATCTGACGCCATCGTTCCCCAAGGTCCCGGAAGGTGTTCAGCGTCGTTTCAGCCTCCAGCGTATTATGCGCTGACGCCCCGTTGAAACCTGCATCTGACATGTTTTCCTCGACCTCCAAGTGTGCCCGCCTCCATTGCGAGTCAATTTTCTGTGTCAATTTCGACGGATACAGTATTCCTCATTTTTACGTTCTCAGCCAGCGATCCCGGCAATATTTTTTTACGTTTCCGGTTGAGCGCGCCCCGCTCAACCGACGCGAGCAACCCGCGCCACGCCGCCCCAGATAACGCCTATCCTGAGGTAGGCACTGGGTTTCCGACCGGTCCCGGCCAACACCAGGCTGACCGCATAAGCTAACCGGCCTTCATTTTTGCGAATGATAAACACGCATTCCGAGCACAATGTCAATTCGTTTTGACGTAAACAACAATTGACACCCTCTGGTGGCTCTCTTACCGTTGCTCCAATCCATGGAGGACCTGGCAGAGATGATCACGACCCGGAGGGCAAGCATGGAACCGGCACCGCTCTACACCGAAGCGGAACGGATGCGGCGCGACGCCTCCCCCTGGACGCTCGTGCAGGCCATCCTGGCGCCCGTTCAGTTCCTGATCTTCCTCGTCAGCCTCCTGCTTGTGGTGCGCTGCCTGCTGACCGGTGAAGGCTATGGCCTCGCCACCTGGTCGGTGCTCGCCAAGACCATGGCGCTGTATGCGATCATGGTCACGGGCGCGATCTGGGAGAAAGATGTGTTCGGCCAGTACCTCTTCGCCCCGGCCTTCTTCTGGGAGGATGTGGTGTCGATGGGCGTGATCGCCCTGCACACGGCCTATCTCGCCATGGTCCTGCTCGGGCTCGGCTCGCCGGAACAGCAGATGTGGGTCGCGCTGGCCGCCTACGCGTCCTATGCGCTCAACGCCGCCCAGTTCTTCGCCAAGCTGGCCCATGCACGGCGGGATGCCGCCGGCGGGAGAGCACGGGTGAACGCCCCGCTTGATGGGGAGCTGGCATCATGAGCGTGCGCGAACTGCTGAACGGTCGCACCCCTCGCGGCACCGCCGCCGGATCTTCGGTTGCGCCCACGCCGTCCGAACGCCCGGTGCTGCGCGAACGCGGCCAGCGCGAGGTCTTCTGCGGTCTCACCAGCATCGTCTGGCTGCACCGCAAGATGCAGGACGCCTTCTTCCTTGTGGTCGGTTCGCGGACCTGCGCGCACCTCCTGCAGTCGGCGGCCGGGGTGATGATCTTCGCCGAGCCACGCTTTGCGACGGCGATCATGGAGGAGCGCGACCTCGCCGGCCTGGCCGATGCCAATGAGGAGCTCGATCGCACGGTCAACCGGCTGCTGGAACGCCGGCCCGACATCCGCCAGCTCTTCCTCGTCGGCTCCTGCCCCTCTGAAGTGATCAAGCTCGATCTCGGCCGGGCCGCCGCGCGCCTGTCGAAACAGTTCCTGCCGGATGTGCGCGTGCTCTACTACTCAGGCAGCGGCATCGAGACGACCTTCACCGAGGGCGAGGACGCCTGCCTTGCCGCGATGGTGCCTGAATTGCCCGCTGCGCCAGCCGACGCGCCCGCAAACCTGCTCGTTGCCGGTGCCCTGTCGGACGTGGTCGTCGACCAGTTCCGCCGCCTGTTCGAAGCGATGGGGATCGGCCCGGTCGGCTTCCTGCCCGAGAGCCATCGCGATGACCAGCCGCCGGTCGGTCCGAACACGAAGGTCCTGCTGGCCCAGCCCTTCCTGCGGGACACGGCCCGGGCGCTCGCCGATCGCGGGGCCACCCGCCTGGCCGCGCCCTTCCCGCTCGGCGCAGAGGGGACGACGGCCTGGCTGCAGGCGGCCGCAACGGAATGGGGCGTCGACGATGCCTGCTTCCGCAAGGCCACGGAGCTCCCCCGCGCCCGTGCCCAGAAGGCGCTGGAACCCTATCGCAGCACGCTGGCGGGGCGCTCGGTCTTCTTCTTTCCCGACAGCCAGCTGGAAGTCCCCCTAGCCCGCTTTCTCTCGCGGGAACTCGGCATGACGCTTGGCGAAGTCGGCACGCCCTATCTCCACGCCACCCACCTCGCCGAGGAACTGGCAGCCCTTCCCGCAGGTGTCGCGCTCAGCGAAGGCCAGGATGTCGACCGCCAGCTCGACCGCTGCCGCGCGGCCCGTCCCGACCTCACGGTCTGCGGGCTCGGCCTGGCCAATCCGCTCGAGGCCGAGGGCCTCAGGACCAAATGGGCCATAGAGCTCATCTTCACCCCCATCCAGGGCTACGAACAGAGCGGCGATCTCGCCGAGCTGTTTGCCCGACCCCTGGTGCGAGACGGGAGGCTCGCCTTTCCATGCAACTGACCATGTGGACTTATGAAGGCCCGCCCCATGTCGGGGCCATGCGCGTAGCGACCGCGATGGAAGGACTGCACTATGTCCTCCACGCCCCCCAGGGCGACACCTATGCCGATCTCCTGTTCACCATGATCGAGCGCCGCGGTGCGCGGCCACCGGTGACCTACACGACGTTCGAGGCCCGCGACCTGGGTTCCGACACGGCGGAGATCTTCAAGCGGGCCGCGCAGGAGGCCTATGAGCGCTACCGGCCGCAGGCGATGATCGTCGGCGCGTCCTGCACCGCTGAACTGATCCAGGACGATCCGGGCGGCCTGGCGAAGGCGCTCAACCTGCCGGTGCCGGTGATCCCACTTGAGTTGCCATCCTACCAGAAGAAGGAGAGCTGGGGCGCTTCGGAAACCTTCTACCAGATCGTGCGGGCCCTGGCCGACCGTTCCGCCGTGCCGGGCGCCGCCTCCGCACGCCGGCCAAGCTGCAACCTGCTCGGGCCGACCGCGCTCGGTTTCCACCACCGTGACGACGTGAAGGAGATTGCCGGGCTGCTGTTCTCGCTCGGCGTGGAAATCAATCTCGTCGCGCCGCTGGGGGCCAGCCCGGCCGACATTGCCCGCATCGGCGAGGCCGATTTCAACGTCGTCCTCTATCCCGACCTGGCCGAGACGACGGCGCGCTGGCTGGAGAAGACCTTTGGCCAGCCCTACACCAAGACCGTGCCGATCGGGTATGGGGCGACGGTCGATTTCGTCCGCGAGGTCGAGGCCATCACGGGCCAGCCGGCCCGCAGTTTCGAAACGCCGGCGGCCAACCTGCCCTGGTGGTCGCGCTCGGTGGACTCCAACTACCTCACCGGCAAGCGGGTGTTCGTGTTCGGCGATGCCGCCCATGCCATTGCCGCCGCCCGCGTGGCGAAGGAAGAGCTCGGCTTCGAGGTCTGCGGGCTGGGCTGCTACAATCGCGAATACGCGCGGGACCTGCGCGCAGCGGCCCGCGATTATGGTGTCGAGCCCCTGGTCACCGATGACTATCTCGACGTCGAGGCGGCGATCATTGCCGCCCAGCCCGAACTCGTCCTCGGCACGCAGATGGAGCGCCACATCGCCAAGCGGCTGGGCATTGGCTGCGCGGTGATCTCCGCGCCTGCGCATGTGCAGGATTATCCGGCCCGCTACGCGCCGATGATGGGCTTCGAGGGCGCAAACGTGCTGTTCGACACCTGGGTGCATCCGCTGGTGATGGGCCTGGAAGAGCACCTGCTCGGCATGTTCCGCGAGGATTTCGAGTTCAATGACGCGGCCGGCCCGTCCCACCTTGCCGGCCATGCCCCGGCCGAGCGACCCGCCGCGCCGGATCTGGCCGGGGCCGATCTCAGCAATGTCCTGCAATGGGAAACCGAGGCCGAGGCTGAACTCAGGAAGATCCCCTTCTTCGTCCGCGGCAAGGCCCGGCGGAACACCGAGCGCTATGCCGCCGAGCACCATCTCGACCGGATCTCGCTGGACACGCTCTACGACGCGAAGGCGCATTATGGCCGCTGATATCGCTCCCCTGCCGATCCGCGTCACCCTGATCTCGCTCGACCGTCAGCTCGAGGGCGCGGTGGTCCGGGCCGAAGCCGAGCTCCGTCGCCAGTTGCCGGGGATCGCCCTGCGCTTCCATGCCGCCTCGGACTGGGCAGCAAGCCCGGACCGGCTGGCGGCCTGCAAGCGCGATATTGCCGATGCCGATATCGTGGTGGCGTGCATGCTGTTCCTCGAACCGCATATCGAGGCGGTCCGCGAAGACCTGCTGGCGCGCCGTCCCCATGCCGATGCCATGGTCGGGTGCCTGTCCGCCTCCGAGATCGTGAAGCTCACCCGACTCGGCCGGTTCGACATGGACAAGCCCGAGAAAGGGGCAATCGCATTCCTCAAGCGCCTGCGCGGCTCGAAGGACAATGCGAAGGCCGGCGCGCAACAGGCGAAGATGCTGCGCCGCCTGCCGAAGATCCTGCGCTACATTCCCGGCACGGCCCAGGATGTCCGCGCCTACTTCCTGACCCTGCAATACTGGCTTTCAGGTTCGACCGACAATATCGGCAATCTCGTCCGCTTCCTGCTGAACCGCTATGCCGACGGACCGCGCCTGCACCTGCGCGGCACGCTGGAGGCTGCACCGCCCGTCGAATATCCCGATATCGGCGTCTACCATCCCGACCTGCCCGGACGGTTCAGCGAGAGCGCGGCGGACCTGCCGCATGCGCGAGGCAACCGGACCGCCGTCGGTCTCGTGCTGATGCGATCCTATATCCTGTCCGGCGACACCGGCCATTATGACGGGGCGATCCGGGCGCTGGAAGCGCGCGGACTCCGGGTCATTCCGGTCTTCGCCAGCGGGCTGGACAACCGGCCGGCCATCGAGCGCTACTTCACAGACCAGGGTGCGGCACGGATCGAGGCACTGGTCTCGCTCACCGGTTTCTCGCTGGTCGGCGGACCGGCCTATAATGATGCCGGAGCGGCCGCCGACCTGCTCGACCGGCTCGACGTGCCCTATGTCTCCGGGCAGGCGCTGGAGTTCCAGTCGCTTGAGGACTGGCGGACCCAGCCGCAGGGGCTGACGCCGGTGGAATCCACCATCATGGTCGCGATCCCGGAACTGGACGGGGCAACCGGTCCGATCGTGTTCGGCGGCCGGACGGCGAATGGGTCCACCTGCGAGGGCTGTGCACGCGCCTGCCATTTCCCGGGCACGACCGGCGCCATGCGGATGCAGGCTTGCGCCGAACGGGTGGAACAACTGGCCGCACGGGTCGATAAACTCGTCCAGCTGCGCCGGGTGCCGCGGGCCGAGCGGAAGGTGGCAATCACCCTGTTCAACTTCCCCCCGGGCGCCGGCGCGACCGGCACTGCGGCATTCCTCGCGGTCTTCGAGTCCCTGTTCAACACGCTGCGGGAAATGGCGGCGGCAGGCTATGATGTCGAGCTTCCCGACAGCGTCGACGCGCTTCGGGCCGCCGTGCTGGAGGGCAATGCCGCGCGCCATGGCACCGATGCCAATGTCGTCGCCTCGATCCCGGCACGGGAGCATATTCTCGCCGAGGGACGGCTGGCCGATATCGAGGCCCAGTGGGGGCCCGCCCCGGGGCGCCAGCAGGCCGATGGCCAGTCGATTCACGTGCTCGGCGCCCGGTTTGGCAACGTGCTGGTCGGCATCCAGCCGGGCTTCGGCTATGAAGGCGACCCGATGCGGCTGCTGTTCGAGGGCGGGTTTGCGCCCACACACGCCTTCGCCGCCTATTACCGCTACCTGCGCAAGGAATTCGGCGCGCATGCGGTCCTGCATTTCGGCACCCATGGCGCGCTGGAGTTCATGCCGGGCAAGCAGGTCGGGCTGAGCGATGACTGCTGGCCGGACCACCTTATCGGGGACCTGCCGAACATCTATTTCTACGCCGCAAACAATCCGTCCGAAGCGGCGATCGCCAAACGGCGGAGCGCGGCGACAACGGTGAGCTATCTCACCCCGCCGCTGGCCGAGGCCGGGCTCTACCAGCGCTACCAGGACCTGAAGGAGACACTCGACCAGTGGCGCGAGACGCCGCCGGAAAACGCAGCGCTGCGCGCGCGGCTGGCCGAGGCCATCCAGGCCGGCGCCGAGGCGCTTGAGCTTGCGGTCACGCCCGGTCCGGCGGGTGAGGCTGCGGGCTTCGATCCGGCCAGGCTCGACGCCGAACTCGAAACGCTCGCCACCACGCTGATCCCCGAGGGCCTGCACGTGGCCGGGGCGCCGCTGAGCCCGTCCCAGCGCATCGACATGCTCGCCACCATGGCCCCGCCCACGGGCGAGGCGCCGGTCTCGCGGACAGCCATCGAGGCGCTGGTTGCGGGGGCCACACCGGCCGAAGCTGCCCGGCATGGCGGGGCCCCGGTTGCCGCGCTGGACAGGCTGTCGGAGATTGATCGCAAACTGACCGCAGCACGGGAGATCCCGGGCCTGCTGCGGGCGCTCGATGGCGGCTTCATCGCGCCGGTTGCGGGCGGCAATGTCAGCACCCATCCCGACATCCTGCCCACGGGGCGGAACATTCACGGCTTCGATCCCTTCCGCCTGCCGAGCGCAGGTGCCGTGGTCGATGGCGGGCTGCAGGCCGAACGGTTGCTGGCGCGGCATGTCGCCGACCACGGCGCGCTGCCGGAATCGGTGGCAATCGTGCTCTGGGGAACCGACAACCTGAAATCCGAGGGCGCCCAGATCGCCCAGGCGATGGCGCTCATGGGCGCCGTTCCGCGGCGGGACTCCTATGGCCGGCTGACGGGCGCGGACCTGCTGCCGCTGTCGGAACTCGGCCGGCCGCGGATCGATGTGGTGGCCACCCTGTCGGGCATCTTCCGCGACCTCCTGCCCTATCAGAGCCGGATGCTGGCCGAGGCGGCCTTCAAGGCGGCCGGCGCAACCGACGAGCCCGAGACGCTGAATTTCGTCCGCAAGCACGCCCTCGCCTACCAGGGTGAGCATGGCTGCGACCTCGAGACCGCCGCCCTGCGCGTCTTCTCGAATGCCGACGGAGCCTATGGCGCGAATGTCAACCAGATGATCGATGCCGGCTGCTGGGAAGAGGAAGACTCGCTGGCCGACGCCTATACCCGGCGGAAGTGCTACGCCTACGGGCTCGACGGCAAGCCGGTGGCTAGAGAGGGCCTGCTGAACACGATGCTCGCCGATGTCGACCTCGCCTATCAGAACCTCGAGTCGGTGGAACTGGGCGTCACCACGATCGACCATTATTTCGACACGCTGGGCGGGATCGGACGTGCGGTGAAACGCGCGCGCGGCGGCGCCGATGCGGCGATCTATATCGGCGACCAGACGCGCGGCGATGGCGTCGTCCGCACCCTGTCCGAACAGGTCGCGCTGGAAACCCGCACCCGCACGCTCAATCCGAAATGGTATGAGGGCATGCTGCGCCACGGCCATGAGGGCGTCCGCCAGATCGAGGCGCAGGTGACCAACACGCTCGGCTGGTCGGCGACGACCGGCTCGGTCGAGCCGTGGATCTACCAGAAGATCGGCGAGACCTTCGTGCTGGACGAGGCATTGCGTGACCGGCTGGCCAGCCTCAATCCCAAGGCCTGCGCCAGCCTCGCCAACCGCCTGCTCGAAGCCTGTGACCGCAATTACTGGCAACCCGATCCCGAAACGCTCGCTGCCCTGCAGCGGGCCGGAGAAGACCTGGAAGACCGGGTCGAAGGGATCCCCATGACTGAAGGAGCCGCCGCATGACCGACCTTGTGCTCGACCGCCCGGGTGCCCGCCCGGCACCCGGATCACCCCACCCGCGCGAGGACGGCGAGGGCAGTGTGCAGGTGAAACTCGATCCGTCCATGGAGATCGAGGGCGCCAAGGTATTCGCGATCTATGGCAAGGGCGGGATCGGCAAGTCGACCACCTCCTCGAACCTTTCGGTCGCGTTTTCCAAGATCGGCAAGCGGGTGCTGCAGATCGGCTGCGATCCCAAGCACGACAGCACTTTCACCCTGACCAAGCAGCTCTGCCCGACGGTGATCGACGTGCTGGAATCGGTGGATTTCCACTCCGAGGAACTCCGGCCCGAAGACTTCGTGTTCGAAGGCTACAATGGGGTGATGTGCGTCGAAGCGGGCGGCCCCCCTGCCGGCACCGGCTGCGGCGGCTACGTCGTCGGCCAGACGGTGAAGCTGCTCAAGGAACACCACCTGCTCGAGGATACCGACGTGGTGATCTTCGACGTGCTCGGCGATGTGGTGTGCGGCGGGTTTGCCGCGCCGCTGCAGCATGCCGATCGCGGACTGATCGTGACGGCCAATGATTTCGACTCCATCTTCGCGATGAACCGGATCATTTCCGCGATCAAGGCGAAGGCGAAGAACTACGATGTGCGGCTTGGCGGGGTGATCGCCAATCGCAGCCGCACGACCGACGAGATCGACCGGTTCTGTGACGCCACCGGCATGCAGCGCATCGCGCATTTCCAGGACCTCGACATCATCCGCCGCTCGCGCCTCAAGAAGTCGACCCTGTTCGAGATGGAAGGCAGCGCCGAACTCGAGGCCGTGCAGGCCGAATACATCCGCCTGGCCCAGCAGCTCTGGGACGGTGTCGAGGAGCTTGATGCGACACCGATGAAGGATCGCGAGATCTTCGATTTCCTGGGGTTCGACTGATGGGCGAAACGACCAGCACCTATCTCCGCCGCCGCGGCGAGCTCGAGACCTATTTCGACCGCACCGCGGCCGACGCCTGGGCGAAACTGACGTCCGACGCGCCGGTCAGCGGGATCCGCGCCACGGTCCGCGCCGGACGTGATGCCATGCGCGCGACCCTTCTGGGCTGGCTGCCGGCGGATCTCTCTGGCACGCGCCTCTACGATGCCGGTTGCGGCACCGGCGCCCTGGCCATGGAAGCGGCCGCCCGCGGGGCCGAGGTGACGGCCATAGACCTGTCGGCACGGCTGGTCGAACTGGCGGCCGAACGAGCGGCCCGCAC
>CAZDMQ010000058.1:0-23554 GCA_964506685.1 uncultured Hyphomonadaceae bacterium | reverse complement strand
GGAAGCGAATGGCCTCGGACAGATGGCCTGCAGCGGTGTCCGCGCCGATGGCAGGCACGTCCGGCAAGGCCATGCTCGCCTGCTCCACGGCCCTACCGTAGCTGAATGTGCGGGCCAGCACGATGCCGGCAAGGACGAAAAGCGCCGCAGCCGCAAACAGAAAGCCTCTCATGATCAGGCGCATGGTCCGGGTCCTCCCCCTTTTTTGCTGACAGTGCGACGACCTTTGGCGCGCGACAAGCCCCGTCAGGCCGGGGAGTCGGCGGCCTGGACCGAAACCAGCTGCGCCCGGTCGCCGAAGGCTTCGAACAGGAAGGCCTCGGTGCCGGTCAGCCAGGCCTGGCCGCCGAGCGCGTGCAACTCATCATAGAGCGCGGCCCGGCGGTCGGAATCGAGATGGGCGGCCGCCTCATCCAGCAGCAGGAGCGGTGTCGGCCCATGGTCGCCCTGGCGCAGGGCGGCGGCGGACGCCAGGATCAGCCCGATGAGCAGGGCCTTCTGCTGACCGGTCGAGGCCTCGCGCGCCGGCATGCCCGTGGGTTCGTGGATCACGTCGAGATCGGTCCTGTGCGGGCCCCTGAGCGTCCGCCCGGCCCGGATATCGGCGCTGCGCGTGCTGGCAAGGACCTCGCGGAGGTGCGCAGCCAGCCCGTCGAGCGACTGTCCGTCGGCGGCGAGCGCTTCGGTTTCGCCCTCGAGCGACAGCACCGCCTTCGGAAACGCCCCGGGGTCGCGCGCCGCAATCACCTCCTTCAGCCGTTCCAGCACAAAGGCGCGATTGAATGCCAGCTCGGCCCCGGCCTCGGCCATGCGCGCCTCGATCGCCTCGGCCCAGCCGACATCGAGCTGTCCCCGTTCGAGGATCGCATTGCGCTCGCGCATGGCACGTTCGTAGCGCCCGGCGGCAGGCCCGTGCGAGGGGACATGCGCCATCACCTGCCGGTCGAAGAATTTCCGCCGCTCGCTCGCTCCGCCGCGGAAGACGCCATCCATGGCCGGCGTCAGCCAGACGATACGGACCAGTTCGGCGAGATCGCCTGGCGATACCGCTTCGCCATCGAGGCGCGCGACCCGCTTCGCCGTCGTACCCTGCAGGTCGAGACCAACGCCGACGCGCCGGGTCCCGACATCGCCGGTCACGGTCCAGCCGCCCAGTGCACCATGTCGCGTGACCTCGCTGATCGTGGCCCCGCGCAGGCCCCGCCCCGGACCAAGCTGGGTTATCGCCTCCAGGAGATTGGTCTTGCCGGCCCCGTTCGCACCGAACAGGCAGACATGGCGCCCGTCGAGCGCGAGATCGAGGTGCTCGTAATTTCGATAGTCGGTCAGGCGCAGGCGGGTCAGGACGGACATGATCCACCACCCCTAGCGCATGCTTCTTGCACCGCAAGACTTGTCCTCCGCCCCCCTTCGGAAAACCATTGTCGGCAGGGGCCCGGGGTGTGAACACGGGTTTTCAGAGGGTGCGGGAGAGGATCAGCATGCGGCGACCAGTGGAAGCGGAAGCCATCGGGTTCGGCGATTTCCTTCAAGGTCACCGAATTCGTCCGGCGGAAGTCCAGCGTGACTATG
The DNA here is from genome assembly GCA_964506685.1 of uncultured Hyphomonadaceae bacterium. GTDB lineage: Bacteria > Pseudomonadota > Alphaproteobacteria > Caulobacterales > Hyphomonadaceae > UBA5336. Next base: position 21,982 of record CAZDMQ010000058.1, on the reverse strand, counting down.
TCTGGACCGGGGTCCAGGTCGCTGCGCTCGTCGATGACCTGATCGGCTATCTCGACCGCAAGAATGCCGACATTGCCTCGCCGGGCTACTTCATCGGCTCCTTCGTCGGCTATCGCGACGCAGACGGCATCCTGCGGCTCTATGACGGGCTGCAGCGTACCACCACGCTCACCCTGCTGATCTGCATGATCCGCGACTGGCTCGACGCCGAACCGCTGGCCGACGCCCTGCAGGACTGCGTGTCGGACAAAGACGGCCGGTACAGGTTCGAAATGGGGGGCGAGGACGAGACGCTCGCGCGCCATGTCCAGCCACGCGGGGCGACGCGTCACTGGCCGAAGACGCAGAAGGTACTCAATCGATTCATCGTGATCGAGGAGGCCCGGCGCACCATCCTCGATGCCTTCGAGACGCACGGGTACACCGACAAGGGCACACTCACCCGCAAGGGCCGCTCGATGCTGCGCGGACTGGCCGTCGTACTCACCACCGATCTCTACCTCGTGCATCTCAATGCCGAATCCCAGTCCATCGCGCTGCGCATGTTCGAGACGGTGAACATGCGCGGGGTCTCGATGGACGAGGTCGACCTCATCAAGACCCGGCTGCCCGGCCTGGCTGCGAGTGACGAGGAGGCCAACACCCTTCTGGCGCTTTGGGACCGGCTGCGCGGCCGGGTCCGCTTCCGGTTCCATGAGTTCGTCCTTGCCCTCAACACCCTCCACCGCAACCCCACCGCAGAGCCGGAAGCCGCCCCGTTCGAGGCGCTGACGGACTGGATGCAGGCCTTGCGCAGCGATCACCCCGATGCGCTCGCGAACTGGCTGCGGGACCAGCTGCACTATGCCGATGCCTGGAATGATCTCCATGCCGTCCGCAAGCCCGGCTGGATGGGATCGCCTGGCCTTGCGACGCTGCGCCCGATCTTCGTGATCGACTGGCCGGAATGGAAGCCCTACGCCCTGATGCTGCTGCGCCTGTGGCAGAAGCGACGGGCCATCGCCCGCCGGCGCCGGGAGCCGATGCAGGCCGCCAATGACTGGCTTGCCGGCCATCTCGACCAGCTGCAGCGGGCCTGCATGGCCCTCGACATCGCACGGGACGAACCCCGCCGCCGCCGCGCCTTCTTCTATGGCGCCACCCGGATCCTGACCGGAAACGAGGCGGCTGACCGCTTCCTGCCGCCGATCAAGCCACCACGCCAGCGCCGGATCCGCAACACCCTGTCGGGACCGCTCGAGGATCGCCAGCAACGGCTGCGACTGCTCACCTGGCTCGAAGCCTGCCGCGATGCCGATGCCATTCCCGCCCTGCTCAGAGATGGCGACGCCGCGCCGACAATCGAGCATATCCTGCCGCAGAACCCGCCGCCGGGATCGGACTGGTTCGATCTCTTTGCCGATCAGGTCACCGTCCGCCGCAGCCGCAACCTGCTCGGCAATCTCGTGCTGATCCCCGGCGCGCTGAATGCCAGCATGGACAACAGTTCCTACGCCGAAAAGCGGGCCCTGGCAGTGGCCAGCCTGCGTGCCCGCAAGGGCTACTCCATCGCTCGCGATGCCTTCGACGAACCGGTCTGGGACCAGGCCGCCATCGACCGGCGGACCCAGGCGCTGGGCGAGGCCATATGGTCCGCGCTCGGCCTGCCCGACCGGCCGCAGTTCATCACAGATGAAGCCGCCGAGTCCGACGCGGATATCGACCTCGGCGAGTGACGGCGCCGGGTGCTGCAGGCCGCGCCGGCGGACTTTTCAGCTTGAAATGGGTCAGTTCACAGAGCCGTAGCGCGCACCCACCGCATCGAAATAGTCGCGCCAGAAGGCCTTCACCTCGCCCAGCGGCAGGTCGTATTCCTCCCGGGGAACAATCCGCGCCACGACGTCGATCCCGGCAAGATCCGGTTGCCTGTCGGCGAGCCTGCTGGCCTCGAACGCCGCCTGGTCCAGGCCCGAACGATAGAAGGAGAAATCCTCCGAGTGCTGGAACAGGTCCGACACGAGCACGAGCCTCAGGCTCGGCTGGCCGGCCTGGAAGTCTGGCCGGTCGGAAATCGTGAAGAGGGCTTCCATGATCGGCGAGGCCGGTTGCCTTGTATCGGTCAGGACCGGACCAACCGCCGCGACCAGGGGGGCGTGAAAGAGCTCCCGCCAGGTATCCTCGACCATCCGCGGATTCGAGACCAGCGGATTCGCATCATCCGGGCTGCCCGGCGAGCACTTCGAGAAGACAAGCGTCGGCGCATAGGGCTGCGCCGCATTCGGCACCATCACGGTCAACCGGCCGTAGCGCCGGAGCGTGCGAGCCTCCTCATCGACCAGCGCCTCGACCCAGGCGATATCATTCGGGCCGAAGGGGTCGGACTGGTCGATCAGCAGGACGGTGTGTGCGGGATCCTTGCGGTCGAGACGGCAGCCGCTCGTGGCATCGAGCGCGGGCGGCTCATAGAAGGCGGCCACGGCGAACAGGCCGAACACGCTCGACACCATCAGCATGATCATGCCCCGCCAGAACCAGGGACCGTTCGATTTGCGTCTGCGCGCCATGTGTCTGCTCCCTCGGCCGTCGCAAAGAGCCCCCGCTCAAGACTATGCCCGCTTGGCCGCGGCCTGCGCGGCCGCTCGCTGCTGCTGGTGGCGGACGTCGGAACCTGTCTGGCTGCGACCGCCTTCGGGCGTGCGGGCCTCGCGTTCGACCTTGGCGCGCAGCCGGATCTGCTGCTCCTGAATGTGCTTTTCGAGCCATTCGCGGGTCCGGCTCAGGACCGCGATGTTCTTGGTGATCTGCTCGACGGCATTGAGTGCCAGCAACTGCTCGTCCTCATACTTGAAGTCCGGCAGCGTCGGCGTGACGATCTCGTCGAAATAGACCGGCACCTCGGCCTGCTCTCCGAGCACCTCGGTCATCGCCATGCGCTGGCGCCGATGGGCCTGCCGGTAGGCGGTGATCAGCGTCCGCTCCTGGTCGGCCGCCTTGGCAGCGATCGCCACGGCCCGGTCCCGCCGGGTCTCGAGCTCGTTGATCGCCTTGTTGATCTCGCGCTTGGCCTCGACATGGCGGGACTGCTGTTTCTCGAACCAGATGCGGCATTGGGTGAAATAGGTAGAGCGGTCCTCGAAGAAGCCCGAGCGCACGGCCTGCTCCCGCTCGCGGGCAATGCGCTGCTTGCGCCAGACCCGGCCATAGCCGGGATACTTGTCGGAAATCTTGTCATAGCCCTCATAGACCGCGATGGCGAAGACGGTGAGGCCGATCACCAGCAGTCCGAAGGCCACGAGGCTGTGCAGGCCAAGCGGGTTGGGAAACATGTCCTGCAGCACCTGGCCCGGGGGAATGGCGAACATCGAGAAACCGGCCAGCGAACCCGCCGCAATAGCCTCCTGCAGGGCCAGTTCCACGGCATCCCGGAAATGCGCGACAAAGAAGTTCAGGAACAGGCCTGCCGAGATGCCGACGGCCGCAATCGTCCCGCCAAGAATCTTGAAGGGCAGGTCGGGATGGTTGAGGAAGCGCAGCCCGCAATAGCCCGAAACCACGCCGATCAGGACGTTCACGGCGCTGACACCGAAGGCGACCATCATGCCGCCGAGCAGGCCAGAGGACTGGGCGTCCTTGAACAGGAGCGCATTGAAACAGCCCTCGAGGATCATCACGAAGATCAGGATCGCCAGCGTTTTCTCGATATTGGTCTCGATGTCCGGCCGGCGCTTGCCGATATTCGAGCCGTGCTTGTGACGGAACTCGTCCAGCTCGACCACGGTTTCACGCTTTTCCTGCGTCGCCTCTTCGTAATCATCGTCTTCGAACTGCGTCAGCTCGTTCTCTTCGGCCTTGATCGCCTCGCGCAGCATGTCCTCGGTCATGGCGCCGGGCGGGCTGGTGTCCTCGATGAAATTCCGGACTTCGGCCGCTGACGCACTCCACCAGGTCGTGAGCCCGCGGCGGACCTCCTCGGCGGTGACCGCGATCAGCTGCTCCTGCTCGCTCCACTGCGCCTCGCTGCTGGCCCCGGACACCGGGATGCCGTCGGTGGCGTCCCGCTTGGCCTCATCCTTGATCTTCTGGCGGTTCATGCCGAGCTCGCCGGTCTTGCGCTCGCCCTTCAGCCCGTACTCTTCGAGGCTCGCCTTCGGCTTGAACGATCCGATCTTGTCCTGGTAGCCGAGGTCGGCAGCCCAACGCACGCTTTTCCTGAACATGACAGCTCACCTTCCTTAACGGCCACCGCAGTGGTCATTAACCCTATCCGAGGAAGATCGCCATCGTATATTAACGATGCAATAATGCTTCGCCTAGCTGTGCAAATTGTAATGCGGGCGGCCGCTGAAGGGCTGACCGGTCAGCCCGCCTCGCGTTCGGCCTGCATGTCGAGGCCGTACTCGCGCACCTTGCGATAAAGGGTCGAGCGACCGATGCCGAGGCGGCGGCTGACTTCCGACATGTGGCCGGCATAATGTTCGATCGCGAGCTGGATCACGTCGCGTTCGATGGCTTCCAGCGCCCGCAGGTCGCCGCCCGGTTCGAAGATCGCAACCGGACCGGACCGACCGGCGCCGCCGGCCTGCGCGGCCACAGGCACCGCAGGTAGATCGGCTAGATTGGGCACCTGGCCGGAAATCTGGGGGAAATCCTCCGGCTGCAGCAGGTCGCCTTCGCTCAGCACCACCGCCCGGAAAACGGCGTTCTCCAGCTGGCGGACATTGCCCGGCCAGTCATGGGCGCACAGCATCTTGAGCGTGACCGGCGCAGCACCACTGATCTTGCGGCCCTCTGACGCGTTGAACCGGTTGATGAAATGCTCTGTCAGCGCGGGAATGTCCTCGATACGGTCGCGCAGGGCCGGCACTTCCACGGGAAACACGTTGAGGCGGTAATACAGGTCCTCACGGAAGGTGCCGTCGGCGACCTGCTGGGCCATGTCCCGGTTGGTCGCCGAGATGATCCGGACATCGACCCGGGTCGGCCGGCGCGAGCCGACCGCGTCGACCTCGCCTTCCTGCAGGGCCCGCAGCAGTTTCACCTGAATGTCGAGGGGCAGTTCGCCGACCTCGTCGAGGAACAGCGTGCCGCCATCGGCTTCGACGAACTTGCCCAGCGATTTCGAGACCGCGCCCGTGAACGCGCCTTTCTCGTGGCCGAACAGGATCGATTCGACGAGGTTTTCCGGGATCGCCCCGCAGTTCACGGTGACAAAGGGCTTGCCGGCCCGGTCGGACGCGCCCTGGATGCACTGGGCGATCACTTCCTTGCCGACACCGCTTTCACCGAGGATCAGGACCGGGATGTCGGAGGCGGCCGCCCGTTCGCCAAGCCGCACCACCTGGCGCATGGCCGGCGCCGCGGCGATCATGTCGTCGAAGCTCATGCCGCCTTCGGCCTTCTTGACGAGGCGCTTCACCTCGCCGGTCAGCGAACTCATCTTCAGCGCATTGCGGATCGAGACGATCACGCGCTCGGGGCTGACCGGCTTGACGAAGAAATCCACCGCGCCGCCGCGCATGGACTGGACCACCGTGTCGATACCGCCGGTTGCTGTAAGCACGATCACCGGCAGGTCCGGCCGGCGTTCCATCAGCCGTTCCAGCGTCTCCATTCCCGACAGGCCCGGCATTACGAGGTCCAGCAGGACGACATCGATTCCGTTCCTGGCCTCGGCCGCCATGGCAAAACCACTCTCGCCATCGGGCGCCGTGCGGCAGGCAAAGCCCGATTTCTCGACCGCAGCCTGGAGCAGGCGGCGCTGGGTGGGGTCATCATCGACCACAAGGACCGTCTTCGCCATGTCATATCCCCTTCAGGTCTGCACACCGGGCTGGTGGCTGAAGCCGATGCCCAGTCCGGGCCAGCCCGTGTTTCGTTTCGTGACGCCCCGGTTTGGCACACAGCCGTGCAGGTAGGGTTTACCCGGTGTGTGAAATTCGATGGACCGGGCGATTTTTCCCCGCCAGCCGCAGATGCGGACATTCGACGCTGCCAAGCCGGGTCAGGGGGACTATATGCGAAGCTCAGGGAGGCCCGCCGCCGATGGAACAGGATGAACGCATGGATCCGGAACGCAACCGGCTGACCGGCCGGCTCGCCCGCACGGCCCGGGTCGGTGCGAATCTCTCAGGCGCGGGGCTGACCTACGCCACCAGCGCGCTGATGGGCGGGGACAAATCCGACGAGCGGATCGCCAGGGCCCTCGCCAGCGCGCTTGGACGCTCCAAGGGCCCGCTAATGAAGGTCGCCCAGATGGTCTCCACCATTCCGGACTTCCTGCCACCCGATTACGCCGAGGCGCTCTCCCAGCTGCAGGCCCAGGCGCCGGCCATGGGCTGGCCCTTCGTCAAGCGCCGCATGCGCGCCGAACTCGGTCCCGACTGGGCGGCGCAGTTCGCCGCGTTCGATCGCGAGGCTGCACATGCCGCATCGCTGGGCCAGGTCCACCGGGCGACCCTGCCCGACGGTCGCGAGGTCGCCTGCAAGCTGCAATATCCGGAAATGTCGAGCGCCGTGGAGAGCGATGTCGGCCAGCTCCGGACCCTGCTAGGGCTGGTCAAGCGGCTCGACGGCTCAATTGATCCTTCCGACATGCTGGTCGAGATCACGGACCGCCTGCGAGAGGAACTCGATTATGGCCGCGAGGCGAAGCACATGCGGCTCTACGGTCTCATGCACGCAGGCAGCGCCGTCACGCATGTACCCGAACCCGTCGAGGCCCTGTCCACGGACAGGCTGCTGACCATGACCTGGCTGTCGGGCGACAGGCTGACAGACTACGAGCAGGCGCCGCAGGACGTACGCAACCGGATCGCGACCAATCTCTTCTGGACCTGGTGGATCCCCTTCACCCGCTTCGCCGTGATCCACGGCGACCCGCATCTCGGCAATTACCAGGTGCGCGATGGCGGGGCGGGGCTGAACCTCCTTGATTTCGGCTGCGTGCGCATCTTCCCGCCGAAATTCGTCGGCGGCGTGGTCGCACTCTACCGTGCCATTCGCGACGATGACTTCGACGGCACGGTTGCGGCCTATGAGGACTGGGGGTTCAGGAACCTCAGTCGCGACCTGGTCGATGTGCTGAACATCTGGGCCCGCTTCATCTATGGCCCGCTGCTGGAAGACCGGGTGCGCACGGTGGCCGACGGGGTAAAGCCCGGAGAGTATGGCCGGCGCGAGGCGTTTGCCGTGCGCCAGGCGCTGAAGGAGAAGGGCCCGGTCCGGATCCCGCGCGAATTCGTGTTCATGGACCGGGCCGCCATCGGGCTGGGTGCGGCCTATCTGCGGCTGGGCGCGGAACTGAACTATCATCGCCTGTTCGAGGAAAGCCTCGAAGGCTTCGACGTGGCGACCGTCGCGACCCGGCAGGCCGACGCCCTCCGGACCACCGGACTGTCAGGCTGAAGCCGCGTCGGGGCGCGCGTGTTTCAGGGCGAAACGGGCGGGCGCTCGTTGGTCGTACCGGGGCGCAATCGTTCGGCAATGACGGGCGGCAACAGCGCCCACATCCGACCGGGCGCATTCATCGTTCCGGCGCGCCGGCCGGCATCCTCGCCGGTGCCGAAGAAGATGTCCCCGCGGACCGGCCCCCGGATCGCCCCGCCGGTATCCTGCGCCACCAGTACGCCGCGCCAGGACCCGCCAAGCCCCGGTGCTGTCGTCTCCACGACGTAGGGCACCCCAAGCGCGTGAAACGCCCGATCGACCGCCATGGAGCCGAGCGGGGTCAGCGGCACGCCCTGTGAGCCGGCCGGTCCGCGCGCAGGATCCCCGATCACCTGCGCCTCGAAGAAGACGTAACGCGGATTGGCATTGATCGCCGCCCGCACACGCTCCGGGGTGGCCCGGTCCATCCAGGCGCGAATGCCCTGCATCGAGGCCTCGCCGCGTGTGATCTCGCCGCGCGCAATCAGCCAGTTCGCCGTCGACCGGAACGGATGGCCATTATGCGCGTGATAGGCGGCGCGGATGATTGAACCATCTTTGAAGACAAGCCGTCCCGACCCTTGAATCTGAAGGAAGAACAGGTCCGCCGGGTGAGCGTAGCCAAGACGGCTCGACACCGCCGGGGTGATCTCCGAACGCGGTGGATAGGGCCGGGTCCGTCCGCTCGCAAGGCGCTGCAACCGGCGGTCGCCGTCAACGATGAGATCACCGGGCGGGCCTGGAATCGGCGCTGTGAAGGCGCCTTCGGGTCGACGGCGCGAGGCAATAACCGGTTCGAAGTAGCCCGTGAACCGGGCGGCCCCTGCCGGATCGACGACTTCCACCGGCACGAAGGCCCGTTCCAGCAGGGCCCGCGCCTCGTCCGCATCCGCAGTGGCCGCTAGCCCGCTGCAGGCTGGTCGCCATTCCGCAACGGTCCCCGCCCAGCCCGCGGCGTCGGACAGACGGGCGTCGAGATCGGTCCGTGCCAGCAGCTTCGCGCAGCTCGCCTGCAGGGCCGACAGTCCTGGTCGGGGATCAATCCCTTGCCAGCCAGGTACGGCCGAGAACAGCGAGGCGGCTTCCGGACGCGCTGGCAGGGTGTAAGGCGAACGCGCCTCGCCCGTCTTGATATGTCCCTTTGGCACGGGCAATCCGTTCGGCGCGCTCGCCGGTGCGGGCGTCGCTTCCGGGCGCGTGACGGTGTCGACCGTGTCCGGCGGTGTCGCACACGCTGAAATGAAGAGGCTGGCCAGCGCCAGCGACGCCCATTGCAGGGCCGATCGATTCAGGCTGGCAGGTTGCGGGCGGGCCGATGCCGGACCAGAACGGCCCCTTACCCGGTAAGGCCTGTGATCAATTCGCATGCCGCCATGCTTTAAACGGCAACCGTCCCGGCGCCAGCCAGAATGTCAGTTCGCCGGCTCAACATCATCAAGGAGCCAGTTCGGGTCCGCGCTGTCGACCTCGCGCTTGAAGACCCAGATCTCCTTGGCAACGCGGGTGCGCTCACCATCTCCGAGGTCGGACTCGTAGCGAACCGCCACGCGTGCCGTGCGCCCGGTCAGTTCGCCATAATCGATCTCGGCCTTCTTCAGGCGCAGCAGGCGCATCGGTTCCTGGCCGCTTTCCTCCCGGTCCGTGATCGCCTGGTTCCAGGCGGCATAGACATCGGCATCAAGCAGCGGCTCCAGGGTTCGCCGGTCACCGTCGGCAAAAGCCTCGACGATCATCTCGTAGGCCGTTCGCGCGCCGCGCAGGAACTCCCGCGGCTCGAACCGTCGGTCAGCGTTGTAGATCTCCTCAAGCCCCGGTATCCCGCCGCTCGTGAACACCGGCCGATCCTCGGCTGCAGCGGCATCGTCGGGCAGGCGGGGTTCGGTCGCGAGCGGCCGGCCGGCACTTCGCCCCCGGCCATCAGGCGGGCCATCGTCACGGCCCAGGGCAACGTACAGTCGGGACAAGACGAAGAGGGCAATCGCTGCGAGGATCAGGACTTCAATCATTCGGAATACTGCTTTCAGGCCATTCACCCCGACACATAGGCGCTTTGCATTGCGGATGCCAGTCGGTCGTTGCGCGCACCGCTACCGACATGCTAGCGCGCCATGACAAGCCAGTAAGGAGTTCCAGTTCCATGACGGACGCCATGCCGCCTGCAAACCCCGATCCCGGCGCCGGAAGTGCGCCGACGCTGCGGGCACTGTCGCAATTCGTCAAGGACCTGTCCTTCGAAAATCCCGCCAACCAGCTCCCCGAAGGCCAGCCGAACATTGATATCGGGATCGACGTCTCGGCAGCACCCCATGACGGGGGCCAGGGCGTCTACGAGACCAGCCTGAAACTGAAGGCCCGCGCGCACATCGGTGAGGCGACCCTGTTTCTCATGGAGCTTGACTATTGCGGGCTGTTCCAGATCCTCGGACTGAGCGAGCAGGATGCCGAGGCGGCGCTGCTCATCGAATGCCCGCGCATGCTGTTCCCGTTCGCCCGCCGGCTCGTTGCCGACATTACCCGTGAGGGTGGTTTCCCGCCCTTGCTGATCGATCCGGTCGATTTCGTGAACCTCTATCGCCAGCAGAAGCAGCGTCAGGACCGGGACGCCGCCATGGCAGCGGCAGCCGCCGCGCCCGGCATGCCGCTGCCGGCCCAGTCTCCCGCCAATCCTGCGCCCGCCCCTGCCGCAACACCGGTCGTCACGCCGTCTGCGCCGCCGCCCCAGGCGCCTCCGCAGGCAGCGCCCCCGCCAGTGACCGCGCCAGTGTCTCCGCCAGTGACCCCGCCGCCAGACCAAGCGCCCGCTGCGGACCCGGCCGCCGCTGCACATCCGCCATCAAGCCCTGTCCAGGCCCCGCAACAGCCCGCAGCGGCTCCCGGCGTCGCCCCCGGCGGCTCCGAAACGCCGCCAGGCCCGGCGCAAAGCCCCGCGCCACGCCAGGACAGCTGATCCGCTCAGACGCTGAGCCCGGCTGCCACCGCCAGGTCGGCGAGCCGGCACTCGGGGCGCGGGCCGTAATGCTGGATGACTTCTGCAGCGGCAATGTGGCCCAGGCGCCCGCAGATCTCGAGATCGGCCCCCCGGGCAAAGCCGAACAGGAAGCCGGCGGCGTACTGGTCGCCGGCACCGGTCGTGTCGACAACCGCGTCCACCGGCTCGGCGGCCAGCGTATGCCGCTCGCCCGGCCCCACGACGACCGACCCCTTCTCGCTGCGCGTCACGGCGGCAATGCTGGTCTCCTGCGACAGGGCGGCGAGCGCAGCCTCGAAATCGCGGGTCTCGTAGAGCGAGAGCAGTTCCTCTTCATTGGCGAAGAGAATATCGACGTGGCCGCGAATGAGGTGGCGGAAGCTGTCGCGGTGGCGATCGACGCAGAAACTGTCCGACAGGGTCAGCGCCACCTTGCGGCCGGCCGCGGTCGCGATCTCGGAAGCGTGGACAAAGGCTGCCTTGGCGTCCTCGCGATCGAACAGGTAGCCCTCGAGATAGAGAATCTCCCCGGACCGGACCATCGCCTCGTCCACGTCTGCTGGGCTGAACAAGACCGATGCCCCGAGATAGGTGTTCATGCTGCGCGCCCCGTCGGGCGTGACGAAGATGATGCAGCGGGCAGTGGCCGGACCATCGGCCAGCGGCGGGGTCGGGAAGGGCACGCCGGCCTCCTCGATCTGGCGACGGAACACGCCGCCAAGCCGGTCGTCGGCGACCTTGCCGATATACCCGGCGCGGCCGCCGAAACTCGCAACGCCCGCGATGGTGTTCGCCCCGGACCCGCCTGAGGTTTCCAGCGCCTCCCGACCGGCCGCGGTGAGCGCTTCGGCCCGGTCTTCCTCGATCAGGGTCATCCCGTTCTTGCGAATGTCCCATTCGGCGAGAAAGGAATCATCGACCGGCGCGATCACATCGACGATCGCATTCCCGAGTCCGACAACATCATAGGTTGCATCTGTCATGGGGGGCCTTTCCTGTGGTTCCCGGGCGGGTTGCCAGAGCCGGCGCCACGAGGCAACAGGCGGCGGACGTCAGGACAAGGAGCCCGGCCATGGACATCGCCTATCTCGCCTCGCAGGTGACCCTGCCCGGCTCGCCGGCCCGTCGCCCCGATGCGTATGAACATGACCAGACGATCGCGGCGATTGAAGCCCCGCTGCGCGCCGCCGGTTTCGGGCTCTCGGTCCTCAGCTGGGATGCGCCGGACGTGGACTGGGCGCGCTTTGCCGGCGTGATGATCGGCACCACCTGGGATTACTGGGACCGGCAGGCGGACTTCCTCGAAACGCTGGCGCGGATCGAGGCCCATGCCCCGCTCTTCAACCCCGCCGCGCTGGTGGAATGGAACAGTCACAAGGGCTACCTCCGCGATCTCGCCGACAAGGGCGTGCGCACCATCGAGACGCTCTGGGTGGACACCGCCACGCCGGAGGCCGTCGCCGCCGGATTCGCCGCGCTTGGCAGCAAGGATGTGGTCTGGAAACGCCAGGTCGGCGCCGGTGCGGCCGGCCAGCACAGGCTGCGACCCGGGGACCCCGTCCCGCCCATGCCGCACCCGATGATGGCCCAGCCCTTCCTGACGGCCATCGAGACCGAGGGCGAGCTGAGCTTCATCTTCATCGATGGCGCGTTCTGCCACGCCCTGATAAAGCGCGCCGCGCCGGGCGATTATCGGATCCAGTCGAGCTATGGCGGAGTGGAAACCGCGATCGAGCCGGCCGCAGCCGATCTCGATGCCGCACGCACGGTTCTCGACGCGCTGGACGAGGCCCCGCTCTATGCCCGCGTCGACATGCTGCGCGCCGATGATGGCGGCCTGCTGCTTATGGAACTCGAACTGATCGAGCCCTTCCTCTACCCGCTGCAGGGGCCCCGGCTCGGCGAGCGCCTGGCCGCCGCCCTCCGACGCCGACTGGCTGGCTGAGCCGGCCGGTCCTGTGGCTGGTCAGGGTTCGACCCGGCGGAGATCGGGCGGTGTGGCCTCGTCGGCCAGCCGGGCGATGCCCTCATCGAGACCCACCACCTGCTGGCCCTTCGAGCCAAAACGGCGCAGCGCCAGCGTGCGTTCGGCAGCTTCGCGCTCTCCCACCACCGCGATGACCGGCACCTTCTGGTGGGAGTGCTCGCGGACCTTGTAGTTGATGGTCTCGTTGCGTCCGTCCAGCGTCACCCGCAGCCCTGCTTCGGTCATCGCCGCGACCACCTCTTCGGCATACGCCTTCGCCGCATCGGTGATCGTCGCGACGACGACCTGCTCGGGCGCAAGCCACAGCGGGAAGGCACCTGCAAATTCCTCGATGAGAATGCCGATGAACCGCTCCATGGAGCCGAGGATCGCACGGTGCAGCATGACTGGCCGGTGTTTGGCGCCGTCCTCGGCCGTGTATTCGGCGCCAAGACGCTCGGGCAATACGAAATCGAGCTGCAGCGTGCCGCACTGCCAGACCCGGCCGATCGCGTCGGTGAGCTGGAATTCGAGCTTCGGCCCGTAGAATGCCCCCTCGCCCGGCATGATCTCATAGGGCAGGCCGGTCGCCTCGATGGCCTTTTCGAGATCGGCCTCGGCTCGGTCCCAGGTTGCATCCGTGCCGGCCCGGAGTTCGGGCCGCGTCGAGAGCTTCACCGCCACTTCCGAGAAGCCGAAATCGTCATAGACGCTCTGCAACAACGCGCAGAACCGCTTCGTCTCGTCGATGATCTGGTCCTCGCGGCAGAAGATGTGCGCATCATCCTGAGTGAACTGGCGGACGCGCATGATGCCATGCAGCGCGCCATGGGGCTCGTTCCTGTGGCAGCAGCCGAACTCGGCCAGCCGCAGCGGCAGGTCGCGATAGGATTTCTGGCCGGATTTGAACACCTCGACATGCGCCGGGCAGTTCATCGGCTTGATCGCCATCAGCTTCGCATCGTCGGGGACCACGACCTCGCCTTCACCGCCGGGCACGAAATCGGGAACGACAAACATGTTCTCGCGGAACTTGCCCCAGTGACCGGACTTCTCCCACTGCGTGGCATCCATGAGCTGCGGCGTCTTGATCTCGTCATAGCCCTCGCGCGACAGCCGGCGGCGGATATAGGCCTCGACCTGCAGCCAGACCCGGTAGCCCTTCGGGTGCCAGAAGACCGAACCCGCCGCCGCCTCGCCATCGAGATGGAAGAGGTCGAGCTGGGTGGCGAGCTTGCGATGGTCGCGTTTCTCGGCCTCCTCGATGCGCGTGAGATAGGCGCCAAGCTCCTTCTCGTTGCGCCAGGCGGTGCCGTAGATGCGTTGCAGCTGCTGATTCCGGCTGTCGCCGCGCCAATAGGCGCCGGCCAGTTTCGTGAGCTTGAACGCCTTCGGCAGCCTGCCCGTCGAAACGAGGTGAGGCCCGCGGCAGAGATCCTTCCAGCGCTCGTTGCCATAGAGGGTGATCGGCTCGCCCGGCGGGATGATGTCATCAATGATCTGCGCCTTGAAGTCCTCGCCGATCGCCTTGAAGTGGGCAATCGCGGCGTCCTTCTCCCAGACCTCCCGGTTCACCGGCAGGTCGGCATCGATGATCTCGGCCATCTTCCGCTCGATCGCCGCGAAATCATCGGTGGAGAACGAGTCCTCGCGGGCGAAATCATAATAGAAGCCGTCTTCCACCGTCGGGCCGATGGTGACCTGGGTGCCGGGGAACAGTTCCTGCACGGCCTGGGCGAGCACGTGCGCCATGTCGTGGCGAATGAGCTCCAGCGCCTCGGTCTGGTCCTTGTCGGTGAGGATGGCGACCTCGGCATCCCCCTCAAGCGGGCGGGTGAGGTCCCACAGTTCACCGTCCACGCGCGCGGCAATCGCCTTCTTCGCGAGGGATTTCGAGATGGATGCGGCGATATCGAGCGGGCGTGCGCCTGCTTCGAATTCGCGTACGGACCCGTCGGGGAGAGTGACTTCGATCATGGCTCGTCTGCTGGTTTCGGTCCGGCCGGGCCGGGACTGACCCTGTTCGCCGGTTGCTTAACGGGAAATGCCGGGGATGCCCACCTTGGGCGTGGGGCATTCGGCGCTTTTGGTGGATTGGGAAGCAGGGCGGGGTGCGTGAGGGACGCGCGGGGCAGCGTCCGGGCCAGTGACGGCGGCTCTACGCACCCATGCGGGTTCGGCCCGTGAGGGCGGCAGCGATCTGCAAGGTGCTACGGCGTAACATTGTTATCAGGTATGACCGAGCAGACCTGTCGTCAATCACCCGCCATCGCATCAGCGACACGCAGGTATTCGGCCAGCGCCAGGCACACATGATAGCCGGTCGACGCCGGCATGGCGAGTGAGAGCGGGTTGCCGAGCCCGTCATAGCGGTCAATCCAGCCGCCCGGGACCCCTGCCGGATCGAGGAAGAGATCGAACAGCTGGTCGAGCGCCGCGCATGCCCGGCCGGCCGCTGCTGCATCGCCCGCCTCGAAGCGCGCAAGGTGCGCCTTGATCGCTTCGGTCACGCCCCAGCAGCGGCGCGTGCTGTCCTTCAAGCTTCCGGTCAGGTGGTGCTCGAGATGGATGGCACCGTCCTCACCGGTCAGCCGCAAGGCGGTGGCATACAGTCCGTCTGCCGCCGGATGCACGGGTCCGCCCAGCCGCTTGGCCCGCTCATGCAGCAGCCAGACCCATTCATATTGGTGCCCGGTCTCCAGCCGGTCCCCCTCAACCGGATCCCAGCCCGTGCGCAGCACTTCGCGCAGCCCACCCTCCGGTGTCAGGAACCGCCGTGCCATCAGGGCTTCGATCGCACGGGCACGGGCCGCCGAACCGGCGTGCCCGGTCGCGGCATGATGGGCGAGGGAAGCTTCCAGCAGGTGCATGTGCGGGTTCTGCAGGCGGACATCGGACGCCGGGAGTTGCTCGAAATAGCCCTCCTCGGACGGCGGGCGCACAAACGCCTCGTCGATGCGATCAGCGAGCGTGGCCGCGTCCTCCGCCGCGCCGGGCCAGCCCAGCGCCGCCGCCTTCGAGAACGCCAGCAGGACAAAGGCATTGTCATAGAGGTCGGCGACATCATCGGCGAGACCGCCGGAATAGGCCATGCGCCGTCCGTAAAGCCCGTCCGGTCGACGACCATGCCCGACCAGGGCGGCCAGGCCATGTTCGACCCGTTGGCGGGCGGTTTCGACGCAGAGGGTGTCAAGGACGGGCCCGAGCTCGGCAAACAGCGCGAAGCAGAATGTCTGGCGAGCCTGGACGCGGGTGCGCGTCGAACTCCCGGAGACCGGCAGTCCGGCAAGCGTGAGCTCCTCGTGAAAGCCGAGCTGGGGATGCACACCGGCGCTGGCCCAGAGCGACGCCGAAACTGCCAGCCAGTCCTTCACCCGCGCCCGGCGCGCAGTCAGCGCGTCGATGCCGTCGCTCGCCAGATCATCCTCGATTGCCAAGTCATCCTCCCAGGGCGTCGCCAGCCGGTGGACCGGCGGGCAGACACCTCTCCCTGTTCCCTGCATTGGTCATAGCAAACAATCGGCGGCGCGGCGAACCCCCTCAATCGCTGCGGGAACGTGCCCTGGACAGGATCGCCGTTGTGCTGCGACCGGGCTCGAGGTCCAGCAGGACGACCTCGCCGCCATGCGCCCTGACCACATCCGCGCCGACGACATCGGATCCGGCATAGTCCGCGCCCTTGACCAGCACGTCCGGCAACAGCGTTTCGATCAGCGCCAGCGGCGTATCGGCCTCGAACACGACCACTGCATCCACCGACCGCAGCGACAGCAGCAGTCCCGCCCGGTCGCCGGCCGGATTGACAGGCCGCGCCGGTCCCTTGAGCCGGACGACCGATGCATCGCTGTTGAGCCCGACCACCAGCCGGTCGCACAGGGCCGCGGTCCGCTCCAGGATGGAGGCGTGGCCGAAGTGCAGGATGTCGAAGCAGCCATTGGTAAAGCCGACGCGCAGGCCTTCCTGCCGCCAGGCCTTCACCGCAGCTGCGGCCTCCTCGAGGCTGACCGGCTCCCGCAGGCGCCCCGGGATCGCCCCCCGTCGCCGCAGGCTCTCGCGCAACTCCGCCTGCGTCACGCTTGCCGTGCCCCGCTTGCCGACCACGATCCCGGCAGCCGTATTGGCGAGCTGCGCGGCCTCGACTGGCGACAGTCCGCGCGCACGCGCCAGGGCGAAGGCGGCGACCACGGTATCGCCGGCGCCCGACACGTCGAACACCTCCCGTGCCTCGGCCGGGACATGCAGGGCGGTGTCGGCGGTGACCCAGCTCAGCCCCTCCTCGCTACGGGTCACCAGCATTGCGCCCAGCCCATGCGCCGCAAGCTGCGCCCGCGCCGCGGCTACGATTGCGTCATCGCCCACCAGCGCCTCGCCAGCGGCAAGCGACAGCTCGCTCCGGTTGGGGGTGACCGTGTCGGCACCGCGATAGCGGGAAAAGTCCCGGCCCTTCGGATCGACAATCACCGGTATCGCGCGGGTTCGGGCGAGACCGGCCAGTGTCTCGATCACGTCGCTGGTAAGGAGGCCCTTGGCATAGTCGGACAGAACGACCATGGAGGCCGTGTCCATGGCTGCCTCGAAGCGGGCGAGAAGGTCGGCCCTGGCCGCTGCATCGCAGGCGACCACGTCCTCTTCGTCGAGCCGCAGGACCTGTTGCCCTCCGCTCACGAAACGAGTCTTGCGGATCGTCGGCACCGCCGCATCCGTTACCAGCCGGGGATCAATCCCCGTCGCCTCGCATATGGCCAGGACTTCCGCACCCGCCTCATCGGCACCGATGCGGCCGATAAGCACCGGTGCGGCCCCGAGGCTCGCCAGGTTGACCGCGACATTGCCCGCCCCGCCAATGACAGTGGCCCTGCGGTCATGGCGCAGCACGGGTACGGGCGCTTCCGGCGAGATCCGCTCGATATGCCCATACTGGTAGCAGTCCAGCATCACATCGCCGACCACGACGACCCGCTCGCCGCATCGATCATGAAAGAAGCCGGTGAGATCGGTCATGGCGTGGACACCTTTTCATGTGCGAACGAACCCGGAGCACCGCTCGGCTGTCCCCATATCGCAGGACACCGGGCCAGGAGTGGTCCGTCCGCTGCCGTTGCGGGCGCCGAACCGGTGCAGTCACCACCGCCCGGCGAGCCGGTGTGAATGCCCCTCCTCGTCACCCTGCAGCATCCTCCACCGCTTCCACAACCCGGGCCAGCGCTGCGGCCATGGCCGCGGGATCGAGCGCCTCGGCCATGATGCGGATCTTCGGTTCCGTGCCGGACTTGCGCACAACCATGCGGCCATCCCCGCCGAGACCGGCCTCGGCCTCCGCAATGGCGACCTTCACCGCGTCGCTCTCCAGCGGGTCCGGGCCGGCAAAGCGCACGTTCACGAGCTTCTGCGGCGCCGGCTCGAACACGTGCGCGACCTCGGAGAAGGCCCGGCCATCGCGCTGTGCCTCTGCCAGCACATGCAGGCCGGCCAGCAGCCCGTCTCCCGTCGTGCCATGGTCAAGCAGGATGATATGGCCCGACTGCTCGCCACCGAGACTGAAGCCGCCAGCACGCATGGCCTCCACCACGTGCTTGTCGCCCACCGCCGTCCTCGGCATGTCGATCCCGAGACCGGCAAGATACCGCTCGAGACCGAGATTGGACATCACGGTCGTCACCACACCGTCGCCGCGCAGGGCGCCGTCGCGGTGCAGGGCCCCGGCAATCAGTCCGATCAGCTGGTCGCCGTCCACCACCTGGCCGGCTTCATCGACCATGATCAGCCGGTCACCATCCCCATCGAGCGCAATGCCTGCATGCGCGCCACGCGCACGCACCTTGCGGGACAGGGTTTCGGGATGGGTCGAGCCGACGCGATCATTGATGTTGCGCCCGTTCGGCGCGGTCCCGATCGTCTCGACCTCGGCACCGAGCCGCGCCAGCACGAAGGGCGCAAGGTCGAACCCGGCCCCGTGCGCGCCGTCGACGATGACCTGCAGGCCATTGAGCGACGTACCGGCCGGAAGGCTGGCGATGAGCGCATCGGCATATTCCGCCCGGATGTCGAGCGTCGGATCGGGGCCGACATGGCCTGCGGCATCCAGCGCAGCAACCGGGCCGGCCAGGGCCGCACCGATCGCCGTCTCGATCGCCCGCTCCTGCTCGCTGCCAAGCTTGAAACCGTCGGGGCCGAAGAGTTTCACCCCATTGTCGCCGGCTGGATTGTGGGACGCCGTGACCATGATGCCGAACCGCGCGGCATGGCTGCGCGTCGCAAAGGCAAGCGCCGGGGTTGGCAGGACGCCAAGCATGACCACGTCGAGACCGAGCGAGGCCAGCCCCGCTGCCAGAACCTCGGCAATTGCTGGCCCGCTGGCACGGGTGTCCATGCCGATCACCACACGGTCGCCTGCGGCCGGCGAGGGGGCAAGGCACCGTCCCGCAGCCATCGCGATGCGGAGGAGATGCGGCGGCGTCAGCGGCGGTTCACCAAACCGGCCGCGTATACCGTCGGTTCCGAAAGATCCTGAAGTCATAAGACGTCCCCACTCTTGATCGCGAGCATCAGCCAGTCACTCGGGACAAGACAGCCCCGGAGACGCGAAGGATGAAAGGCCGGACCCTCGCACACCAGTCGGGGCGCAATGTCACGGCCACTGCCTGCCGGCGCGCCGGCTGCAACGAGCTCCACGTGGCAGGTCGTGTCCCGTCGCCAGGCGTGAGCCGCCGCGATGGCCGCAAGCGCGTCTGCAGAGAGCCCGTGCGGCAGGACAATCACCCACCCGTCCTGGTCATCGGTCACCAGCAGGGCGCCCCGGGCGCGCGCAGCGCCGGCGTCCTGGCACAGGATCACCGGCGCCAGGGGCGCGGCGCCTGCAGGTGCATCGAGCGAGCGCAGTGTTTCGAGTATCGCAGGCGGGGCGCCGGCCTTCGGAAACAGCCCGTCCGGATCGGTATAGGCATCAATGGCCACGAGGCGCGCAAAGGATGGCATGTCAGCTTCCTAGGACGGCCACCTGCGAATACAAGCCTGCTTGCCCGCTTACCACAGGGGTGGCCCCTCGGGCCGCACCGCCCTGGCCAGTCGCGACAGCATGGACTGGAGCTGTTCGATCTCACCGGCGTCGAAGGCGGCGAGCAGGCGCGCTTCATGGGCGAGGGCCAGCGGGACGATCTCGGCATAGACCGCCCGGCCGGATGGCGTCAGCGACAGGCGGCTCGCGCGCCGGTCCGACGGGCTCGCGTCCCGCGTGACATGGCCAAGTGCCTCGAGGCCCGCCAGCGCCCGGCTGACTGCCACCTTGTCCATGGCGGTCCGGGCCGCGACATCCCGGGCAGCCAGTCCCGGGGTCTCGCCGATGACGGCCATGCAGCGCCACTGCCAGAGCGTCAGCCCGAAGCGGCTGCCATAGGTTTCCGCGATTGCCGCGGAAATGGTATTGGACAGGACAGACAGGCGGTAGGGGAGGAACGCTCCAAGCGTCAGGGCCGGCCGCTCGCTGGTTTCGGGTTTTTCGGAATCAGGGGTCATGCCGGCAACTATAGTGGGCTGGCGCAGGTTCTGAAACGCCGCCGATTGGCCATGGTCTGCGACCATGGACGGATTGCGGCAGGTGCAAAATTGCGGCACGAGGACGGACATGGATGAGAAGACGCCCAGCCTTGGCCCGGTTACCGAAGGCGCCATTGGTGCCGGCGTCGGTGCGGTGATCGGCGTGGCGCTGGCCTTTGCTAACCTGATCTCGCCGCCGGCCATTCTCGGTGTCGCGGCCGGCCTCGGCCTGGGCAGCGGATTCAATGCCTGGCGCCGACGGCGGCGGGACAGGTCTGAGAGGCTTTAAACAAGAGGACATCATGGCCAACAAGGTGTATCCCGATGCGACCGCCGCGCTCGACGGCCTGCTGTTCGATGGCATGGTGATTGCCGCCGGCGGGTTCGGCCTGTGCGGCATTCCCGAACTGTCCATCGCGGCGATCCGCGAGGCCGGCACGAAGGACCTCACGGTCTATTCGAACAATGCCGGCGTGGATGATTTCGGCCTCGGCCTGCTGTTGCAGACCCGCCAGGTCAGGAAGATGTGCTCGTCCTATGTCGGGGAGAATGCCGAATTCATGCGCCAGTATCTCTCGGGCGAGCTGGAACTGGAGTTCAACCCCCAGGGCACGCTGGCCGAGCGCATGCGCGCGGGCGGTGCGGGCATTCCGGGCTTCTACACGAAGACCGGCGTCGGCACCCAGATCGCCGAGGGCAAGGAGCACAAGGATTTTCAGGGCCCCGACGGCCGGACCGAGACCTACATTCTCGAAGAGGGGATCTTCGCTGACCTCGCCATCGTGAAGGCCTGGAAGGCGGACACCACGGGCAATGCGATCTTCCGCAAGACCGCCCGCAACTTCAACCAGCCGGCCGCGACCTGTGGCAAGGTTTGCGTTCTGGAAGTCGAGGAGATCGTCGAGCCCGGCGAGCTTGACCCCGACGCCATCCACCTGCCCGGCATCTATGTGCACCGGCTGGTGCAGGGCGAGCACGAGAAACGGATCGAGCAGCGGACGGTGCGGGAGCGCTGATGTTCTCTTTTTGTTTAATAAACGAAACGGGATGCTGTAGGATACTCGCATGGACATAAGAGCCTTCAGAACCGCTTTGGAAGCCGAAGGTTTGAACCGAAATGTCAGCGACGCCATTGCTGACTTTGTCGATGACCAGAAATCCGATCTGGTGACAAACCAGAAGCTTGGGTTGACCCGACTCGGCGGCGAACTCCGCCGTGAGATGGCCGATTTGAAGGGCGAACTCAAAACCGATTTCGCCAATCACACGACGGAGATGACGCGACTTGTTCTCGGCACCAGCGGTGCGCTTGGTTTGCTGATCGTGGCGCTCAGGTTTCTGCCGGGGTGAAGATTTGGGGGTGTTTCTTAGATGAAGGTGTTGAAAAACGTCTTGGCCCACCCTCCTGGCAACTTTGTCTATCGTCTGGCGCAGGGCGGGCATGAAAATCGGACCGAACAACACACGGTGCGTGAGAAGGGATAGAGATTTGCCTGCGGGCGTACTCAAAGTATTCAGACAAGATGCAAATGGTGACGGTAAACCAATTTTCACCGCGCATTCGAATGCGAAAACAATGGCAGGCTGGACAGACTTTCCCTCAGAACTCCTCTGCCAGCAGGTTGTCCTTGGCTTTCATGACCTGGAGACCGAGAGAAAAATGAAAGGGGAAGGTATGATCGTAGATATCGAAACAATCTGGCAGAAAGGTACGCCGATTGTGAGCATGTATATCCATGCAGACAAGATCAGATTTTATTGATTGGAGGCTCGTTCATGCCCTGGGATCGTGATCAGATGGCGCAGCGCGCCGCGCAGGAACTTGAAGACGGGATGTATGTCAATCTCGGCATCGGCATTCCGACGCTGGTGGCCAACCATATTCCGGACGGCGTGAATGTGACGCTGCAGAGCGAGAATGGCATGCTCGGCATGGGGCCCTTCCCCTATGAGGGCGAGGAGGACCCCGACCTCATCAATGCCGGCAAGCAGACCATCACCGAACTGCCCCACACCGCCTATTTCGACAGCGCGACCAGCTTTGCCATGATCCGCGGCGGCAAGATCGCCATGGCGATCCTGGGCGCGATGGAAGTGGCCGAAAATGGCGA
>CAZDMQ010000057.1:7170-24805 GCA_964506685.1 uncultured Hyphomonadaceae bacterium | reverse complement strand
GAGCGCGCATTGCCGCGGCCATAGGGGATGATGCAGAAGGTGCAGCGATGGTCGCAGCCGGTCTGCACCTCGACATAGGCGCGCGCCCGGCCCTCCATGCCGTCGATCAGGTGGGCGGCAGTCTCGCGCACGGACATGATGTCGTTGACGCGAATCCGGTCGGTGCCGGCGAGCAGGGTGTCCGGCGACCAGGTGTCGGCCTGCATCTTCTCATGATTGCCGATGACGCGCGTAACACCGGGCAGGGCGGCGAAGCTTTCGGGGTCGATCTGGGCGGCGCAGCCGGTGACGATGAGCGGCGCGTCGGGGCGCTCGCGGACGGCGCGGCGGATGGCCTGGCGGGCCTGGCGGACGGCCTCGGCGGTGACTGCGCAGGTGTTGACGATGGTGGCATCTTCGAGCCCGGCGGCTTCGGCATGCCGGCGCATCACCTCCGACTCGTAGGTGTTGAGGCGGCATCCCAGCGTGATCAGGCGGGGGCCGGGAGAAGGGGGCAGGGGGTCGGCCATGGGTCTGGTGTGGAGATGACCGATGGCGACCGAGGTTTCAATGGCGACAGGGCGGCACGGCCCGATTAACCCCTCGCTAACCGAAGTGAATCAGCAGCTAATGCCACGGCCAGCCAGAAGGGCTGGCCCGCTCCGCAAGGGGAACACGCATGGTCTTCTACCGGGACCTCCGGAACCGCCGCCTTTTCTCGGAACCGGAAAAGGACTGGGTCTCGCGCCGGCTGCTCGACCTGCGGGCGCAACTGCGCTCGCCAGCACCGGACGGCGTTCCCAGCCGGACGCGCGAAAGCTCGATCATCATCGGCACTTGGAACCTGCGGGATTTCGACAACAACAAGTTCCGTCACGGTCCCCGCCGGCGCGAGAGCCTGCTGTATATTGCCGAGATCATTTCCGCCTTCGATGTCTGCGCCATCCAGGAGGTGAACGAGGATCTCGAGCCGCTGCGAAAGGTGCTGCGGCTGCTCGGCCCGGAGTGGGACTTCATCTGTACCGACATGACGGTGGGGCCGCTCGGCAATCGCGAGCGCATGGCCTTTGTCTATGACCGGTCGAAGGTGAGGTTCCGCGGGATTGCCGGGGAGGTGGTGCTGCCCAAGCATGCCCTGCTGCCCGATGAGCAGCAGTTTGCGCGCACGCCCTTCATGGTGTCCTTCCAGGCCGGCTGGTTCAGGTTTTCACTTTGCACGGTGCATATCTATTTCGGCTCCAACAGCGAGGAGTCCGAGAAGTACCAGCGCCGGGTCGCGGAAATCGAATACATCGCCGAGGAAATGGCCCGGCGGGCCGAGCGGGAGGACGAGAACTACATCCTGCTCGGCGACTTCAACATCAAGAACACCGTTGACGAGACGATGAAGGCGCTGACGGGTGCCGGCTTCATCCTGCCGCCGGAATTGTTCCCGTCGAACGTGCTGGGGACGAAATACTACGACCAGATCGCCTTCCGGACCCGCCGCGACGAATGCACGTTCCTGTCGGCCGGCGTGTTCAACTTCACGAAGGCGCTCTTCACCGAAGACCAGTATCCGCACTATGCGCCCGTCCTGCCGGCGCGCCACCGGGATCTTGGCCCCGATGGCGAACCGCGGGATCGAGGCAAGGACCGGGAGTATTACCGCGAGCGATGGATGACGTGGCAGATGTCGGACCACCTGCCGCTCTGGGTCGAGCTGGCCATCGACTTCTCGGATGAGCACCTGATGAAGAACCTGGCCAAGGAGGCCATCGACCATCCGGCGCAGACGGAATTTCTCGCCGAGGCCGAGGATCTCAGTCGCTATCATGGCGACGCGCCGCCACTGTCGGACGCCGAAGGTCCGGAGCAGCCCGAACCGCCGGCACCGGAAAAACCAAGGAAACGCAAGGCACCGCGTATCGCGGTCAAGGAGAAGGTGGGAACCGCGCAGCCCGCGCCGAAACTCACCCTCGCCGAAGCCTGGAAGATCTTCTGGTTTGTGGCGACGGGCAAGGCCGACCGGATCCGGCGGGAACGGCAGGCGAGGGAAAAAGCAGCCCGGAAGCGAAAACCCCGCAAAGCGAAGTAGCCAGACCCGGACGGCTGCGCCATAACCCTTGCGAAGCGAACGGAGAGCTAGCCAAGCTCGCCGCACCATGCCATTCCGGTAGCAAATACGGATCGTACAGTCAGGAGAGGGCAGCGCATGGCGACACCGCCGCCTGTTGTTGCAGTGGCCAATCTCAAGGGGGGGGTTGGAAAATCCACGACAGCCTTGATGCTCGCAGAGGGACTGGCCTATTTTTACGGCCTGCGCGTGCTGCTGTATGATTTCGACGCGCAGGCCAACCTCTCCGAGACCCTGCTGACGAGCAATGGTGTTCGCCGGGCCCTGAACCAGGGCGGCGGCGTCCCGGCGATCCTCGACACCTTTATCCCCGGCGGCGAGTCCCGGCTCGATTCGGACAGTCCGCTGATCGAGGAGCGCGGGGCCACGGTGATCGAGGAACTCGTCCAGGCCCGCGACCGGCTGGAAGATGATGGCTGGGTGTCGCTGCTGCCGGCGCATCCGGGGATGCGCTTTCTCGAACCTCACCTTGAACGCAGCCCCGGCGATGGCTGGTTCGAGATCGGCGACCAGCTTGGCCGGATCATCCAGGAGTCCACGGCCGAGGCGCGGGCTGGGTCCGATCTCGTGCTGATCGACTGCCCGCCGCATATTTCCGCGCTCTGCCGGACCGGTCTCAAGCTGGCCGACTATTATGTCACCCCGACCCTGGCCGAAGTGCTCTCGATCTGGGGGGTGCACCAGTTCCTCAACTGGCTCGTCCATCCGAGCATGTGCGAATGGATCGGTCACGACCGTGACACGGTGCCCGAGCGGCAATTCGTTGTCTGCACCCGGTATGCGCCCCGTTCAAGGGCCCACCAGCGGGCGCTTGGCCAGCTCCGGGCGGACTGGCGCGACCGGGCGTTCTCCGATCCCATCCGCCAGCGCCTGTCGCTCAGTCGCGAGCTCGAACGTGACGATGAGAACAGCTTGCACCATTTCGCCGGCCGGTATCGCGGGCATGTGAAGGGCGATATCCGCAGGTTGTCGGAGAGCTTCGCCGGCTTCATGAAGTCGCGCCATGGCACAAACTGGGAGCGGAAGCGTTAGCGCTGGGTTCGGCGCTGGTCGTCGCGATTGTTGCGTCGGCGAATGGCGCGCTTGCCGGCCGTTGTGATCGCCGGCCGGACGAGCGGCGCACTGCAGGCTGGCGCTTCGGCTGAAAGGCTCCGGCATTTCCCTGTCGAGGCCCCTTCTCCAGGCCCTCTGTTCAGGCCCTTGGCCAAGCCCTGTGCAGCCATCTTTTCTGGCGCTTCCCTTCGCTCGCCGGGCCGCCACGGTCCCGGACATTTGTGACCCGCGACATAGGCTCTTGCCAAAAGGGAGTCAGGCTGCAATTGGTATGTTATATTATAACTTATCGTGGAGCGCAGATGATGACCCGGTTTCTCTTCCTCGCCATGGCCAGTGGTTCCCTTCTTTCGGGCGTGGCGCAGGCGCAGCAAGGCGACGACGCGCCGCTCGTGGAATCGCCCGTGATCGTGACCGGGCCAGGGCCCGACCGTACGGCTGATGAGCTCATCGGAAACGCGACGGCGATCGGACGGGAAACCATCATCGAATCTCTGGCCGGATCACTCGGCGATACGCTTGACCGGCAGCCGGGCGTTGCGAGCACGTTCTTCGGCCAGGGCGCGAGCCGTCCGGTCCTGCGCGGCCTGGGTGCCGAACGGGTGCAGGTGCTGACCAATGGCATCGGCGTGATCGACGCGTCCGCCGCCTCACCGGACCATCAGGTCACCACTGACGGCATTGACGCGGAGACAATCGAGATCCTGCGCGGTCCTGCGGCGCTTGCTTATGGCGGACAGGCGATTAGCGGGGTGGTCAATGTCATTGAGACGGCCTGATCGCCGAAGACCTTCCCGAGGCCGCCGCGTCGGGCGATGCCTTCGGGGCCTACAACAGCGTCAATGACGGCAGCGAATTCGGCGGCCGGGCGCAGTTTTCCGGCGGCCCCTTCGTGTTCACCCTGTCGGGCTCGGACCGTGATTTCGACGATTATGATATTCCCGGTTTCGCGGAATCAGCAGCTTTGCGCGCGCTGGAAGCAGAGGAGGAAGCGGAAGAAGAGGAGGGCGAAGGCCATGGAGAGGGAGAGGAGGTCCGTGGCACGCAGGAAAACTCCTTTCTCGAAACCCAGACCCTGGCCGCTGGCCTGAGCTGGGTTGGTGAGGCCGGCTTCGTCGGTGTCGCAGTCCGCCGGCAGGAATCCCTGTACGGCCTGCCGGGACACAGTGAGGAAGGCCATGAACATGGCGCGGAAGAAGGTGGCGAAAACGGCGAGGCAGAAGAAGGTGAGGAGGCCCCCTTCATTGACCTGGAGCAGACCCGTGTCGATCTCCGCAGCGGCCTTTCGGTCAATAACGGCGTCCTGACCGACATCGTCGCAACGGTCGCCTTTGCCGATTACGAGCACACCGAATTCGAGGCGCCGGGAGAGGCCGGCACCGTCTTCGAGTCCGATGGCGTCGAGGGCCGGATCGAAGTCGGCCACGTCCTCGCCGGTTTCGAAGGCGCTGTCGGTCTCCAATACCTCGACAAGGAACTTTCAGCCGTTGGCGACGAGGCGTTCATCACGCCGACCGATACCGAAAACGTCGGCGTGTTCATCTATGAGGTTCGCGAATGGGACAGCGGGTTCGGCGTGGAGGGCGGGCTGCGGTTCGACACGGTGGAACTGGACAACGTCAATTTCGGTTCCAGGGATTTCGACCTGGCCAGCGGCGCGGTGGGCCTGCACCGGCATTTCGGAAACGGTGTCTACCTGGGCGGCCAGCTGTCCTACACCGAACGCGCGCCGAATGAGAGCGAGCTGTTTGCCTTCGGTCCGCACCTGGCCACCGGCCAGTTCGAGGTCGGTGACCCCACGCTCGGCAAGGAGAGCGGGCTCAACCTGGAAGGCACCGTCCGCTGGCGCGGCGAGAGGGGCGGTATCGGTCTCAACCTGTTCGTGACCGGGTTCAGCGACTTTGTCTTCCTCACCCCGGGCGTGATCGTCGCGGACGGTATCGCGGTAGACGAGCAGGATGGCCTGCCGGTCTTCCTGTTTTCCCAGGATGATGCCACCTTCACCGGTGGCGAGATCTATGCCGATTTCGAAGTCGAGGCGGGCCCCCTGGGGGCAGACTGGGCCTTCGATGCCGGTGTCGATATTGTCGAGGCCGAGCTCGACAGTGGCGGCAATGTCCCTTTCATTCCGCCGCTTATCCTGAATGCGGGTGCACGTGCGGAATGGGGGGCGTGGGAGCTCGGGGCGGCGGTGACCTGGGCCGGCGACCAGGATGATCCGGGGGCGGGCCAGCTGCCGGCCGACGGCTATGCGGCGCTGGACCTCAGGGCCGAGGTCGACCTCTCCGATTTCGGCCTCGGAGCGGATGGGACCGAAGCCTTCATCGAGGCGCGCAATGTCACCGATGAGGAGGTGCGCTTTGCGACCTCAACGCTCAAGGATGTGGCCCCCGCACCGGGGCAGAACATTCGCGCGGGGATCCGGCTGGCGTTCTGACGGCTGCCTTCGACGCGCGGCGGAGCCGGATGCAGCGGACGGTCACCCCGCATCGCCCGCTGTGTTCCGGGCCCGGATGACCGGCGCGACGAGGCCGAGAACGAGGCAGGCCACCAGGCACCAGAGGCTCATCGCCATGAGCTGCACCGGCAATCCGATACCGGCATCGATCAGCGCGCCCGTCAGGCCCGGTCCCAGCGCGGTGGCCAACACCATGGCCGCGACGACCATCGCCCGGATCGCGCCGAGATGGGCGAGACCGTAGAGTTCCGGCCATAGCGCTCCCAGCAGGGTCGAGGTGAAGCCATAGCTGACCCCTAGCAGCATCATGAACAGGTAGACGCCCCAGACCGGCGTGAGGCCGCCGGCAACCGCGCTCGCCACGGCCAGCGGCAGCAGGAAGACCGGCAGGAGCCGGACGGCGCCAAACCGGTCGATCAATGCCCCGCACAGCAGGGAAAAGCACACGGTCGTTCCCGCCATCATCGGGAAGGCACTGGCGAAGGCGAGCGGGTCATAGCCCCTCAGTTCGACGAAGTAATCCTGGTGAAAGAAGATCGTCGTGCCGATGAAGGGCGGGGCGAGCACGCCGGTCAGCACCGCGTAGAACGCTGGATCTCCGATCACTTCGCCGCGTGTCCAGTCGCGGGCCGTATTCGCGGGCCGTGCCCCGGAGGCGACCGACTGCGGCACCCGCTCCACCCGCCAGAGCAGCCAGATCAGCGGCAGGGCGGCCCCGACCAGCAGCAGCGCCGCCAAGCCCCACGCGCCCTGCCAGCCAACCTGCGCGGCGGCCAGCGTGAACAGGATCGGCAATGTGGCTTCGCCGGCCTGGTGTCCCGGCACGACCAGCGAGGTCGCCCGTCCGCGATTGACGGCAAACCACCGGCCGATCTCGGTGAACGCGATATGGGTCAGCATGCCCTGTCCGAACAGGCGCAGCAGGTAGATCGCCAGCACAAGCACGAGCACCGACGGCGCTGCCGCGATGAGCAGGCAGGCACCGGCGAGGACGGGGATCACGAACAGGGCGACCGTGCGGCCGGCCATGCGGTCCAGCGTGCGGCCGAGGAAAGGCAGGGTCAGGGCGCTGCCGAGCGTGGCCAGCATGTAGATCAGCCCGAAGCCGCCGTCGCTGAGCGAGAATTTCTCGCGCAGCTCCTCGCCCGACAGGCCGATGAAGAAGGTCTGCCCGAAAGAGGAGAACAATGTCAGCAGGAACCCGCCGGCGATCCAGCGGGCATTGGCCGAAAGAAAACCGATCATGGCACGGTGGCCCTCCCCGTCCGGGCCCTACCCCGCGAGCGCCGCATTGGCGAGGGCATGGGCGTGCAGACTTGTGGAATCGAAGACCGGCAGGTCGGTCATGTCCTGGTCGAGGATCAGCATGAGTTCGGTGCAACCCAGGATGACCGCATCGGCACCGGCCGACCGGCCGCGCTCGATGATCTCCAGCAATGCCGATCGCGAGGCGGGCAGGACCTTGCCGCGTACCAGTTCCCCGAAGATCACGCGGTCGACCTCGGCCTGGTCGGCGGGCGCGGGCACGAGGCAGCTGCCGGCGAATTTCGCCTCGAGTGCCGGGCGGTAGAAATCGCCGTCCATCACGAAGGGCGTGCCGAGCAGCAGCGGACGGGCCACCCCGACCGCACCGAGCGCGGTGGCGAGGGTGTCGATCATGCGGACGATGGGGACCCCTGTGGCCGCTGCAACATCATCGGCGGCGATCTGGGTGGTGTTGGAGCAGATGCCGATCAGCGCGCAGCCTGCGGCCTCCAGCGCGCGTGCCGCTTCCACCACGTTCGCCCGGAAGGCCGGCCAGTCGGCGGCGGCATATAGCGCCTTCATCGCCCCGAAATCGAGCGAGGCAATGACGAGGTCCGCCGACCGGTCCGGCCCCAGCGTGGCCTCGGCGGCGGCGTTGATCAGCCGGTAGTAGACCACCGTACTCTCGGGGCTGACCCCGCCGATCAGGCCGATCCGTTTCATGGCGCTGGCTCCCGGTCGAAAAGGCGGACGCCCAGCAGCACCTGCCGGGCGTCCCTGTGAGAGGCGAATAGACCGAACCCGGACACCTGGCCAGCCGGTATTGCCGGAGCTGTCCGCGCCGCGACGCGGCGGTCCAGGCCGGTCGTTCCGCTAGAAACTCCGGCGCAGGTTCACGCCAAAGGTCCTGGGCTGGTTGACCCGGAAGCCGAGGCGGGCCCGCCCCCCGCGTTCGCGGTCGAAGGAGAGGTCTGCATCCTCGTCGGTGACATTGTTGACGAAGGCCTTGATCACCCAGACATCGAAATCCAGCCCGGCGCTGAGGTTCAGCGTGGTGTAGGCATCGAGGTCGAGATCGACGAGCTGTTGCGGATTTTCCGCGCCGGTCAGCTCGCCAAGAACAAGCCCCGTCGCATCGGGCAGGCCCTGGCTGTCAAGCTGGTCGCTGGGCTGGGTGAAACGCGAGCCGATATGCTGGACCGAGCCGTTGATGAAGGCGTCGGCGTCAACGAAACCCGGATCGAAGGTGTAGGTGCCGGACGCGGCAATCTGGGTCTCCGGCACCGAGGGCAGCCGGTTGCCTTCGGCGATGCCGCCGATGATATTGCCGGTCCCGTCACGTACCGTGGTGTCGAACTCGGCTTCCTGGAGATTGGCGGCGAGGGTCAGGTCGAGACCGTCCACCGGCGACCAGCCGAACTCGGCCTCGAGGCCGGCGCTGTGGGCGCTGTCCACGTTGAAGACGATCCGTGACGAGCACGAGCCGGCATCGAGCGTGACCTGCAGGTCGGAAATGTCGGTGTAGAAGGCCGCAGCGTTGAAGGTCACTGTCCCGGTCTGGGCCTTGAAGCCGGCCTCGTAGTTCCAAAGCGTCTCGTCATCATAGGCCTGGAAGCCACCGAAGATCGCCTCGTCCTCGGGGGTGCAGAGCGGAACGTTGAGCGGGTCGTTCACACCGCCGAGCCGGAAGCCCTGGGAGGCCTGGGCGTTGAGCGTGATCGTTTCGTTCCAATCATAGCTGACGAGGAACCGCGGGTTGAAGCCGTCCGAAGCCGTGCTGTCCTGCACGTTGGTATCGCCGTTTGCGAACAGTCCGCCGGACGTGATCGTGCGGTCCTCCTCGAAATCGTAGAACCGCCCGCCGGCCGTGACCGTCAGCCGGTCGGTAAGGTCATAGCTGGCCTCACCGAACACCGCGATCTGCTCCAGCGAATAGGACAGGTCGGAATTGAAGGGGCTATCGGCCGGAAAGCCGTTGGCCACGGCTGCAGACGTGCCCGCGCCGAGTGCGTCATCGGTAAAGGCGTCATAGCCCGGGGTCGGCAGGCGCTGGGCATAGTCGCGATCATTCTCGGCATAGAAGACGCCGACCAGCCATTGCAGCGGCGCTTCGGTGTCCGATGAAAGGCGCAGCTCCTGGGTCAGGCCTTCGTAGGTGGTGGTGTCATTGAGCCGGGATGGCAGGACGAAGGCGGCCGGATCGAAGCCGAGATCCTGGGAGACCGAATGGGTCAGCGCGCTGGCATCCCGGCTGACGAGGATATCCCGGTCAGTGTGGCTCGTGACCGATGTCAGCGTCATGCCGGAAAAATCGATGGAGGCGGTGAGATCGGCGATCAGGGTCTCGTCCTCGAAGGCCTCGTCCTGGAGCAGGAACTGCGTACCTTCCGGAAGCGCGACCTGGCCGGAAAGCCAGTTGAAGGCCTCTTCGCGGTTGAACCCGTCGGCCTCGATTTCCTGGTAGAGAATGCGCGGCGTGACCGAGATGTCGGGTGTCGGTTCGAAGGTCAGCGCAATGCGTCCTCCGGTCCGGTTGCCGGAATTCACGTCCTCGCCGGCGGCCGGTCCGACCGCGTCGATGAAGCCGCCATATTCGGTGTGGTAGGCCACGGCGCGGACAGCGGCCTGCTCACCGAGCGGGGCATTGACCACGCCCTTGACATGGCCGCCTTCGCTGCCGTCGTCGATTGTGTTGAGTTCGGCCTCCACCGCGCCCTCGAAGGTGCCGAGGGTCGGCTGGTTGGTGATGTACCGGATGGTGCCGCCGACCGACCCCGAGCCGAACAGCGTGCCCTGCGGCCCGCGCAGGGTTTCGATCCGGTTGAGATCGAAAAGGTCGAGATCGGGCGTGAACAGCGACAGCGAGATGACGCTCTCATCGAGATAGACGCCCACCTGCTCCTTCACGCCGGGCTGGTCGCGTACGATCTGGCCGGCACTGACGCCGCGGATCGCGACCTGGCTCTGCCCTGGGCCGAGATTCTGTACCGACAGTCCCGCGACGGAGCGCGACACGTCCTCGAGGTTCGTCGCGCCGGTCCGGGCAATGTCCTCAGCCGTCTGGGCATTGATTGAGAATGGCACGTCCTGGATGGTTTCATCCCGCTTCGTTGCCGTCACGATGATGGCCTCCTGGCGGGCCTCTGCATCCGTTTCCGACCCGTCCTGTGCACTGGCCGCCAGCGAGAGGCCGGTTCCCGTAAAGGCCAGCAAGGTGCAGGCCGCCATCCTGAAGATATCCATCATGTTCCTCCTGACCCGAATTTAATGCCGGGTGCTGTGTTTATTCCGCCATTTGGGCGGCCGCTTTATAATAGTGGGAACGAAGCAGATTTCGCGGGACTCCGGGATCACATTTCGATCCTGGTGCGCATTCTGCCGTCGGGCGTTGACGAAAATGCAACAGTTTCGCCTGCGAGGCGATGTCCGGTCGCGGCTCGGCGGCGCCATTTGAGCAGACGCCGATCGTCCGGCAAGCACGCCGGGGCCGGTTTCCCATCGGATTGCCTGCCGCTGCGGATCCGCCGGAAACGCCAATATCCGGGCCCTTGCTTGACAGGCCGGAATAGCGCCCCCACTTTCCGCCGCCTTGCAAGGGGACCTGCCATCCATGAAAGTTGTCGTTGTCGAGAGCCCGGCGAAAGCCAAGACGATCAACAAGTATCTCGGCAAGGACTACAAGGTGCTGGCAAGCTATGGCCACATCCGGGACCTGCCGTCGAAGGATGGCTCGGTCGATCCGGACAATGATTTCGACATGGTCTGGGAAGCGGACGCGAAGTCGAATGCCCGTATCCGTGAGATTGCCGAGGCCGTGAAGGGCTCGGAGAAGCTCATTCTCGCCACCGACCCCGACCGCGAGGGCGAGGCGATTTCCTGGCACCTCCTAGAGGTGCTGAAGAAACGCCGGGCGCTCAAGGATGTCGATGTCGAGCGGGTGGTGTTCAACGCCATCACGAAATCGGCGGTGACCGAAGCCATGGCCCATCCGCGCCAGGTCGATGCGGAACTGGTCGATGCCTATCTTGCGCGGCGGGCGCTCGACTATCTCGTCGGCTTCAACCTCTCGCCGGTGCTGTGGCGCAAGCTGCCCGGCGCCCGCTCGGCCGGCCGGGTGCAATCGGTCGCCCTCCGCCTCATCTGCCAGCGGGAGCTGGAGATCGAGACCTTCGTGCCGCAGGAATACTGGCAGGTGCAGGGGCAGATGATGTCTGCCGACAAGGCCGGCTTCGAGGCCAGGCTCGTCGTGCTGGACGACAAGAAGCTGCAGAAATACACGCTCGGCAACGAAGAGACAGCGGAACAGGCGCTGCAGGCGGTGCGGGTCGGCGGCTACACGGTAACAGGTGTCGAGGCCAAGCCGGTCAGGCGCAACCCGCCGCCGCCCTTCATCACCTCCACCCTGCAGCAGGAAGCCTCGCGCAAGCTCGGCTTCTCGGCCAAGCGCACCATGCAGGCTGCCCAGAAGCTCTATGAGGAAGGGCGGATCACCTACATGCGGACCGATGGGGTCAACATGGCCGAGGAGGCCTACCGCGCCGCCCGCGACGAGATCGAAAGCACCTATGGCAGCAAGTACGTGCCGGAGAAGACGCGCCGCTATTCGTCGAAGGCCAAGAATGCCCAGGAAGCGCACGAGGCGGTCCGGCCGACGGTGTTCTCGCTGAAACCCGAGGACTACAAGCAGTCCGATGGCGATCTGTGGAAGCTGTATGCGCTGATCTGGCGCCGTGCCGTTGCCTCGCAGATGGAGGCGGCGGTGTTCGAGCGCACCACGATCGACCTTACCTCGAAGGATGGCCGCGCAGTGCTGCGGGCCACCGGGCAGGTCGTGGTCTTCGACGGCTTCATCGCGCTCTACACCGAAGGCCGGGACGAGCCGGATGAGGAGGGCGGAGAGGGTCGTCTGCCAAAGCTCAGGGAAGGCGAGGCGGTTGACCTGGTTGAGGCCACCAAGACGCAGCATTTCACCCAGCCGCCGCCGCGCTACACCGAGGCCAGCCTGGTCAAGCGGCTGGAGGAGCTCGGCATCGGGCGCCCGTCCACCTATGCCTCGACCCTGTCGACGCTGGAGGATCGCGACTACGTCCGGATCGAGAAGAAGCAGCTGATCCCCGAGGACAAGGGCCGGCTGGTGACGGCGTTTCTCGAGAACTTCTTCCAGCGCTACGTCGAATACGACTTCACCGCCGGCCTCGAAGAGCAGCTTGATATCATCTCCGACGGCAAGCTCGACTGGAAGGCCTTCCTGCGCCAGTTCTGGAACGAGTTCCACGCCGCCATCGGCGAGACGAAGGACCTGCGGGTCTCGCATGTCCTCGACGCGCTCAACGAAGCGCTGGGCCCGTATGTCTTTCCCCAGAAGGATGCCGACGGGAATCAGATCGACAATCCGCGCCTGTGCCCGCTCTGCAAGGAAGGCGAGCTGAGCCTCAAGCTCGGCCGCGGCGGCGCCTTCGTGGGGTGCGGACGCTATCCGGAATGCAAGTACACCCGGTCCTTCTCGGTGAAGGACGACGCCGACGCGGTCATCAATCCCGATGGCGAGGAACTCGGTGTCGATCCGGAAACCGGCCAGCCGGTGATGCTTAAGACCGGCCGCTTCGGTCCCTATGTGCAACTCGGCAAGGGGGAGGGCGAGGACAAGCCAAGGCGCTCGTCGCTGCCGAAGGGCGTGCAGGCCGACGCTGTCGGGCTGGAGCTGGCGCTGAAGCTTCTTACGCTGCCCCGGGAGGTCGGCCGTCATCCCGAGGATGGCGAGCCGATCGTGGCCAATCTCGGCCGCTACGGCCCCTATGTGCAGCACGGCAAGACCTATGCAAACGTGCCCACCTTCGAGGAATTGTTCGAGGTCGGGCTCAACCGGGCGGTCAGCCTGATCGCGGAGAAACGCGCCAATCCGCGCGGAAGGGGCGGCGCGGGCCAGGCCAAGGTGCTGAAGGATCTCGGGCCTCACCCGTCCGACAATGCCCCGGTGCAGGTGCTCGAAGGCCGGTATGGCCCCTATGTCAAGCATGGCAAGACCAATGCGACCGTGCCGAAGGACATCAAGCCCGAGGAGCTGAACATGGACCAGGCCCTCGAACTGATTGCCGAGCGGGAAAAGAAGGCCGGAGCGAAGAAGAAGAAGGCCCCCGCCCGCAAGCCCGCTGCTGGCAAGCCCGCCGCAAGCAAGTCCGGCAAGGCGAAGGCCAAGCGCTAGGGCGATTCCGGTCCGGCTGGAGCCGCTGGCGGGACGCGAGCGCATCGCCATCATCCCATTCAGGGTCGACGAAGATGCGCTCTGGCATGCTCACTGGGCCCATGGCCTGCCGGTCCGGGTGGTCGCGCACCCTGGAAACGAAAACGAAACGGTTTGGTCACACACATGACAGGCCTGCTGGCCATGCGCGCAGCAGACACGCTTGGCGCTTGCGCTTCGGAATGGACGTCAAGACATGGCGAGGCCCACCGGATACCCCATGAACAGGCCGCTTGCGCGACGCTCTGCAGGCCGGGCCGCCGGGGCGCGCCTGTGGGGCGCGTCCCGGCTGATCTCCGCCCGCGCGGGCGCGCTGGCCCTGCTGTCGCTTGCGACGCTGTCCCTCGTTCCCGCCGGACGGGCCTGGGCGCAGGACACCTTCCCCGGCACCTCCCTGTCGGGCGCCAGCGGCTCCGTCACGGCCTCGAACGTGACTGCCACGGGCCAGTCGGGCGAGCCCACCACCTATGGTTTCGGCGCCCTCGACAGCATTTGGTACAGCTGGACCGCGCCGGGCAATGGCGATGTCACCTTCCAGACCTGCGGCGGGTCGACGAATTTCGACACCACGCTGCAGACCTTCACCGGTAGTGCCGTCAATGCGCTGAACCAGCTGGCGACAAATGACGACAGCTGCGGCCTGCAGAGCGTCAACACGCTGGCGGTGACCGCCGGCACCACCTATCGCGTCCAGGTCGATGGCTATGGCAGCAATACCGGCACCTTCGAGCTCGAATGGGCCTTCGTGGCCGCCCGCCCGCCGGCGCCAACCACGACCCAGGCCTGCAGCGCCCTGACCGGCAACTGGTCGGGCCGTTCGTCCACATCCGGGGGTATCAGCGTCGACACCCAGGCGACGAACAGTGGCAATGCCACCTGGAACGCGGCCGGGACCGACGCGATGAACACGATCGATGGCTGGTCGTCCGCAAGTGTCCAGGACCAGGACTCGCTGGTAGAAACCTTCAACTGGGCCAGCACGTCCGACCAGGGCACCTACACCTTCACTTTCGGCAAGCCGGTGACCAATCCCGTCATTCATATCGACCGGATCGGCGGCTATACCGGCAGCGAGTCCAATTCATCGGTCTGGACGCTGGCCTCTCCGGGCACCCTCTATCGCCTGGCCGGCCCGAGCCACTTCGACACCTTCGCTGACAACAGCTTCAACCGAACCATCGGTCAGGTATCCGCGAACACGTCGCAATCCTCGCTCTCGCCATCAGGCGGGACCGCGCCGGGGTCGATCATGGTAGAAGGGACCATGTCCTCGTTGCGTTTTGCGGTCTCGGGTGCGCAGGTCGGCGGAGGGGCGGCTGCCGATGCGGTCGAGATCGTGGTCTGCGTGCCGCAGGCGGATCTCGAGTTGCAGACCGTCGTCGATACGCCAGCGCCGACCCCCGGATCGACCGTCACCTTCACCCTGACGCTGACCAATGACGGGCCGGAAGCGGCGCCGGGCGTCGAGGTCACCGGCCCGTTACCCGCCGGGCTTGCCTTCGTCTCCGCCACGCCCAGTCAGGGCAGCTATGATGATGCGACCGGCATCTGGGATGTCGGCACGGTTGCCAGTGGCGCCTCGCCGACCCTCGACATCGCCGCGACGGTGACGGGCACGGGGACACTCACGCATGCCGCCGAGGTGACCGCGTCTGGCCTGGTCGACCCCGATTCCGATCCAGGCGACGGGAGCGGCGACGAGTTCGCCAGCTCCAGCCTCACGGTGCAGGCGCCAAATCCCGTCAGTTGCCCGGCCGGCAGCGCCAGCGACGGTTTCGCCACCGGTGGCAGTGGCGCCTATCGCGACGAGATCTACTGGCTGGACTGGTCCTGCGGCGGCACCACCCGGTTCGATCCCGGCGACGAGGTGACGAAGAGCTGGGACGCCGGCAAGGGGCTCGTCATCACCGCCACGCTGGACAATATCACAGCCCCGATCCGGCCCTATGATACGGGCGACTGGGGCGGCGACACGCTCGATGATCTCTATAGCGGCATCAACCCGATCGGCCTGGCCAATGCCACTGCCGGCACCGATCCGCAGTTCGACGTCTCCTTCGCGGCCACCCTGAACGGAGTACCGATCGATGCCGATATCGTGGTCGCCGATGCCGAGGATTCCTCTGCCGCGGAAGAATGGCTGGAATGGACCAGCGACGGCGCAGGCTTCCAGCCGATCGAGGCGACGGGCGTGCTGGAAGCGGCGTTCTCCGGCGGCGCACGGACGCTGCGCATCGAGGAACCCGGCAATATTGGCGGCGGGACCCTGCTGGCGCTGACGGAAGCGGTATCGACCATCTCCGTCGACATGGGCGCCGGCGGTATCAGCGCGACCGGCTTCGGCGTGTTCCTGCCCTTCGACCATGCCGATGCCGACGGTTTTGCGGCGATGTCAGGCCACTATCTGTCCGTGTCAGCCAGTGGCGGTTCACAGCCCTCCAGTGCGACCGATGTCAACGCGCTGACCCTGGCAACCCTTTCCCATGGCGGGAGCCTGCATCTCGGTTCCGTACGCCCTGACATCGAGGCCGCTGACCAGCCAACGTCCGGTGCCGATGGCGACGATACCGCCGGCACCGACGATGAGGACGGTGTCACCTTCCCTTTGCTTGTCCGGGGCCGGGATACGGCGATCGAGGTGGATGTCAGCCAGGCGAGCGCCAGTCAGGGTTACCTGCAGGGCTGGTTCGACTGGAACGGCGATGGCGACTTTTCCGATGCCGGCGAACAGGTGGCGAGCGACCTGCAATCGGCAAGTGCCGGGGCGAGCACGATCAGCGTGCCGGTCACCGTGCCGGGCGCGGCAACCACCACACCGACCTTCGCCCGCTTCCGCTGGTCCACGACGCAGGGCCTCGACGCCAGCACCGCTGCGCCCGACGGCGAGGTCGAGGATTATCAGGTTCAGGTGCTTGCTCCGCCCGCCCTTGATTTCGACGCTGATGACAGCGCCGGGACCACCGGTGCGGACTATGCGACCACCTTCGGTGGCGGCAATGCCATCATGCTCCTGACCGACACCGATGTCGGTATCACTGATGCTGACGACACCACCCTTGCCACGGGCAGTACGGTCACGCTCAGCGGGTTTGTCGACAGTGGCAGCGAGATCGTCACGATTGGTGGAGCCGTCTACACTATCGGCACCCAGAGTGTGCAGACCGTCAGCATCGGCAACACGACATTCGAAATCGACAGCGATGGTGGCGATTTCCAGATCTCCGTCACAGCCGGCACCGGCGAGATCGCCGACTGGGTCGCCCTGTTCGGGGACATGACCTATCAGAACACCGTTTCCGCGCCGACCCCCGGTCTCCGCACCATCAGCTTTATCGTCACCGACCCATCCGGTGTGCCCTCGAACCCGGCCACGACCACGATTTCCGTCGGTGGCAAGGCGGTCCTGGCCGGTGCCAAATCCTTTGTCCTGGTCGACGGTGCCGCGCCCGGCAGTACCTATGCCTTGCCCGGCGAGGATGTGGTCTACACCATCACCGTCACCAATACCGGTACCGGGCCAACCGACCCCGACACGGTCTTCATCGTCGATCCGCTGCCGGCCGAGGTCATTTTCTTCAATGGCGATATCGACACTGGCGGGCCCGACACCCATCCCGGCAGCGATCCTGTGGGGTTCATCGATGCCGGGTCCGGGCTGAGCTTCACCTATTCGAGCGATGTTGGCTTTGCCGCCGGGGGGACGGCGCCGGCCGATTTCGCCGCCTGCAGCTATGCCCCGGTCCCCGGTTATGATCCCGCCGTGACCCATATCTGCTTCAATCCGAAGGGCGCCATGGCAGCGGGCGACCCCGACCCGGCCTTCTCCGTCTCATTCCGGGCGGGCATCCGTTGAACGGCATGGCGGAACACCGCTGACCGGCGGGCGATTCTGTCCTATGACGGAGGAATGACAGACTACAACCGCGATCCGGACCGCTTCCGCCCGAATGTCGGCCTGGCCATGTTCTCGAGGGCCGGGCACGTCTTCATCGGACGCCGCATCAATGCCCGCGGCGCCTTTCAGTGGCAGATGCCACAGGGCGGCATCGATGCGGGCGAAAGTCCGTCCGACGCGGCGTTGCGTGAACTCGAGGAGGAAATCGGCGTACCGGTGAAGCTCGTCGATATCCTCGAGGAAACCGAGGACTGGCATTATTATGACTTTCCGCCGGAGGTGAAGCGCCGCTTGCCGGGACCGTTTCTGGGCCAGCGGCAGAAATGGTTCGCCCTGCGCTTCCGGGGCTCGGACAGCGATGTCCGGCTCGATCGCCACACGCCCGAATTCGACGCCTGGCGCTGGGCTCGGCTCGAAGAGGTCCCGGGCCTTGTCGTCCCCTTCAAGCGTGCGGTCTATGCCGATATAGCAGAGCGCTTCCGGCGCTGGACGGAACCGGTCGAAACCCGCCTGGGCAACGGCTGATTCCCCGGCAGTGTCCGCTGCTCTTGTTTTGCCGTTGCTTGCGCCGGGTGGCCGAAAAACCGGGTTCCACTTTTTCGCCCGGCGCTCTAGCCTTGCGCGGGTGACGCGCGGGTGACGCGCGGG
>CAZDMQ010000057.1:0-7070 GCA_964506685.1 uncultured Hyphomonadaceae bacterium | reverse complement strand
GCGCGGGTGACGCGCGGGTGACGCGCGGGGGGCGCCGTCGCCAATGCGCTGCGCGAACCGGCGCACGGACAAGGCAGATGGAGAGCGACGCCATGGCACGCGGGCTGTTGATGATCCACGGCGTGGGCTGTGGCGGGGATGTCTGGGAGCGGATGCTGCCGGCTTTCGAGGGTGCCGGCTTCAATTGCGCGGCGCCAACCCTCTTTCCGGAACAGCGGACGGTTGAGGATCCGCCCGAGACGCTGGGACAACTCGGCCTTGGCGATTATGTCGAGGCCATGGCGGGGGCTGCCCGCGAGCTGTGCGATGGCGATCTGAAGCCTGCGGTGATCGGCCATTCCATGGGCGGGCTGGTTGCGCAGAAACTGGCCGAGCGGGGAGAGGTCTCGGCGGCGGTGTTCCTTACCCCGGCTGCACCGGCCGGCTGCACCGTCACCAGCCTGTCGGTTCTGCGCACCTTCTGGTCGGTCGCGAGCGAGCAACGCAGGGGACTGGCCGGTCGGGCCGTGAAGATTGGCAGGCGCGGTTTCTGCTGGGGTGTTCTCAATGCCGTTCCGCGCGCGCGGCACGACGCCATCTGTGCGACAGCGCGATACGATTCCGGGACGGTCTATGCCGATCTCATGCGTCCGGGACCCGTGGAAGAGGGCCGCATCCGCATTCC
Organism: uncultured Hyphomonadaceae bacterium; assembly: GCA_964506685.1. Classification (GTDB taxonomy): domain Bacteria; phylum Pseudomonadota; class Alphaproteobacteria; order Caulobacterales; family Hyphomonadaceae; genus UBA5336. The sequence goes on along the minus strand of CAZDMQ010000057.1, from coordinate 6,406 downwards.
GACCCTCACGATCGGGGCGGTCAAAGACCGGGCCACGGTCATCCGGTCGGTGCGCAAGGTCGCGCGCAAGTACGCGAACGCCGCGACCAAGGGCGATTATCTCGAATATCCCGGCCATGCGCACTGGATTGTCGATGAACCGGGAACCGACCTTGTCACCGCCGATATCATCACCTGGCTCAACCGGAAGCTTGTCCGTTCGGTTGGCAGACCTGGGCAGGCTCATCCCTCAGGCGATGCGATGCCGAGCGCCAGGATCAGGTCGTCATACGTGCCATTGCCAACCTGAAAGCGGCGCGTGCCGCAGGCCTCGAATCCCATCGCCTCGTAAAAGCCGATCGCACCGAGATTGTCGCGGTAGACGCCCAGGAGCAGCCGGGCTGCGCCCCGGTCGCGGGCATCGGCCCTTGCGGCAGACAGCAAGGCCTTGCCGATCCCCATGCCCTGGAAGCGCGACAGGAGGTAGATCCGTTTCAGTTCGACATCGCCGGGCGCCGTCTCGACGGGCAGGTCCGGCTCGGTGTTGAGAGCGTAGCCGACCGGCGCACCGGTCCCGGCAAGACAGGCCAGCCAGGCTCGCCCGCCAGCCTCAAGGAAACCGGTACAGGCCTCGGGGCTGTGCGCGGTCCGGCAATGCTGCGCGATGTCTTCTCCAGGCAGCACATCGGCGAAAGTCTCGAGGAACGTCGCCGCGCCGATCAGGGACAAGACGTGGATATCGGCAGGGCCTGCTCGGCGAACGGACCATTGTGACACGTGGCGCCTCCCTGGTTGCCGGGCTGTCGGCGAGGTCCTGCGCAACCGGTGCCACCGACCCGGGGACTTGCGAGACTGCACGGCCTAGACGCTCCGGGCCGGACTCCGACGGTGCCCTGGCGGCGCCGATAGTCCTGCTCAGGATCGCGGGTGTATCCGCCGGAGGACATAAGGTCCAGAGCCGGAACGGCAGGCGGAGGCGGTCGTGGAGAAGGCTGCTGTTGAGCCAGCTTTCCCGGTGCCTTCCAGGCATTTCCAAACGCCCCGAATCAATTCTGCACACGGAGCTCCAGGTCGCTTCATTAAGAAATAATTAACTCATGGAAACAGGCACTTGGAAAAAACTCGAAACAAGACTCGGGGGGATATTGAACTGGTAAGCGGATCACCTTAGCCGGGTTACTGGATAGCTGCTGGCAGAGGGTCTGCTGCAGGCGCGTGTCAGTCCAGACGGCAGCCCACACGCTGCGAGGAAGGGGAATGAAAATGGCGAATGCAAACGGCCTAGACGATCTGCTCGGGACGTCCGGCGCAACGGGCACCGGCCCGGTCAGTCGGCTTGATGGTGACGACAATCCCTTCCTTTTTGGCGATGCTCAGAACAACAATCTGACCGGAGACGACGGCGATAACCGCATCGATGCGGGCGCGGGCCTCGATATTGTTCGCGGCGGGGCCGGTCGCGACCTGCTGATCGGGGGTGACGGCGCCGACAGGCTTAATGGTGGCGTCGACGACGATGTCCTGATCGCCGGTCGCGACGACGACATCGTCAATGCCGGTGCGGGCGATGATCTCGTCCGCGGTGGCGGTGGCCGGGACGAGCTGCGCGGCCAGGACGGCAATGACTACATCAACGGCGGCGGCGGGGCAGACCAGATCTTTGGCGGCCGCAACGCCGACATCCTGGTCGGCAATGTCGGAAATGATTTCATTCATGGCGGCTCCGGCGTCGACACGGCCCAATACGAGGGCGGCGTCGAGGAGTACACGATTGCCCTGTCCGAGGATGGCGGGTCGGTGACCAAGACGTCCGGCGAGGGTGCCGATGAGGGCGTCGACACGATTCGTAATGTCGAGATCCTCCAGTTCGCCGATGCGCGCGTTCTGGTCGTGGGCGCCGACGGTTTCGATACGATCCAGGAGGCAGTCGACATTGCCCAGGATGGCGACATCATCCGGATCGCGGCCGGCACCTATGTCGAGCAGGTCGAGATCGCCAGCAAGGAAGGTCTTGTGCTTCAGGGCGAGGGCGGCGGCGTCGTCATCAAGGCTCCGGTGGCGCTTGGGGTCAGCCAGTCCGGCCTGCCCGGTCCCGATGGCCTGGTCGATGCCGCGGGTGTCGTCTCCGTGGTCAATAGCCGCGATATTCGCATTGAGAACCTGTCGATCGACGGTGATGATGCCGGCGACGCGGTCCCGTCCGGGTCGGCAACCTATTTCGCGGGGCTGTTGTTCGTGAACAGTTCAGGTGCAGCCGACGGGCTGACGATCGCCAATGTTCGGGAGCCTCTTGATGGCGGGCTGCCGTCGAATGCGCGGACGGGGGATGGCATCGCGATCTACAACACCGACACGCTCTCGCGGGATGTTGCGGTGACCAATACCGAGATCGTGGATTTCCAGAAGACCGGCATTCGTGCCCATGGAGAGGATCTTGCCGTTGAACTCGATGGCAACACCATCTCGGGCGCGGGGCTTGTCCCGGGCGCGGCGGCGCTCACCCAGTTCGGCATCACGGTCGAGGCCGGGGCCGGCGGGCGCATCGTCAACAACACGATCGGTGATATCGGCACGCTGCGCGGCGACTCGCCGACGGCCGGCGTGCTGCTCGATGCCGCGTCGGACAAGATCCAGGTCGTTGGCAATGCGTTCAACGGAGTTGGGGCGGACAATGCCCATACGGGGATCGTCGTCGATGGCGAGGTCAATGACGCCTGGATCAAGGACAATACCTTCGATGGCCTGTTGAATGGCATTGCCGCCCTGAACAATGTCGATGGCATCAAGATTGATGACAACACGTTCAGCGATATGCTCGAAAGCGTCGACACCGTGGCCAACGGGTCGCGTCCCGGCCTCTTCACGGCACTGTCTGGCGCCGGGAATGACGATCCGGGCGGCAATGCCCTTGTCCGGTTCGATGGCACTGAAGGCGGTGACCTCGTGCAGGGCTCATTCGAGGGGGATGTCATCCGCACCCGCGGCGGTGACGATCTGCTCGATGGTCTGAGCGGCGATGACCGGCTCGTTGGCGGCGAGGGCGACGACACCCTCAAGGGCGGATCGCAGGACGACCAGCTCAACGGCAATGGCGGATCGGATCTGATTCTTGGCGGCACGGACGAAGACGTGCTTCGCGGCGGCGGCGGAGATGATGTGCTTAACGGCGGTGCCGGAGAGGATCTGCTCATCGGCGGGCGCGGGGATGATGTGATCACGGGCGGGGATGGCCTCGACACCTACGTTTTCGATGCCGATCATCGCGGCGAGAAGACGGTGACGGACTTCGAGGCCGGTGAAACCGTCGGGCTCGAGGGCTTCGGCTTTGCCAATGTCGCAGCTGCACAAGCCGCGTTCAGCCAGGTCGGAGATGATGTGGTGTTCAACGCTGGCGATGTGACCGTGACGTTCGAAGAAGCCGGTCTCGCCGATGTGACAGGCAATCTCGTGTTAGCAGCACCCGTCGTCGGAGCGTCTGCCACTCTCGAACGCGTCGGGCTCGCGAGTGTCGATGACGGTTTCGAGAATTTTGTCACCGATCCCGATGACGGTTTTGCCGAGATCGCCTGAGAGGGGACAATCAGGTGAATAGCACAGGCTCACTCCATGACAGGTCGAAAAATGTGTGGTATAGCCACCATGCTAAACAGATCGTGGGTGTCTGTTCGCCGGTGGATTGGGATCTTGTACGATCAGAAAATGATCGATCAATGCAGAAGCAAGCCGGAGATCGGAGTCGGGGAATATTATGAAACGTTTTCTTATCGCATGTGGTGCCACGCTTGGAGTGGCATTGGCGCCGGCAGCAGCCGATCCGGTGGGGTCGATCGTGTCCGTGTCCGGTGAGCAGGGCGCCGTTGTCGTCCTCCGCAGTGGCGAGTCCATTACGGCAACGAGCAATCTTGCGCTGGAACCGAACGACCGGGTGATTGTGCGTGCCGATGGCGCAGTTGATCTTGAAGCCGAGGGATGCGGAGTATCGCTTGCCGCGCCGGCGATGGCCGTGATCAACGAGCAGTTCTGCGAGACGCAGCCCGCGCGCATTCAGTCCGCCGAAACGCAGCAGGAGCCGGTTGCGGGCACCGAGCGTTCATCCGGCCTGTCGGGCACAGCGGAGGTCGCAGGTGCTGCCGGTGCTGGTGCGCTCGCCATCGCCGCTGCCGCGGCCGGGGGTAGCGATGGGGCCGGTTCGACGGCCGCTGCAACCGGCGTGTTTGACGCCGCGACCGGCGCCAGTGGCGACGTGGTTGGCAACGGCAGCGGGGACTCAGGCCCGGTTACCGGCAACGTAAACGTTGCTTTCGATGCCGGCTCGGGTCTCGATACGGGCTTGTTCGGCTTCTTCGAATCCACCAGTTCCTGATTCCGGGTGGTTCCTGCCCGCTTGAGCCGTAGACGCGCCGCGTTTCCAAGCGCGGCGCTTTTTTTGTTTGAACCTGGCCATCCCGTGCACGTCTCTTGATTGCGACGATGTGCAGGCCCGGACGGCCCCGTGTTTTCCTTATCCAATCAGGTCGGCCCGCCCTATCGCGCGCCATCCTCAAAAGCAGCCAGCGCCCACTCTGCAAAGACCGCAAGATTGCCGCCCTTGAAAAGAAAGCCGCCGACGCCCGCAGCATGCGCAGCTTCGATATCTGTCTGCTTGTCACCGATCAGGAAGCTGGCCTCGCGGCGGACCGGGAACTCCGCCATGGCCCGCAGCAGCATGCCAGGACCGGGTTTGCGATCGGGACTGGCCCGGCGATAGGCGGGCAGTTCGCCTTCGGCATGGAACGGGCAGTGATAGATCCGGTCGATTTCCGCGCCGGCCGCGCGAAGCCGGGCCTCCATGTGGGCATGCAGGGCGAACATGTCTTCTTCGGTATAGTAGCCGCGCGCAATGCCCGACTGATTGGTGACCACGAAGACGAACCAGTCCCGCGCCTTGAAGGTCCGGATGCAATCTGCCGCGCCGGGAATGAATTCGAAGGCATCAATGGTCGAGACATAGCCCCGGTCCACATTGATGACCCCGTCACGGTCGAGGAAGAGGGCAGGGCGAAGTGTCACTATGGCAGGGACATAAACCAAGCTGCCGGTCTGGCCTAGCGCGAAGCATTGCGGGCGTCAGATAGTGACAATCTGAGGTCGCATGGCGCCCGAATGCATGCTATGCGGCTAATTGATTGCAGGGGAGCAAACTCATGGAATTTCTTCCACTTATCCTGAGCGCTGTTGGCGGCACAGTGCTTGGTCCGATCCTGTCGCGCATCATGGGAGGCGGGGCCGGAATGGGCCTTCTCGGGGGCCTGCTGGGCGGTATTGGCGGGCATTTCGGCGCGGATGCGGCGGGTCTGCAGGGCCTGCTGGGAACCGGTGTGATGGGCCATGTCCAGTCCTTCCTGGAAGGCGGAGCGGGTGGCGGCCTGTTGAGCGTCATTCTCGGCGCGGTGACAAAGAAGCGCTAGCAGACCGGTCCTTCGTTTCACGCCGGACCGTCACTTTCGCCCGGGTTCTAGTTCGGCGCGATGGCGTCTCGTCCTCGGTCTGTGCCTGTCTGCAGTGGCGGATAGGACAGGTAGACCAGCCGTTTCTGCTCGATCCGCGCGCGGGCCAGACTGTCAAGGATCAGCCCGCACACCGCAGCGATCACGCCCGTGATGACGATGCCGGTCGAAAGGATCGCCGTCGGGAAACGAGGGACTTCGCCGGTCTGCCACCAGGTCAGCACTAGGGGGGCAGCCAGCAACAGGGCAGCGACGACCAGGCCCATGCCGATGGCGCCGAAGAAGGCCAGGGGGCGGGTCTCCTTCGCCAGGAGGGCAAACATGCCGGCAATTCGCAGCCCGTCCCGGATCGTGCGCAGCTTGCTGACCGATCCTTCGCCCCGGACACCATAGGCCGTCGGACGTTCGAGGACGGGCAGGCCGAGCTGGCTGGCATGGACCGACATTTCGGTCTCGATCTCGAACCCGGTGGAGACGGCCGGGAAGGATTTGGCGAACCGGCGGGTGAAAACCCGGTAGCCAGAGAAGATATCGGTGAAGTCGCGCCCGAACAGTTGCTGGTAGGCAAGATTGAAGAGCCGGTTGCCGAAGGCGTGGCCCTCCCGGCCCGCATCCCGGGTCACGTCGGCCCGGGTGCCAACCACCATGTCGACCTGGTTCTTCAGCAGGAGTTCGACCAGCACAGGCGCCATGGTCGCGTCATAGGTGCCGTCGCCATCGGCCATGATGTAGATATCGGCCTCGACATCGGCAAACATCCGGCGGACGACATGGCCCTTCCCCTGACGACGTTCCGTCCGCACGATGGCGCCGGCGGCGCGGGCGGCCTCAGCGGTGCCGTCGCTGGAATTGTTGTCATAGACGTAGATCGTGGCATCCGGCAGCGCGGACCGGAAGGCCTCGACGACCTCGCCGATTGCCGCAGCCTCGTTATAGCAGGG
>CAZDMQ010000056.1:0-24984 GCA_964506685.1 uncultured Hyphomonadaceae bacterium | reverse complement strand
TCATCCCGGTTTCGCCCCATGGCACCCCTGTCAGCCCGGTCCATCGCTCGCGCTGCACCCGCGATGACAGCCCCGCTGACGCTGAACACGTATCCCGCCGACGCGAGCCAGTGCTCCCGCCGGCCGCACCGGCTGGGCCGCCTTCAGCGCCGATAGTCCAGCGGCGGGTCGCGTTCGCCGAGCAGGGAGACATACTGGTAATCCGGCCCGCGGGCTGCGTCGAACTCCGCCCGTGCCGCCGCGCGCAGGGCATCATCCCGGTAGAGATCGACCGCTGTCAGCGCCATGGCCTTTGCTGCCAGTTGCGCGCCCTTGATGCCGATCGACATGCCGCTCGCGGCGACGGCCTGCCAGCTATGGGCAGCCGTTCCCGGCACCCAGGCGGCGGTTCGCACGCCCACCGTCGGCACGGCGAAAGACACATCCCCGACATCGGTGGAGCCGTATCCGAGCGTCCTTGAATAGGGCTGCACGGTCTGTTCACTGCCCAGCCGGTTCTGCGGATCGGCGAAGGATTGGGCGAGGGTCTCGGCGAAAGCCTGCTCCTCCGGCGTATAGCGGATACCGCCCAGTGCCTGCAGGTGGTCGTCCATGCGTCTGGCCAGGGCCTCGTTCACCAGCAGCGGATTGTTGCCATGAATCACCTCCCATTCCACCGATGTGCCCGTGCCAAGTGCGGCGCCGCGGGCGGCATCCTCCACCCGGCTCCAGATCGCCTCGACCCCGGAGGGGTGGGGGTGGCGGACATAATAGAAGACCTCGGCAAAGTCCGGCACCACGTTCGGCGCCGTACCGCCCTCGGTGATGACATAGTGGATGCGCGCATCCTGGGGCACGTGTTCGCGCATCATGTTGACCATCATGTTGAACGCTTCCACCCCGTCGAGCGCCGACCGGCCGCGGTCGGGCGCGCCCGCCGCATGCGCCGAGCGGCCGGAGAAGCGGAACTTCGCCGACCGGTTGGCCAGTGTCGTCCGCGCGGCGGCCGAATTCTCGTCGTCGGCATGCCAGTGCAGGGCGAAATCCACATCCTCGAACAGGCCGGCGCGCACCATGTAGACCTTGCCGGAGCCGCCCTCTTCGGCCGGTGTGCCATAGAGCCGGATCGTGCCGGGCGTACCGGTCGCCTCCAGCCAGTCGCGAATCGCCAGCGCGGCGGTGACCGAGCCGGCGCCGAACAGGTTGTGCCCACAGGCGTGGCCCGCCAGCTTGCCGCGGACCGGCTGGCGGGTCGGCACGGCGGCCTGGTTGATGCCGGGCAGGGCGTCGAACTCGGCCAGGATCGCGATGACGGGGCCGCCATCGCCCCAACTGGCGACAAAGGCGGTGGGGATCCCGGCCACGCCGGCTTCGACCTCGAAGCCCTCATTGAGCAGCGCCGTTTGCAGGAGGGCCGAGGATTTCCGCTCCTGGTAACCGACCTCGGCAGTCTCCCAAAGTTCAAGGGCAATGGCTTCGGTCTGGTCGGCCCGCGCCTCCACGCCGCTTGTGATGTCGGCTCCCGCGTCGGACGGGGTGGCATGTCCGCCGGTGGCGAGCGCGAAAGCCGCAAGGGCCGAAAGCAGGGCTCTGCAGGTCTGGATCATCATGGACTCCGTTCGTACACCGACAAGGACCGGCAGCTTGCATGGGTGCCCGGGCGGCGGCAACCCTGTGGGGGCCGGTTCAGCCCGTTTGGCGGGGGGGCCGCCCTCGCAGCGCAGACCACAACCGCGCGATCAGGCTTCCTGGCGTGCGAGATTGCCGTGGCAATGCTTGTATTTCTTGCCCGATCCGCAGGGACATTGCGCATTGCGCGGCGTTTTCGACCAGTCCTCCTCTGCCTGGGGGAGGGGCGAGGACGGGCCATCAGGATCCATTTCATTGACGCCGGTATCGGGGTCGAGATGGGATTCGCGCAGATTTTGCGGCGCAGCCTGCGGGGCGGCGGCGGCCGGCTGTGCCCCTTCGATCCGGAGCCCCATGAGCGACCGCGTCACCATCACCCGAAGCTCGCCGATCAGGTTCTGGAACAGCTTGAACGCTTCTTCCTTGAACTCGTTCAGCGGATCGCGCTGGCCATAGCCGCGCAGGTGGATGACCGATCTCAGGTGATCGATCTGCTGCAGGTGCTGGCGCCATTGCATGTCCATGACCTGCAGCAGCACCTGCTTCTCGATATACTCGACCTGCTGGCCGCCGGCGAGCTTGCGCTTTTCCGCATAGACCGCCGCAGCTGCGTCCTTGATGCGGCGCGTGATCTCCTCATTGGCCACGCCTTCCTCGCTCGCCCACTCGCGCACGGGCAGGTCGAGCCGCAGGTCGCGCTTCAGCCCCTCGTCAAGACCGTCGAGGTTCCACTGCTCGGCATAGGCCCGTTCGGGCATGGTCGAGGCCACGAGCGCGTCGATCACGTCCTCGCGCATCTCGGAAATGGTCTCGCTGACGCTCTCGGCCTCGAGAAATTCCCGGCGCTGCTCGAAGATCGCCTTGCGCTGGTCGTTGATCACGTCGTCATACTTGAGAACGTTCTTGCGGATCTCGAAATTCCGCTGTTCGATCTTCTTCTGCGATGTCTCCATCGCCTTGTTCATCCAGGGGTGGGTGATCCCCTCGTCATCCTTGATGCCGAGCCGGCGCATCACCGCATCCATCCGGTCGGCGGCGAAGATCCGCATCAGGTCGTCCTGGATCGAGATGTAGAACTTCGACTTGCCGGGATCGCCCTGGCGGCCCGTCCGGCCCCGCAGCTGGTTGTCGATCCGCCGGCTTTCGTGGCGCTCGGTGCCGAGCACGTAGAGCCCGCCCGCATCGAGGGCCTGTTTCTTCTTTATCTCGATGTCGGCCCGGATCTGCGCGGTCAGGGTTTCGAGCTCGCCCTTCGTCAGTTCCCGGCCGAGCGCGGCTTCCTTTTCGGCCTTCTCCTTCCAGACCCGCATTTCGAGGTTGCCCCCGAGTTGGATGTCGGTGCCGCGGCCCGCCATGTTGGTGGCCACCGTCACCGCGCCGGGCACCCCGGCATTGGCAACAATCTGGGCCTCGTGTTCGTGCTGGCGGGCGTTCAGCACCGTGTGCGGGATCTTCGCGGCGACCAGGATCGAGGACAGCAGCTCCGATTTCTCGATCGAGGCAGTGCCGAGCAGAACGGGCTGGCCGCGCTCGTGGCAGTCGCGCACATCGCGCAGGATCTCGTCATACTTCGCCTGCGCGGTACGGTAGACGACATCGTCCTCGTCGAGCCGCTGGATCGGCTTGTTGGTCGGCAGTTCGACCACGTCGAGCTTGTAGATGTCGGCGAATTCGGAGGCCTCGGTCTGGGCGGTGCCCGTCATGCCGGCGAGCTTGTCGTAGAGGCGGAAATAGTTCTGGAAGGTGATCGAGGCGAGCGTCTGGTTCTCTGGCTTGATCGTGGTGCCTTCCTTGGCCTCGATGGCCTGGTGCAGGCCTTCCGAGAGCCGCCGCCCTTCCATCATCCGGCCGGTGAACTCGTCAATGAGCATCACCTCGCCGTTCTTCATGATGTAGTCCTTGTCGCGCTGGTAGAGCTTGTGCGCGCGCAGGGCCTGGTTGGCATGGTGCAGGATGGAGATGTTCGCCGGGTCCCAGAGCGAGCCCTCGAGCACACCGCCCTCGATCAGCCGGGCTTCGACCCGCTCCATGCCCTCTTCGGAAAAGATCACCGAGCGTTGCTTCTCGTCGAGTTCGAAATCGGCCTCGTCCAGCCCCTTCACGATGGCGTCAACCGCGCGATAGAGATCGGAGCGGTCATCGGTCGGCCCGGAAATGATCAGGGGCGTGCGGGCCTCGTCGATCAGGATCGAGTCGACCTCGTCGACGATCGCATAGTGATGGCCCCGCTGGGTCATCTGGTCGACCGAATACTTCATGTTGTCGCGCAGGTAGTCGAAGCCGAACTCATTGTTCGTACCGTAGGTGATGTCGGCTGCATAGGCTGCCTTGCGGGCCTGGTCATCGACGCCGTGGACGACCTTGCCGACCGTCATGCCGAGGAAGGTGTAGAGCTGGCCCATCCAGTCCGCATCGCGGCTTGCGAGATAGTCATTCACGGTGACCACGTGCACGCCCTTGCCCGACAGGGCATTGAGATACACCGCCAGCGTCGCCACCAGCGTCTTGCCCTCACCGGTCCGCATCTCGGCGATACTGCCCCGGTGCAGCACCATGCCGCCCATCAACTGCACGTCGAAATGCCGCATGCCGAGCGCGCGCTTGGCTCCTTCGCGGACCACGGCGAAGGCCTCTTCGAGAACATCATCAAGGCTGGCGCCATTCGACAGGCGCTGGCGAAACTCGTTCGTCTTTTCCTTCAGCGCCTCGTCGGACAGCGCTTCGAACATGGGCTCCAGCGCATTGATCCGGTTCACCCGGCTCTTCAGCGGGCGGAGCTGGCGATCATTGACTGTGCCAAGGATTTTACGGGCAAAAGAAAGCATCCGGCTGACCAATACGCTACGAAGGCAAAGATTGCTACCGCGCCAGGACGGCGCCTTCGCCCCTCACCCCCGACGCGGGACCATATGCCTGCGCGTCGGAAAACCCTCTCGACCCGCGGACCTGGGAGACTTAAGAACCCGCTTTTGGGGTGTCAATGCGCCGACCTGCGCACGCTGGGAGATATGATCCATGCCGACCCTGCCGCTGAAGACAGGATTCACCGTCGCACTTGCCCTCATCGTGGTTGCCTGTTCGCCGGCTCCGGAGGACGAATTCCAGGCCCTCGATATCGAGGCTGCGACCGCGGCCAGGGTCAATGGACAGCCGATCTACATGATAGATGTCGAACTGGAAGCAGCCGCGCAGGGGCTGGCCGAACCGGGCGATCCGTTCACCCGCGACGATCCGGACTTCCAACTCGTGCTCGACCAGATCATCGACCAGGCCCTGCTCGCCCAGGAGGCTACCGCGCGTGGACTGCACCTTGATGCCAATGCCCGCCGCCGCCTGCAATCGGCCCGCGAGCGGGTGCTCGGCAACCTGCTCGTGGAGAACCTCGTGGCGCGCGAGGTGACCGAGGAGAGCATCCGGAAGATGTTCGCGGAACAGGCGGAACTGCAGCAGATCGATGACGAGGTCAGCCTGCGCCACATCCTGCTCTCGACCGAGGCCGATGCCCGCATGGCCCATGAGCGGATCACCTCCGGCGAGGATTTCACGACCGTCGCCTTCGAAATGTCGGAAGACACGGCCAGCCGGATCGAGGGCGGGGCGCTCGGTTATGTCGAACCCAATCGCATGGGCGAGCCCTTTGCCGGTGCCATCGCCAACACCGCCGTCGGCGAGATCTCGGAGCCCTTCGAAACCGAACAGGGCTGGCACATCATCAAGGTCGAGGACCGGCGGACGCCGCCGCCGAAAACGCTCGATGAAATGCGACCCGATATCGTCACCTTCCTGACCTACACGGAAATCTCGAAGATCCTGAAACGGCTGCGTGCGGAGGCCTCGATCACGCCGGGCGATACGCCAGCCCTCGCCGGAACCGCTGACGACGTAGCAGACAGTGCTGCGCCAGAGGGGGACGGCGGAGAGGGTGACGGCGGAACGGGTGATGAGGGGGAGGGCGCACCTTGATCCTCGCCCCGTCCCCCTTCGCTCCGGCCCGTTTTCCAGACCTGCCACAGGTGCACGGGGTCCGGGCCGCGACCGCCTCCCGCGGTTTCTATGCCCCGCGCGGGCTCGACCGTGAGGATGTCTTCCTGATGGTGTTCGACCCCGGCACCCGGTGCGCCGGCGTCTTCACCCGCTCGGCCACAGCCTCGGCCGATGTGCTGTGGTGCCGCGAGGCGCTGGCGGCAAGCGGCGGCAGCGCCCGCGCCCTGCTTGTCAATTCCGGCAACTCCAATGCCTTCACCGGGACCAGCGGCCGGCTCAAGAACGACGCCTCGCTGGCCAGCCTGACCGCTGCACTCGGGGTGGACAGGACTGACTGCTATCTCGCCGCCACCGGGGTCATCGGCGAGCCCCTGGCCGATCCCAACTTTGTCGGCGCCAAGGTGCCGGAGCTGGCCAGCCGGCTCGGCCCGCCCGACTGGGAGGCCCTCGCCCGCGCCTTCATGACCACCGACACCTATCCCAAGGGGGCCGGGGCGCAGATCGAGATCGACGGCCATGCCGTCGCGCTTGCCGGGATCGCCAAGGGCTCGGGCATGATCGCCCCGAACATGGCCACCATGCTCGCCTATATCGTCACCGACGCGGCCATCGCACCGGCCCTGCTGGGCGACCTCGTCCGGGCCGTGACCGATCAGACCTTCAACGCGATCAACGTCGATGGCGACACCTCGACCTCCGATACCTTCATGGTCTTCGCCACCGGTGCGGCCGGCCATGCCCCGATCGACGATCCGGGCGATCCCCGACTGGCCGCTTTCCGCGATGCCCTCCTCGCCGTCGCAAGGGACCTCGCCTTTGCCGTGGTCAGGGATGGCGAGGGGGCGACGAAATTCATCACCATCCACGTCGAGGGCGCCGCCTCGCCGGCTGATGCCCGCGCCGTGGCGGCGTCGATCGCCAATTCCCCGCTGGTCAAGACGGCGCTGGCGGCGGGCGATGCAAACTGGGGCCGGGTGGTGATGGCAGCCGGCAAGGCCGGTGTGGCCTTCGACCAGTCGGCGCTGGCCATCTGGTTCGGCGCGCATGCGGTCGCCGAAGCCGGGGGCCGCGCGCCAGGCTATGACGAAGCCACCGCCAGCGCGATCTGTGCCGCCCCGGAGATCACCCTCCGCGTCTCGCTCGGCACCGGGCCCGGCACCGCGACGGTCCATACCTGCGACCTCACCCACGCCTATATCGACATCAACGGCGCCTACCGCACATGAGCGGTCCCCGTCCTCTCATGCTCGTCGCCGCCGCTGCGCTCCATGATCACGACGGCCGTATCCTGCTGGCGCAGCGACCGGAGGGGAAGTCCATGGCCGGTCTGTGGGAGTTTCCCGGCGGCAAGCTCGATCCCGGCGAGACCCCCGAGGCCGCGCTCGTGCGGGAACTGGAAGAGGAGCTGGGGATCACCGTCGATCCGGCCGATCTCGACCCGCTCGTCTTCGCCAGCCACGCCTATGAGACGTTCCACCTGCTGATGCCGCTCTATGGCTGCCAGCGCTGGCAAGGCGCGCCGCAGCCGCGGGAAGGCCAGCGCCTTGCCTGGGTCGAGCCGGCAGCGCTGCACGATTATCCCGCCCCGGCGGCCGACCTGCCCCTGTTCGACTGGCTGGCAGCCGCCAGCGCAGGCCCCACAGGCCACCGTTCATGACGTCTCGTCCGTTTCCGGCGCAGGTGTCCCCGCCGCTTCCCCGGCAGACCGCTCCTGCGCACCGACCGCAGCGGCAAGGCTCGCCTTTGCGCTGCCGGGGCGCAGCGGCTTTGGCTGGCCCGGCCCGGGCGCCCAGCCCGACAGCCACGTCACCTCGAAACTGGCCCGGATGCGGCCGTCCGGATCGGCAAACCGCTCCTGGTAGGCGGCGGCAGCGGCCATCAGCACATCCCGCCGCAGGGATGCGGTCCGCTCGCCTGGAAAGGCGGCCTGCTCGCCCATCCCGCGCAGGTCCGAAAGGAGCCTGAACATGTCATCATAGCGCACCGTCACCGTCTCGGTATCGACGACCGGCAGGGCAAATCCCGTTCGCTGCATCAGGGCGGCGAGGTCCTGCAGCCGGGGCAGTGGCGATATCCGTGGCGAGATCCCGCCGCGCAAAGCCGTTTCGGCGGCATCGAGTACGGTGCGGAGTTCGACCAGCGTGCCGGCGCCGAACAGGCAGGCGAGAAACAGCCCGTCCGGCCGCAGCGCCTGGCGCACCTGGACCAGCATGCCCGGAAGGTCATTGGCCCAGTGCAGGCTGGCCACGCTCGCAACCAGGTCGACGCTCGCATCGGCGAGGGGCAGGGTCTCGAGGCTGCAGGCAAGGGCAGGGCAGCGGGCGGTCTTGCCGGCACGCCGGGCCATGGCCGGGGACGGATCGGCCGCCACGACCGCGCCGACCTGCGGGTGGCCGTCCAGACGTGCGGCGAGCGTGCCGCCATGGCAGCCGAGATCCAGCGCCAGGGGGAAGGGCCGGGGCGTATCCTCCAGCCGGTCGAGAAGGTCCCTCGACAGCCGCGCCTTGAGGAAGTCATACTCGTCCCAGCGCTGCGCGGCGCGGCAGCGATGGGCCTTCACGCGCTGGAGATCGAAGATTGTGGGCGGATCGGGACGGGACATGGACCGGGATATGGACCGGCGCGGCGCAACCACCAAGGGGGGTGCCGGCGGGTCGTCCCTCCTGCAGGCGGCCCGGGCCGGGACCGCGCCGACGCGGCGGCTTGCGGCGCGCAGCCTGCAGGGCTGCGCTGACCTTCTCTGGCCCGGACGCTCCCTGCTCAGCCCGGCCCGAGGCGCCGGTGGTGGCCTCCTGCCGGCCGAGGACTGGGTCCGGCTGAGCCTGCTCAGCCCGCCCTGGTGCGAGCGCTGCGGACTGCCGCTGGCGATCGACCTTGGCGAGCCGGAGACCTGCGCGGCCTGCCTGGCCCGTCCACCCGCCTGGGGCCGGGCCCGTGCCGCGCTGGCCTATAATGAGGCGTCGCGCAAGATCGTGCTCGACATCAAGCGCGCCGGTCGCCGGGACGGGCTCGCCCTCGTGGCCGGCTGGATGCGCCGGGCCGGACACGAGCTGCTGGCTGATGCCGACCTCATCGTGCCCGTCCCGCTGCATTATCGCCGCCTCGTGCAGCGCGGATACAACCAGGCCGGCTGGCTCGCCCAGGCCGTGGGCCGTCCGTCCGGAGTGCCGGTGAAGGTCGCCGCTCTCAGGCGGATCCGGGCGACGCCCAGCCAGGGGGGGCTGGATCCCCGCGCCCGGCGGCGCAACGTGGCCGGCGCCTTCGCGGCCCGTCCCCGTTATGCTTCGCTGATCGAGAGCCGCCGCATCCTGCTCGTCGATGACGTGCTGACCACCGGCGCAACCCTCGGCGGCTGTGTCCGTGCCCTGAAAAAGGCCGGCGCGTCGGCGGTGGACGTCCTCGTGCTCGCCCGCGTTGTCCGCGAGCGAGACATCACCATATGACAGGGCGCTGGCCCAAGGAGAGCGTCCCATGTCGCATGTCACTGTCTACACCCGAGCCTTCTGTCCCTACTGTACGCGGGCGCTGAAACTGCTCAAGAACAAGGGGGTGGACTACGAACAGATCGATGCGGGGATGGATGCGGCCCGCCGCCGGGAGATGACCGAACGGTCGGGAGGCGGCCGCACCTTCCCCCAGATCATCATTGACGGCACCCCCATCGGAGGGTGCGACGAACTGCAAGCGCTTGACCGGCAGGGCAAGCTCGATGCCATGCTGGGGCTCGCATGATCCGTTACGCGCTCCATTGTCTCGATTGCGAGGCTGCGTTCGAGGCGTGGTTCGCCTCCTCGGAAGCCTATGACCGCCAGGCCGAGGCCGGGGAGGTGCTCTGCCCGGTCTGTGATGGGGCGAAGACGGCCAAGCAGATCATGGCCCCCGCTCTCGCCCGCTCCCGGGACCCGCGGCCCGGTGCGAAACTGACTGACATCGCCGCGCGCGCCCGCAAGCATATCGCCGAGAATTTCGAATATGTCGGTGACCGTTTCGCCGGCGAGGCACGAGCGATGTATTATGGCGAGACCGAAACGCGCCCGATCTGGGGTGAAACCGCACCGGAGGACGCAAGGGCGCTCGCCGAGGAGGGAGTGCCCGCCGCGCCGCTGCCAAAGCCCTTCGTCCCGACGCCGCCAAAATCGAACCGGTTGCTGAACTGAGCGAACGTCCGGACTGGCACAAAACGTCGCCTTGACCGCCGAGTGAAGCTGTTTAAACACCATGCCTGTAAAGCATGAGAGTGGGGAGAGCACGATGGCGTCTGCCGATTACACGCGCGGTGACATGGATGTCTCCGAACAGCAACGCACCTGGGACGGTTTCATGCGGGCCAGTCTCTGGGGAAGCGCGATCCTCATGCTGGTGATCGGCTATGCGGTGCTCGCCGTGGCGCTCGGGCTGAACTGGTTCGTGGCGCTGGTGATCTGCGCGGGTGCCGGCATCGTCGGGGGCACGCTGATGAACATGGGGGGCGCCTGGCTCGCCACCGTCGTCGGCCTGTCCGGCCTTGCCGTCCTGATCCAGTTCATTATCACGGTGACCGGCGCCCTGCTCGGTAACTGAACCCGGGAGGGGAAGGACCACCGGACGGTGACCCGACCCTTGCAAGGCCGCATGGTGGCCCGTCTCAGTCCCGGTCACACGCGCCGCAGTGACGCGCCGCCGGATCCTGTACGAGCCGGGGGATGGCGATCTTCTCGCCGCAGCGCGCGCAATAACCGAAGCTGCCGGCCTCGAGCCGGGCCAGAGCGTCATCGATGCGGGCAAGCAACACCTCGTCGTCCTCCTTGTCGGCAGGCTCCACGGAACGGCGCAGGCGTTGGTCGATCGGACCGAGATCTGTGTTCATGTACCGATGCTGCGACGGCATTCAGCAATTGGCAACCCGAAAATCCGATCTCATCTGGCCGATCATATCGAACGTCGATATTCTGTCACCATCCGCGAACCGGGAGACCGATGCCTCATGCCCCATGATCCACTGCGACTGACCCACGCCACCAAGCGCTTTGGTGGATTCACCGCGGTGGACGCTCTCGATTTCCGGGTCGAGCCGGGGGCAATCGTCGGTTTTCTCGGGCCGAACGGTGCCGGCAAGTCCACCAGCCTGCGCATGGCCCTGGGGATCATGCCACCCGACGAGGGAGAGGCTCACCTGTTCGGCGCGCCGCCAAACATGCAGACCCTGCGCCGGGTCGGCTTCCTGCCCGAGGAGCGCGGCCTCTACAAGAAGATGAACCCGGTCAGCACCATCGCCTATTTCGCCCGCCTCAAGGGGCTTGGCGCCGCCGAGGCCAACCGGCGCGCCGGCGAACTGCTGGAAGCCTCCGGCCTGCAGGACTTCGCACGGACCCGCATCTCGAAACTCTCGAAAGGCATGGCGCAGAAGGTCCAGATCCTTTCGACCCTGGCCCACGAGCCCGACCTGCTGATCCTCGACGAGCCGTTCTCCGGGCTCGATCCGGTCAACCAGCAGGCGCTGGAGGACCTCATCCGCGACCAGCACAGCCGTGGGGCGACGATCGTCTTCTCGACCCACGTCATGGAACACGCCGAGCGGCTCTGCGACACCATCGTGATGATGGCGCGCGGACGCAAGGTCTTCGACGGCACGCTCGAAGAGGCCTTCAGCGCCCTCGGGCGGCGGGTCCGGATCGGCGTCAGCGACGGGTTCGACCTCGGTGGGGCGCTCGCCGCGGCCGGCTATCAGGCCGAGCGCGATGCCAAGGACGAGGCCGGTGCATGGTGGCATGTCAGCCTTCCCCAGGGACGCGATGCCCAGGATGCGCTGCGGGCTGCTCTGTCCGCCGGCGCGCCGATCTCGGGCTTCGCCCCGGAAGAGGCAAGGCTGCGCGATGTCTTCATCTCGCTGGCCGGCCGGGCCGATGACGAGTCCGCCGGCCAGCCCGGCGCGCGTTCGACCTTTGCAGGAGCGGCCCGATGATCCGCTCGGTCTACCTTGTCGCCCGCCGCGATTATCTCGGCTATGTCACGGCCTGGGGCTTCTGGCTCGGCCTGTTGCTCACGCCCTTCTTTCTCAGTCTCGGCCTGATCGGCCCGGCCCTCGCTGCCTCGCAGACGCCGGAGCGTTATTACGCCGTCATCGACCCGGCTGGCGCGCTCGGCCCGGCCATGGATGCCGAACAGCTGGAGCGGAAAGTGGATGCGCTGCGCGCCCAGATCCTCGCCCTCGGGACACTGTCGGGGGAAGATGCCGGGGAAACGGCCGATGCCTTCGAGGCCGCAGCAGCCAGGAACGGTGACATTCGCAGCGCCCTCGAAGCGGTCGGGCTCGATCCCGACGCGGCGGGGCTCGCGATCCCGCGCGACGGGTTCCGCCGCATCGACCCGCCCGCCCTGACAATTGACGCGCTGCGACGCTGGCTGCTCGGCGAAAAACTGCTCGACACACCCAGCGGGCCGCAACCGCTGTTCGCCGCGCTGATCCGGACGCCGGAGGGGATCGAATACTGGAGCGAGACGGTGACCATCGGCGAGGTCAAGTCGATCGCCGAGCGCGCCGCCTCGGCCCTCGCCCGTGACAGCGTGCTCGCCGAGGCAGGCGTCTCGCCCGCCATTCTCGACGATATCCGCGCTGCCACGCCCGAACTTCTGGAACGCAAGGTGCGTGAGGATGCAGGGCAGACCGCCGAGGTAACGGCCGCTGACCTGGCGCCCACCATCGTGTCGGTCGCCATCGCCTTCCTGCTCTGGATGCTGATCTTCTCGGTGGTGAATTACCTGCTCATGGGGACGATCGAGGAGCGGTCGAACAAGATCTTCGATACGTTGCTGACCTCGGTGGAACTGCCGCAGCTCCTGGCCGGCAAGCTCATCGCCGTGCTGGCCGTCTCGATGACGCTGATCTTCTTCTGGGCGGCAGGCTCTGTCGCGGCCGCGAGCTATGCCAGCTCGGCCCTGCCGCCGGACATGCTCGAAATCGCCGGCAGCGTGGCCGGCGCGGTCTTCAGGCCGTCCATCCTTGTGCCGGCCCTGCTCAGCTTCCTGCTCGGCTACCTGATGTATGGCGCCATCTTCCTCGCCATGGGCTCGCTGTGCGACACGATCCAGGAAGCGCAGACGCTGATGTCGCCCATGCTGGTCCTCCTCATGGTGCCGCTGTTCATGGTGTTCATCGCGATCAGCGACCCGGCCTCGCCGGTCCTGGCCGTCCTGTCATGGGTGCCAATCTTCACGCCATTCCTGCTGATCCTGCGCGCGCCGACCGAGCCCTCCCTGTGGGAGGTGACCGGACAGCTGCTCCTGATGGCGCTCGCCACCGGTCTGATCCTCTGGGGTGCGGCCCGCGTCTACCGTGCAGGCGCGGTCCACGGGGCCGGCGTGAACGACATGCTGAAAGGGCTGAAACGGCTCATGCCCGGCGGGCGATGAATCTGAAGCCCCTGATGGTGTGGATCATTCGTCCCTGAGAGGAGCATACCGTACCAGCATGCGCGCATGCTGGACGGATTGCGACGCGGGCGGGGCGAACGGGATGTGCCAAGCGGGATGTCTATTGAAACCTTTGGTTTTTCAGAGCGCTGTAACGAAGAGACGACTCTCCGGGCCACTTGCCTTTTCGCTACGCTCCTGACCCTGACGAAAAATTCCGGTGGTCAGGGGTTTCAGATCTTTCGCCCGACGCTCTAACCTGCAGGCGCCGCCACCGGGGCGGGGAGGCCCTCGCGGAAGCGCTCATATGTCTGCACCGCCGCTTCATAGGCGGCCGCTTCCTGCTGCATGACGGGCTGGGCGTCGGCAATCTGCTGGTTCACCGCGTCAAGCTGGCCCCGGAGATAAGCGGTCCGCTGGGCGATCTGCTGGCGCTCGGTCTCATCCGCAGAGGCATTGTAGAGCTTGGTCAGGCGACTGCCTTCCTCCTCGATCTGGCCCCGGCGCTGGATGAGCTGGTCATATTGCGCCTTCACGTTCTGGTAGCGTGCCACCGCGGCGCGGGTTTCGCGGCCCTGGGTCATGGCCGCTTCGAGATCATCTGAAAGCGGCTGGCAGACATAGGGATCACCGACCGACTTCAGGGCAGCTTCGAGGATGATGGCTGGCTGGCAATAGGTCTTGAGGCCCTCATCGTGCCCGGCCCTGTAGGTCTCAAGATCGGGCGCAATGCCGAAGGGCTTGCAACCGGTGATCTCATCATTGAGGGCGGTCATGGACTGACCATTGCGGCCATCCTGCAGGCCGAGCGCCCGCCAGTCGATCCCCGCGCACTGCTCGGCGGTGTAGTTCGGCCCCCCGGCGCAGGCCGATAGCAGCGCCGACAGGGCAATGGATATCGCGATCTGGGATCGTGTCATGTCCGGCTGGCCCCCGCTTCCCCTACCGATTGCGCCCGCAACCGTTACTGTCAAGTCACCGCGCAAGGGTCCGATGGCCTGTCCCGGCCGACAGCAAAGAGATCAGTTGCATCGTGCGACCGGCGAGCAGCAAGGGGGCATCAGGAAGGGCGAGGCAGAGACTTCAGGTCCCGACCCTGGCTAGCCGGGATATCCTAGACGAGGCCTTCGCGCTGGGCGCGCTTGCGGGCAAGCTTGCGGGCGCGGCGCACGGCTTCAGCCTTCTGGCGCGCTTTCTTCTCGGAGGGCTTTTCGAAATGCGTACGGGCCTTCATTTCCCGGAAGAGGCCTTCGCGCTGCATCTTCTTCTTGAGGGCGCGCAGGGCCTGTTCGACATTATTGTCGCGGACGATGATCTGGACGATGGGTCTTCTCCATTGGCAAGGGTGCGAACGAAGCAACTGCCTGCCGCGCCGCACCGGTATCTGATTGATCTGGCATACAGAGACGCGCCGCACACGCTCCCGAACACCGGGTGCGCGCCTATAACACGGCGCAATCAAGCTGCCTACACCCTTATATATAGGGCATGGAAACCGTTTCTGAAGCCTTGCGGGAAAAATGGCTGCGCCACCTGTTGCCGCTCGTCGGTGAGGCGGGCTGGACGCAGGCAGCCGCCGAGCGCGCAGCCGATGCGGCCGGGCTGGACGCCGGGGAGCGGGCCCTTGCGGCGCCGCTGGGGATTCGCGACCTGTTGCGCGCCTTCTTCGACCAGGCCGAAGCCGATACCGCCGAACGGCTGGCCGATGCCGATCTTGCGGCTCTCAGGGTCCATGAGCGCGTCGGCCTCGGCGTGCGGACCTGGCTGGATGCGCTCGAGCCGCACCGTGAGGCGGTTGCCCGTGCCTCGGCCCGAGGGTTCGTGCCATGGGGCACGGCCGACGCGGCAGCGCGCACCTGGTCGGTTGCCGACACGATCTGGACGGGGATCGGCGACACCTCGGAGGATTACAACCACTATTCCAAGCGCGCGCTGCTGGCCTCGACACTGCCGCCCATCGTGCTCTACTGGCTGCGCGCGCCGGATCCCGACGCACTGGATGCCTTCATCATGGCCCGCCTGAGGGGCGCGATGCGCCTTGGCCAGATGGGCGGCCGCATTCTCGGTCCGCTGCTTGACCGCTTCGCGCCTGCCCGTTCCGAACGGAGCTAGAGGGGAAAGCGGGGCCGGGGGGTAGAGCGTCGGGCGAAAGATCTGCCCCCCCTGACCACTGGAATTTTTCGTCAGGGTCAGGAGCGTAGCGGAAAAGGTCCGTGGCCCGGAGGGGCGTCTATTCGTTACAGCGCCCTGAAAACCAAAGCTTCAGGAGCCAGCACGCTTGGCGCGTCCCGTTCGCCCCGCCCGCGTCGCAATCCGTCCAGCATGCGCGCATGCTGGTCCGGTATGCTCCTCCCAGGGACAAACGATCCACACCATCAAGGGCTTCAGATTGATCCGCCGCCGTCCTAGCGCACCCAGGCGCCGGGCCGGTTCGTGCGATAACCCAGCGCCTCGTAGGTGGCGTCGATCAGGCTCTGGCAGCGGGCGTTCAGCAACAGGCCCTGACCCATCTGGTTCATGGTATAGCTGAAGGCGAGCCCGCATTCGGGGTCGGCAAACCCGATCGAACCGCCCGCCCCGACATGGCCGAATGCCTTCTCGCCGATGATCGCACTCATCTGGTCGCCCTGCGGATAGGCCCGGTTGTCCATCGACTTCATGAAGCCCGAGGCAAAGCGTGTCGGCACCAGCAGTGTCGCGTCGCGGCTGGTCGCCGTCGACACCATGCTCATGGCCGTGAGCCGGTCGGGCGAGACCAGCCGGCCATCATTGCAGGCCAGCGAGCTGTACCAGGCGACCTGTCCGCGCGCATTGGAAATGCCGCCCGCCCCGCCGATCTCGGCCCGGTGCGCAGCCGGATCGTTCATGTTCCAGCCGCCATTGTTCAGGAAGGAGAGGTGCTGCAGCGAGGCCGGGTCTGTCATCAGCTTCCGGGTGAACTCCGTCGGCACATCGTCCGGCTGCGGCGCGTAGAGGCGGATCGGCGCGACCCTGTGGGAGAAATCATCGGGAACGCCGATCCAGTAATCGGCGCCCATGGGGCCAGCCACTTCCTCGGCGAAGAAGGCCCCCAGCGACTTGCCCGAGACCCGGCGGACCAGTTCGCCCACGGTCCAGCCGAAATTGACCATGTGATAGCCATTGCGCGCGCCGGGCTCCCACCAGGGCTCTTCCTCTTCCATGCGCGAGACCATGTAGTCCCAGTCGAGAAAGCCGCCGGGGCGGATCGGCTCGCGATTGGCGGGGATGGCGCTCTCATGATTGAGCATCATCTGGACGGTGGTGCTCTCCTTCCCGTTCTTCGCGAAGCCTGGCCAGTAGTCCGAAACCTGGGCGGCCGGGTTGAGCTGGCCGCGATCGATCAGGATATGCGCGCAGAGCGCCGTGGCTGCCTTGGTGCACGAAAAGATGATGCAGGTGGTGTCCGCCTCCCACGGCTCGCCGGTGTCGGGATCGGCCATCCCGCCCCAGAGATCGAGTGCCGTCTCGCCATTGACGCTGAGGCAGACCGAGGCGCCAACCTCGCCGCGCTCGGCAAAATTTCGCTCGAACTCTGCCTTCACCTTCGCGAACTTCGGGTCGCAGCTGCCCTGAACCGTGCCTGCCATACTTGTGTCCTCCTCCGGCTGATCGCCGCCATCCAAGCAGGATTGTGCCGACAGGGGGAGGGGAAAAGTCGTCCCGGGCATCCTTTCCGCCCGGCCTGCCGCCCTCGCTGCCGCGTTAACGAATTTGCCGTGCCCCGGCGCATGCGCGGCAGGCCGAACGGGAAGGGCTCCCGAATGCCAGCGGTTTGCGCATCATTAACGAATATTGCGGAACATTAACGAACAAAGACGGAATATGTCGCCGGTTTTGTGCGGATCGGGCACCCCGGGGCGGCCGGTCCGGATTTGCGTAAACTTTTCATTAACCTTTAGGCGGCAGTGATGGCTTGGAACGGAGTGCGAACAATGCGGCAACTTTCGGGCGAGTTTGCCCCAATAGTTAATCCGGCGTGCCGCCATCGCAGACCGTTCACCCATGAGTTCAGTCAGTTCAAGCGTATGGAGAGTCCGCCCATGTCCGTCACCAAGTCGAAAAAGCTCCTGTCCACCGTCGCCCGCTACCGCGCCCTGATGCGCAAGCGTCGTGAGACCTTCCTCGCCGTGCGCGAGGCCGAGATGTCGCTCATAGAGACGCTGATCGCGGCCGACCAGGAGGCGCTCAAGCAGTTCGAGGCCGACCGGCTGGACGCGCCTGCAGCCGCCAATGGCGAGGATGCGCCCGTCAACTAGGCGGGCCCCGGCGCGGGCTCTGGCCTGCGCCGGCCGGCTATGCCCCCTCTGTAGATTGACCCAAGCCGAGGATCTGATCCCATGCTTCCCTCCCCCCGCCTCCTGGCCGGCTACACCCTGACACTGGCCGCCTTCGCACTTGCCGCCATGAGCGGCATGGTGTCCTTCACCGGCATTTCCGGCCTGTTGCCGACCATCCCCGGCATCGGCTTTCTCGGCTTCGTCATCGCGGTGACGACGATTGCGCTCGGCATCGCCGTGATTGCCGAGGCGGTGGACCGCAACTGGCGGCAGGCGCTCATCTATGGTGGCCTGCTCGGTCTCGTGGCCTGCAGCGATGGCTACACCAACATCCTCGCCCTGCAGGGCCAGGTCTCTCAAGCCGAGCAGGCAAGCGCCGACCGCAACCAGACCTTTGCGGCAGCCGAGGAGACGCTCGCCCTGACGCGCACGGAAATGGCGAGGACACATGAGCTCATCGCGCTGATGAATGCCGATGCGGCCGACGACATCCGGGCCGCCCAGACCTATCTGGCGAGCAAGGGGCTCTATGCCGGCGCGATTGACGGCATCCGCGGCGGTCAGACGCTGGCGGCGATGCGCGCAGAAGGCGCGGCCCTGACCGATCGTCTCGCCACATTGCAGGCCCGGGAGGATGAGCTCATCCCCGTCGTCTCGGCCGGCGCCGATGTGGTCGAGGCGCCCTTCACGCTGGAGGACGCCGCGCTTTACGGTGTGGTCATCACCGTCTTCGGCATCCTGCTGAGCTTCGCCGGTTCGGCCCTCATCAATACCGGCAAGGCGATGAGCGACCGCGAGGCCGATCTCGGCGAGCGGGAGGCGGACATGGACCAGTTCGAGACCGAACTTCTCGGCGTGATTGCCGAGGAAGACGCGTATGCGCACGATCTCATGCAGGTCAGCTACGCGCTGAGGCGCCAATTGGACCCGCCGCTCGCCGGCGTGCCGGATGGAGCGCTTTCCGGCGCACCTGATCCGGCGGAACCAGCGGCGGTCTCACCCCCCGGAGCGGAGGCGGACGACGTGGCCGAGCTTGCGCCCGACCCGCACTTCGCGCTTACCATAGAGGGTTACAGAGCCGCCCGGAAGCTCGAACGGGAGCGGGACCTCGCCGATGATGTTCTCCATGACCGCACCTGGGACGACAAGTTCCGTGCTGGCTAGCGGCCAGCCGGCCACCGCCCGGACATGGTTCTCGAACTGGCCGGCCAGGCAGGCTTCCGGCGTCCAGTGGCCGGAATTATGGACCCTCGGGGCGAACTCGTTGGCCAGCAGGTCGCCGCCGGGCATGACGAAGAATTCGAGCGCCAGTACGCCGACATAATCGAGCCGTTCGGCCAGCTGCATCGCCGCGGCCCTGGCCCGGTCTGCCACCTCTGCGCTGACCGGAGCGGGCACTTCGGAGCGGCGCAGGATGCCGCCTTCGTGCGTGTTCTCCGGGACCTCCCACGTCACCATGCGCCCGTCGTTTCCGCGCGCGACGAGGGCGGAGACCTCCCGCTCGAAAGGGGCAAAGGCCTCCAGGATTGCCGGCTGGCCACCCAGCGCGTCCAGCGCTTCCCCGGGATCGCTGTCCTCGCCGAGACGCACCTGGCCCTTGCCGTCGTAGCCCTCGCGCCGCGTCTTCAGGATGCCGCGTCCGCCGAAACCGGCCAGCGCCCGGCGCAGGTCCTCGGCCGTGCCGACCGCCCGCCACGGGGTCACGGCGATGCCGCAGCGTTCGAGAAAGGCCTTCTCGGCCGCCCGGTCCTGCGCCACCGCCAGCGCGCCGGCGCCGGGCCGCATCGGCGTCCCCGTCGCCGCCACCGCCTCGGCAGCGGCGACCGGCACATTCTCCCATTCCAGGGTCACCGCATCGCAGGCCTGTGCAAACGCCGAGAGGGCGGCCTTGTCCTCGAACGCGCCGGGCCAGTGGCGTGCTGCGGTGCGGGCGGCCGGCGTATCCGGTTCCGGACAGTAGACGATCACGTCGAAGCCAAGCCGGGCCGCGGCATCGGCCAGCATGCGGCCAAGCTGGCCGCCGCCAAGGATGCCGATCGTTCCGCCGACGGGGATCATGGGGCTACCGGCCCGCCCCGGTTCCGGTCCCGTCTCCGGCCACGGTCTCACTCTCGGTCTCGGGCACCTCGCCGACCGCGTCAGTCTGCGCGCGCCGGTAGGTCTCAAGGGCGGCCAGCAGCGCAGCGTCCTCGCCGGCCAGGATCGAGACCGCCAGCAGCGCTGCGTTCACGGCCCCGGCCTCGCCGATCGCCAGCGTGCCCACGGGCACCCCCCTGGGCATCTGGACAATCGACAACAGGCTGTCGAGCCCGGCCAGCGCTTTCGACTGTACCGGCACGCCGAGCACCGGCAGGCTGGTTGCGGCGGCTGTCATTCCCGGCAGGTGCGCCGCACCGCCCGCACCAGCGATAATCACCCGGAGACCTCGCCCGCGCGCGGTTTCGGCATATTCTTGCAGGCGAAGCGGTGTCCGGTGCGCAGACACGATCCGCGCCTCGTGGGGGATATCGAAGTGGTTGAGTACGTCACAGGCATGCACCATTGTCGGCCAGTCGGACTGGCTGCCCATGATGACCCCGACCCGTGGCTGGTCGTGTGCAGGATAGAAAGGCAAGGCGATCGCTCCAGCGTCCGCAAAACCGGAGGCTTAGGGACATTCGCCGCGGGGTCAAGATGGCGGGCTCGCCCCACCGGTCCGGCCCCGTTCACAACCGGATTGGAGGCAGAGCCATGCTGACCCGCGTTTTTCTTGCCCTGGTGGCGCTGAGTTTCCTGGCTTTCGGGATATGGAGCCTTGTCAGCCCCATCGAGATGGCCGGCCAGCTTGGTGTTGACGTGTCGGGTCCGAACGGGGCGTTCGAACTGCGCGGCATCTATGGCGGGGTCAGCCTCGGCGCGGCCGCGCTTACGGCTGCGGGGGGCCTGTCTGCCAGCATGGCGCGGCCGGCCTTGTGGTTTCTCGTCGCCTATATGGGCGGCTATTGCCTGGCGCGCCCCCTGGCCTGGATGATGGGCGGGCCGCCGACATCGGATTTCCTTGTCTTCATCGCCTTCGAGGCGCTGGTCCTTGCCGGTGCGGTGGCGCTCCTGGTGGCCCGGCGCGGGGCGTGAACCGGCACCCGCCGCACCTGTTCCGCCGTGAGACGCCCCCCGCCGGGCGCGATCGCCGCAATCGCCTCGGGGGCGGCCGCCGTGCCACCTGCATGCCCCGGGTGGCGAGCCGGTTCGCGCCATGAAGGTGTAATTCCCGCAGGAGGCGGTCTCAGGCTCTCTGGCGCGGCGCTTGCGTCCTGTCCTGCGAACCACCTGGGGGTCGGGCAATCGCGCCTCCTCGCCGACATGGAGACCGCACGGATGCTTCCACGTATCGCGCATCCCAATACCAAGATCATGCTTGACGCCTGGAAACGGATCGGTGCGCCGACCGGCCCGGTCGACATCGACGACCGTCTGGAGTCGCGGGACACTGACCTGCTGGCCAACCTGTTCCTCGTCCGCAAGACCCCTGAGGATGCCTGGATCTTTTCCAGCGCAGGCGACGGCGTCTCGGCCCAGCTTGGCCGGGCGCTGGTCGATCACGACTTTCTTGGCCTCTGGAATGGTCCGGACCGGTCGATGATCGAAGGGCTGATCGGGACTGTCCTCGATGGTAATGCGCCCGCGCTTGCCCGGGCCCGGGGGGAGACCCTGGCCGGCAAGCGGCTGGAGGTGGAACTGGCGCTGGCTCCGTTGCCGGCCGACAGTGGCGGCGCGGCCCGGCTGCTCGGGCTCTATCAGTCGCTGGGTGGCGAGGGCCTGCTTGACGGACGACCGATCTGGACCCATCGCCTGGTCGGTCTCTGGCCACCGGAGCGTCCGCCAAGCCGTCCACGCCTGCGGCTCGTGTCCCGGCAGCCAGACTGACGCGCGTAAACCCGGTATCGAGAGCGGTTCGCCGTCCGGGCACCCGCAGCAACCGGGTCCTGAGGTCGCGCAATGGTGCTGTTGAGGATGCGCCGCTGCGGCCCTGAAAGACCAGGCCTGCCCGTCGCGAGCGGTCCCCATGGCTGCGTGCGCTCGCTCGCATGGCCTTGTCCGGAACCGAAGAAGCTTAAGGGCGAACTGGCAATGATTTATGAACCCGCTGCATCTAACCTCAGCTCGTGAAGCCGTCCCGACCGGGACGAAAGGGACCTGGGAGCCGCTCAGCCATGGCCGTCGCCGCAAGAATACAGACTGTGGAAAAGGACAGCGCGATCGTCGCCTCCATGGCCCAGGACAAGCGGCGCTTCCGGCGTATTCTGCTGGCCGTTCATGGCCGGTTTCTCGACGGGCAGAGTGAAGAGCACGTGATGGTGACGCAGGATATCTCCTGCGCCGGCGCGCATGTGATCGCCTCCTACCGCCCTGCGATCGGCCAGACCATTGTCCTCTATCTTGACGATCTCGGACGCATCACCGGCCAGGTGGTACGCCACACCGAGCATGGGTTCGGCGTGGTCTTCAATGTGACCGCACGCAAGCGGGACAAGATCGTCGACCGGCTGACCTGGCTTTGGAACCGGGAGGCCCTCGGTCTCGACGAAGCCCGGGAAACCCGGCGCTACGCCACCAGCGGTGCAGCGCTCCTCACCCTCGCAGACGGCCGCACCATGCAGTGCCATGTCCTCGACATCTCCGCGACGGGCGCGGGGCTGGAGGCCATGACACAGGCGCCGATGGTCGGCGAGAGCCTCACCATCGGCACGATGAGGGCAGAGGTCGTCCGCTCCCAGGGACGCCGGTTCGGGATCCGCTTCCTCGGGCGGGTTGCCGTGTCCGGGGGAGGGTGAGGCCTATTTCCCCGACCAGTTGGGCTTGCGTTTCTCGGCAAAGGCGCGTGGGCCCTCGATGAAATCCTCGGACTTGAACAACTCGCCAATGGCCGGAAACCGGGTCTCGAACGCTTCCTTGTAGTTGGCGATGTCGAGCCCGCCCATGACCACCTGCTTGGAGGCGCGGATCGACATCGGGCTGCATTCCATGATCAGCCCTGCCCAGCGTTTTGCAGCCTCCATCAGTTCCGCCTGCGGGACGACCTCATTGACGAAACCGAGCTCCTTGCCCTCGGCCGCAGGGACGTGCCGGCCGGTGAGGATCATGCCCATGGCGCGCTTCAGTCCGATCTGGCGCGGCAGCCGGTGCAGTCCGCCGGCGAGGGCGGCCAGGCCCACCTTCGGTTCGGGCAGGGCAAACCGTGCCGTGTCGGCGGCGATGATCAGGTCGCAGGCCAGCGCGATCTCGAAGCCGCCGCCCATGGCGACGCCATTGACCGCCGCGATCACCGGCTTGTCGAGGTCATAGCGCGCGGTCAGCCCGCCAAAGCCGGACGGCACCGGGAACATCTCCCCGCCCTCGGCCTGGTAGCGCAGGTCGTTGCCGGCCGAGAAGGCGCGGTCGCCGGCGCCTGTGATGATCGCCACCCACAGCGCGGGGTCGGCTGCGAACGCATCGAATATCTCACCCAGTTCCCTGTTCGCCGGCGGGTGCAGCGCATTCATCTTCTCCGGCCGGTTGATCTCCACGATCAGCAGGGGGCCCTCCTTGCGCACATTCGAAAATTCATGATCGGCCATGGTGTCCTCCAGGGTGTTTGCTTGTCTTTTTGGTAACGTGAATCGTCGATCTCTCCTCCGACCCTAATTGCGAGTGTGAAAATGGGAAGCCCTGCCCTCGATCTTGATGACGTTGACCCCCGCGTCTGGCGCGTAAAGGCTGGTGAAACCGTCTATGGACCGTACACGCTCGGCCAGATGTGCAAGTTCGTCGCTGAAGGCCGGGTCGCAGGCCACAGCGACGTTGCAGAAGCCGGCGGCGCCTTCCGGCCCGCCGGCGAGGTTGCCGCCCTCAGCGGCGCCTTTCGCGCCCTGCAGGTCGCCGCGCCGGTTCCGGCCGGAGACGCAGCCGATGGCCGGGCCGATGATTGTCCCGGCGACGGCACCACCGGGCGCCCCCGCACGGCCGACGAACTCGCCACGCCGACCAATATGCTGGTCGTGCTGAAGCCGGCCGACACGCAGACCGGCCTCGTTCCTGCATTGTCGGACCTCGGCGCCTTCGTCGAGGCCAGTCCCGGCATCTTCCTGCTGAAGACCACGCAGCGGATCGCCCGCGTGCAACGCGCCCTTGCCGCGGTTGCCCAGCCCGGTGACCGGGTGATCGTCGTCGATGCCGGTGCCAATCGCATCGCCTGGCTGGGCCTCTCCCCGGAGTCCGATACAGCCCTGCGGACGCTCTGGAACGAGAGCTGAGGCGGCGGGCGCGACCGGTCCGGTCATGCTGCAGGCAGGCTGGGCCGGGACCCTGCCCGGGACCCTGTCCGGGCCCCCCTTCAGTGGACGCCTGCTGGCGGTTTGACTACACACGACCAACCGCCAGCCGGAGCCGCCCATGCCGCATCCCGAACCAAGCCTGCCAGACATCGACTGGTCGGGCGAAACCGAAGCCCGCCTTGCCGAAACCGGTCTGGGGGAGGAACAGGTCCTTCTTGTCCTCCTGCGTGCTGTCCGTGCCTTCGCAGCCCGCTCGGCCGGCGACGCCGATGTTGCGCCCGTTTCGGTGACGGTCGACCATACGGCCCGCCTCGATCCTTCGGTTCCTCTGCACTTTGCCATGGTTCTGGACCGGCGCACGCGGACGCTCGTGTTCGCCCATGGCGCGGCGATGCAGGGTGATACCCAGGTCATGACCGCCACGGCGGTCTACCGGATCGGAGCGGAGCCTGCAGCGTGATGCGCCGGGCTGCCGCCGCTGCCCTCATGGCGCTGGCCGCGCTTGGTCCTGTCGGGTGTGCGAGCAGCCCCCCGCCGGCCCCGCTTGCTGATCGCATCGGCGCTGTGTTCGACGCGCCCGGCCTCGAAGGGGCACAATGGGGGGTCGCGATCGCACGGCTCGACGGCACGCCGGTGCTTTCGCTCGGGGCTGGTGCACGGTTTCTGCCGGCCTCGAATACCAAGATCCTGACGACCGCCGCGGCGATGGCTGCACGCGAAGCGCTCGATGCGGCCGCGCCCGGCACGCAGGTTCAGCTCGAACCCCGATCTGACGGGCTGGCTCCTGATATTGCGCTTGTCGGCGGCGGTGAGCTTGCGCTTTCCGGCGACCCAGCCTGCACGCGGCAGTGTCTGTCGACGCTTGCAGACGCCGTTGCGGCCGCCGGCGTGACCGCCGTGCATGACGTGATCGGGGATGACAGCTGGCTGCCGGCCGAGCCCTATCCCGTCGGCTGGAGCTGGGACGACCTGCAATGGGACTATGGTGCGCCGGTTTCCGCCCTGAGTGTCGATGGAAATGTGGTGACCCTCCAGATTGCGCCGGGCGATGTTGTCGGTGAGCCCGCCCGGATCGCCTGGTCGCCTGGCGACGACCTGATGGCCATCGACAATCGCCTGGTGACCCGGCTGGAACCGGAAGCGGATTTCAGCGTGCACCGGGCGCCCGGCAGCGACACTGTGCAGATATCGGGCAGCCTCCCGCTTGCGGCCGCGCCACGAACCCTTGCCCTGTCGGTTGACAGCCCGGCACGACGCGCGGCGGAACGCTTTCGCCGGCTGCTGCTGGCCCGCGGCATTGCGGTGACGGGCGGTGTCCGGACACGCCACGTGCCGCCTGTACTGCCCGCGGATGTCGCTGCGCCCGCGCCGATCGCTGCCCTGGCGTCGGTCCCGGTCGAGGACCTGATTGCGAC
>CAZDMQ010000055.1:0-25106 GCA_964506685.1 uncultured Hyphomonadaceae bacterium | reverse complement strand
GTCTTGCAGTGGATGCAGTTCTGCGAATTGATCTGGAAGCGCATCGACCCGTCGGGGTCCTCGACCCATTCATACACCCCTGCCGGACAGTAGCGCTGGGACGGCCCCGCATAGACCTCCAGCTCCGAGGTCCGCTGCAACTCGGCATCGCCGACCAGCAGGTGCACGGGCTGGTCCTCGGCATGATAGGTATTGGTGAACGACACGTTGGTGAGCTTGTCGAAGCTGAGGACACCGTCAGGCCTGGGATAGGCGATCGGCTTGAACCTGCTGGCCGGCATCAGGGACTCGGCATCGCTCTTGCCGTGCGCAAGCGTGGGCAGGTAGCCGAAGCCGAACCACGAGCGCAGGTACATGTCCGGCACACCGAGCGCGGCGCCGATGAAGGTCCCGTAGCGCGACATCAGCGGCTTGGTGTTGCGCACCTTGGAGAGGTCCTCGTGGACCCAGCTGTCACGATAGGCCGCATCCATCTCGTCCAGCGCGTCATTGGCCCGCCCGCCTGCCAGCGCCGAAAAGGCACATTCGGCCGCCAGCATGCCGGTCTTCATGGCATTATGCGTGCCCTTGATCCGCGGCAGGTTGACGAAACCGGCCGAACAGCCGATCAGCGCGCCGCCCGGGAAACCGAGCTTCGGCACCGACTGCAGTCCGCCCGAGGTGATGGCGCGCGCGCCATAGGCCACCCGCTTGCCGCCCTCGATATGCCGGCAGATTTCCGGATGGTGCTTGTAGCGCTGGAACTCGTCATAGGGCGAGATGTAGGGATTGCGGTAGTTCAGGTGCACCACATAGCCGACCGAGACGAAGGGCTCGCCCTTGTCGCGGAACTTGTAGAGGAACCCGCCGCCGCTCGAATGGGCGGTATCGGCGGGCCAGCCGAAGGTGTGCTGGGCCAGCCCCTCCTCGAAGCCCTCTTCGGGGACCGACCAGACTTCCTTCAGCCCGATGCCGTATTTCTGCGGGTCGCAGTCGGCTTCGAGGTCGTAGCGCGCCTTGACCTGTTTCGTCAGCGATCCGCGGGCGCCTTCGGCGAGCAGGGTGTACTTGCCGAGGATCTCCATGCCGGGCTCGAAATCGGGCTTGCGCTCGCCATCGGCCGCCACGCCCATCACCCCGGCGACCACACCGCGCACGGCACCGGCCTCGTTGTAGAGGACTTCGGAGGCGGCGAAGCCGGGATA
This sequence comes from uncultured Hyphomonadaceae bacterium, assembly GCA_964506685.1. GTDB lineage: Bacteria > Pseudomonadota > Alphaproteobacteria > Caulobacterales > Hyphomonadaceae > UBA5336. The sequence continues at coordinate 23,922 of CAZDMQ010000055.1, read as the reverse complement.
GATCTCGACCCCCATCGCCTCGGCCCTCTCCCCCAGCCAGCGGCAGACATTGGCCAGCGATCCGGTGTAGCAGCCATGATTGTGCATCAGCTTCGGGAACATGAAGTTCGGGAAGGTAAAGGAGCCCTTTGGCCCGAGTTGCATGTAGCGATCGCGGGTCACCTCGGTCTGCAGCGGCCGGTCCGCCGCCTCGCGCCAGTCCGGAAGCAGTTCGTCGAGCGCGCGGGGATCGAGCACGAGGCCTGACAGGATGTGCGCACCGATCTCGCCGCCCTTCTCGATCACGACGCAGGTGCGTTCCTCGCCAGCGGCCTCGGCCAGCTGCATGAAACGGATCGCGGCACACAGGCCGGCCGGGCCGCCTCCGACAATGACCAGGTCATATTCCATGGCTTCCCGTTCGATCGGCTCGGACATCTCATTCCTCCATGCAGGCTGGCTTGGCGCAACCGGGCTATCTGTGCTCAAAGGGCATGTATCCCCTTGCGAATTCAAGTCGAACGCGGCTCAATGTCTCAAATTCAGGTAAACAAGGCACTTTCGAGCCTGTCCAGCTGGTGGGCCGACATGGGCGCGCCGGCCGATGCGGCACGCCTGCGCGCCTTCAGGCGGATCGCGGAGACACGACCGGCCGAACCGCCGGGCACCACAGGCCGGGGGCCAGAGCCAGGATCGGGGCCAGGAACGGGGCCAGGAACGGGGCCAGGAACGGGACCGGCGTCCGCAGCCCCGGCGGCTGCACCGGGCGGGTCGACGGCCCAGGCCAGGCAGACCGCAGCGTTCCAGGCCCTTGAGGCCGAGGCCATGGCCGCGGCCTGCTCCACGCTCGACGCCCTCGTGGCCGCAATTGATCGCTTCGAGGGCTGCCCGCTCAAGGAGGCCGCCACGCATACCGTCACCCATGACGGCGTCCCCGGCGCGCCGGTCATGGTCATTGGCGAGGGACCGGGCCGCGATGAGGACCGTCTCGGCAAACCCTTTGTCGGCCGGGCCGGCCAGTTGCTCGACCGCATGCTGGCGAGCATCGACATCGACCGGCACCGGAATGCCTTCATCACCAATGTCAATTACTGGCGCCCCCCACGTAACCGCAACCCCGAACCGGATGAATTGCTGGTCTGCGCGCCCTTCGTGCGCCGGATGATCGCCCTCAACCGGCCGAAGCTCATCATCGCCGCCGGCGCGGTGCCGGCAAAGGCGCTGACGGGTACCTCCAGCGGCATCATGAAACTGCGCGGCAAGCGCCAGACCCTCGAGATCGATGGCGTATCCTACCCGCTCATACCAATCCTGCACCCCGCCTATCTCCTGCGCCGCCCCGCCGAGAAGGCGCGCGCCTGGCAGGACCTCCAGACCATCGAAACCCTGCTTGCCAGCCTGGATTGACGCAACGATGCCCGCGCCCCTGTCGATCATCATCCCGGCACGGAATGCCGCCGATGAGCTGCCGCTCTGCCTCGAAAGTCTCGTTGCCGGGCTCTCGCAGGGGCTTATTCGCGAAGTCATCCTTGTCGATGGCGGTTCTGCAGACGACACGGTGGCCATGGCCGAGGCCGCCGGGTGCCGACTGGTCCGGTCCGCCCCCGGCCGCGGCACGCAGCTGCGCTCCGGCGCAGCTGCAGCCCGCGGCGACTGGCTGCTCTTCCTGCATGCCGACACCGCCCTCGGCCCGGCATGGAGCGAGCGGACCGCCGAGCATATCGCCCGCAACAAGGATATGGCGGCATGCTTCATGCTGGCCTACCGGTCCGATGCGCCCGAGGCCCGGTGGCTGGCCGCGCGGGCGAACCGGCGGACCCGCTGGTTCGCCCTGCCCTATGGCGACCAGGGTCTTCTGGTCTCTCGTGCCCTCCATGACGCGGTTGGCGGCTATCCCGACATCCCGCTGATGGAAGATGTCGCGATCGTCCGCGCGATCGGCCGCCGGCGCCTGCGGATACTGGCAGCCGAAGCCCGCACATCGGCAGCAAAATACGAGCGCGACGGCTGGCGGCGGCGAGCCTGGCGCAATGGCTGGCTGCTGACCCGATACCTGCTCGGGGCCTCGCCCGAAACGCTGGCGCGGACCTATTCATGACCCGTTCGGTGCTTCTCTTTGCCAAACCACCCTTCATCGGCCTCTCCAAGACCCGGCTCGCCCGCAGCCTCGGCAAGGCCGAAGCCAGGCGCATCGCCACCTTCACCCTTGCCAGGACGCTTCGCGCCGCACGCGATCCCCGCTGGCACCTCACCCTCTGCGTCACACCCCGCTCCTTCCTCCAGAGCCACTTGGGCGGCCTCTGGCCGCCATCCCTCGCGCGCATCGACCAGGGCCCGGGCGACCTCGGCGCGCGCCTCCTGCGGGCCCATGACTGCTCGCCGCGCGGACCGATCCTGTTCATCGGCGCCGACTGTCCCGACCTTGCCCCAGCCCTGATCTGGGCTGGCTTCCGCGCGCTGCAGACCCATGACGCAGTCGCCGGCCCGGCCCATGATGGCGGGTTCTGGCTGTTCGGCCTCAACAAGGCGCTGCGCACGCCTGCGCCATTCCGGGCTGTCCGCTGGTCGACGCAGCATGCCCTCGCCGATGTCCTTGCCAACCTGCCTCCGGGACACCGCGTTGCCCGACTTCCAACCCTCCTCGATATTGATGAGGCCACGGACTGGCGACGATGGCAAGCAGAAAAAATTGCCATATGATCTTTTTTTGTTCTTTACCTGTTCGAGCCGCTGTGCTCCATTGTGGGCATGCGACCGAGACAGAAACTCAGGCCCGCCGGACGGGTCTCGCCCCGCGAGGTAACCGCCAATGCGGAACGGTCCGGGCATCGTGGCCGCGGTGCCGTCTCGAACAGGTCCGGGCGGTTCGAGGCCGTCGAGCGGGTGGCGTTCGATGACGGCTGGACCCCCGAGGATGCGGCGCCACCGGCGCTGGAGACCAGCCTGACACGGGAAACGTGCCGCACCATCATTACGTTCAACCGCTCGCCGGACATTCATTTCGACCGGTCGATCAATCCCTATCGGGGCTGCGAACATGGCTGCGTCTACTGCTTTGCCCGGCCGTCGCATGCCTATCAGGGGCTGTCTGCAGGCCTCGACTTCGAAAGCCGGCTGTTCTTCAAGCCCGACGCGCCGGAGCGGTTGCGCCAGCACCTGATGCGACCGGATTATGTGCCCCGGGTCATCGCGCTCGGGGTCAATACCGACGCCTTCCAGCCGGCCGAACGGCAGGTACGGCTGACCCGCGCACTCCTCGAAGTCCTGGCCGAATTCAGCCATCCCGTGAGCCTGCTGACGAAGTCCTCACTGGTGCTGCGCGATATCGACCTGATCGCGCCCATGGCCGAAAGGGGGCTCGCCAGGGTCGGCATCTCCCTGACAACGCTTGACCGGAAACTCGCGCGGGCCATGGAGCCGCGGGCCGCAACGCCGCAACGCCGGATCGACACGATCCGCGCCCTGTCCGAGGCGGGCATCCCGGTGATCACCATGACCGCGCCGATCATTCCCGCGCTCAATGACATGGAAATCGAGCGGCTGCTCGAGGCGGCCGCGCAGGCTGGCGCCCGGCATGCGGGGTATGTGCTCCTGCGCCTTCCGCACGAGATCAAGGACCTGTTCCACGAATGGCTCGCGCAGCACTATCCGGACCGGGCGGCGCGGGTCATCAACCTTCTGAGGGAGATGCGCGGGGGAAAGGATTATGATCCGCGCTGGTTCGAGCGCGGACGCGGACGCGGCCCCTATGCCGCTCTGATTGCGCAGCGCTTCCGGAAGGCGGCGGCGCGGCATGGCCTGGACGGCGAACGTCCGCCACTGCGAACGGACCTGTTCCGCCCCCGCCAGGCGCCGGGCGGACAATTGCTGCTCGATGTGTAAGGGCATTCAGGCCCGTCGGAGCGGGCTGGAACAGGAAAACGGGATTGGCCGGTCCGGCAGAAGGAGGCAAAACTCTCTTAACCAGATTGCCGCTCTAGCTGGAGGCGATTCGTTAGCGTACCGGAGTTGGATGGATGATTCTTTCCCGAAACACAATCATCCAGGGAGAATGCCTGGACGTGATGGCCCGCCTGCCCGAGGCCAGCGTCGACCTCGTGTTCGCCGATCCGCCCTACAATCTCCAGCTCGGTGGCGCGCTCACCCGTCCGGACCAGTCCCATGTCGACGGCGTGGATGAACCGTGGGACCGGTTCGAGAGTTTCGACGCCTATGACCTGTTTACCCACAAATGGCTGGAAGCGGCCCGGCGCGTGCTCAAGCCCGATGGCGCCATCTGGGTGATCGGCTCGTACCACAATATCTTCCGGGTCGGCGCGATCCTGCAGGACACGGGCTTCTGGATCCAGAATGACGTGATCTGGCTCAAGACCAACCCGATGCCGAACTTCAAGGGCACACGTTTCCAGAACGCCCATGAGACGCTGATCTGGGCCGGCCGGTCGGAGGATGCGCGACTCACCTTCAATTATGACGCGCTGAAAACCTTCAACGAGGACAAGCAGATGCGCTCGGACTGGACATTGCCGCTGTGCACCGGCAGCGAGCGGCTGAAGGGCCCGGACGGGCGCAAGGCGCATCCGACGCAGAAGCCCGAGGCGCTGCTGCGCCGGGTCATCCTTGCCACGTCCAATCCCGGCGACCTGGTGCTCGACCCGTTTTCGGGAACCGGCACGACGGCCGCCGCAGCCCGGGCGCTGGGCCGTGACTATATCGGCATCGAGCGGGACCCGGGCTATGTCGCGCTGTCGCGCCAGCGGCTGGCCGGCATTGCCCCGCATGACGAGGCGATGCTCGAAACCATGAAGAGCGCAAAGGCGCTGCCGCGTGTGCCCTTCGGCGCCCTGCTCGAGACCGGCTGGCTGCGCCCCGGTGACCGGCTCTTCTCGCGCGGACGCCAGCACGAGGCGCGCATCCGCGTCGACGGCTCGCTGACCACTGGCCATGCCACCGGTTCGATCCACCGGGTCGGCGCCGAAATCATGCGGGCGCCGGCCTGCAATGGCTGGACCTTCTGGCACTTCGAGGATTCCGGCCGCCTCGCCCCGATCGACCTCCTCCGCCGGCGTTACCGTAGCGAGATGGGACTCGAATAGGCCCGGCCGGACGCGCCCGGGACCGGTCCTATTTCAGCTGGCCGCCATCGACCGGCAGGATGACGCCGGTGACAAAGCTCGCCAGCGGGCTGAGCAGGTAGGCCGCCGCCGAACCGATCTCGTCGGGCCGGCCGAACCGTTGCAGCGCCACCTCGCGCCGGACCCAGCGGGTCCACGCATCCCCGCGCTCGCCGGTCGAGCGCTTTTCCCAGTCGCCGCCCGGAAAGATGATATTGCCCGGCGCAATGGTGTTGACCCGCACGCCGGAAGGCCCGGCAATCTTGGCGAGCTCCTGGGAGAGATGGTTCATGGCCGCCTTCGCCGTGCCATAGGTCAGCGGTGTGCCGAGCGCCTCGACCCCGGCAATCGAGCTGATCATCAGGATCGCGCCCTCCCCGCGCGGCTGCATCCGGCGCAGCGCGGCGCGGGCCAGGACAAAGGCGCTGTCGAGATTCTGGGTGATGCCCGCCCGCCAGGTCGCGTCATCCACTTCGAAACCCGGCGGGCAGGGATGCAGCCCGACATTGGCAACCGCGCCCCAGAGTGGGCCGCGTTCGGCCTCGATGGCCTCGACCATGGCGTCCACAGTGGCGCTCTCGCGCAGGTCCCCGGCGCGCGCCCAGACGCGGTCCTCACCATGCAGACCGGCAAGCCGCGCCCGCTGCGCCTCCAGCGCCTCGGCCCCGCGCGCGGCCATGGCGACCGTCGCGCCCTCGGCAAGGCAGGCCTCGACAATGCCGAGCCCGATTCCGCGGCTGGCGCCCGCCACGAAGATCACTTTTCCATCAAGGCCAAGGTCCATGGCCATCCTCCCTGATTGTCTGCTGTTCGGCGTCCGGACGGCTTCTGCCCGGCGTCCGGAGGCCCCCGGCTGGCGGGGCTCAGAGACGGTAGACGCGCCGGGCCGTGCCGGCAAACAGGGCGTCCTGCTCGGCATCCGAATAGTCTGCGGCGATCTTCTTCATCGCGTTCCAGTAGACAGTATAGGACATCGACCAGCGATCGACGGGAAAGTTGCTTTCGAACATGCAGCGCTCGGCGCCGAAGCAGGCGATCATGTGCGCGTACCAGGGGGCATGGGCCTCGACGACTTCATCCGACGTTGCCGGCGTGTCGCGGGTGTCCCAGCCATAGCCATTGTCCGGCATCGCCAGCCCGCCCAGCTTGGCGACGACGTTGGGGCATTCGGCAATCGCGGCCATGTTGTCCTTCCAGGGCCCGAATATCTCGTCACGCTTTCCGGCATAGGGGCCGATGCCGACCGGCGTGCCGAAATGGTCGAGCACCATCACCGTGCCGGGCACGGCCCGGGCAAGGTCGAGGAAGTCGCGGTTCTGCCAGTGATAGTGCCAGGTGTCATAGGTCAGCCCGCGCGCGCCGAGCCGGGCGACGCCTCGGCGGAAAGCCTCGCCGGCATAGAGCCCTGCCGGTGCATTGCCCTTGATGCGGAAGGCCTCGGCGGGCTCGGCCCGGGCGCCAGCATGGCGAATGCCGCGGAAGCGCCCGCCGGCGGCGGCCTCATGCGCGTCGAGCACGGCGTCGAGATGCTCTCCTGCCAGGTCGGCATGGCCGACAATGCCGGCAATCGCGGTGCCGGCCCCCATGGCTTTCGCCTTGTCGGCAGCGGCGGCGACGAACTCGGTCTCGCCAATGGGCTTGAGGTGTTCCGGGCCGTCCTCGCGATAGGCCGAACCGCACTCCATGAACACCGTCTCGACGACATTGTGGCCAGCAGCCATGTCGCCGAGGAATTCGGCAAGGTCATAGCCCATGCCCGTGCCCGGCCAGAGATGGTGGTGCGGATCGACGATCTCGCGAGCCGGATCGATGACCTCTTCGCTTACGCCTGCCAGCCATTCATCATTGCGGAATACCATGCCGTTCCTCCCGGGCGTATCCTGCGCTTCCCTGGCCTTGCCGGCGGGAGCGTCCTGTGATGAAGCCAGCAAACCAAGAGACAGTTCACAAAACAAGCTGAAAGAGGACACGCCATGGCGGAGCGGAGTGGAATGGTCGAGACAACGGGCGGGGCGCCCTCACGGCGGCTGGAGGGGCGGCGTGCCATCGTCACCGGCGCGGCCAGCGGGATCGGACGGGCCACCGTGCTGCGCTTTCTCGCCGAGGGCGCGAGCGTGCTGGCGGCCGACCGCGCTGCCGAGGGCCTGGCGGAGACGGCTGCGCTGGCCGGCGAGGACGCTGCGCTGTGGACCCAGGCCATGGACGCGGGCAGCGAACCGGATGTCGCCGCGCTGGTCGACCGTGCCATGTCGGAACTGGGCGGGCTGGATGTGACCTATGCCAATGCCGGGATTTCCGGCGGCGCGGTGGGGCTTGCAGACACGACGCCCGAGACGTTCATGGAGATCCTGCGCATCAATACGCTGGGTCCGTTCCTGATGGCGCAGAAGGCCGCCCCGCACATGACACGTCAGGGCCATGGCTCGATGATCATGACCGCCTCGGTGGCCGGGCTGCGCTCGAATGCGGGCGGGCCGGCCTATGCCGCCTCCAAGGCCGGCGTGATCAGCCTCGCCCAGACACTGGCCTACCAGCTGTTCGGAACGGGGGTGCGGGTGAATGCCATCGCGCCGGGACTGATCGAGACCGGCATGACACAGCCGATCTTCGACCTGGCCCGCGGACGCGGCTCGGAACACAAGCTTGGCCAGCTGAACCCGCTGAAGCGGTATGGCATCGCCGACGAGATTGCAGGCGCGGCCGCCTTCCTGGCGAGCGATGATGCGTCCTATGTCAACGGACAGACCCTGGCAGTCTGCGGCGGGCTGTCTGCGGGTCATCCCTTCGCCACGCCCGGCAAGGCCTGAGCCCGCTCTGCAGGCCTGACGCTCTGCAGGCCTGACGCTCCGCCGGCTTGACGTGTCGCTGTCTTGACGCGCCGCTGTCTTGCGACAATGTAAGACAGCGCTGGGGAGCGGCATGCCGGAAAGATTGATGAAACTCCTGCTGATCGGGCTTGGCGGACTGCTCGTCTCGCCAATGGTGGCTGTGGGCGCCTGGTCGGTGTTCGGCCCGGTCCTCGGCAATGTCGCAATCGTTTTCCTGACCATTGCCTGGTTCTGGGCGCTGCTCCGCTATGTCGTGCGGGACCGTGCCTTTCCCATCGCCCTCTCCTGGGAAGAGGAGCAGCGGCGCAAGACCGCGAAACGCCTGGCCGCCGTGCCCGAACCGATCGAGCACGGCGCCTGATATCCGGGAGCCGGCTTAGTCGGTGGCGGGGGCGGTTCCGGACTGCAAAGCCGCAGCATGGTCTTCGGCCGCCTGCAGCAGGCGGATGAGGTTGCCGCCCCAGATCTTCGCAAGATCCGCCTCGGTGTAACCTTCGGCCAGCAGTCGTTCCGTGATCAGCGGGAAGGCCGAGATGTCACGCATGCCGATGACACCGCCGCCGCCATCCCAGTCCGCCCCGATGCCGACATGGTCCGGCCCGATCAGTTCCAGGGCATGCAGCACCTGCTCCATGAAATCCTCGAAATCGGCCATGGCGGGGGGGAATTGCGCATCGATCTCGCGGCGCTTCTGCAACAGGGCGGCGGTCTGTTCGGGCGATGGCGCATCGCCCATGGCCGCCATCTCCTCACGCAGCGCGGTCATGGCCGCCTGGCGGGCGGGCGCCTGTTGCAGCGCCTTGAGATAGGCCCCCAGCGCATTCATCTGGATCACGCCGCCGCTCGCTGCCAGCTTCTTCAGCCGCTCGTCATCGATATTGCGCGGATGATCATAGAGCGCGCTGGTGCCCGAATGTGACAGCACGATAGGCGTGGCCGACAGGGCCAGCATGTCGTCGAAGGCGAGGTCATGGGCATGGGAGGCATCGACGATCATCCCGAGCCGGTTGGCCTCACGGACGAGGTCCTCGCCGAGCGGCGAGAGGCCCTGCCATTCAGGCCCCTCAAGATCGGTCGCACTGTCGGCGAACTGGTTGTTCGCAAAATGCACCGGCCCGACCATGCGCACGCCGAGGTCGTAAAACGTCTCGAGCATGGAGAGGTCCTCGCCGAGCGGATAGGAATTCTCGATGCTCTGATAGACGATCCGCTTGCCCTCTGCGTGGATCCGTTCGGCGTCTGCGGCCCGCGTCGCCTGGGCGAAATGATCGGGATGGGCGGCCAGCATGCGCTGGATCGCCACCGCCCGCAGCAGTGCGCTGTCGCGCGCCGACGCATAGCCGGCGGGCGTGAGTGGCCCCTGCGGCGTGTAGATCACCCAGAAGCCGCCATCGAGCCCGCCCTCGATCATGCGCGGCAGGTCGACCTGGGAATAGTCGAGGATCGGATCATGGCGCTCGGTGATGTCGAAACCGGGACGCTCCAGCAGGGCTGGCGTGTCGAGATGGCTGTCCATGACAATCAGGCGCTCGTGCAGCGCCCGGGCCGGTGACATCGCCGCCTGCGGGGTGGCGTCGCCTGCGGCGCCGGCTACCGACGTCGCGTCCGGGCCTGTGTCTGCGGCCGCAGTCTCCAGAGGCGCCGCTCCCGCTGGACCTGTTTCTGCTGGTCCTGTTTCTGCTGGCGTGGGCGCAGGTTCCGCAAGGTCCGTTCCCGGCGGGTAGCTGGCACAGCCGGCCAGCGCCAGCACCGCCGCAGCGAGTATGGGTTTCATCATCATGGTGTCGTCTTTCCTCTTCTGTCCTGATCCTCTGGCCTGTCTCGGTCCCCTGCCGCGATCCCTTTTCGCGATCCTCGGGCCTGCCTCACCGCCCGGCCTGGCTCTGTGCCCGGATCGCTCCGGGGCCGCCGGCCTTGGCGCCGCCCGTGACATCAGGCCATGCCGCCATCGACCCGCAGGATGGTGCCGGTGGTAAACCGTCCCGCCTCGCTGGCAAGGTAAAGCGCCGCGCCGATGATCTCTTCCGGCTGACCGGGCCGTTTGAGGGCATTATTGGCCGTCTGGCGCATCTCTTCTGGCCACGCCTTTGCGATGTCGGTCAGGAACGGGCCGGCGGAGATGGCATTGACGCGCACCAGCGGCGCATATTCGGCCGCCAGCGAGACGGTCATGGCATTGAGCGCGGCCTTGGCCCCGGAATAGGGCACCACCTGCGGCAGGGGAACCAGCGCGCCGGTCGAGGAAATATTGATGATCGCACCGCCCCCGCCGTCCGCGGTCATGCGGTGCGCGATCGCGCTGGCCAGCCGGAACGGCCCCTTGAAGTTGAGGCTGACCACGCTGTCAAACAGGGTTTCGGTGACCTCGTGGCTCGGCATGCGCGGGCCGCTGCCGGCATTGTTGACGAGAATGTCGATGCGCGGGCAGGCCTCGTAGGCGCGCTCGATCAGGGCCTCGACATCTTCCCAGCGCCCGCAATGGGCGGCGATGGCAAGGCCCTTGCGCCCCATCTCGCGCACGGTCCGGGCCGCCGCTTCGCAGGCATCAAGCTTGCGACTGGCGATGATGATGTCGGCGCCCTGGGCCGCGAACGCCCGGACCATCTCGAAGCCGAGCCCGCGACTGCCGCCGGTGATCAGCGCCGTCTTGCCCGTGAGGTCGAACTGGGCAGCGATATCGGGTGTCATGGCAGTCTCCATCTGTCCGGCTCATGCTCTGTCCCTCGCCACATTATACGGCAGCAGCCCATTGACCAGACGGGATCGGGACCAAGCCCCGCGTCCGGCGGAATTGACAGGACGGATCGTCAAGTCCAACCTCCCCGTGTCTGAATGGCAAGGAGTTTCCCATGTTGCAGGACCACGGCGCATCCCCGGCTCCTGTCCTCGAGGCCGATGAACGGCTGGTTCTGGTGGATGAGCAGGACAGGGCCCTGCGGACGGCCGGCAAGCTGGACGCCCATGTCACGGGCGCGTTGCACCGTGCCGTTTCCGTCTTCCTGTTTCGCAGCGATGGCCGCCTGCTGATCCAGCAGCGCGCCCTCGGCAAATATCATTCCCCCGGCAAATGGGCGAACACCTGTTGCGGCCACCCCCGTCCCGGCGAGGACACGCTGGCCGCCGGAGAGCGGCGCCTGCGCGAGGAACTGGGCCTTCGTGCGCAGCTGCATGACGGCTTCCGGGCCCGGTACAGGGCGCGGCTCGAGAACGGTCTTGTCGAGAATGAACTCGTGCACGTGCTGTTCGGCATCAGCGATGCCCGGGCGGAACCGCATCCGGAGGAGGCGCGCGCGGTCGACGCCATCGGCCTCGACGACCTGAGTGAAAGGCTGTGCACGGAACCGGACCGGTTTGCGGTGTGGCTGCAGCGGTACTTCCACGATCATGCGGACGACCTGGCGCGGCATCGTGACCGGAGCCTGGCGCAATCGTCGGCGGTCCCGCGAGCGTAGGCTCGCCTCCGGCGCGCGCCCTGGCGTGCAGGCCTGCGCCTGGCGAAGGTAGAATTCGGAGGCGCTTCCGACCCGTTTCAGAAGCCTGCCAACTCCAGGCCCGGGGCGGACGGGGCCGCAAAAACCGTTTGGTTTGCTGGCAAGATGGTCTAGTTAACGGGTGTGGGTTTTCCCGCTCAAGTTTGAAAAGGACCTGACATGACTGTGATCCATACGTCTTCCCGACTGTTCATTGCGGCTTCGGCCCTCGCCCTTGCGGCCTGCGGCGGTGGCAATGCCCCGGCCGAATCGAACACGACTGACGCAACAACCGCCGCCGAGCAGATCGAATCGGCGGCAGCCGATGCGGCCGGTGCCGCCGAGAGCGCGGCTGCCGAAGCCGGCGATATGGCGAGCGACGCCGCTGGCGCCGCGACGGCGGCGGCCAGCGACGCGGCGGACGCAGCTGCAGACGCGGGCAAAGCTGCAACCGACGCCGCGGGCGAGATGATGGACGCGGCCGGGGAGACGGCCGGAAATGCCATGGAGTCGGCTGAAGCTGCGGCGGGCGATGCGGCCGAAGCGGCTGGCGACGCTGCGGAGGCTGTGGAAGACGCGGCCGCAGCAGCGACCGACGGCGTCGATCTCAGCCAGTACCGGACGGCCAGCGCGGAATCGACTGCCGCCTATGAAGCGCTGACAGGCGATCCGGCCAATGGTCGCCGGGTGTTCACGAAGTGCATGTCCTGCCACGTCGTGCAGGAAGGCCAGAACCGTGTCGGCCCGTCCCTCTACAAGGTCGTCGGTCGCGAATCCGGGTCCATTGAGGGCTTTCGCTACTCGAACGCCAACAAGAACTCGAACATCTTCTGGACCGAAGCCACCATGTTCGAATACCTTGAAAATCCACAGGAATATATCTCCGGCACGATCATGGCCTTCCCCGGCCTGCCGAAGCCGCAGGATCGCGCCGACGTGATTGCCTACATCAAGCAGGAATCCGGCCAGTAGGGATTGCCCCATGGTGGGGCGTCAAGTCCCGTTGACGTAAACAATTGCCAGCCGCCGCGTTGCAAGACTCGGCGGCTGGTGCTTTTCTGGGTGCCGACAAGATTCGGAGTGACCCCCCTGCATGTCCGTTTTTCCGTTCTCCGCGATTGTCGGACAGGACCAGCTGAAAACCGCCCTGCTGCTGACGGCGATCGATCCGGCGATTGGCGGTGTGCTGGCCTTTGGCGACCGCGGCACAGGCAAGACTACCGCCATCCGCGCCCTGGCCGGACTGCTGCCGACGCAACCGGTGGTGCGGGACTGCCCGTTCCGGTGCGATCCCGCGGCCCCGGCGGCCACCTGTCCGGCGTGCAGCACGCGCCCCGCCGGGGAACTCGAATGGGTGGAGCGGACGGCCCCGGTGGTGACCCTGCCGCTGGGCGCGACGGAAGACCGGGTCCTCGGCGCGCTCGACATGGAACATGCGCTTGTCCATGGGGAGATGCGGTTCGAGCCGGGGCTGCTGGCGCGCGCCCATCGCGGCTTTCTCTATGTCGATGAGGTCAACCTGCTGGATGACTACCTGGTCGACGTCCTGCTCGATGTCGCCGCCTCGGGGGTGAACACCGTCGAGCGCGAGGGCCTCAGCGTCACCCATCCGGCGCGCTTCGTCCTGGTCGGCAGCGGCAACCCCGAAGAGGGCGACCTGCGCCCGCAACTCCTCGACAGGTTTGGCCTGTCGGTGGATGTCCGGACCCCGGCCTCGATCGCCGAACGGGTCGAGATCATCAAGCGTCGCGACAGCTTCGACCTCGACCCGGAAGGTTTCTCCGCCAGCTGGCGCGATGCCGATCTCGCCCTGCGGGACACGATCACGGGCGCGCAACAGAGGCTGCGGGAAACCGCGCGCCCCGACGCCATCGTCGAGACGGCGGCCGAGCTCTGCATTGCCGTCGGCTCGGACGGGCTGCGCGGGGAACTGACCCTGATCCGCGCCGCGCGGGCACTGGCGAGCCTCAATGCCGCTGCGGCGATCACACCCGAGCATCTCAGGACCGTGGCGCCGTTCGTCCTGTCCCACCGCCTGCGCAAGGATCCCATGGATGAAACCGATGCGGGGGTGCGGGTGGAGCGCGCCATCGCGGCCGTGTTCTGAGCCATGCCGGCGCGTCCGCCCGCTGCACCCCCGGCTTCGGGTCCGCCCCCCGGTCCCGGCTTTGGTCCGGCCACGGAAACGACAGACGGTGGAGACGCGAGAGCCCGGCTCGATGCGGTCTACACCCGTGGGCTTGATCTCTGGGAGCAGGCTGAGCGGGTCGCAAGCCTCCTGGCCATCGATCCGCATGGCCTTGGCGGGGTCTGCCTGACGGGCGGAACCGATGGACAGCAAGCGGCCTGGCTGGCCGGTCTTGCCGGGCTGATGCCGGCGGCGGCGCAGGTCCAGCTGCCGGGACATGCGACCGAGGAGGTGCTGGTCGGCGGCACATCGCTCGACCGGTCGCTCGCCAGCGGGACGGTCATCGAAGCGCCCGGCCTGCTGGCGCGGGCCGATGGCGGCGTGCTCATTGTCCGCCGGGCAGACGGGATGGATGGTGCGCGGGCTGCGCTCATCGCCGGCGCTCTGGACACGCGCGAGGTTGCAGTCGAGCGGACCGGACGGTCCCGGAAGGATGCCGCAGATTTCGCGCTCGTGCTGCTCGATGCGCATGAGCCCGGCGAGCCGCTGCCGCCCGCCGCCCTGCTGGACCGGGTCGCCTTTGCCCTGCCGCTCGGCGCCGTGCCCGCACGCTGCCTTTCCGCGTTCAGCACCTGCCGTGCGGACATCGACGCAGCCCGGTCCGCGCTGGGCCGGGTGCGGGTGCCGGACGGGGTGCACGAGGCGATCGTGGAGACCGCAAGCGCCACGGGGATCGCGTCGCTGCGTGCGCCTCTGCTCGTGCTGCGCGCCGCTCGCGCGCTCGCTGCGCTGGACGGCGAACCGGCCGTGTCGGAGGAGGCACTTCGCGAGGCATCAGCGCTTGTGCTCGGCCATCGTGTGACCCTGCAACCGGACATGGCCGCGCCGGAGTCTGACCCGCCGCCGGAGCCTGACCCGCCACAAGACCCCGAACCTGCGCAAGACCCGGCCGCCGATGCGGCACCGCCGGACACCGGGCCCGGAACCGATGCCGGAAGCGATTCCGAGCCGGATCCCGCAATCGGCGCGCTCGAAGACCAGCTGATCGAAGCGGTGCAGTCGGCTGCTGCGGCGGCCGCCCTGGACGGGTTGACCCTGTCATCTCCGCGCCTGCCGGGTGCTGCGGCAAAAAGCGGGCGCGCGGGCGCCGATGCCCGCCGGCAGGCCAATGGCCGCCCGGACCGGCCCCTCCCGCGCCAACGCATGAAATCCGGCCGGATCGACCTGATGGCAACACTGCGCACAGCCCTGCCCTTCCAGCGCCTGCGCGGCCTGCGGGCCACCCGGACGGGACGGGTCCAGCTGCGTCCCGGTGATCTCCAGGTGAAGACCTATCGCCACCGCACCGGAACGACCGTGATCTTCGTGGTCGACGCGTCGGGGTCGTCCGCGCTCAACCGCATGGGCGAGGCCAAGGGCGCGATCGAGCACCTGCTGTCCGATTGCTACAGCCGACGCGACCAGGTCGCACTGATCGCGGTGCGGGGGGACGCGCCGGACCTGTTGCTGCCGCCCTCGCGCGCACTGACCCGCGCACGGCGGGCGCTCGCAGCGCTGCCGTCGGGCGGGACGACGCCGCTGGCCGGGGGGCTGCAACTGGCCGGCGACCTGGCCTCCCGGCAGGCCCGGGCCGGACAGACCCCGTTCATCGTGCTGTTGTCGGACGGGCGGGGCAATGTCGCGCTTGACGGCAGCACCGACCGGGACCGCGCGGGCGCCGATCTCGATCGCGCCGCCCGGCAGGTCGCGACACTCGGCATCCCGGTCCTGGTGTTCGACACCGCCCGGCGCCCCGGCGGGCGTGCCCTCGGCCTCGCCCGCACGCTTCGCGCCGACTACCGGCACCTCCCCTTCGCCTCGGCGGCAGCGATATCCGGTGACGTCCGGGCCCGGATCGGCCGGCCCTGATGCACCAGCTCCACGCCCCGCCACCGGCCCGGCCGGGCGCCCCGGATTTCCGGAGACTGGGGACCGACTGGCCACACCGGGGCCATAGCGGCTTCTATCGCAGCGCCCACCTCACCTGGCATGTCCAGCGCTTCGGCCATGGCCCGACCGCCCTGCTGCTGCATGGCACGGGCGCATCCACCCATTCCTTCATGGACCTGGCCGCGCAGGCAGCTGACACCCACGAGGTGATCGCCATCGACCTGCCCGGCCACGGCTTTACCCAGGCACCGGCAAGCCTGCTCCCCAGCCAGGACAGGATCGCCGAAGAGCTCGTCGCCCTGCTCGGGGGACTGGGGATCCTGCCCGACATGGTGATCGGTCATTCCGCCGGGGCCGCGGTGATGCTCGCCCTGGCCGCACGACTGCCCGAGCCGCCGCGCCGCCTGGTCAGCCTCAACGGCGCGCTGAAACCGTTTCCGGGGCTCGCCCGGTTCCTCTTCCCGGCCACCGCGCAGCTGATGACGTTCGGCGGGCTCACCGCTCACCTGCTGTCACAGAGCGCGCGCAGCCGCAGCCGTATCGTGCGGTTGCTGGAGCAGACCGGCGGCGCACCGGATGACCGCTATGTCGAGCTCTACTGGCGCCTGTTGCAATGTTCGGCACATGTGGCCGGCACGCTGCGCCTGATGGCCAGCTGGGACCTTTCGCGCGCCGATGCGGCCGTCGCGGGTCTCGACAGCCGGATCCTGTTCGTGGCCGGCAGCCAGGACCAGGCGGTTGATCCCGACGATGCGAACCGGCTGGCCCGGCTGGCGCCCAGGGGCGATGCGCTGCGGCTCGACCGGCTCGGTCACCTCGCCCATGAACAGGACGGCGCCCGGGTCTGGCGGGCGATTGAGGACTGGCTGGAGACGGCATGAGGTGGCACGCTGTTCCGTCGGGCAGGTTTTGCCAGGACGCGCCGGGCAGCCTAGTTACGTGCCAGCGCGGATGCAGGTGTCCGGCGATCCATGGGAGCCCATCTTGATTATCCTGCCAGACAATCATCCGCAGCGTTTCATCCTCAGCAATGAGGTGCATGCCCGACCGCCGGAACCGGTCAACGGGCCAGCTTCGGTCTCCTGCATCGCGCTCACCGCCGATGGCCCCTACAAGGAGACGGACCGGGACAACGTGATCGAACTCACCACCCAGTACGGGGTCACCCCGCCTGGCCCGGGGGTGAAACACTACAGCGTATCGCTCAGCGACTTCCGCCTGATCTGGGAACGGCACACCGAGTTCACCCGCTACACCTTCATCGCGCCGGCAACGGGTGCGCCGTTCGCGAGCCCAGCCGTTGGCCGCGTACCGGAAGCCTGGCTCAAGACCCTGCCCGGTGCCCTGATCATGGGGGCGCATGTGGACATGAGCCCGCGCCCGGAGGTCCGGCCCGAGCTCGACGACATTGGCCGGGACCACTTCTCAGGGAATACGCTGATCGGCAGCGATGTGGCCAACGGGCTGGCAACGGCGCTGACCGATTTCCGCATCCATCAGGACGGCTTCAGCCGCTTCCACCTGCTCGATGGCGGCATGACGCCTTGGCAGGCCGGCCAGACCGTGCAGCGCCTGCTGGAAGTGGAAACCTATCGGATCATGGCTCTGCTTGCGCTGCCGCTCGCCCAGAAACTGGTACCGAACCTAGCCGCCTGGGAGAGCGACCTCGCCTCGATTGCCTCGCGCATGACGAATGAGGAAAATGTCGACGAGGCGGCCCTGCTGGAGCAGCTCACCATGCTGCAGGCCGCCATCGAGAAGAGCTATACCGACAGCCAGTTCCGGTTCAGCGCGGCAGCGGCCTATTACAACCTGGTGCGCCGGCGCATCGAGGAATTGCGCGAGCACCGGCTGGAGGAGGTCCAGACCTTCCACGAATTCACCGAACGGCGCCTCGCGCCGGCCATGGCGACCTGCTCCTCGGTGGAACGCCGGCAGGCGGCGCTGTCGGAACGGGTTGACCGGGCAGCCCAGCTTCTCTCGACGCGGGTCGACCTGTCGCTGGAGCGCCAGAACCAGGCCGTCCTGGGGAGCATGAACCAGCGCGTCGAACTGCAGTTGCGCCTGCAACAGACGGTCGAGGGCCTGTCGGTGGCGGCCATCACATATTACGTGGTCGGTGTCATCGGCTATCTTGCCAAGGGCCTCAATGCCATGGGCGCCAGGCTCGATGTCAATCTCGTGATGGGCGCAGCCGTGCCGATCGTGCTGGCCGTGGCCGGGCTCGGCGTGTGGCACACGCGACAGGAACTGCGGAAACACCAGCCGCCGCCGGAAAAATAGCGCCGGGCGCGGTTTCGCCTTGCCTCGCGCGGGCTTACAGCATTAAGTGTCAACAAATGCTGACAGCCTTCGATGCCCCATCCGGTCCCGTAAGGGGCGCTCGCGCAAACACCGGCACAACCGGTCCCACGGAAGCCGGAGGACGTCCGGCCGGTCGCCCGAAGGCGCTGGTCATCGGCACCGGCTTCGGTGGCCTGGCAGCGGCGGTCCGGCTGCTCGCCAAGGGTTATGACGTGGAGCTGCTGGAACGGCTCGATGCACCCGGCGGACGCGCCTCGGTCTTCCGCCAGGACGGTTTCACCTTCGATGCCGGCCCGACTGTCATCACCGTGCCGCAGCTGTTCACCGAACTCTACGCCTTGCTCGGCGAGCGCTTCGCCGACCATGTCGACCTGCGTCCGATCGATCCGTTCTACAATATCAGGTTCAATGACGGGCGGGTGTTTCTCTACAATGGCGATGCAGCGGCAATGGAGGCGCAGGTCGCCGACATCAGCCCTGGCGACCTCGAGGGCTACCGCGCCTTCATGCGCCATTCGGCCGCCCTGCGGGAGATCGTGTTCGACCAGCTCGGCCATGTGCCGTTCACCCATCTCGCTGACCTACTCAGGGTGATGCCGGACCTGATCCGCATGGGCGGACATCTTCCGGTCTACAGGGTCGTCTCGAAATTCGTGAAGGACGAGCGGATCCGTCAGGTCTGCTGTTTTCATCCGCTCTTCATTGGCGGCAATCCCCTCTCCGCCTCGTCGGCCTATGCCATGATCCCCTCGCTGGAACGCGAATGGGGCGTGCACTTCCCGGTTGGCGGCACCGGGGCGCTCGTCCAGGGGCTGCGCCGCCTGATCGAACGGCATGGCGGCCGCTTCCGGTTCCATGCCGATGTCGAGGAGATCCTAGTCGAGCGGGATCAGGTGCGCGGGGTCCGGCTGCAGGGCGGCGAGACGCTGATGGCGGATCTCGTTGTCTCCAATGCCGACGTGGCCAGCACCTATGGCGAACTGCTGCGCAAGCGGCCATTGCACCGCTGGGGACCGGCCCGGATCAGGCGGTCCCGGTTCTCCATGGGCGTATTCGTCTGGTATTTCGGCCTGGACCGGCGGTATGAGACGGTCGGTCAGCACACCAAAGTGATGGGCCGCGATTTCAATGCGCTCCTTCGGTCGATCTTTTCCACCCGCCAGCTGAGCGACGATCTCTGCCTGTATCTCCACCGTCCGACCCATGCCGATCCGGCGCTGGCGCCCGCCGGCTGCGACAGCTTCTACGTCCTGTCGCCAATCCCCAACATGACAGCCGACATCGACTGGGCGACCCAGGCCGAGCCCTACCGGCAACTGATCGCCCGGCGCCTCGACGAGACCGTGCTGCCCGGCTTCGAGGCGCACATCGTGACCCAGAAGCTCATGGATCCGCGGGACTTCGTCGATCGCTACCGCGCGCACAACGGCGCCGGCTTTGCGCTCGAGCCCCTGCTCAGCCAGAGCGCCTGGTTCCGTCCCCACAACCAGAGCGAATCGGTGAGGGGTCTGTACCTGGTCGGCGCCGGCACCCATCCTGGCGCCGGCGTGCCGAGCGTGCTGTGCTCGGCGAAGACGCTCGATCCGCTGATACCGGCCGCGGCCGATTTCGAGGCCGGCGAAGAGAGGACCCTGAATGGCTGATCCCCGATTGTCCGCCGAAGATGTGGCCGCCCTGCGCGAGATCATCCGCACCGGCTCGCTGAGCTTTTACATGGCCTCGCAACTGCTGCCCGCTGCCGTCCGGGACGGCGCGTTTGCCATCTACGCCTTCTGCCGCATGTCCGACGACCTCATCGACTGCGACCGGTCCGGCCCGGACGGACTTGCGGTCCTGCACCAGCGCCTCGACGCCGCCTATGCCGGCGCGCCATGGGAGTCGGTGATCGACCGCTGCTTCGCCGCGACCCTCAGGTCGGCAGGGATCCCCCGGGCCTACCCCGAAGCCCTGCTTGAAGGATTTGCCTGGGACATTGAGGGCCGGCGACATGCGACACTGGCCGATGTGCGGGCCTATGCGGCGCGCGTGGCCGGCTCGGTGGGTGCGATGATGGCGGTGCTGATGGGCGCGCGGACCCCGCTTGCCATTGCCCGGGCCAGCGATCTCGGCACGGCGATGCAACTGACCAATATCGCCCGCGATGTGGGCGAGGATGCGCGAGAGGGCCGGCTGTACCTGCCCGAGGACCGTTTGCGCGACGATGGGCTCTCGCCCGGGAACTGGCTCGCCGACCCGGTGCCGCACCCGGCCATCGACCGCGCTGTCGCCCTTCTGCTGGCCGAAGCCGACCGGCTCTATGCCCGCGGCCTGTCCGGCCTTGCCTGCCTGCCCCTGCGCTGCCGGCCGGCCATCCTCGCCGCCGGCAGCATCTATCGCGAGATCGGCAGCCTCATCGCCTCGAATGCCGTCGACCCGGTGACCCGCCGGGCCGTTGTGCCGGGCGCCCGCAAGTTGCAGCTGGCAGCGGCCGCGCTGCCAGGGGGGCTGCTGCCGCGGTCCGCTGACCCGGCCCCGGCCCTGCCGGAAAACCAGTTCCTTGTGGGGGCCCTGCCGGCCGACCCGCACCGGGCCGGCAACCGCCCCAGGCTCGGCCCGGCTGCGACCATGCTGGACCTGCTGCTGACAGCCGAAGCCCGCAAGCGCGGCCTTGCAGGCTTTTCGGCCGCAACCGGTCGCGAATCAATCGCAAGCCGTTCATCGGGGCCGCAGGCGGCGGGCTGACGGGAGGCGACAGCGAACAGCCATGAGCATCGCCTTCCTCCTCGAGTTCGGCCTGTTCTTTGGCGGTGTCCTCGCCCTTGCCGGTTGGGAGCTCTACCGGACCCACCGGGCCAGCGCAGCGCGCAAGGCCGATGAGGACTCCGGCCCGGACGGCCTTTCGCACTGATCATGGCGCGCTGATCATGGCGCGCTGATCATGGCGCGCTGATCATGGCGCGCTGACCATGCAGCACTGATCATCGCGCGGCGCGGATCAGTGCCGGCGCGGCATCCGGACAGGCAGCAGGGCACGCACGAGGTTCCGCCGCAGCCGGTCGCCATCGAAACTCTCATGCACCCCGCGGCGGGCCTTACCGAACAGGTCCGCACTTATTTCGGAGCGGCTGTAGAAGGGCGTATCCTCGAACGTCCGCACCAGGCGGACCCGGCCGCCGCCCTCGGCCAGCACGGGCCGGCGAATGCGCCAGTAGCGGGTCGGCGGCAAGTGGCCCGCATCGCTCGGCTCGAACGGACGGCCGGTTCCGTCGGCGTCAAAGCGCAGGGCAAGCGCGCGGCCGGCCCCGTGGCGCGGTTCGGTGCGGTAGAGGATCGCCGCCTCCCCGCCGCCGAGGTCGAGGCGCGACCAGTCCCAGAAGCGGAAGCCCGCCTCCAGCGGCTCCTCGCCCCAGTTCATGTCGAGATAGCCGGATCCGGACCAGGAGAGGCCAGGCTCTGCGAACTGCACCTCGACCTGCGCAGCCGGGTCGATGGGACGCCAGGCATGGCGGCCCCGGTCGTCGAGGCGGTGCACGTTGTCGCCGAGGGTCCGGGTGCGGACACGGATCTCACCGCGCAGCTTCCGGGGCAGCGGCGCGCAGGTCTCGTTGACGCGGATGGTCAGCCCGTCACCGGTCCAGTCCAGCCGGCTTGGCCCGAGGGTCAAGCGCGTGGCTGCGCGGCTGACCCGCCGGCCGGTGCGCTCGGTCATCGCCCAGCGCGGCGCGGCGCCGCCATAAAGGGCGACATTCAGGGCGCAATGGGCTTCGGGATCGCGCCGCTTCGACCAGGCGTAGTAGGGCGAGAACACACTGCCGACGAAGGCGATGACGGTCAGGCCGTGGGCGCCGTCTGCGCTGAGGGCGTCGAGATACCACCAGCGATAACCGCCTCGGGGGACCGCTGCGTCAAACCGCAGTCCCGGATCATCGCCGCAGCGGCCATCCGGCCCGACAGTGCCGCCATCGGCACCCCCGGTCCCGGATGCACGCTGCCGCCCGCGAGGTAGAGCCCCCTCACCCGCGTGCGCACTCCTGGCCGGCGGAACGACGCCTGCCAGCCATGGCTTGCCATGCCGTAAAGTGCCCCGCCCGTCTGCGGGAACATCGCCGCGAAAGTCTCCGGTGTTGTCACCGTTTCCGTTCCCTCGACCAGGTTGAGCCTGACCCCGCAGCGGTCGAGCTGGTCCTCCATCCTCGTCCGGCATTCGGCAATCTCCTTTTCGCCATAGCGCTCACGATCGCCATTGGCAGGGGCGTTGATGAGACAGAACATCCGCTCGGGCGCCCTCGGGGCGCCGGGCGGAAGGTCTGTGCGGGCCGCCGGGGACGCCGCACCGGCTGCCCGGTCCGGTGCGCAGATATAGACGGTGGGCCGGGACGGAACGCATCCCCTCGCAAAGACCGCATCGAATTCGGCCCGGTAGTCATCCGAGAAACAGACCGTGTGGAAAGCGAGCGGCCGTCCGACCGGCTCGGCCAGTGCGCTCCAGGTGATGGCAGACTGCGACCGCTGCGCCGCCACCCGAGGCACGGCGGCGGCCACATCGCTGCCCAGCGCGCCGCTGGCAAGGGCCGCGGCATCGCCATTCATGACCACCATGTCGAAGGGGCGAACCGGGCCGCGGGCGGTACCCTGCCCGATCGGCTGGCCCGGCTCGGCGAGGCGCACGCCCTGGACCCGTCCCGCAGCCACGGCAATCTCGCGAACGGAGGTGTTGTAGACAAAGCGGGCGCCGTTCGACCGGGCGAGCTGTTCGAGGGCGGTGGCCAGGGCCTGCATCCCGCCTTCCAGCGCCCAGACCCCTGCCTGCTCGACATGCGCCACCAGCATCAGCGTGGCCGGTGCGGCAAAGGGTGAGGCGCCGCAATAGGTCGCGTACCGGCCATAGAGCTGGCGCAGTTCCGGGCTCATGAAGGCGCCGCGCAGGAACCGGTCTAGGGTCGAGAAGGGGCGCGTCCGGAGGAGGTCGAGCGGGGAACAGCGGGCGAGCAGGCCAAGAAAGCTTGGTGCGGGGGCCTGCATGAAGGACGTGTCGAGCGTGTCGAACACGGCGCGCGCATCGGCGCAGAACCTGCGGTAGCGATCCGCTTCAGCCGGACCGAACTGCGCCGCAATGGCGTTTGCGGACCGTTCGATATCGGCATGCAGATCGAGCGCGGTGCCGTCCGGCCAGTAGTGCCGCGCAAGAACAGGTTGCCGTGTCAGGCGGACATGTTCGTCGAGCCGGGTGCCGGCCTGCTCGAAGACACTCTCGAGCAGCCAGGGCATGGTGAACACGGTGGGCCCGGAATCGACCGGGGCTCCGCCGGCAGCGACCTGCCGGATCTTGCCGCCCGGCTGGCCCGCGCGTTCGAAGACGGTGACATCGCCATGGCGGGCAAGGATGGCGGCAGCGGCAAGCCCGCCCATGCCGGCGCCAATGATGGCAATCGATTTGCGGTCCGTCATCGGTTCTGGCAGCTCCCTCGATCCGTGGCCCCAATAGTGACCATTTTATTTGACAAAATCAAACGTCCACGTAGGCTGACATTCGAAAAGGGGACTCCCATGGATGTTGATGCACTGATCGAATGGACACTGGAACAGGCGCTGGCGCACGAGGATGCCATCCCGGCCCCGCCTGCACTGACCGCTGCCATGCGCCATGCGGTCTTTCCCGGAGGCGCCAGGGTTCGTCCGCAGCTCTGCCTGTCGGTCGCAAGAGCGTGTGACCCGGACGGCGACCCGGCACCGGCCATGGCCATGGCGGCCGCCATCGAACTGATGCATTGCGCATCGCTGGTGCATGACGACATGCCCTGCTTCGACGGCGCCGATATGCGCCGGGGCAAACCTTCGGTGCATGTCGCCTTCGGTGAACCGGTGGCCCTGCTTGCCGGGGATGCGCTCATCGTCGCCGCCTTCAAGGCCCTGTCCGATGGCTGCCGCACCGCGCCGGCACCGATGGTGGATCTCGTCCGGATCCTTGTCGAGAGTGTCGGCACACCGCACGGGATCGTCGCCGGCCAGGCCTGGGAGAGCGAGGAGAGCGTCGAGCTTTCGACCTATCACTGCCTGAAGACCGGCGCCCTGTTCGTGGGGGCGGCGATGGGCGGGGCAGCGGCGATGGGCCGTGACCCGGCCCCCTGGCGGACGCTCGGCGACCGGCTGGGCGAGGCCTACCAGGTCGCCGATGACCTGCGCGACCCGGT
>CAZDMQ010000054.1:0-25501 GCA_964506685.1 uncultured Hyphomonadaceae bacterium | reverse complement strand
CGGACCGGAAGGCCTCGACGACCTCGCCGATTGCCGCAGCCTCGTTATAGCAGGGCAGGATCACCGCGAGCGAATGTGCCGTCCCGGGTTCGGGGCGGGGGATCGGTAGGAGGCCAGGGTTGGTCATCGTCACGCCGGTTTCAGCCTTTCGGTAACTTCGCTCTGTCATACAGCCCCCGGATTAAAAGACCCGTAACGGGGCCGGGGCCGGAGACGCACCGGCCCGGTCGAAGGAAAGGGACCGGTGATGGGGATTGCAGCAGGCCAGGATTTCGACTGGCGACCGAGCCTCGCCTTCATGGGCCTTGTCCTGATCGTGCTTCTGGGCAAGGCCGGCGAGATCTGGACCGGCATCCTGCCGGGCAATGATGACATGATGCGGCTCGCCCAGGTCCGCGACCTGATCGCCGGTCAGGGCTGGTATGATGTGGACCAGTCGCGGTTCCTGACCCCCGAGGGCGGGGCGATGCACTGGTCCCGCATTCCCGACCTGTTCATGGGCTGGATCATCGTTGCGTTCACGCCGCTGCTTGGCCAGACCCAGGCCGAATACGTCGCGGTCATGGCCTGGCCGCTCGGCCTGCTGATGGCCACGATGGCCAGCGTCGTGGTGATCATGAAGCGGCTCGGTGCCGGCACGGTGGGGGCTGCGCTGGCGCTTGTCTTCTTCGTGCTGTCGAAATCGGTCTACCAGTTCTGGCCGGGCCGGATCGACCATCATGGCCTGCAGCTCACCCTCACGGTGATCGCGCTGGCGGCCCTGTTCGCCCCGCGTGCGAGCCGAACGGCCGGCGCAGTGGCCGGTTTCGCGATCGCAGCGATGCTGTCGGTGGCGATGGAGAGCCTGCCCTATGCTGCTGCGCTGGTTGCGGCTGCGGGGGTGATGTGGATCGTTCGCGGCAATGACGAGCGGGGCCGGCTCGGCACGTTCGGTACGGCCCTTGCGGCGGGCGGCACCCTGGCCTGGTTGTTCGATGCGCCCGGCCCGTTCGGCGACCGCCTTATCTGCGATGCCTATGGCGCCTTCCACTACATCGCCCTGATCATCGGCGGGGTCGGACTGCTGCTCCTGGCCCGCTACGGGTCGGTGTTTCCCGACTGGCGCAAGCGTCTCACCACGGCGCTCGCCATGGGCGTGCTCACTCTGTCCGGTGCCATCGCCGCGCAGCCGCAGTGTCTTGGCTCGCCCTACGGCATGGTCCCGCCCGAGGTCGTGACGGGCTGGATGAGTTCGGTCGGCGAGGCCCGGCATATCGGACGGGTCTGGCTCGACAGTCCGGCGACGGCGCTTGCCGACATGGGCTATATCCTTGCCGGCCTGATCGCCGCGCTTGTCCTGCTGCGCAACGCACCGGCCGGCCAGCGCCTGAACTGGATGATCGTCATCGTGCTGATCGGTCTTTCCGGAGCCGTCACCGCCTGGCAGATCCGCGGCTCCCTGTTCGCCCACCTGTTCGCCTCGCTCGCGGTGGGTGCGCTCGCCGCCGGCGCCTTCGAGCGCTGGCGACAATCGCGCGGTGCCCCGATGCTGTTGCAGTTTGCAGCGGTCGCCTTCCTCCTGTCACCGCCCTTTCTCACCAGCGTGGCCCAAGCGGTGACCCCGCCCGGGGCGCCGGCAGCCGTCAATGAGGACGGAGTGCTCTATGCCGATCTCTGTCGCGCGCCCGAGGCGCTGGCGCCGCTTGCCAGCCAGCCGCAGGGCCGCGTCTTCTCGCCGATCGACCTCGGTCCCTCGATCCTCCTGCACACCCCGCATGCCGTGTTTGCCGGGCCCTACCATCGGAATGGCGAGGGCATCCTGCGCATCACCTCAACCCTCCAGGCCCCGCCCGAGCAGGCGTGGACCGCTCTTGATGCGGCCGGGGCGGATTATTTCGTCTATTGTCCCGGCCTCAACGAGACCCGGCGTTATGCCGGGCTCGTGCCGGGCGGACTGGCCGACCGGCTCGATCGCGGTGAGGTTCCCGCCTGGCTCGAGCCCCTGCCGGCAGCTGCCAGCCCGGACGGCGCGCTGGTCGTCTACAAGGTGCGGTCGAAGGACGAGCGGCCCGTTTCCTGAACCGGTCGACCGGCTGGCTTCCGGGTTGGCTTCCGGGCAGGCTCCGGCATCGGGGGGCGGCACCTGGTCGGCCCCGGACGCTGGCATGCTGTTTCCCTTGACCTTGCCTGCGGCGGGCGTCAGGTGAGAGCATGAAGCAGCCCAAAGATCCCGACGCCATCATCGATACCCTGGAGGCGATCTACCAGGAAGCGGTCGGGGCATTGAAGGCCTCGATCGCGCGCTATCTCGCAGACGGCATCCCCCCAGATGGCGAGGTCCGGGCCGCGCGCGCCTTCTGCTATCCCGAACTCGTCATCCGCTACGATCCGGACGGCCCGCCGCCACCGATTTCCCGGGCCTATGGCAAGATGTCCGAAGCGGGCACCTACACAGCGACGATCAGCCGGCCTGACTTTTTCCGGGCTTATCTGCGCGAGCAGCTGCGCCCCCTGATCGAGAACTATCCCGAGATCGAGATCGAGGTGCGGTCGTCCTCGTCCGAAATCCCCTATGCCTATGTCTGGGACGAAAGCTATGCGCGGTCGGCCGAAAATGTCTCGCCGGCAGATCTCGCGCGCTGGTTCCCCGCCCCGCAGCTCAGCCTGATCGGCGACGAGGTGGCCGATGGCGAACTCTATGAGCCCGGTGCCAACCGCCCGCTCGCCCTGTTCGATGCCCAGCGCGTGGACTTTTCGCTGAAGCGCCTCGTGCACTACACCGGAACCCCGGTCGAGCACATGCAGCCCTATGTGCTGTTCACCAATTATCACCGGTATGTCGACGCCTTCTGCAAATGGGCGATCGAACAGCTCGGCGCCGGCACGGGCTATTCCAGTCTCTCGGCGCCCGGCGGCATCCTGCTGACGGCGCAGCGTGAGGGCGCCTATGAGGAGATCGAGAGCGGGCCTTGGCGGCGCTTCCAGATGCCCGCCTATCACCTGATGCGCGAGGACGGGCCGGGCATCACCCTCGTCAATATCGGCGTCGGTCCATCGAACGCCAAGACGATCACGGATCATCTCGCCGTCCTGCGTCCGCAATGCTGGTTGATGGTCGGCCATTGCGGTGGCCTCCGGCATTCCCAGCAGATCGGCGATTATGTCCTCGCCCACGCCTATCTGCGCGAGGACCATGTGCTCGACGCCGTTCTGCCGCCTGAAGTGCCGGTGCCGCCGATTGCCGAGATCCAGGTGGCCCTGCAACAGGCCGCCGCCGATGTCACGGGAGAGACGGGCGAGACCCTGAAGCGGCGGCTGCGGACCGGAACGGTGGTGACCACCGATGATCGCAACTGGGAGCTGTGCTTCTCCGACACGGCCCGGCGGTTCAACAAGTCCCGCGCCATCGCGGTGGACATGGAGAGCGCCACGATAGCGGCGAACGGTTACCGGCTGCGGGTCCCCTATGGCGTGCTGCTTTGCGTGTCGGACAAGCCGTTGCACGGCGAGCTGAAACTGCCCGGCGCAGCCAACCGCTTCTACGAGCGGGCCATCGGCGAGCATATCCGGATCGGGATCGCCACGCTCGAACACCTGGCCCAGGACGGCGCGGCGAAACTGCATTCGCGCAAGCTCCGGTCCTTCGACGAACCTCCGTTTCGCTAGGGAGAGGCGCGTCATGTCGAATTCGCCGCGGCGGGATCCGATTGCAGAGCGCTGGGCGCCGGTCGGGGAGATCTTCCCGGTCTTTGTCGGTCTGGCACGGGCGAGCTGGCGTGAAATCCTGCTCATCTGGCTTATCGTGACGATTGGCGTGCTGGCGGCCCAGGCCCTTGCCAGCCTCCTGCCGATCCCGGCCGCCTTCCTGGGCCTGACCCCGGCCATCTTTCCCGTTGCCTTCGGTACGGCCATGGCCGCTCACCGCCTGCTGTGGCCGACCGCGCCGGACATTGCCGAGTGCGCAGATGTCGCCATGCGCGCATTCCCCACCATTCTTGCTGTCATCGCCATCCGTCAGGTCGCGATCTCGATCGGTTTCACGTTGCTGGTCCTGCCCGGGCTCGCTGCGGCGGTTTTCCTGCTCTTGGCGCCGGTGATCGTCATGGCTGAGGGGCCTGGGCTCCGCGCGGCGTTCGAGCGCAGTTTCCGGCTCGTCGTCTCGATCGGCTGGGCCGTTCTGGCGCTGCTGCTGATCAGCGCACTGGCCGGGCTCATCCTTCTGGTGCCGATCGCAATTCTCGCAACCCCGGTGGCCATGTTCGGCGAAGGCATGTTGCAACGTGTCGTCGAAGCCGGTGCCACCGCCGCGTTTCCACTGGCTTTCACCGTGATGGGGGTCGCGATCTATCTTCACAGGGCCACCCCAGGGCCCGCCGGTCGCTGAGCCGTCACCGGGCCGTCACACAGCCGTCCTAGTCTGGACCGGGAGACACAAGAGAGGAACCGAACATGCACGATCGTATCAAGCCGCTGGCTGGCGTTCGCAATTTCAGGGATTTTGGCGGCTATAGCGTCGCCGACGGCGGCCGGGTCCGGCCGGGCCTGCTGTACCGCTCCGGCCACTATGCCGAGGCCACCGATACCGATATCGCGACCGTCGACGGCTTCGGCATCCGCTTCCAGGCCGATCTGCGGCGCCCCGATGAGCGCGAACGCCAGCCCGGGCGCTGGGAAGCGCCAGAGGTGCTGAAAAGTGACAACGGCCGCGAGATGCAGAGCCCGCACATGCAGTTCCTCACCCAGGTCGAGGCCGATGCCAGCGCGGCCGAGGACTGGATGAACAGCTATTACGAGACCGCCCCGTTCAAGTCCCATCATGTCGAGCTCTTCTCGGGATGGTTCGACCGGCTGGCCGGTCTTGGCGAGGGCGAGGCGGCGCTGGTCAACTGTGCGGCCGGCAAGGACCGCACCGGGATCCTGTGCGCGCTGACCAAGCATGTGCTCGGCGTGAGCCGCGACGACATCACGGCCGACTACGAGCTGACCAATGTCGCGGTGGACATCGACGCGCGCCTGCCCGAGGCGCAGGCCCATTTCAACGAGATGCTGGGCCGGCAGTACGAGGCGGACACCTATCGCCCGTTCATGGGGGTTCGCCGGCGCTATCTCGAAACCGCCTTTCGCGTCATCGAGGCCGAGCATGGCAGCCTGGACAGCTATCTCACCGAGGTGCTCGGCGTGACGGACACGATGCGGGCAAACCTCAGGACACGGCTGGTGGAGACGGCGTAGCCCCCGGCCTGCCCCGGACCCGGACCTGCATCCGGATCCCGCCCCGGAGTGCGCCGACCGAAGGCCATTGCACCCCTGTCGGGCGCGATTATGTCTCAACCGGTCGGGCCGGTGGCGGGCGGTGTCATGCAGGCACCGGTACACCGGGAACCGGCCGCCTGTCGGGAGTTGTGGAATGAGCCAGTCTGATGATCTTCGTGCCGGCCGGGTCCTGGTCGTTGCCGGTTCGGACAGTGGCGGTGCGGCCGGAATCCAGGCCGATATCAAGTCCGTCACGGCGCTGGGCGGCTATGCGATGACGGCGATCACGGCGGTGACCGCGCAGAACACGATCGGTGTCCACGGCATCTGGCCGCTGCCGCTCGAGGCTGTATTCGCCCAGTTCGATGTCACATTCGCCGATCTTGGCGCCGATGCCATCAAGACCGGTCTGCTCGGGCCCGAACCGCTGATCGAGGGGCTGGCGGAGCGGTTTGCCGGTGCGGCAGCATCCGTGCCGCGTGTGATAGATCCGGTCATGGTCGCATCGTCTGGCCAGCGCCTGCTCGAGGCGCGTGCGGTCGAGGCGATCCGCGCGCTCCTGGTGCCGGGCGCGACGCTCGTCACGCCGAATGCGATCGAGGCGGAGATCCTGACCGGAAAGCCCGTCGAGACCGTGGACGGGCAACGTCGCGCAGCAGAACGCCTGCTGGAGGCCGGGGCGCTGGGTGCTCTGGTGAAGGGCGCCCATGTCGACGGAGATATGATCACGGACGTGTTGCAGACCCCGAATGGCGAATGGCTCTTCGAGGACCCCCGTATTCTCACCCCGGCGGACCATGGCACCGGCTGCACTCTGGCCTCGTCATGTGCTGCGCTGATCGCACTTGGTCATGCGGTGCCGCAGGCCGTGGAGGGTGCACGCCACTATCTGCGGGGCGGACTGGAGCATGCGCTGCGGCTCGGCGCGGGCCGGGGGCCGGTGAACCATGCCTGGCGGGTCCGGGGAAGCGGTTGAGCCCGCCGGGCTATGCCCGGTCGGCAAGCCTCCTGGACTGGCGACCTGCCCGTTCAGACGCCGAGCACCGCCAGGATCGAGGCAATGGCCGCCACTACGCCGAACATCAGCGACAGCCAGACGGCCACGACGCGCTGTGTCTTCTTCTTCTGGCGCACGCCGGGCGGGGCCTCGCCCTTCTTCCGTTTCGCCAGCGTCCAGGTGTTGGTGAAGAATCCGATGGCGGCGAGCACCGAGAGGACGGCAGACCCATATGCCTGGCCGAGCATCGCCAGCGCAGCGGCCGCGAGCAGGACACCGGCAATCTGCGGCGAGGTCGAGACCAGCAGGTCGCGGACATGTCCGTCGGCGCGCGAATAGTCCAGCCGGTCAAACGAGCAGTTGGGCGCTGCGACTGTGGCGACCCAGGCGGCCCCGGTGGCGAGCCCGGCAAGAGCGGCGGCAAGGCCCGACGACAGGGTCTGGAAGGTTTCAAACATGAGGCCAAGCTGACAGGATTCGCGCGTACTTGACGAGTCCGGGGCAATTTGCCCCCGCTTGCCGGCGGCGTCGCGATCCGGTTCGACCGGACCGGCAGGCCTTGACAGGCCATCTGGCCGCTGGGACGAAACCCGATGAAACAACCGTCACCGCTCCTGATGGCCGCCTTCGGCGTATTTTGCGGTTGCGGCATCGACGCGATCGTCAAGTGGCTGTCCGGGACCATTGCGATAGTCGAACTGACGGTCTGGCGGTTCGTGTTTGGCGGGGTGTTTGCGCTCGCCATCTTTCTGGCCGCCCGCCGGCCCTGGCCCCCCGGCGAAGCCTGGCGTTTCCACACGCTGCGCGGGATCGTGCATCTCGGTGCCGCGCTGCTGTTCTTCTATTCCCTGACCCAGCTTGCCCTGGCAGAAGCCACGGTGATCGGCTTCACGGCGGCCCTCATGATTGCGCCGATTGCCCGGCTCCTGCTGGGAGAGACGTTCGGTCCGGTGAGTGTGATTGCCACGCTGGTCGGGTTTCTCGGAGCACTGCTCACGGTGTCGGGTGAGACGAGCGGGGCCCCGGCGGATGGGAACAGGCTGCTCGGCCTGGCCAGCGTGCTCGGTTCGGCGGTGTGTTATGCGACATCCGTCGTCCTGCTCCGCATGCGGGCGCAGACCGAGGACGCGCTGACCATCGTGATGCTGGCCAATGTTCTGCCCGGCCTGATCGGGTTGCCCCTGCTGCTGGTGACCGACCCGCTGCCCGCCGCCGGAATGGTGCTGCCACTGGTCGGCCTCGGCCTGTTCGGGCTGAGCATCTGGTGGTTGTTCACCCTCGCCTATGCCAGGGCACCGGCACAGAAGCTTGCGCCGCTGGAATTCACTGCGGTTATCTGGAGCGCGCTGTTCGGCGCCCTGATCTTCGGGGAAGTGCCTGGCTGGACCCTGTATCTCGGCGCAGTCGTGATCATTGCCGCGTGCCTGCTGTCAGCCTTCGAGGATCGCCTCATGGCACGATGGCGGGCAATGATGCGGCCAGCCAGGGAGTGAGGCGCTCGGTGGACTGTACGCCGGGATTGCGCCGCCGCCCTGCGTAAAACCACAAGCGCCCCGTCTTGCTTGGGGACCCGGCCCGTATGGGGCTCACTTGCAGGGGGCTCAGCCGAGTAGGGAGCTCAGCTCTCGGGATCCTTGGCCCAGACCTTGCGCAGGCGCGAGTCGCGCTGGCAGGCCTCCCGGTAGAAATTGTAGCGGATCGGGTTCTTCAGGTAGTAATCCTGGTGATAGTCCTCGGCCTCGTAGAAGGGGCCGGCAGGTTCGATATCGGTCACGATCGGCCCGGGCAGGACGCCGGAGGCCTCGATAGCCTCTGTTTTCTCGCGTGCAACGGTTTCCTGTGCGTCGTTCAGCGTGAAGATAACGGTCGTGTAGCTGTTGCCGCGATCGCAGAACTGTCCGCCGGCATCGGTCGGGTCGATATGGCGGTAGAAAAACGACACCAGGTGGTTATAGCTCACCTGCTCGGGATCGAAGGTCACCTTCACCGCCTCGTGGTGCCCGGCTTTGCCGTGGGTCTTGTAGGTCGGGTTGATCGTATCGCCGCCCGTGTAGCCGGAGACGGTGTCCACCACACCCTCGAGCTTGTCGAAATCGGCTTCAACACACCAGAAACAGCCACCGGCAAAGATCGCCGTTTCGGTCTGGCCAACGGTCTTCACTTCCATGCCCTTATCCTGGGCGCCGGCAGAGGCACTGAACATGGCAAGGGCGGCCGCCGCGCCGGCCACGAGGGCGGCGACGGAGAAGCTTGGGCGGTCGTGAGGTTCGGTCATGGTCATCCCGTCATCAATCCTTCGCGCATATGTTGTGCTTTGGGCAGGATTTCGAGGGCTATCAAGCATCTTTAACGGCCTTGTGATGTCAGTGTGTTACGCAGATGCAACAGGTCCGGGTTGTAAAGTCCCCGTCGTCGCGTCACGCGGGTGGCGCACCGATGATGCCGACGCGGACACGCGACGTCCGGCCGGCACGATCGACGGCAGCAAGCTCATAGAAGCCCGAAAGCCGGGGGTGCCACAGGGTGGCGCCGCTGTCATCGCGCGGCAGAGGGGTGCCATCGACATACCAGCGCAGGGGGCCGTCGCCGCGCCCGGAAAGAACGAAGCCACGCGGAGGACGGCCGTCGATCGGGCCGGCCCAGAGTTCGGCGTCCGTGGGTGGAAACAGGATCTCCGGTGCGCGGTCGTCAGGTGAAAACGCGCCGAGCGCATGCATCTCGCGCCGGACCCTTGGGCGCGCCAGCCGGCCAGGGCCACTGCGATCGGTCTGCAGTGTCCTGGCGGCGAGGTCAGCGATCTCGAACAGCAGGGGCAGCGCAGCCTTTCGTCCCGTCTGCCCGGGCCGCGGCGCACCGTCCGCCCGTCCGATCCAGACGATCATGGCGAGCTCGCCCGAGACCCCGGCCGCCCAGGCGTCGCGGAAGCCGTAGGAGGTGCCCGTCTTGAAGGCGAGGTCCGGCGCCCCGCGGGTGAGCCGGGCAGGCATCCGGCCGCTGGGTGTCGGCGTGCCCGACAGGACCTCGAGGATCTGCCCGGCGCTGGAGGGCCGCAGGAGGCGATAACCGGGTTCTGCGCGGGTGCGTTCTGCGTCGGCGACCGTCCAGCTGAGCGGCTTGGCGATGCCATCGTCACCGAGTGCAGCATAGAGGAGCGCGAGGTCCTGTGCGGTAAGTCCGGCGCCGCCAAGCGCGAGGGCGAGACCGGCCTCTCCGCTGAGTGGTCCGCTGATCCGTGGTGGCGCGCCGCTGACGGCCAGCGCCGAGGCGAAACGCTCCGGCCCAATCTCGGCGAGGGCAAGCACCGCCGGAACGTTCAGCGAGTGTTGCAGGGCATCGGCGATGGTCACGTCGCCGCGGAAGCTCCTGTCGAAATTCTCCGGCTGGTACGCATCGAAACGCTTCGGAAGGTCGGAGATCCGGGTCGCCGGCACGGCCAGCCCGTCGTCGAAGGCGAGGCCATAGATGAAGGGTTTGAGCGTCGACCCGGGCGAGCGGACCTGGTCGGTGAGGTCGAGCCATCCGCCGGGACGGTCCCGGCCGAGCGAACCGACACTGGCCCGGACAGCGCGCGAGGGGATGTCGACCACGAGCGCGGCCGCCTGGACGTCGGGGCCCAGCGTGCCGGCATGGCGGCGGAGCAGGGCGTCCAGCCCGGCCTGCAGGCGCCGGTCCAGCGTTGTTCGGACATCCTCTCCGGTGGCGGCGTTGCGGCGGGCGCGGGCAGCCGCGTGCCAGGCGGTCGAGGGGAAGGCGTTGTGTCGGGCCAGAACGGGCAGGGCGCGGATGTCACTGGCCTGGCCGGGTGTGAACACCCCGGCGCGCACCAGCTTGTCCGCCACTGCATCGCGCCCGTCGCGGGCCGCATCGGGCCGGCGATCGGGCCGGCGTGCCTCGGGCGCCTGGGGCAGGGCGATCAGCAGCGCGATCTGGTCGTCGGAAAGCTCATCTGGCTCGGACCCGAAATATCGCCAGCTCGCCGCCCGGATCCCTTCGAGGTTGCCGCCATAGGGGGCGAGCGTGAGATAGAGTTCGAGAATTTCCCGCTTGCTCAGCCGCGCCTCGATCTGGTGGGCACGGAAGATCTCGACCAGCTTCGAGCCAATCGTCCTCGGTCTCGGTTCGAGCAGCCGGGCCGTCTGCATGGTAACCGTCGAGCCGCCCGACACGATTTCGCCGGCCTGCAGTGAGGTGACTGCGGCGCGGACGAGGGCGAACCAGTCAACGCCCCAATGGCTGCGGAAGCGCTTGTCCTCGACCGCGAGCAGGGCCTCGACAAAAGCCGGATCGATGCGCGCAATGTCGGCTGGGAAGCGCCAGTAGGCCCCTTCCGCCGGGAAGGCGCGCAGGGGGCGGCCGTCCCGGTCGGTCACCCATTGCGACAGCGCGTCGGCGCGGGTGAAGTCGGGCGGGAATACCCGGTCGAGGGCGAGCCCGGCCAGACCGAACGTCGCCAGCACGATCCCGGCCAGTCCCAGCAGGCGGCGCCGCTGGCGCGCTCGCTGGCGGAAGGCCCTGGTCATTGCGCTCCGCCAGGCTCGTCATTGCGTCGGGCGATGGTCACCTGGCCAGGCGCCGAGCGGGCAAAGACATCCGGCCTGTACATGTCCTCGGCCACCGCGCCGGGCATCGCGAACGCACCCGGGGTCACCGCCCGGACAAGGTAGGCGAGCTTGGCTTCGGTATCCCGGAGGTCCACGGCCGCCACGAACCGGTCGTCGCGCGCTTCCGCCGATTTTGCCGGCGCCAGGGTCCCGAGCCAGGCGAACGCTCCGTCATCGCTGTCCTCGCGGGCGCCGTCGGCCGGTGTCAGGATGGCCTCGATCTCGAAGCCTGCCGGCAGGAGATCGGCCACGATGACCGGATTAAGCCGTTTCTCCTCCGGCACCAGCTTCAGGGAGACCACGATCTGGTCGCCCTGCCGGATGTCGGACAGCTTCACCGGCTCCCCGGTCAGCGTGGCGAAGGCCTTCTCGATGCCAAGGGCGTTCGATGCCGCCGGTGGGGCCTCGGTGGGCGCACCTGTGACGAGAACCGTGCGGAACACCGGCGCGACACCGTCATAGGTAAAGCTGACATCGCTGGCGATCTGGCTTTCGGCTACATAGTAGCGGCGGTCATTGTCATTGCCCCGACCGAGCCCGTCCACCGTCAGGGTGTAGCGCGTGCCGTCGGCCTCGCCTTCGCCGGTGATGGCGTTGACCGCGGTCAGCAGGAACGCCTTCTCCTGGGTCGACAGCCCGGACGGCTCGGGAATGTCCTCGGAAAGGGCGCCAGCCAGCCGGGTGGTCACCTCGTCGAAGCCGGCTTCCACGGCGAGGGCCAGGATGGCGGCCCGGTCCCGCAGCGCGGTCTGGTAGTAGTCGCCATCATTGCTGTAGCCGAGGGCGGCTTCGGCCGCTTCGAAGGCGCTGGCGGCCCGGGCCCGGTCGCCCATGGCGGCAAGTCCGGCGGCGAGATGGGCGCGCGCCAGCGGGCTGTCGATTTCCTCGAGGGCGCGGTCATGCAGGTAGCGCAGGCGCGACAGATCCGCGGCGCCCGCCTTGGCCAGCACGTACAGCGCAAAGGCGCCGGAGCGTTCCATCAGCTTCGCCTGCGTGTCGGCATGCCACTCGTTCTCGTAGACGTCGGCGTCGTAGCCGTAGACCCGCCAGGCGTCGCCGGTGGCCACCGTGCGCAGGGCGCTATAGGCCCTTTGCAGCGCGGCATCCGGCACGGCATATCCGGCCTGCTTTGCACGATAGAGGAAGTCGGTCGTATAGGCGCCGAGCCAGGGCGAGGCGTGGCCATCGCCCTCTCGCCAGAGACCGAAGGATCCGTCCGCACTCTGGCGGTTGAGGAGACGCGAGACGGCCTCCTGCACACGGGCCCGGGCCCCGCTGCTTGCCGGATCTGCGCCAAAGGCCACGAGCTGGTCGGAATAGAGCAGCGGCAGGGCCCGGCTGACGGTCTGCTCGGTACAGCCATACGGATATTGCGACAGCGAGGCATAAAGCGCATTCGCGTCCACGGGCAGGCTGGAGAAGCTCACCGACATGCCGATGGAGCCGGGCGCCAGCCCCTCCACGAGTTCGCGCGACAGGGTGAAGGTCTCACCGGGCGCCATGGGTTCGGTATAGACCCGCGTTTCGGGAAGATATGGCGAGCGGGTCTCTATCAGGTATTCCCGGTCAACGGCGAAATTGTCCGGCCCCTGAACGGAAAGGCGCAGCCGGCTGATACCTTCGGTGTCTGCCACCAGCGGGATCGACACGTCGGTCCGGGCCCCTTCCGGCAGCGTCCGGGACAGGCTGTCGACATTCGCGGTGACTGGTCCGGCCGTTGAGATGGAGGCGTCGAACGATCCGGCAGACAGTTCGACATTGTCGATCGACACGGTCGCGAAGGCCTCGTCGCCGGGTGCGAGGAAGCGCGGCAGGATCATGTCCGCTGGCGCCTCGTCCCGCACGGTGACGACGCTTTCGCCAGCGCCGAGTCCGTCCTGCGACCAGGCCACGGCCATGAACCGCAATTCGCCGTTGAAGTCGGGCATCTCGAACCGGATCTTCGCCGTGCCCGCCCGTCCGATATCCACCTCGCCGGAGAACAGCGACACGGTTTTCACCGGCACGACGGACAGGCCTTCGCCGCCGAGCTGGTCGCCGCCGCTGCGGACTTCTGCCGGCAGGCCGAGATTGGGATCGAGCAGGCGGCCATAATCATCAAGCAGTTCGACCCCCAGCGCCTTCTTGCCGAAGAAATACTCGACCGGGTCCGGGCTCTGGTACTTGGTCAGGTTGAGGATGCCCTTGTCCACCGCGGCGAGCGTGAGGTAGACGCCTTCGCGGGGGCCGCCGTCGACATCGACCTCGATCAGCTGTTCCCGGCGTGGCCGGATCACCTCGGGGGCCCTGATTTCAAGATTGAACGTGCGCGAGGTCATGTCGACCGGGGCATAGGCCACCCCGACGGCCCGCCTCGGCTTGGCCGCAAGCACGGGTTCGCGGCGGGTGAAGACCGTTACCATGATGTACGCCCCCTCGCCCCAGTCCTCGGTGACCGGCAGGCTCATCCGGGTGCCTTCGGCCGTGACCGGACGCGTCTCCATGGAGAGAATCCGGTCGGTGGCGACGACGACCTGCGCTTCGCCATCATAGGGCGGTACGATCGTGATCTCGGCATTGCGGCCGGGCCGCACGGTGTCGTCGACGAGAGACACCTGCACGCGGTCGGGGGCCTCGACGCCGTCATCGGAGACATGACCGCCCCATCCGACCCAGAAACTGCGGCTTGCCGTGACGCCGTCACCGCTTTGGATCACCAGTTCATGCTGACCCCATTCGAGGCCCTCAACCGGGATCTGGGCACTGGCGCCGTCGGTTGTTGCCAGCGGGCCTTCATTGACGGTTGTCACGGTCCGGGAGCGGCGCCAGCGCCACTCGCCATCCTCGCGGTACCAGTCGTAGTGATAGTCGATGGCCAGCAGTTTCCACGACAGGCGGGACGCCACCGCCTTGCCGTCCCTGTCGACCGCGACGACGTCGATCACCGTGTTCTCGCCTTCCGCCAGACGGCCGTCGAAACCGGCCCGCGTCCCGATATAGAGGGACCGGGGCCGATAGGGGATGCGCAGGCTTTCAGTAACGGCCCGGCCACCGGGCTCGAGCACGCTGACCACCGCATTGATGCGCAGCGGCCGGCTTGACTCCTCACCGCGTGTGCCGGGGTCCAGCACCACCGACGCCTTGCCGGCGCCGTCGGTCACCGTCTCCGGAAGCTCGAGCATCCGTTCGCGGAAGGTCTCGTCATGCCGGCCGAAGTCGAAGTCGGGAAACAGTTCGAACGGGTTGGGTGCTACCTCTATCCGCGCCTGTGGCTGGACAATCAGTCCGGCGCCAGGTGCACCGTAGAGGAAACGGGCGTCGACACCGATGGCGCGTGTTTCCTCTGCATAGAGTGCGGTCCTGTCATTTCCCTCGAGTTCGACCCCGATGCGTTGCGGGACGAAATCCTCGACCGTGAAGCCGACCGAGCCGACCTGTCCGATGCCGTCGATATCCAGCCGGGCCAGCCACTGGCCGCGCGAGGCGGAAGGATCGAGCACGTGGTCGTGCAGCACCGCCCCGCTGGGCGTGGCAGTGAACCGGACCGTGTCGGCTTCCAGGCCATTCGGCCGCAGCAGGGTGAGCTTGCCGGCCCGGTCCGTCACGGCCCGGCCCTCGCGATCGCGGACCAGCGCGGTGATGTGCACCGTCTCGCCGGGGCGGTAGATGCCACGCTCGGTGAAGGCATAGGCATCGACTGCGCCAGGGACCCGGCGTCCGCCCGTCTTCATTTCCGACAGGTCGACCGGGGCGCGGGTAAGATCGAGAACGGCAATGTCGCCACGGGCGCCGTAAGCCATCAGCAGTTTCGGTGCGGCACTGCCGTCGCCCGCGATCATCGGTCCGGCAAACCGGACACGTCCGCTGGCATCGGTCTGGGCTTCGGCGAGGATGTCATTGTTGGCGGCGACCAGTTCGACCCGCGCGCTGACGACTTCCTGGCCATCCTGCAAAGAGCGCAGGGTGGCCTCTATGCCTTCGGCGCTGCGATAGGCGGTGAGGGCCAGGTCGGTCATCACGATCCAGCGCCGCGCCGAGGCCGGCGGTCCTTCCGAGCCGGCGAGCGTCTTGTCATCCAGCACCTCGACGAAATAGGCGCCAGGTTCGAGCTCGCCGATCACGTCCTGCAGGGGGAACACCGTGGTCACCGGCGCGTTCTGCACGGCGTCGATGGCCATGGTTCCGGACCAGATTTCCTCGGCGAGGCCGCGGGGATTGTCATCGCCATAGAGATAGCCATAGCGGCCTTGGGCTGCGGTTTCGCCCTGGTTGATCCGCTTGGCGTAGAGGGCGCGATCGGGAATGTGCGACACGGTGATCCGGACCTGGTCCACATTCACCGTTTCGACCGGCAGGCCATCGGCCTCCGAACGCGGAAGGATCACGCCACTCCCGCTGAACCCGACATAGGGCGGACGATCGGCGAAGTCGATCGGCACCTCTTCGGTTGCCTCGAGCTGCCGGCCATCATCGGATGGCAGGCCGCTCTTCAGGATCGCGGTGCGGCTTTCCCCGAAGCCGATGCCCGACAGGCACAACTCGCGTCCATTTGTGGCCAGCACGGGCGGCTCGGCCGGTCGGAGGTCGACGAAGGGCGTGTAGTCGACGTCCGGGTCGAGGGCGCCGGAAAAGACGAAGCAGGCCCTGGGATCGGTGCCGGACGTGTCGATGTGGTACCTGAAATAGGTGAAGGCCTTTTCCGCCTCGGCGGCGGCCTCCTGACGGCGCTGCTCCCGCTGGCGGGCGGCGACCTGTTCGCGTCGCGAGCGCTCGACCAGTGTCCCTTCATCGCTGACACCTGCCGCGGGCTGCGGTGCGGTGGCCTCCTCGGCGCTGCAGGCGGCGATGCCGATGCCCAACGCCCCGATCAGAAGCCCCCTGGCCCAGGCGTTCAAGCGATTCATGGTATCCTCCAGTGTCTCGTCCCCATCCATGGCAAGTTTTCAGTGTGGCTTCAATTGCGGCAGGAGTGGCACGCTGGGAAAGCCGTTTCGGGGAAACATGACGTCGATGCAATGATTCCCCTCACCGGGGAGCTACTGGGCCCGGTCTGTCCAGCGATTGCCCTTGCGGCGATTACAGGCGGCATGGGCGAGCTGGAGGTTGCCGGCCTCCCCGGTGCCGCCCTTCGAGCGCGGACGGATATGATCGAAGCTCGGCCGCAGCCGCTTCCAGAGTGTGGCGTGGGCGAGCACGCCCCGGTGCGCCGGCATGGGCGCGCCGCACAGCGCGCAGAGGCCGGACTGGGCAGCCCACAGCGCGCGGAACAGCGGGGTATCGGGAGGGTTTGGCGATTGTGCCATGTCCGGCGCGTTCCAGCCGCTTCAGAGCCCGTCCGGCACCGGCCAGCCGCGCCGGTGGCAGGCGGCAAGCACGGTATTGCGCAGCAGGCAGGCAATGGTCATCGGGCCGACACCGCCCGGCACCGGCGTGAGATGGGCCGCGATCTCGGTCACTTCTTCCTCGCAGGCATCGCCGACCAGCCGGGTCCGGCCCTCACCGCGCTCGGGCGCCTCGACCCGGTTGATGCCGACATCGATGATCGTCGCCCCGGGTTTGACCCAGTCCCCGCGCAGCATCTCCGGACGGCCAACGGCGGGCACGAGGATATCCGCCGTCCGGCAGAGGGCGGGCAGGTCGCGGGTGCGTGAATGGGCGAGGGTCACAGTGCAGTTCTCGGCGAGAAACAGCATGGCGGCTGGCTTGCCGACGAGGATCGACCGGCCGATCACCACCACGTGCCGACCGGCAAGAGTGTCTCCAAGGGCCGCCCGCGCAAGCAGGACGCAGCCGGTTGGCGTGCAGGGCCGC
The DNA here is from genome assembly GCA_964506685.1 of uncultured Hyphomonadaceae bacterium. Lineage (GTDB taxonomy): Bacteria > Pseudomonadota > Alphaproteobacteria > Caulobacterales > Hyphomonadaceae > UBA5336. The sequence goes on along the minus strand of CAZDMQ010000054.1, from coordinate 8,881 downwards.
AATCCCGGCTTTCCGAGGGCGAGGCGTCCGGCGCTGGTTTCGGTCAACCCGTCGACATCCTTCGCCGGATCGATGCGTTCGATTGCCGCGTCGGCGTCGAGGCCGGCCGGCAGCGGCAGTTGCAGCAGGATGCCATCGATGTCCAGATCGGCATTGAGGGCGGCAATGAGGTTTTCGACCTCTACCTGGCTGGCAGTGTCGGGCAGGCGATGGTGGATCGACCGCATACCGACCTCGCCGGTCAGACGGATCTTCGAGCGGACATAGACCTCGCTGGCCGGATCATTGCCGACCAGGACGACGGCGAGGGCGGGCTGGGCCGGAAGGCCAGCGACGGCGGCTGCAACACGGCTCCGCAAACCTGCGGCGACTGCCTTTCCATCAATGCGTTCGGCGACCATGCCCGGCTCCTCGATTCTGGCGGGCCGTCACATGGCCCGGCCTTGCTTCAGCGCTCAGATCGGCACCGCCTGGATGATGTTCGGCAACAGCCAGTCGCGGGTGAACAGGATGGCCAGCGCGAGCACGAGAATGGAGAGGTCCAGCTGTCCCAGCGGCGGCAGCACCCTGCGGATCGGACGGGCAAGCGGCTCGATGACACTGGCCAGCAGGTCATAGACCTGGCGGGCTGTCGGGTTGTGCATGCTGACCACACCGAGCGTGAACAGCCAGCTGAAGACGACGTAGATCAGCAGGACAAAGAAGAGGAGTGTCAGGATCGGGTCCAGGAAGTAGCTGTAGATTGCGACGAGAAAGCTTTGCACGGATTGGGATCTCCTGATCGATTGACGGGCATGTAAGCGACTCGGGCCGGTCTTGCCAGCCGGCGGAGGGGGTATCAGCGCCGGCCCGCCCGCCAGACCACTGCAATGTCGACCATTTCCCCAACGGCATGGCTGGGCGTTTCAGGCGGGTCACGCTACCTCCTGAACATGGAAGGGGGACCGATGTCCAATCCCATGGCGGCCGCGCCGCTTCGCCCGCTGACACGTTTTCAGGTCTACATCATTGCCTTCGCCATGATGACGATGGGGATCGGCATGACGGTGAGCTTCGTCGTCGCCACACCCCTGGCCCGCGACGCAGGCCTGACCGAGTTGCAGGTTGCCGGCATCCTGACGCTGTCGGCATTCTTCTACGCCCTTCTGACGCCTGCCTGGGGCCGCCTGGCCAACCGCGTCGGTCGCAAGCGGGTGATGGTGTTCTCGCTGCTTGCCATGGGCACGACGAATGCCGGCTTCATTCTCGGGCTCAGCGCGGCGCTGCAGGGCGTGGTCACGGGCGTGTCGGCATTTCTCCTCCTGTCGGTGCTGCGGCTCGGGTTCGGACTGCTGTCGCCGGGCCTGCAGCCAGCCGCCTACGCCGCCATCACCGATGCGACCACCCCGGTTGACCGGGCCGCGGGCATGGGCCTGCTGGGAGCGGCGATGAGTGTCGGCTCCATCCTCGGACCGGCCGGCGCTGCTGGCCTGGCAGAGCTCGGCGCGCTGGCTCCGCTCTGGGGGTCGGTGGTGGTCTCGTACCTCGCCGCAGCAATCCTGGCCGTCACCCTGCCCCCTACCCGCAAGCCCGCAGGGGACAGGCCGGTACCGGCAAAGCTGCGACTGGGCGACCGGCGCGTCCTGCCGCACCTCGTCTTTCTGTTCGTCTATTTCGTCGCTGTCGGCTCGATCCAGCAGACCCTCGCCTGGCTGGTGCAGGACCGGTTCGGGCTCGCCCGCGCCGGTGCCGTGCAGGCGGCCGGTCTCACCTTCGCGGCCATGGCGGTTGCACTGCTCGTGGTCCAGTTCGGTTATGTGAACCGGAAAAAGCCCGATCCCCGCCGGATGCTGGTGGTCGGCCTGGGCTGTGTCGCGGCGGGCTATGCGGTGTCTGTGCTGCACCTGCCCTTCTGGGGCCTGTGCGCCGCCTTCGTGCTGGTTGGAACCGGTGCTGCACTTGTCGTCCCGGCCGCAAACGCGCTGGCCACCCTCGGCGTGACGCCCGCCGAGCAGGGCGCTGCTGCCGCCCTGGTGGCAGCGGCCCCGCCCGCCGGTTTCATTGTCGGTCCACTCCTCGGTGCCGGTCTCTATTCCGTTTCGGGCGACCTGCCTCTCATTGTCAGCGCCGCCGTGATGGCGGGCCTGTGGCTGCATGCGGTTGTCAGCCTGCGAGGAAAGCGCGTTGCAGCCGCCGGGTAAGGCGGAACTTCCATTCGCGTTCAAGGCTTCCTTAACCCGATCCTGCAACCTTAGGGTGCGAGCAGAATGGAGTGCCAGGGGACGTGCCGAATGATGCGAATGTCCGGTCCATGATTGCAGCGTTCGATACGATCGGTTGCGGCGTCGCCATTTACGGACCGGCGTTCGAGCTGCTCTACGCGAATGGGAAAACAGAGGCAAATTTTCCCGTCATAATGGAAAACCTGCGCGCAGGCATGTCGATGCGGGACGCCGTTGTAGCGCAGGTCCGTGCGGTGCGCAGCCATGAGCCCGAGAGCGTGATTGCGATCCATGCCGACACCTGCATGGAGAAAATTCTCTCCGGCGAGCCCGTTGATTTCCCGACTGCGGACAACCGGATCATCCGGGCCTATCACGCGCCGATGCCGGATGGCGGGCATATCGGTATTTCGGCGGACATCACGGAACTTCTCGAAAGCAGGACTGCCCTCCGCGAGGCGAAACGCCGCGCGACGGCCGAGAGCGCTGCAAAGACACGCTTTCTTGCAACCGTCAGCCACGAAATCCGCACGCCACTCAACGGAGTCCTGGGCACGGTACAGGCCCTGGCGCGGCGACCAATGCCGGACATGGAACGCGAAATGGTCGAGACCATCCTGCAGAGCTCACATGCGCTTCTCAGGATCCTCAATGATGGCTTCGACCTGTCGCGGCTCGAAGCCGGACAGATCGAAATCGTGCCCGAACCCTGTGACCTGCGCGAGAACCTTCGCCAGCTCGAGCGCCTGCACCGGGAGACGGCGGTCGCCAAGGGGCTCGACTTCCGCGTCGTGGTTGCGCCCGCCGTGCCCGCCCGCCTGCTTTTCGACCCCGTGCGGGTCTGCCAATGCGTGACGAACCTCGTGTCGAATGCCATCAAGTTCACCCATCACGGATCGGTCAACGTTGCGGTCACGGCCCGGCGGCCGGTGGCCGGGGAGACGGAAATCGTGATCCACGTTCACGATACCGGGATCGGCATGGATGACCACACGATTGGCAAGCTGTTCCGGAGTTTCGTCCAGGCTGATCCTTCAATTGCCCGACGCTATGGCGGCACCGGGCTCGGGCTGTCGATCACCCGCCAGCTGCTGCAGCGGATGGGCGGTGACGTCAGCGTCGTCTCCGTCCCGGGGCAGGGGTCGGTATTCAGTATGACATTTCGCGCCGCAACCACGTCCGCCGGCTCGGCCCCGTCTTCCGGATCGTTGGCCCCGGACCCAGCGGCGCGCCTGTCGCCGGGAGAACTGCGGGGCCTGCAGGTCCTCCTGGTTGATGATCATGCAGTCAACCGCAAGGTCGTCTGTCGCCTCCTCGACCTCCACGGTCTCGAAATACACGAAGTCGCCTCCGGCCGGTCGGCAATCGACGCCCTGCACCAGGCGCCCTATGACCTTGTGCTCCTCGACATCAACATGCCCGGGGTCGATGGCGTGGACACGTTCCACGAGATCCGCGGCAGCGGGCAGTCCTGGGCCGGCATTCCGGTTGTCGCGCTGACAGCCGATGCCATGCCGGAAGATCGCAACCGCTACCTCTCCATGGGCATGAACGGGTATGCGGCAAAACCGATCCGGGAAGCGGAGTTGCTGACCGCGATGCTGCAGGCGCTTGCGGCGGGGCCCAGCTCGCGCCGGGCGGGCTGAGCGGCGCGGTCGCGACAGTTGCGCTATGGACCGGTGTTGTTCACGCGGCGCAATGTCAGGCTGATACGGCCGTCGAACCCGAAATCCGTTGCAAACAGGTCGTCACCGGCGAGAATCCGGTGCACCCCGTGCGCGAAGTTTCGCGAAGGGCCGGCCATCACGAGGGCATCGCCCGACTGCAGGCGGATCGTTCGCGTCGGGCCGCGCTTGCTGGGGCCGCCGAGGCGGAACAGCGCCGGGCTGCCGAGCGAGAGCGTCACCAGACCGGTCACCCGGTCCTGCTCGTCTGCATCGACATGCAACCCCATCCGCGCGCCCGGCGGATAGTGGTTGACGAGGCAGGCCTCGGGCGGCGGCGCATCGGGCTGCAGAAGCCGCCACAGGTCACGCAGGCGTGCGGGCATATCCGGCCACGGCGCACCGGTCTCTGGATGATGCGCCTGGTAGCGGTAGCCGCCCCGGTCGGACACCCAGCCAAGCGGGCCGAAATTTATCTGCCGTACCGAGAACGGCCGGCCGCCGGGCGTGACCGGGTGCAGCCAACCGGCCGTCCCTGCCAGCGCCAGCGTCTCGGCCGCCAGCGCGCGCTGCGCCCCGGGGTCGAGACAGGCCCGATGCAGCCTGGCACCCTCGCCGAGATCCTCGAATGCCGGCAGGCTTGACCCGTTCCTGTCCATGTCGGAAGCCTGTTTCATGTCTGATGCCCTTGCAGCCCATGCGGGCCATTTTCGCAAGCAGGCCGAATGGTGCGAGCGTCTCGGGTCACCGTTCAATACGGCCCTTCTGCGCGGCCTTGCCGACCGGCTGGGCGATGGCGGGCCACTGGATGCGCTGCTTGCCGACAGTGATCGGCCGCTGGTCCCCGAGGCGGTCGATGCGGGTCCCCTGCGCGTTGCCGGCGCCCTGCATGCGCTGACCCTCAGCGGTCGGGATGCTGCGCTGGCTGCGCTGTATCCGCCTCGCTCGCCGGACTGGGACATGGCGGCCGTGCTGGCGGCGGTCCGCGCGGCCTTCGTCACCCACCGGGCCTGGATCGCCGATTTCCTGACGCGCCCGCCGCAGACCAACGAGACCCGCCGGTCGATTGCCCTGTTGCCGGGATTTGCACGCCTGGCTGGCCATGGTCCCCTGCACCTGCGCGAGGTCGGCGCCAGTGCCGGGCTCAATCTCAACTGGGACCGGTTTTCCTACCGGACCGCGGGCTGGGCGCGGGAGGGCGATCCCGCGGGGCCGGTGATCGATACCGACTGGCAGGGAGCTGCACCCGGCCTGCCGGAACGGTTCGACATTGCAAGCCGGCGCGGCTGCGACCGGGATCCGATGGATCTTGCCAGCCCGGAGGGGCGCCTTCGCGCCAGGGCCTATATCTGGCCCGACCAGGCCGAGCGGCTGGCCCGTATCGATGCCGCCCTCGCCCTTGCCGACCGGTATCCGGTCACGGTCGACAGGGCCGATGCCGCCGACTGGCTCGAGGCGCAGCTTGCAGGCGAACTGCCCACCGGCACGACCGTGGTCTTCCATTCCATCGCGTGGCAGTATTTCGATGCAGCGACCCACCGGCGCGCCCGGGCGGCGATCGCGGCGGCCGGCGCGCGGGCCGACAGCCGTCGCCGGCTGGCCTGGCTCCGCTTCGAAAATGAGCGTGTCTTCGACCCGTCTAGTACCAGCAGCGGCCGGCACCGGGTCGACATGGTCTGCTGGCCCGGCGGAGAGCGACAGGCCATTGCCCGTGCCGATCCCCATTGCCTGGCCGTAAGCCCGGTCGATGGTGATCGGCTGGACGCAGAGGTCCTGGCCTGACGGCGGGTGGGCCGGGCCCGCGAGGGACGGTCAGGAAGATGCGGGCCGTTGAATTCGGGAAGTTCCGGCGCGCCGAGTCTCGAAAATATTTGCCGATGCGGTAGGCTGAAGCATGCTTGGACGCAGCCTCACCCTCTTCACGCTCTTCGGGATCGACATCCGTATCAATCTTGGCTGGGCGATGATCGCCGGCCTGATCGCCTGGTCCCTGGCGATTGGCGTGTTCCCGGAACTCTACCGGGGGCTGGAACCGTCGGCCTATTGGTGGATGGCGCTGTCCGCCGTCACCGGGCTGGCCGTGTCGATCATCGCGCACGAGCTGGCCCATTCGCTGGTTGCCCGCCGATTCGGGACGCCCGTCTCGTCCATTACCCTGTTCCTGTTCGGCGGTATCGCGGCACTCGAGGAAGAGCCCGATAATCCACGCGCCGAATTCCTCATCGCGATGGCCGGGCCGGCGATGAGCGCGTCCCTTGCGCTTGTCTTCCATGGCCTTGCGGGCGCGCTGGCCCTGCCCGACGGGACCCCGTCAAGCGCGGCAGCCGTTTTCGACTATCTGGCCCTGCTCAACATGATCCTGGCCGTGTTCAACCTGGTTCCGGCATTTCCGATGGATGGCGGCCGGGCTCTGCGGGCCGGCATATGGGCGCTGCGCGGCAATTACAGGGAAGCGACGCAGGTGGCGTCCGATGCCGGCAAGATGTTCGGTCTTGTGTTCATGGCCCTGGGCCTCATCGCCATCCTTTTCGGTAATTTCGCCGGGGGCATGTGGTGGATCCTGATCGGCGGCTTTATCCGGGCTGCAGCGGTCGGAGCCTGGACGACGGTTGCGACCGAAGCGGCCCTCGAGGACATTACCGTCGGCCAGCTCATGACGCCGGACCCCGCAGTCGTCGCCTCGGACAAGCCGATCGACCGCCTTGTCGATGAGGATATCCTCGGCCGGGGGCATGACCTATTCCCGGTGGTCGACGGCCGTCGCCTGGCCGGCAGCATCGCGGTCAAACAGGTGCAGGCGGTGCCGCGGAACGCCTGGCCGGACACGCCGGTTGCGCAGGCCATGGTTCCACTCGTGGCCGGAGCGACGATCACCGCCAATGCGCCGGCCATGGAAGCGCTGCGCCGGATGCAGGAGGATCGCCTGAGCCGCCTGATGGTCGTGGACGCAGATGGGAACCTCGTCGGCATGCTGGCGCTCAAGGACCTTCTGGCCTGGATCCAGACCCGTCTTGCCCTTGCTGAGCGCGCCTGACCGGCGGCGTTTTCACAGCCCCATGGGCGCCCCTGCTTGCATCATCCCGCCGAAGCCGCGATATAGGGGGTTGGAGGCTGGCGGCGGACGGACGCCCCGCCAACCGGGTCAGGTCGGGAACGAAGCAGCCCTAACGGGTCCCGTACGGGTCGCTGTCCAGTCTCCTTCGCCACCCTTCGTCGCAGCTTGCCTTGTCCCCCCGGGCCGTGGCACTGCTTGCCGGCGATGAAAAACTCAAATGACATCCCGCTCGCTGCCAATCCCCTCGACCGGGCTGCCCACCATCGGACAGACACGGACTGGCTGGAGACTGCGCGGAGCCATCCCGACGTGCTTGTCTGCCTGCTGCAATCGGGCAATCCCCTGATCGAGGGGGGACGCGGCGTTTCGGCCAGCGTCCCCGGTGCTGGTCGGCCGGGTCCGCAGAAGCCACTGGTCTGGCTTGGACCCGAAGCCTTCCAGCTGCCATTCGCCACCGAGCTCTTCCTGGGCGAGGACCGGCAGGGTCATCCCGTGTTCGCGCTCGACATGCCGGGGGAGTTCTCCCTGGCCGGCTCGCTCATCGAGGGCGTGGGCGACTGGGAAGAGATGCGGTCGGCCGCGGCCATTCTCTCGCCGCTGGAAGCCAATTGCGCGTCCACCGCTCGCTCGCTGTTCGAGTGGCACCGTCGCCACGGCTTCTGCGCCGTGTGCGGGTCGGCCTCGGAGGTCACCGATGCCGGATGGCGGCGCATTTGCGCGAGCTGCGGTGCCGAGCATTTCCCGCGCACGGATCCGGTGGCCATCATGCTGGCGGTGAAGGGCGACCGTTGCCTGCTCGGGCGCGGGCGCGGCTGGCCGGCCGGTTTTCTCTCCTGCCTCGCCGGCTTCGTCGAACCGGGCGAGACGGTGGAACAGGCAGCGGCGCGGGAAGTGTTCGAAGAGGCCGGCATCCGCGCCGACCCGGCCAGCGCTGAATATCTCTTCTGCCAGCCCTGGCCATTTCCCTCCTCGCTCATGATCGGCCTCATCCTCGAGGCTGAAAGCGAGGAGATCGTCATCGACCCGAAGGAAATCGAGAGCGCCCACTGGCTGACCCGGGCTGAGGTCCGCACCATGCTGGCCGGTGAGCACGACACGTTTTTCTGCCCCCCGCCCATGGCCATTGCCCACCATGTCATCCGGACCTGGGCCGAACGCGACTGAACCGGCTCAGGTGAGGCTCAGCAGCTCCGGGTCGCCACCCTGGGCGGTAATGTTGATGGTGGTGACGCGTTCGGTGGCAAAGCGCGGCAGGTAGTGGGGCCCGCCGGCCTTGGGGCCCGTGCCCGACAGCCGTTCGCCGCCAAACGGCTGGACCCCGACCACCGCGCCCGTCATGCCGCGATTGACATAGGTGTTGCCGGCCTTCACCGCCGCGCAGACCGCATCCCGGAACCGCTCCAGCCGGGAATGGATGCCGAGGGTGAGGCCATAGCCCTTCGCATCCAGCGCCGCGCCGACGCGAGCGACATCCTCGGGATCGTAGCGCAGCACGTGCAGGATCGGGCCGAACACTTCCGTCCCGAGCGTGTCGAGGGATTTGAGCTCAATAAGGGCCGGGCCGAAGAAATGGCCGGTTTCCGGGGCCAGCACCTGCTTGATAAGTGTAGCCTCGGTGGACATGCGGGCCAGATGAGCCTGCAGCATGGCATGGGCCTCGGCGTCTATGACGGGCCCGATATCGGTGTCGGGCCGGGCCGGGTCGCCGAGGCGGAGCTGGTCCATCGCACCGGCGAGGCCTTCGATAAGCGCGTCGGCCGTCGCGTGCGGGAGGAAGAGCAGGCGCAGCGCCGAACAGCGCTGGCCGGCCGAGCCGAAGGCGGAATGGCGGCCTTCGCCCGGGTCACCGGGCTCCGGTCAGGTCGAAGGGGCTCTCGCCCACGGCGGCGGCGCTGCGCGCGTCCGCGTCGAGCCCCGAGACCTGCCCCGCCGCGAGCATGAAGCCGCCGAGGCAGCCCACC
>CAZDMQ010000053.1:0-25571 GCA_964506685.1 uncultured Hyphomonadaceae bacterium | reverse complement strand
ACGTATATTCAGCCGCCAGGCTGAAGGTCGCGCCGGGGGACCCTGGAATTTCATTGCCTGAAATATCCTTGGCGAAACCGTCACTCGGTGTGAGGGCGCCGTCGGGCAGGCCGAAATCTGCCTCGGCGCCGGCAAAGGCCCCGGTGCAAAGCCCGGCCGTCGATCCGGGGGCCAGCCCGCCGGCCTCGATCGCACCCAGTATGGTGGTGTAGCCGGCCGCAGATACCACGCAGTTGGCGAAGCTCGAAGCGTTCTTGAGCACCACGAAGTTCGGGTCGCCATTCGCCCGGTCGAGCACGTCGACTGCGGCCGTGTCGATGATCTCGGTTTCCAGCAGGCCGAGATTGGACGACAGGACAAGCGTCGAGACCGGGTTCCAGACCGCTTCCAGTTCGAACCCCTGGATCTCCGCATCGATGTTGAAGTTCGCCGAGGTGCGGTTGATGATCTGCGTGATCTGGTAGCCCTGGTAATCATAATAGAAGGCCGTGGCATTTGCCTGCAGGGCACCACCGGCCAGCGTGTTCTTCGTCCCGATCTCGTAGGCGTCGATGAATTCCGGATCAAAGGCGGTCGGGAAGAGGTTCGCACCGGCCGGTTGTGGCGGGTTGATACCACCACCCTTGTAGCCCCGCGAATAGGAGGCGAAGAACAGGCTGTCCTCGGTGAAATCGAGATCGGGTGACCAGTCGAGCACGACCCGGCCTGTGACTTCCTCGAAGGCTTCCTTCTGGGTCTCTCCCGTGCCGGCAAGCGGATCGGCGCCCTCTGGCTGGGGTGTGAACAGGAAGGTCGGGATGATGTCCTGCTCCTTCTGGTCATCGGTATAGCGCAGGCCGACCGTCAGCTGCACGGTATCTGTGACATCGAAATAACCTTCGCCGAACACCGCGAAGCTTTCGAGGCGATACGGCGAGAGCGTGCGGAAGTAATTCCCGCCATCACCCGTCAGCGAGAGGCTGAACAACTCGCCCTGGTCGAGCGGGACATTGCCGCCGAAGATCGCCCCGCCAAGCGCATTGTTGATCTGGGTGAGCGCGGTCAGCGAGTTCGACAACACATAGTAGCCGTCCGTGTTCACCTGCGGGTCGATGGCCTCGAAGTCGAGGAAGATGGTGCCGACATTGAAATTGAACCGGCCATCGAAGGAGGACTGCAGGCGCAATTCATGGGTGGTCTGCTCGGACTGGCCACCCGACAGGTCGAAGGTCCGGAACAGGTTGGAAGTGCCGAGCTGCGGATCGCTCACCACGCCGCCCGGGAAGATCGCGTCATAAACGCCCTGAAGGGCAGGGTTGCCGAGCGGGAAGCCGGTTTCATTGAAGGCGATCGTCGGGGCAATCTTGTTGTAGTCCTCGATCGACAGCACTTCGCTCTCGTTGAAACTGCCGAGATAGGTGGCCGTGAGGTTCTCGCCGATATCGAATTCGGCTTTCCACTCATAGAGCGTCTGCTCGGCCTGATACTTCGGGTCAAATGCCGACTCAATGGTACGCAGGTCGCGGATAACCGGCTCGGTGAAGGCATCGCCATTCAGCAGGCCGGCCGTGATGGCGAGACCGCCGCCAAGCGTGGCAGCGGAGTTCACCCGGTCATTGGCCTGGCTGAGCGGGCCTTCCTGGCAGCCCAGCGACGTATAGCGCTGGTCTGCGGGGCCGATCGGCACACCACCGAAGGTGGTATCGAATGGATCCTTGATGCAGAGTTGCTTGCCGGACCGCAGCCGGTCGTCGTCTTCCTCGAAATGCTCGACCATCACCCAGGTGCGGAGAAACTCCGTCGGCTCCCAGGCAAAAGTCCCGCGAATGCCGTAGAGCTCCCGGCCGTCGATCTCGTTCCCGGTGACCACATTGTCCACGTAGCCGTCGCGATTGAGATACGAGCCCGCGAGCCGGAACGCCGCGGTGTCGCCGAGCGGCACGTTGATCATGCCGCGGCCCTTGATGGTGTTGTAGTTGCCGTAGGTCAGCCGGGCATTGGCGCCAAAGGCTTCAATATCGGGCTTGGCCGTGATCACGTTGATCACACCGCCCGTCGCGTTCCGGCCATAGAGCGTGCCTTGTGGACCGCGCAGCGTCTCGACCCGCTCCACATCGAAGAATTCGGCCTCGAACAGCCGGTTGGCCGTCAGCGGCACGTCATTCTGGTGCACGCCCACACCGGCATCGCCCGATTGTGCCACGAGGTCGGCGCCGATGCCGCGGATCTTGAAATTGTAGCCCGAGAAATTGCCCTTGGAGAACGCCACGTTCGGAATGGATTTCACGAGGTCGGGGCCGCCGGCCAGTTGCAGCTTGTTCAGCGCTTCCTCATCGAAGGCCGAGACGGCGATCGGCACGTCCTGAATCGATTCCTCGGTCTTCTGCGTCGTCACCGTCACGGTCGACAGCGTGCGTTGCTGCTCCTGCTCCTGGGCCAAGGCCGCAGGCGCAATGCCACCCAGCGCGAGGGCAGAGACCCCCAGAATCAAGGCGCACTTCGACTGTCGTGATGTTTTCATATCTCTTTTGCCTCCCTGCCTGAAAGGAATTCCCAGGCAATTGATCGTTTCCTCGAATGGCCGCTGCTGTCTCGAACAGTCTGGCCTGACGGAAATGTGATCGGTTGCGCGTGCGCGTGTCAACCGGTGTTTGACCTGCCGGCCTTCAACGGGGGCGAGCCTGACCCGATTGTCTCTAAAATGTCACGTCGGTCATTTGCGTCTTCGCAAGCACGGAAAGCGCTGCTAATCCAGCGGGATGGATGCTCCCCCGCGCAAGGCGCTCGTTCTTTTCTCCGGCGGCCAGGATTCCACTGTGTGCCTGGCCTGGGCGCTGTCGCGCTTCGATCATGTCGAGACCGTCGGGTTCGATTATGGCCAGCGGCACCGTGTGGAACTCGACTGCCGTCTGAAACTCCGCGGCCATCTTCGCGACGGGTTCGCCCAATGGGCCGGACGCCTGGGTGAGGACCACCTGCTCGATGCAACCGTATTGCGCGATCTCGGTGAGACGGCGATGACCCATGGCGCCGAGATCATCATCACCGAGGCGGGCCTGCCGAACACCTTCGTACCCGGCCGCAACCTCCTGTTCGTGGTGCTGGCTGCCGCGCTCGCCTACCGGCGGGCCATCAATGACCTCGTGGGCGGCATGTGCGAGACCGACTATTCCGGTTATCCCGACTGTCGGCGCGAAGCGCTCGATGCCCAGATCCGCGCGCTGTTCCTCGGCATGGAATGGCCGCTGAAACTGCACACCCCGCTGATGGAGCGCGACAAGGCCGCCACCTGGGCCCTGGGCGAGACGCTCGGCGGCCCGGCCCTGACCGAACTGATCATCCGGGACACCCACACCTGCTATCTCGGCGACCGGGAAACGACCCACGACTGGGGCCTGGGCTGCGGCACCTGCCCGGCCTGCAAGCTGCGTGCGCGCGGCTGGGAGCGCTGGAAGAAGGGCCTGGCATGAGCCGGGTCTATTCGGTGAAGGAGGCCTATCTCACCCTGCAGGGCGAGGGGGCGCAGACCGGTCGTGCCGCAGTGTTCCTGCGATTTGCCGGTTGCAACCTCTGGTCCGGCCTCGAGCGCGACAGGGTCCGCGCCGTGTGCCGCTTCTGCGACACCGATTTTGTCGGCACCGACGGGGAGAATGGCGGTCGCTTCGAGACGCCGGCCGCGCTTGCTGCCCATGTCGGCGCACTCTGGATGGCCGGCGCCGAAGCTGGCGATCTGGTGGGCGGGCCGAGGGCCGGTGGCGCGCCATACATCGTCTGTACCGGTGGAGAGCCCCTGCTGCAGCTCGACCCGCCCCTGATCGCCGCGCTGAAGGCCGCAGGCTTCGATATCGGGGTCGAGACCAATGGCACCATCGCTGCACCCGGGGGCCTCGACTGGATCTGTGTCTCGCCCAAGGCAGGCGCCGCCCTGAAACAGGTCAGCGGCAGTGAGCTCAAGCTCGTCTACCCCCAGCCCGAGCCCGAAGCGCAGCCGGAGCGCTTCCAGCATCTGGACTTCGCGCACTTTTTCCTCCAACCGATGGATGGACCGACACGAACAGAGAACACGGCGCGCGCTGCGTCCTATTGCATGAAGCACCCCCAATGGCGACTGAGTTTGCAGACCCACAAGCTGATCGGACTGCCCTGAAGACCGGGACGCAGGTCGCCTCCCTCCGGATCGAGGGGCAGACCTTTGCCGTCACCAAGGCCGTCACCTTCGAAGCGGCCCACTACATGGGTCACCAGGCGGACGGCCATCCCTACCGCGCGATCCACGGTCATTCCTTCCGCATCGAGGCGACTGTGGCCGGCAGCGTGCGGGCCGGCGAGGAATGGGTCGCCGATTTTGCCGACCTGACCTCGGCGCTGGAAGCGGTTGCCGCACGTCTGGACCATCGCCTGCTCAACGAGATCGACGGCCTCGACGTGCCGACCCTCGAACGGCTGTGCATCTGGGTTGCCAATGCGTTGCGTCCCGCCCTGCCGGGCCTGCGTTCGGTGGAGCTGTCCCGGCCCAGTCTGCATGAGCGCTGCCGGCTCGATCTGGGCTGACCCCGACCGCACTGCACCATTGCCATCTCAAGATGGCGCGCTGCCGTTGCGACGCCCTCACATCGTGGTGAGGTCACGCGAATGTGAGGCGCCTCGCGGAACGGCGCGTCCTAGGCGTGTCGGGGCAGATCACATGAAAGGACACCGGCGATGCGAAACCTCTTTATCGGACTCAGCCTCCTGCTCATGCCGCTGGCGGCTTGCGCGGAAGAGCCTTCTTCGGTCACGGCGGAAACGGTCAGGACGGCCGAGAACCTGTCCGCGGCCCTGATCTATGCCGACTGGTGCAGCGCCTGCCAGGTGCTGGATCCAAGGGTCGAAGCGGCAAGGGCGGCCGGCGCCTTCGAGGATGTGAACTATGCCGTGCTCGATTACACCGACCGCGATGGGGAAGCTCTGTTCGCCGCCGCCGACGCGGCCGGCATGGGCGAGGCGGTCCGGGCGCATCTCGCCAACGGGATCCGGACCGGCCAGCTCCTCCTGATCGACACAGATCGCCAGGATGTGATCGGCACCGTCCGGAAGGACCTGAGCGCAGAGGAGATTGCCGAAGTGGTGGCGGCGGCCAGGTCCTGAGGCGCCCCGCGCCTCGCGCGGGTGTTCACGCGCGCCCCGGCGAAGGCGGTCGGGCGCGGCCGCCGCTCTGTCCGTCACGCTTGCCCTTGAACGTTGGATCACCCTGGGGCAGGGACAGCGGATGTCCCAATCGTGTTTCCGCCCCGCCGTTGCTGGCCTGCTCATCGCGGCGCTCTCCATGACGGGCGGATGCCTTGCCGTGACCACGGTACGGGTCGCCGGCGATGTCGCCGAGGGCGCGGTCCGCGGGACGGGCGAGGTTGCCGAAGGGGCCGTCAGGGCCACCGGCGCCGTGGCTGGTGCGGTCATCCCCGGCGGCGGCGAGGACGCCGATGATGATGACACGGACGCCGGGGGCAAGGACTAGAACCAGAACCAGCACGAGGACTGGACCCGCCGTCCCCGCAGGCCCCCCACGGAGCCTGTTCAGCCTTGCTTCATCGGCGTTGTGACCACATCTCTGATGGGGAAACATGCTGGCACGGAGCAAACACATGGTGAAATCCTTCATTCTTGCCGCAGGGCTGGCGGCACTGGCCGCGACCTCGGCCCAGGCCGCGACAATCGAGGTCGGGTATTCCGAAGATTTCCAGGAAAAACTCTCGGAGGAGCTTGGGGAACGCGAAGGTGAACGCCTTTCGGAATATGTCACCAAGGCGCTTGAGGATGCTTTCGCGAAACGCGGCGTCGATGTCGCGCGGGTCGAGGTGACGATCGAGGACGCAAAGCCCAACCGGCCGACCTTCGAACAGCTCAGCCGGGAGCCGGGGCTCGACTTTGCCCGTTCCATCTCGATCGGCGGAGCCGACCTGACCGCGATTGCCTATGATGCGGCCGGCAATGTCGTGACCGAAATCGATTATGACTGGTTCGAGAACGATATCCGCGACGTGGTCGCCAGTGCGACCTGGACCGATGCCCGCCGCGCCACCCGCCGCTTTGCCAACAAGGTGGCCGAGGCGCTGGAGACGCAGTAGGAGCGGCACGGGCCGGGCGCCACTATCGTACCGCTCCGGCTGAGACGGCCCGGAACGGCAAGGCCAACAGGAAGGCTGCGCATATGTCGGATGCCGGATCAGGTTTGCCCCGCCCGGAAGGGACGCTCGCCCCGTTGTGGTGGGGAGCCATCTCCGCCGGCGTCTTGTCGGTGCCCGTCGCCCTCGCCCTGTTTGGCGCCATTCCCGACCTCGAGGTCTTTCCCGCCATCATGGCGCTGGCCATAGGCGGGTTCGTGTTCTCGGGCCTGTTCTTTCTCGGAGCGAACCTGATGGGTGTGCGCTTTGAAGCCCGGGTTCGCGACGAGACCCGGGTGTCAGGGGCCAATGTCGACCACATTACCCATGTCGAGGAGACCGGCGACGCCGGTACAGACCGCTGGCTCTCACGCTATGTCTTCGCCCGTACCCTGTTCGGCAGCCTGATCGTGCCGCTGGCGATCCTGCTCGGGCTTTTCTGGTTCGCCTGAGCCATTTGTCCGGCGAGGCCGCACCATTTCCACCTGGAGCGTGGATCCCGGCGTGATCAGCACATCCTCATGGCGCAGCGGGATGTCAATGCCGTGCGCCTTGAACCTGTCCCAGACTGCCAGCATGACCTCAGAGGCGACATTATTCACACCGTTCTGCGGGTCGTCGATCCAGAACCGCGCCTCGATCTCCACCGCCTCCTCGCCGAACTCCATGACCAGGCATTTCGGCGCCGGATCGGCAAGTACGCGAGCGGTCTCGGCAGCGCCCTCGACCACCAGCCGGCAGGCGAGCCTGAGGTCTGTCTCGTATTCCACGCGCAGCCGCCGCTTGATCCGCACCTGCCGGTCGGAATAGCTCCAGTTCACCACCTTGTCGGTGATCAGCATTTCATTGGGGATGAGATGTTCCTTGCCGTCTCGGGTGACCACAGAGGCGTAGCGCAGGCCGAGCGACTTCACCACGCCATAGGTCTCGTCGACCTCGATCACGTCATCGGGCTTGATCGATCGGTCGGTCAGCAGGATCACCCCCGAAATGAAGTTTGCGACGATCTGCTGCATGCCGAAGCCGAGGCCGACGCCGATTGCGCCACCCAGCACGGCAAGGCCGGACAGAGGGATCGACAGGCCCGCCAGGGTGAGGATCGCGGCGGCGAAGAACAGGCCGATCTGCAGCGCATTGGCGAGCAGGATGCGCAGGCTCGGCTCCACCGAGGGCAGGGTCTCAACGCGGGTCTTGAGCTTCTTCGACAGCCAGTTCGCCCCGAACAGAAAGATGCCGGCGGTGAGTACCGCCTGCAGCAGGAAGGGCGGGTTGATGGTCCGCCCGCCGAATACCGGGCCGACCGTATAGCTCCAGGCGATCACGTCATCGAGCACCCCGAAGGCATTGAGGGCGGCGATTGCAAGCGCCAGCCAGGTGACCGGACGGCGCAGCCCTTCGGGAACCAGCAGCGTTGCCGCCCGGATCATCAGCCAGGCGGTGCCCAGCGAGGCCGCGATGCGCACCGCCGCCCCCGGCTGGCCGCTACCCTGCACGATGGTCGTGGCGATCCACAGCGCCCCGGCCCAGAGCGCGGGCAGGACGAGTTTCGGCAGCGGCGCGTCCAGCAGGCTCCGCAGGCCCTCCGGCAGGCGCGAAATACCGAACCGGAGAAAGCGTTTCGCCGTCGGCGCGAGTGTGATCCCGACCAGCAGCGCGCCGAGAATCGCAGCGGCCTGCACGCCAGCCGCGATCAGGACCTCCGGCGTCAGCACATGCGCCTGCAGCCAGCCCCAGGGATCGGCGAGGATCGGATCGGCCCAGCCGCGGAGCATGGCAACGAGCCCGCCATCGCCTGCAGAACCGGCGTCGTCCGGCACGCCCGCCCCCGCGCCAGCCGGCCTTTCGGTGGCGGCATTGACGGGCCGGCAGAACTCGTCGCCGGCGACCACGACACATTCCTTGAGGATGCGTTCGGCTTCGCTTTCCGGATCCACTGCGCTGCGCTCCTCGACGGCTCCGTTGTCCAGCCTGTCTTGCTAGTCGAGCCCGGTGCGCCTGTCGAATGGCGGTTGCAGGCTACACACAGGAATAGAGCGCCTCGACCAGCCGCCGTGCGCGGGGGTCGCCCTGCAGGTGGCTCGACTGGCGGTTCATCACATAGGCTGCCGACAGGCGGAGGTCGGGATCGCCGAGCGCCATGGACCCGCCCCAGCCGGAATGGGCGAGCGTGTTCGGGTTCGGCCCATAGAGCCCGAGATTGTTGCGCATTACCCCGGCGGCAAATTCCGTGACGAAGGGCAGGACGAGGTCCTCGCCCTGAACCCGGCTGGCCGTGAGGGCGGCGTAGGTCTCCGGCTCCAAAATTTGTCGCTCACCGAGCCGGCCGCCCGTGGCGTAGAGGCCGAAAATCGCAGCAATCGCGCTGGCCGTGCCATGGCCATTCGCCGAGGGGATCTCGATCTCCTTCCAGACCTTGCCGCCCCGGTTTGGTGCGGCCCATTTCGTCAGGAAGGCCGCACGCTTGCACGCGTTCAGCGGCCCCATGTCCGGCAGCGCCTTCGGCCGCTGGATCTCGGCGACGCGGTCATGATCCGTTTCCGGCAGGCCGATCGCGAAATCCAGTCCATTGGGGACACAGACCTCGTCGCGCAGCACCGTGCCCAGGCTACGTCCGTCGATCCGCCGGACAATCTCGCCGGCGATGTATCCCCAGGTCAGTGGGTGATAGCCATGCGCCGTGCCCGGGGGCCACATCGGCGCTTCGGCGGCGATCCGTGCTGCAAGAGCGGGCGGGTCGAGCCACAGCGCCGGGTCGATCTCTTCGGCAAAGCCCGGCAGCCCCGCCTGGTGCGAGAGCGCCTCGCCGATTGTCACCCGGCCCTTCCCGGCCGCGCCAAAGGCTGGCCAGATGTCGGCGAGCGGCGTGTCATAGGTCACTACCCCACCGCTGGCCCCGATCACATGCGCCACGACGAGGGCGGCGATCCCCTTCGTGGTCGAGAAGACCGGCACGATCGTGTCGCCAGCCCAGGGGTGTTCCTGCGCGCCATCGGCCCAGCCGCCCCGGAGGTCGACAACGCGCTCGCCCTCGACAATCGCTGCAAAGCCCGCGCCCAGTTCCGCACCATCGGCGAAATTCGCCGCGAATGCCTCCCGCACCGGTTCGAAGCCTGCGGCCACATGGCCCTGAAGGGGTGTTTCGTTCACGCCGGTCTCCGGCAAATGTGATTGACTGTTGGGCGACACATGCCCCGATCTGTCCTAGCTCAGGAGCAGGACAGGGCCAAGCTGCGCGCCCCGCGGGCGCCCGGGACAAAGAGGACACCGCCATGAAAAGCGCCGCTGCAGGCATGATCGGACTGGGACTTGCAACCGGGCTGGCCGCATGCGCCACGGCTCCCGTCCCCGAAACTGCACCCGGTCCCCGCATCGCGCTCAGTGCCGACGACTTCGCGACAACCATTGCCCGCCTCGATGCCGCTGTCGGCAGCCGTCCGCTGAAGGTCTTTGCAGTCATCGACCATGCGGCCGGTGCGGCCAGCGTCGACAGGGAGCTGCCACCGTCCCGCCTGCTCGTTTTCGGCAATCCCGGGGCAGGGACTCCCTTCATGCAGGCCAATCCGGCCTTCGGACACGAATTGCCGCTGCGGATTCTCGTCTATGTCGAGGACGGGCAAACCAAGCTCGCCTATCCCGATATCGCCGCGCTCGCCCGCGCCTACACCATCCCACCCGACGGGGCACCAGTGGATGCAGTGGCAGCGACCCTCGAGGAGATCGTCAACGAGACAGCCGGGCGATAGCGCACCTTCGGCGCGGCGATGGTACGCGCTGCCAGGGCCATATGGACGGACGTCAGGCGCGCCCCGCGAGACGGCCCGGTCTGGACTTTGCCGCCTCGTGCGGGCATCGCTCTCTGCGTCTTCCGCAACAAGGAGTCGCGCCCATGGCACCTGCCGCCGACCATCTGTCCCGTCCCCGCCGCTCTGTCCTCTACATGCCCGGAGCGAATGCCCGCGCCCTGGAAAAGGCGAAGTCGCTTGCCGCTGACAGCCTGATCTTCGACCTCGAGGATGCGGTGGCCCCCGAAGCCAAGGCCGAGGCGCGCGCGAACGTCGCTGCCGCCGTCGAGGCTGGCGGTTATGGCCCGCGCGAAGTGGTGGTGCGCGTGAACGGGCTGGATACCGAGTGGGGGCTCGACGATATTGCCGCTGCCGTCGCGGCCGGTCCCGACGCGATCCTGGCGCCCAAGGTGATTGATGGCGGCGATGTTGACAGGCTGTCGGATGCCATGAGCCGTGCCGGCGCCCCGGACACGATGGGCCTCTGGGTGATGATCGAGATGCCGAAGGCGATCCTCAACATCAAGGACATTGCCGAAGCGGTCGGCCGCACGCGGCTCGCCGCCTTTGTCATGGGCACCAATGACCTCGCCAAGGAACTGCGCGCGAAACCGACGGCCGACCGCATCGCCTTCCAGACAAGCCTCGGCCTCGCTGTCGCCGCAGCCCGGGCCTATGATCTCGTTGCCATCGACGGCGTGTTCAACGCAATTGGCGATGATGAGGGGCTTGCTGCCGAATGCGAGCAGGGCCGCAATCTCGGCTTCGACGGCAAGACACTGATCCACCCCAGCCAGCTTGAGACCTGCAATCGCATCTTCTCGCCCGAGCCCGAGGATGTCGCCCATGCCGCCGCCGTGATCGAGGCCTTCGCCCAGCCCGGGAACGCTGGCAAGGGTGTGATCAAGGTGAACGGCAGGATGACCGAACTGCTGCACCTCGCCGAAGCCCGCAGGCTCGTGGCTGTCCAGGCTGCCATCGAGGCCATGACCAGCGCCTGAGCACGGTCATTCGGCAGCCGCATGACGGGCGCTGTGAGGGCGTGTGCCGGTCCGGCGCCGCCGGAGTGGGGGCAGGGCGCGCGTCAGCCCGGAGCCCCGTGCAGCGACCTCCGGTCTACTCCGCCGCCAGTGCCGTCACCGGTGCAGCCTGCGGCCCCCGTACGAGCCGGCCGGGCCTTGCCCCGGTCGGTTCACCATCGCGATAGACGACCTGGCCGGCGACAATGGTTGCGACATACCCGTCTGCCGTCTGCATCAGGCGGCGGCCACCTGCGGGCAGGTCGTGCACCACATGCGGTTTCCTGAGCGTCAGGCCGGCATGGTCGATGACGTTGAGATCAGCCCGGAAACCGGGCGCCACGATTCCCCGG
Source organism: uncultured Hyphomonadaceae bacterium (assembly GCA_964506685.1). GTDB lineage: Bacteria > Pseudomonadota > Alphaproteobacteria > Caulobacterales > Hyphomonadaceae > UBA5336. The sequence continues at coordinate 14,298 of CAZDMQ010000053.1, read as the reverse complement.
TCGTCCAGCCCGACCCAGTGCGCGGTGTCGCGCGTCTGCCGCATCACCACCCATTCCAGTGGGAATTTCGGTCCGCGTGTCCGGTCGCGCGTCCAGTGGGTCAGCATGGATGTGGGAAACGAGCCGTCGCAGATCATCCCGACATGCGCCCCGCCATCCGACAGGCCCGGCAGGGTCGCCTCGCTCGCGAGCATCCTGTGCGAGGGGTCAAGCGAGCCCTGGGCGTAGTTGAGGAAAGGCAGGTAGAGCATGCCACGCCCGTCATCATCCAGCATGGCATCGAGCGCCGCTTCCTCGCAGGACACGCCGCGCGCTGCCGCAATCGCCTCAATGGTCCGGCTCGCTTCGGGCTCATAGTCCGGCACCGCATCAAGGGTGAACATCTTGCCGAAGCTGCGCAGCATCACCTTCAGGAAGGGATTGTCGGTCGCGGGTTCATCGGCCAGCAGCCGGGTGCGGAAATCCGGATCGCGGAGCGCGGCGAGCCGCCCCGCCAGGGGCTGGCCGGCAATCGCCTTGTAGACCGGGTGCGCGGAGAAGGGGTTCAGCGTCAGCTCCAGACCGAGCAGGACCCCGACCGGCCGGCCGGCCACCTGGGCCCGCATCGGCAGCCCGTCTGCGACCGCTCCTTCAATCGCCCCGAGCAGGGCCCGCCAGCCCTCGGGGGCCAGATCGGACTGGGCCAGAGAGACCGACAGCGGCCGGCCGGAACGCTCGACGATCCGGCGCAGCATCGCCGCTTCCTTCTGCGGATCGTTGAAGTCGGAGACAAATTGCAGGACCCCGCGCCCGGCCGCTTTCAGCCCGTCGGCAATGCCGGAGAGTTCGGCTTCGCTGGCCGTCAGGGTCGGGGTCGGCTGGCCGTCGCTTGTGCGGTGGTTCAGCGTGCGCGAGGTGGAAAAGCCGAGCGCGCCCGCTTCGATCGCCGCCCTTGCCAGGCGGGCCATCTCGGTGATGTCCTCCGCACTCGCCTCCTCGCGATTGGCCCCCCGCTCGCCCATCACGAAGACGCGCAGCGCGGCATGCGGGAGCTGGGCGGCGAGGTCGATATCGAAGGACCGTTCGCCGAGGGCATCAAGATAGTCTGGAAAGCTCTCCCAGTTCCAGGGCAGGCCTTCGGCGAGGACCGGGAAGGGGATGTCCTCCACACCTTCCATGAGCCGGATCAGCCGGTCCCGGTCATCGGGCCGGCAGGGTGCGAAGCCGACCCCGCAATTGCCCATCACGGCGGTCGTCACGCCATGCAGCGAAGACGGCGTCAGCGCGTCGCCCCAGCTCGCCTGGCCGTCATAATGGGTATGGATGTCGACAAAGCCGGGCGTGACAACGAGACCCTTCGCATCGATCTCCTCACGGCCCCTGCCGGTCACCGGGCCGACCTGGCTGATCGTGCCGCCATCCACCGCGATATCGGCCTCCCGGCCAGCCTCGCCCGTGCCGTCACACAGGAACCCGCCCCGGATCACCAGGTCATGCGTTGCCATGTCGTCCTCCCATCGCTTCTTTTCTGCTTTCATGAAGGATGCAGAGCCTGGGCCGTCCTGTCAAAGGCAAGCGGCGGGGACAGGGGATGTCTCGCCGGTCATCAGCCGGGCAAGAACGCTCTCGCCGGAGGCGGGCGGGGCCGAGCCATCCCTCAGCCAGTCATGGATCGTCGCGGCAACATCAAAGGCCGACGCCCGGCCATGATTGCCTGCCTTCACGCCCGTGCCGGCCAGCCAGAACACGCCATCGCCGCCCGTATGCCCCCCCGTCCGCCGGAACGGAACGGGGCCGATCTCCCCGTAGCGCGGATGAACGAAGCTCAGTGGCAACCCGTCCCAGATGATTTCGAGGTCGCCATCGGTGTCAGGCACCGCGAACGGATCGGCGCCGTGCGGGCGGAGGATCTCCCGTACTACCGGTCTGCCGGTGCGACCGCAGCGGCATGCCATGAGGTCGGCCCGCACCGCTGCGCAGACATCATCATAATCGGCGGCCTCAATGAAGCCATGCGCCTCGCGGCCCGAAACGTTGAGCCGGATCCGGCCATCATAGAAGCTTGGAATGGCAAAGGCCTCCATCTCCCGCCAGTAGGGCGCATAGCGCGCCGAAGGCATCCAGGCGATCGGGAAGTCGGCCCGGTCGGCATCGCCCCCACTCCCGGTGCCGCCGGTAGCGGGCTGCCGGGTTGCAACCCGTCGTGCCTTGCGCAGCGCCCGGCCGATCAGGCCGTCGTCACGGATGCAGGCCAGCACGGCCGCATCCCAGTGCTCGTCCTCGCCCAGCATGGGTATTCCGCCGGTCGCCGCGCGCCAGTGCGCCGGGACCGACAGCCGGCTGGTACCGTAGGTGCGCCGGTAGAGCAGTTCCGGCAGCAGCACCATGGAGGCGACATCGGCGTCATTTGCACCCATGCCGTGCATCGAGAAGGCGAGCAGGGCAGCGTCGGGGAAGGCCGCCCGCATACTGCCGATCATCTCGTCGAGGGCGCGATAGACATTGAACAGTCCCTCGCGCGCCGCGCGGGCGCTGGTGGCCGTGTGCAGCGGGTGGGTCTCGTCGAATCCATGCCACAGCGGCTCGATCGCCGAATGCAGTTCACTGACCACGCTGATCGCCAGATCCCAGTCGGGCAGCCGCTCCTGCAACAGCCACTGGGTGAGCGCGGTCCGCTTGTGCAGCGCTGCAGTGAGCCTTTCACCGACCTCCCGCGCCCGGGCCGCTGAGGGCCAGGCGAATGCGTAAATCTCGTCCGTCGCCGGATAGGCGCCGATCCGTGCGAGCACCTCCTCCGTCAGACCGGCCGGCCGGGAGAATTCCTCCACGCCCGGATCATGCGCGCCCCAATTGACGAGTCCGTCCACGTTGCAAGCCTGGCGCAGGTCGAAATAGGGCACATCAATCGCGACCACCCGACCCGATGCGTTCGCCAGGAACGGCGGGGCGGTGCACGCTCTCTGGCTGGCTTCATAGCTTGCCGGGTCGAAGGTGACAGCGGCATAGCGGCCTGAACGCTCGGGTGCGGACCCGGTCGAGACATGCTCCCAGGCGAGGCCCGTACGCCGGTGCCGGTCATGATCGAGCGCCAGGCAGGCGCTGTCGGCCATCAGTTTTCGCACATTCTCCAGTTCGCCGCCTGCGATCAGCCGGTCCGCAACGCGCTGCTCGAACCCGTCAAGACCGATCACCAGGAGCTTCTGTCGCGTCATTGTCTTCTTGTCCCGGTCTGGTGTTTCGCCTGCATTCCCCAGGGGAGCAATATCCATACCAGACAGGGAACGCTTCCAGGTGACTTCTTGCTACCTCATGGTGCACCCAAAGTGAAATCGCGTTCATTAAAAGTATTAATTTCTCATAAATTATTAAAAACAAGTATTTATTCTATCTTTAACTGTCATCGGAACCATCGGGAGACTTACCTCTGCACATCCCAAGTGCGCCCGGACGGGTATCGCGAGCAGCCTGAGCCACGACCTTCCGGTCAGGCGTTCGCTGCCGGCCCGTCGTCAACGCGCCAGACATGCAGGAGTAACGACCATGGCCGATCGCCGTTCAATTGATCTCGACGCCGACCTATTCGATACCGACGCGGCGGCTGTGCCGCCGGCCGCGCGGGCCCTTGAGACCCCCGCCCTCGCCGAACCGGCCCGCTCCCGCGATGCCGCAGGCGAGGGTGAAGCGCTTGTTCCCTCTGCGATCAGTCCCCCTTCCGAGATCGACGTCTCGGCCTTTGATCCGGCTGCGGACGCGCTTCCCATGCCGGTGCGGTTGCAGCTCGACTGGCTTGCGCGCAGCCTCGTCGAAAGAGGGACGGCGGCCGAGCCGGCCGGCACCCCGGACGTGGCCATGGAGCGCATCGATCCGGTCCCGGTCATCCAGGGCGCCCCGGCCCTTGAGACCGCCGCCGATGCCGCCACGCAGGGCGCCTTTGACGAGACGCCGGGCGTCGAGCTGACCCGGCCCATCACCGAGGTCGGCTTTTCTTCGCAGAAGGTGCTGGCCGGCGAGAGCCGCACCGGGGTGACCACGGTCGACATCGGCGCCGACGGCAATCTCTATTCCGGCGACATCTTCGGCAATATCGTCCGCTACACGCTCGATCCGGATACCGGCCTGGCAAGCGACGCCGAGACCATCATCAATGTCGGCGGCCCGATCACGGGGCTGAAATTCGACCCCGACAGCCCGGCCGGCAACATGGACCTCTGGATCTCCTACGCCACCACCCAGGGCCGCTATTCCTCGATCGTCTCGGAGATTTCCATACCGGCGAACGGGCCAGCCACCGAGCAGCGCAAGATCACCGGCCTGCCCTATGGCGATCACCAGGTGAACGGGCTCGACTTCGGCCCCGATGGCCGGCTCTACATCCAGGCTGGCGGCCTTGCCTCGCTCGGGGAGTTCTCCCAGAGCGCCTTTGCCGACCCCGAAGTGCCGCTGAGCGCAGCGGTGCTGGTCGCCGATGTCAGGAACGATCCGCGTTTTGCCGGCGGGCCCATCAATGTCCAGGCCAACGAGAACGGCCAGGGTTACAATCCGGCTGCCCCCGATGCGCCGGTGCAGATCTATGCCACCGGCCTCCGCAACGCCTATGACATCGAATGGACCCGCAATGCTGCAGGCGAGGCGATCGCGGTGGCCGGCATCAATGGCAATTCGCTCAATGATGCCCAGACGCCGGATGATCCCTCGACCGGCCGCAACGAGAATTTCTTTGGCATCAAGCCGCCGGAACTGTTCGCGGTGATCGAGGAAGGCAACTACTACGGCCACCCCAATCCCACCCGCGGCGAATATATCCTCAATGGCGGCAATCCCTCGGGCGGCAATGATCCGTTCGAAATCGGCCGCTATGCCGTCGGCACCCAACCCGAGCCCGGTTTCGACCCGTCCCTGATCCTCAATATCGACCAGTTCGGCGCCGACAGCCCGAACGGCATCGACACCTATATCGACGGCACCATCCTGCAGACCACCTTCTCCGGCGACCGCAAGGTCCTGCTGATGAGCGTCGATGCCAACAATCGCCCGGTCTATCTCGGCGACCTCGAAAACCCCAATGGCGGGCGGATCACCTTCACCTCGCCACTCGACGTCGTCACCGATCCGAATACGGGCCGGATCTATGTTGCCAATTTCGGCCAGCGCCAGTCCGATCCCAGCAATGGCGCGGTCTTCGTCCTGACCCCGGAAGCCGGCGCGATCCGCGAGACCGGGACCGGTCTGCAGCCGGTCGAGCCGCCGGCGCCGCAGCCCGATCCCACGCCGCTCCCGCCACCGCCGCCGCCACCACCACCGGCGCCCGAACCGACCCCGCCTGACCTCACTGGCGATGGCGCCCAGCGGATCGAATCCGACGCCTTCCAGAACCGCGTCAACCTCGCCCCCGACGCCTTCGCCGCGGCCTCGGGCGGAACGGTCCTCGCCATCACGGGCGGTGCGACGGAAGGTTCGGTCCAGGCCCGCTTCTCCGGCGAGAGCGGGGTCTATGACCTCACCGTCGGCCATTTCGACGCGCCCGGCGCGGCTGGCTCCATCGCGGTCTTCATCAATGAACAGCCGGTCGGCACGATCCCGCTCAACCGCAGCGGCGGCACCGCCGACACGGCGCGCGAGCAGGTCTTCGAGGGCCTGTCGCTCGATCCCGGCAACACGATCCGCTTCGAGGTCAGCGTGACGGGCGACGAACCCGGCCGGCTCGACTATATCGAACTCGCCCCCTCCGACACTGCGCCCACACCGCCGCCACCCGTTCCCGAGCCCACACCCCAGCCCATGCCGGATCCGGTTGTCACACCCGATCCCGACCCGGCACCCACACCGCCGCCGGCCCCGACGCCCCCTCCGGTCTCGCCGACACCCACGGGAGATGCCAATTCGTCCCCGGTCTGGCGCGAAGCCTTCGACGGACTGCCTGATGGTGCGCGCGAGGACAGCGGTCCCACGGCCTGGACGACCTCGACCACGGCAACCGCGCCTGTCCCAATCTACGGGGTCGAGGATGGGGAGATGGTGTTCTCCGATGCGACCCGCACCGTGAACGAAGACACTGCCTTCCACACCTGGCGCAGCGAAGCGATCGACATCTCCGACCTCACGGACGTCGCGCTCAGCTTCTCGTTGTTTTCTTCAGCCGGGATGGAGGCGGCCGGGGAAGCGCGCGATTTCTTCCGGGTCTATGCGGTTGTCGATGGCACCCGCACCGGAGTGTTTGCGCGCAATGGCGGGCCGGCCAATGCCAGCCAGACCATCACCCTCGACGATGTCCCCGAAGGCCGTACGCTGAGCGTCGAGATCGAGGCGAAGACCACGGTGGATGTGGAGAGCTACAGGCTCGACAATCTCGAGATCACAGGTGTCGAAGCTGGCCCCGGTTCCGGCACCCCGCCAGATCCGGCGACGCCGCTGCCGGTGCCGCCCGACGTGGTGTCCCCGGACCCCGGTCCCGCGCCGCCGGTGGCCCAGCCGCTCCCGATTTCCGAGCCGATCGGTCCTGGCGATGGCATTTTGCCCGATATTGCCGACCAGCTGCACCTCGACTCCTTCATCGTTTCGAGGGCGCGGATCGGCGAGCTGGCGGTCCTCCTCGAAAGGCTGGATACGTTCGACTTCTCGGGAATCCTTCAGCAGTTCGACGACAGGCTTCTTGCCCGGGCCGAATGGGCGGCGGAGCGGTACGCCGACTTCGACCCGTTCAACGGGGCGCCCGGCCTCGACACCGATGATTTCGCTGAGATCGCCTGAATAGCGGAGGACGACCAACCGCGTCTCCCGGTGCGCCTGCGACGTTACCGGGAGGCGCGCTCGCAGGTTCGTTCAGGCAACCGCCCGGGCGAGGGCGCAATGGGACCAGATTTCCGACAGGGCCCGCACCAGCCGGTCGACATCGCCATCCCCATGCACCGGCGAGGGCGTTATGCGCAACCGCTCGGTGCCCTTCGGGACGGTGGGATAATTGATCGGCTGGACATAGATGCCGTGGGTTTCCAGAAGCCAGTCGCTGATGAACTTGCACTTGACCGGATCGCCGACCATGACCGGCACGATATGGCTGGGATTGTCGAGTGTCGGAATACCGATCTCGCCCAGCCGGGCACGGACCTGGGCGACCCGTTGGCGCTGGCGCATCCGCTCCATCTCGCTGGTCTTGAGATGCCGGACGCTGGCAATTGCCCCGGCGGCGACGGCTGGCGGCAGGGCGGTGGTGAAGATGAATCCCGAGGCAAAGCTGCGGACAAAGTCGCAAAGGGCGGAACTGGCGGCAATGTAGCCCCCGACGACGCCGAAGGCCTTGCCCAGCGTGCCCTCGATCACGGTCAGCCGGTCCATCAGCCCCTCGCGCTCGGCCACACCGCCGCCGCGCGGGCCGTACAGCCCGACCGCGTGCACCTCGTCGAGATAGGTCATCGCGCCGTACTTGTCGGCAAGGTCGCAGAAGGCCTCGATCGGGGCGATATCGCCATCCATGGAGTAGACGCTCTCGAAGGCGATGAGTTTCGGCACGTCTGGATCAAGTTCCCTGAGTTTCGCCTCGAGGTCGGCCGGATCGTTGTGCCGGAAGAGCACTTTCCTTGCCCGCGAATGGCGGATGCCCTCGATCATCGAGGCATGGTTGAGCTCGTCCGACAGGACCACGCAGCCGGGAATGCGCGCGGCCAGCGTGCCCAGCCCCGCCCAGTTCGAGACATAGCCCGAGGTGAACAGCAGGGCGGCTTCCTTGCCGTGCAGGTCGGCCAGTTCGGCTTCCAGTTCCACATGGTAGCGATTGGTGCCGGAAATGTTGCGCGTGCCGCCGGCGCCCGCGCCGCATTCATCGAGCGCTTCGTGCATGGCCTCGAGCACGGCCGGGTGCTGGCCCATGCCGAGATAGTCGTTCGAACACCAGACGGTCACCGTGTCGGGACCGACCTCGCCGTAATTCTCCGCCAGTGGGAACGCCCCCTTGCGGCGTTTGATATTCGCAAAGACGCGATAATTGCCTTCGTCCTTCAAGGCATCAAGCTCTGACTGGAAAAACGTTTCGTAGTTCATGATGGCCTCCGGGATCGGGTCTGTTGTTTTTCGGGAGATTGAACGGGCAGGGCCCAGCGCCAGAGGGCGCTGTCGGGAATAGGAAGGACGAGCGCCCAGTGCTCGAACACGGCGAGCCAGGCAAGGCCTGCCAGCAGCCACAGTGCGACCGCGTCGCCGGAGCCTGCCGCAGCCGACATTGCGCCATGGCTCAGCAGCGTCGCTGCGGCGGTCGCAAGGGTGATGAAGAGCGGGAAGAACAGGGTCACCCGGCGTCGGCCGAAATAGCTCGACAGGTAGGACAGGTGGCGCGGCATGAAGGCATCGGAAAGGTTCGGCGCCCCAAGGAAGACCACCAGCTTTGCATTGAGCCGCATGCCCCAGAGCAGCAGGAAGGTCCAGGCCGCAACCTGATTCTCGGCCTGCCAGCTCAGCATGACGATGATCATGGCATGCACCGCAATCGCGATCTCGTGATGGATCACGGTTTCGGCCGAGGCAAGGAAGCGGCGCCAGGTGGACAGGCCGGCAGGGCATTCGGTCCTGCGCGGGCCGGCGACAAAGCCGAGCAGGAACAGCGCTTCGTGCCACGCCCAGAGGGCCAGCCCGGCGGCAAATCCCAGATAGGCCCCCAGCGGTGTGCCATGCCCGCGCAGCACGACCAGCAGTCCCGTGGCTATCGCGGCCAGCACCGTCATCCCCAGCGCCGTCCAGCGAAAGGTGTGCGCCGGCCGGCCGATCAGCCAGAACAGCAAGCCGGTGCTGGTCCACCAGGCGACCAGTGCCACGAGCAGGGGAGCGACCGCCTCGCCCATTACCAGACCGGTTGCAGACGGGTTTGCGCCGGCAGGGCTTGCCGCTTGGGCCGCATGAAGAACAGTCGGGCGAATTTCGCGCCGGCCATGAGCGCGTGCCCGCCCGCAGCCAGCCGCCCGAACACGCCGCCGCGCGCCTTGGCCGCCTCGAGCCGGTCCGCCGTCTTGCGCAGGCTTTCCAGCCGGTCGAGAAAGCGCGGATCGTCGATGTCGATTTCCACCGGGAAGACCTGGCGGGCGATCTCGTTGCAGGTGCGGAAGACGGTCATGTCATAATCGCGCGCATTGAGGCCAAGGGCGGCATGGAAGGCCGGCCGGCGATGGTCGCGAATGTACATGGTCGCATACACAGCCAGGAGGAAGAAGCGGATCCAGTAGAGGTTGCCGCCCTTCAGCAGCTTCGGGTCCGACCGCATGAGCAGGGCGAAGGCCTCGCCATGGCGGAACTCGTCATTGCACCATTCCTCGAACCATTTGAAGATCGGATGGAACCGGCGTTCGGGATGCTTTTCCAGCTGGCGGAAGATCGTGATGTAGCGTGAATACCCGATCTTCTCGGACAGGTAGACCGAGTAGAGAATGTATTTCGGCTTGAAGAACGTGTACTTCTTGGTCCGGGTCAGGAAGCCGAGATCGACGCCGATCCCGAAATCCTTGAGCACATGGTTGATGAAACCGGCATGCCGGGCCTCGTCGCGGGCCAGCAGGCGGAACAGGGCCTTGACGTCCGGATTGGTCGTCTGGCGCACGATTTCGCGATACAGGACACAGCCGGAGAATTCCGCAGTCAGCGAACTCACCAGGAAGTCGACGAACTCGTCGCGCAGCTGCGGGTCCATCTTGCCGAGGATGTTGTCGAACTCGTCTGTGCGCTTGAAATGGTTGCGGTTCGGGTCGCTCTCCATCTCGGCGATCAGGGGATCCCACTCGTCCCGCACGCCGTCGACATTGATCCGGTCCATCTCCTCATAGTCGGTCGTGTAGAAGCGCGGGCTCAGCATCGTGTTCTCGAGCGCGATGCCATTGGTATCGTAGCGCTGTTCCGGCAGGTCTGCCGCGCCGTCGATCTGGTCCATGGTAATGTCGGTCATTTCAGGCTCCCGGGGGAAAAGCTCACTTCATAGAGCTCGGTAAATTCGAAATAGGCGGTGATCCGGACCCAGAGCCGCTCCAGCGGACCTGCTCGCCGCACCGTCGCCATGCGCCGGATCGTTGTCGTCTCGCCGAACGGTACGCTGATCGCCCGGCCATGCACGGTGATACGGTCGCCGACCAGGCTCGGCACGTCGCCCTCGAGCGCGACATGCGCCTCCAGGCTGTCATGGGTGTGGGTCACGGTGATCGTGCAGGGTACGGTAAATCGCCGCTGCGCCCCTGTTTCTGCACCTGTCGATGTACGTGTCTGAGTCATCGTGGGTCTCCTTTCAACGTGACAAGGCCGGGCTGCTGCGCCAGGCCGGCCCGGTCCGCCGCCTCGGCCAGCGGGACGAACCGCTGCCCGTTCTCCCCGCCGAACGCGCCCAGCGCCACGAACTCGCCCGTCGACGGATCGCTCAGGAACAGCCGCCCGCCGCCGGTCTCCAGCAGGTCGAACGGGACCTCGGGACCAATGCCGGCCTGCTTGCGGTCGAAGATTAGCGCGCGAAGGGCTACCCGCACGAAGCCGTTCTCGATGTCTCCCTCGAAGCGGTGGACCACCGCGCCGCTGGCCGGGTCGCGCACCACGATGTTGCCATCGTCTGCATCCTCGAAGACAAGCGCGTAGCGCTGGCTGACGTCGATCGTCACCGCGCTCGCCTGGCCAAGGCCCGTGAGCTGGGACAGGCCGACCATAATCACCGACGCCAGCAACAGTGCGCCAATGGCGATGATTGCCGCTTTCGGAACCGGCACGTGATGATGGTCGCCGCCCTCGCCTTCGCTTGCGGAGCGGGGCTTGCCGGGAGCGCCGGCGGCTGGCCGGTAGGTCATTGCGGATGGGCTGGTCTGTGACATGGCAGTCCTCCTAGGCCGGCTGTGCGCCAGCCGGCATGGCAGCCCGGGGCCGGGACGGGTCGGCCTGCGGACGGTCGCGAGCGGGTACGGCAGCAGCCGGCATGTCCGCTGCCTGGGCGGGCTCGGCCTGGCTGGTCTGCAGCGCCGCAAAGGCGGTTGAGATCTGTCCGGCCACCCGTTCGGCATCGGGCAGCGCGCGCAGCGACGGCTGCGGTCGCGCGAACTTCAACGGCCGTGCGAAGGGCCAGAGATAGATATAGCCGACGCTCTTGCCGGTCAGGCTGAGCACGATATCGCCGCGCCCGCGACCCAGCTTGCGCAGGTCCGCCGAGGCAATCCGTGTCAGCGGCAGGTTGACATATTTCCGGATCGCCACGCCGTAGCGCATTACGAGCCGCTTCTCGGTCAGCGTGAACAGCGCCGAGCGTGCGATCAGCCAGGCCAGCCCGAAGACCAGCGCCAGGCCGATCCCGCCCAGCAGTGCGCCGCTTGCCACGATCGCCGTCAGGTCGCTGGCCGGCGCGCCGGCTGCCGCCTGGGCCGCAACCCGCCAGCCGAGCGCGCCAACGATGTAGGCCAGGATGAAGCGGATGTGAAAGGCGTGGATCGCCAGGGTCAGCGCCGAGGGGCGGCCCTGCCAGAGCAGGCTCTCACCCTCGGGCAGGGGCTCGGGCAGTCCGGGCACCGGTTCGGCAATCGAGGTCTCGTCGTCTCGAAACGGGCTCATAGCACGGGCTCCTGACGCTTGGCTGTGGCGTAGAGCTTGCCGCCGCCATAGAAGCCGGAAATCCGGTCTTCCTCGCGGCGCGTCACGCTGGCCGGCTCGCGCGTGACCGGCACTTTCGCAAAGTGTTCGGCAAGAATGGCCTCGACATGAATGCCCGGCCGCCGTCCGCCGCGCTTGTCCGCGAAGGGCACAGGCAGCAGCACATGCCGCGGCGTCTCGCCGGTGCCATCCACCGCCACCTCGAAATAGCGGATCAGGGCCTCGGACCGGTCAACCCAGAGATCCACCACCTCACCGGCGCGTTTGCCGTCGGCGCCGTATACGGCCATGCCGCGTGGGTCGGCGGTGTCCTCGGGGACGACATAGCCGGGCGAGACGCGGAAGGGGGCGATACGGGGTTCGCCGGCCAGGGTGAGGTCCGGATAGTCGGCGCGTTCGGCATAGCTGGCCGGGCCGACACCATCGACCATCGGGTCGCCGGTCGGCACAGAGGGCGCGCCGGGCCAGGGCGCGGTCCGCTCGAGGGCCAGCTCCCGGGTATCGCGCGGGCCGTAGCTGTAGGTCTGGTCGCCGCGGCCATGCATCAGGCGGAAGGTCTTGGGCTGGGGATAGAAGACCGGGGTCGCGGTATCGAGGCGGCCGCGGCCGTCATCGGATTCCAGCGGGTAGCCCTCCCGCATGCCCTCTCGCTGCAGGTAGAGCACGAGCCCGAGAAAGAACACGACGAACAGGGCAAGCAGGATATCGACGAGGTCGATCCCGGTAACGAATTCTCCACTAAGCATGGCAGTCTCCTTGGAATGGGGTCAGCCCGGAAAGGCGGGCAGACCGAATGCGCGGTCCCCTTCAGGGGATGTGGGCGGGCGGGTGGACGGGTCGGGCGCGAGCCGGGCGAGGGGGCCGATGGCTGCGAGCGTGGCGAACAGCAGGACGATCTCGATGTGGTAGACAACGCTGTAGCCGATGGAGGGCAGCGTGAAGGCTTCCCCGAGCAGCCCGGCACTGCCCGCGGTCTGGACTGCGTCGCGGATCGCACCGCCGAGAAAGATCGCCGTCCCGGCCGCCGTGGCCTGCACCGCGCCAAAGGCACCGACGGCTATGCCGCTGTCGCTGCGTCCGGCCAGGGCCATGGCGGCGGTCAGCGTGCAGACCGCGAACAGTCCGCCGCCGAGGCCGACCAGGACCGTGCCGGCCTGGAAAAGCAGGACCGAGGCGAGCGGGCCGGCAAAGACAACCATGGAAAAGGCCGGAATGCCGATCAGCGCACCGAACGCGGCGAGCCTGTGGGTCTCTGCGCCCTGGCTCAGCCAGCGTGCGGCAAGGCCGAACCCGACCAGGGTCCCGAGCGCGAACAGCGCAGTGAGCCGGGTCGTCTCACCCACGCCCATGCCGAGGATTTCCCCGCCATAGGGCTCGAGCAGGATATCCTGCATTCCGAACGCGGCGGCGCCGAGCCCGACCGCCACCAGCAGGCGCTGGCTGTGCGGCTCGGCCATAAGCTGCCCGAAGGCGTCGGCGAAACCTGCCCGCTCACGTCCGGCCCGGGTCTGGGCCGGCTGGCGTGCTTCCTGCTGCCAGAGGGCGACGACATTGAGGATGATGGCCACGACGGCCGAGCCCTGGATCACCTTGATCAGGCGCAGCTGCGTGAAATCACCGAGCAGCCATCCGAAAACCAGCGCACTTGCCCCCATGCCGACCAGCAGCATCACATAGAGCAGGGCAACCACGCGCGGACGGTCGGCTTCCGGCGCGAGGTCGGTCGCCAGCGCGAGCCCGGCCGTCTGCACGGTGTGCAGGCCCGCGCCGAGCAGCAGGAAGGCCAGCCCGGCCCCGGCCTGCCCGATCCAGGCCGGGCCATGGGTGTCGCCCGACAGGATCAGCAGGGAGAAGGGCATGATCGCCAGTCCGCCGAACATCAGCAGCGAGCCGAACCAGATATACGGCGCCCGCCGCCAGCCAAGCACCGAGACATGGGTGTCCGAACGATGCCCGATCAGCGCCCGGAGCGGCGCAAAGACGAGCGGCAGCGACACCATGAGCGCGACCAGCCAGGTCGGCACCATGAGTTCGACGATCATCACCCGGTTCACGGTGCCGGTCAGCAGCACGATGGCCATCCCGGCGGTCACCTGGAACAGGGACAGGCGCAGCAGACGCGACAGGGGAAGATCGTCGCTCGCCGCATCGGCAAACGGCAGGTAGCGCAGGCTGATCGCCCGCCAGCCATCCGATGCCTTCGGCCGCTGGCCGGGCGTGGGGGAGCGGCCGGCCGTCATCTGCGGACCAGCTCGACGGCGCGGGAGATGTAGAAGCCCGACCGGATCTGCTGTGTGCGGGCAATCCTCCAGTCCTGCAGACCGTCCTGGCAGGCCAGCCGGCGGGCCAGCACGCGGTCCGATATGGGCTGGATGGCCGGCGACCGGTCGCTGCGCGGGAACAATTGTCCCGCAGCATGCATCAGGCTCAGGGCAGGGGTGCGGGGCGCGACGGTGAACAGCACCGACTGGCGGGCCCGTGCCGCAAAGCCGGCAATGATCGCGGCAAGGTCGCGGGCGTTGTAGTGGATCACCGAGTCCATCGCCACCACGTGCTCGAACGGTCCGAGCGCGGGGTCGAACATGTCGCCCACCCGGAAATCGATCGAGCCTGGCCCAGACCGGGAGGGCGCGGCGGGCAGGGGCGTGCGGGCCGCTCGTTCGGCCGCCAGTTCGACCAGCCGTGCCGACAGGTCTATGCAACCAGTTTGCCAGATGTTGTTTAAACATA
>CAZDMQ010000052.1:17683-25815 GCA_964506685.1 uncultured Hyphomonadaceae bacterium | reverse complement strand
CCCGGCCGCCAGCAACAGGTTCTCGGTCAGCGTGGTCTTGCCGGCATCGGGGTGGGAGATGATGGCGAAGGTTCGCCTGCGGCCGGCTTCCTCAGCTAGGGTCATGGGAGTGTTCATAGCGCCTTCTGCTCAAGGCCGGAGGGACTAGCCGATTTGTGCGCTTGGTGGAAGGGCTGGCGGGGGCCAGGCCGCCGGCCTCCCCCGGGGCTTCAAGACCTGTGACCGCTCAGGCGCGATCGAAAGCCAGGGCGGCCGCACCGACAAGGGGGGCATCCTCGGCGTGCAGGACCGAAACCGGCACCGGCGCGATCCATGGCGTGCGGGCACCTCGCCCCCGGAACCGGACCTCTGCATCGGCCGATCGCAGCCATTTCCCCATACGCTCGGCCACCCCACCGGTCAGGACCACACCGCCCCTGGCACCGGTGATCAGGGCCGCATCACCGGCTGCGCCCATGATCGCCCGCGCGCGGACCTCGCAGACCTCGACACAGAGCGGGTCGCCGGCATCGGCGAGGGCGAGGATCTCGGCTGCGGTCCGGTCGGCCCGTGGACGACCGTGAAGGTCGGAGAGGACGTCGAACACCGGCTGCAGCCAGGCGCCCGACACCACGCTCTCGGTCGAGACGAAGCCGAACTGCGCGGCCAGGCGGCTGGCAATCTCTGCCTCGCGCGCCGTATGTGCCGCATAGGCGGCGTGTCCCCCCTCACCGGTCAGCACGCGCCAGCCGCCGCCAGCTTCGGGCAGGAGCGTGGAGACACCGAAGCCTGTGCCCGGACCAGTGACCAGGATGGGCGCGTCGGGGTCGGGATCTCCGGCGAGGATGGTTTCGAAGACGGAGGCCGGCATTTCCGGAACAGCCCGGGCCATCGCGGCGAAATCATTGACGAGACTCACCCGCTCCAGGCCTGCCGCTTCGATGAGATCCTGCGGACGCACGGTCGGCCAGTCGCGATTGGTCAGCTTGATTGCACCATCCTCCTCGGGAGGGCCCGCAAGGGCAAACAGGGCCTGCCGGGGTGGGGTGGTGGCACCAAGTCCGGCCTTATAGGCCCGCAGCGCCTCAGCGAAGCAGGTGAAATCATCATTTGCGAGCTTCTCGAAGCCTTCAAGGGCGATCCGCCCCTGGCTGTCCCGTCCGGCAATCGCGAAACGGCAACTGGTACCGCCGACGTCGCCGACCAGAACCGGCTCCACCATCAGGCCACGCCCGGCGCAAGGAAGTCGAACAGGCTGGCGCCCGTCCCGGTCTCCGTGGCGCCGGCCCTGAAGGCGCCGAACATTTCGCGGCCGAGACCGATATGGGACTGGTTCGGACGGAAGGGGACCGGATCACGGGCATCGAATTCGCTGCGGTCGACATGGATATCGAGACGGCCGTCCTCGCAGTCGACGAGGATGACATCGCCATCGCGGACCCGGGCCAGCGGGCCACCCTTGGCCGCTTCCGGGCCGACATGGATGGCCGACGGCACCTTGCCGGATGCGCCCGACATGCGCCCATCGGTCACCAGCGCGACCTTGCGGCCACTGTCCTGCAGCGCGCCGAGAATGGGGGAGAAGGCGTGCAGTTCGGGCATGCCATTGGCGGCCGGGCCCTGGAAGCGGACGACGGCAACGAAATCGCGATCCAGTTCGCCGGCCTTGTGTGCAGCCTTCAGCGCCTCCTGGCTGTCGAACACCCGGGCGGGTGCCTCGACGCGGCGATTATCGGGCTTGACGGCGGACACCTTGGTGACACCGCGTCCCAGCGCGCCGTCCATCAGCCGCAGCCCGCCCTCGGCCTGGAACGGATCGGAGACCGGGCGGAGAATGTCGAGGTTCCCGCTTTCTGCCGGCGCCGGTCGCCAGGCCACCGCATCGCCATCCAGAAAGGGTTCGTCCGAATAGCCGGAGATACAGCCAGCAACGCCCTGGGCATCGCCGATCAACAGACCGGCAGACACCAGATCGCGGATGAGGAACCCCATCCCGCCGGCAGCGTGGAAATGGTTCACGTCGGCATCGCCATTCGGGTAGATCCGGCACAGCAGCGGAGTCACCGCTGACAGGTCGGCAAAGTCCTCCAGCGTGATGACGATACCAGCCGCCGCCGCCATGGCAGGGATGTGGAGGGCGTGATTGGTCGACCCGCCGGTTGCCATGAGCCCGACAATGGCATTGACGAAGGAGCGCTCGTCGATGAGCTCGCCCATGGGGGTGTACTCGCCGGCGATGGTCATGGCCGCCGCCCGCTGCACGGCAGCGGTGGTCAGCGCATCGCGCAGCGGCGTGTTGGGATTGACAAAGGCTGCGCCTGGCAGGTGCAGGCCCATCACCTCCATCAGCATCTGGTTGGAATTGGCGGTGCCGTAGAACGTGCAGGTCCCCGGGCTGTGATAGCTCTCCGCCTCTGCCTTGAGGAGTTCCTCGCGTCCGACCTTGCCCTCCGCAAAGAGCTGGCGGACGCGGGCCTTCTCCGGGTTCGGCAGCCCCGACGGCATCGGTCCGGCCGGGATGAACACGTGTGGCAGCCAGCCAAAGCGCAGGGCCGCGATCACGAGGCCGGGAACGATCTTGTCGCAGATACCGAGGTGCACGGCGGCGTCGAAGGCATCGTGGCTGAGCGCAACGGCCGAGGCCAGGGCGATCACGTCCCTTGAGAACAGCGACAATTCCATGCCGTCCTGTCCCTGGGTGACGCCATCGCACATGGCCGGCACCCCGCCCGCCACCTGCGCCGTAGCGCCGACCGCGCGCGCCGCCGCGCGTATCCGCTCGGGGAATTGCTCGTAAGGCTGGTGAGCGGACAACATGTCGTTATAGGCCGTCACGATGCCGATATTCGGCCACGCACTGCCAAGCTGCTGCACCTTGTCCATCACGGCGCAGCCGGCAAAGGCATGGGCCTGGTTGCCCTCGCTGAGGCGCTTGCGGGCGAAGCCGTCCGGCCGGCGCGCGCCGACCAGACCGAGATAGGCCTCACGGGTCTCGCGGGACCGGTCCCGGATACGCTGCAAGACTTCGGAAACACGCGGATGAAGGGAGGGGGAGACGGTCATGGGGCCCAGACTTCGATGAGACGGTCACCGAGAATGTCTTCGGCGACATGGATGGGAAGGCCGGCCTTTCGATTCTCGAGCACAGCCCTTTTTTCCTCACCGGTTATGTATAGCACGGCAAGGCTCGCTGCTTCCAGAGCGCGACCGGTCACCGTGATCCGGAGCGGGACATCACCGGCAACCTCGGACCCCGTGGCATCCACCCCGGCCACGGCCTCCGACGATTCGGGGTCCATGATATCCTCGAGATCGCCAAGCCCGGGGAACCATGACGCGGTGTGTCCATCGACACCCATGCCGAGCACCATGCAGGGGCCGAGATCCAGCAGCCGGCCATAGCGGGCGTCCAGTTGTCTCGCCCCGATATCGGGGGTCGGATCCGGGGTCTTCATGGGCAGGAAATATGCCGAGGCAGCCTGGTTCTGAAACAGTGTACGGGCGAGCAGTCCGGCGTTCGAGCGCGAATCGCCTGGCTCGACCCAGCGCTCGTCGACAAGCCCGACATCGACCCGTGTCCAATCGAGATCGGCCCGGCTCAGCCGTTCGTAGACCGGTCCCGGGGTCGAGCCGCCAGACAGCAGCAGGCCGGCATGGACATCGTGCTCCAGCTGCAGACGCAGGATCCCTTCCATCAGCCCGGCGATGAACAGCTCCGCTTCGGCGCGGGTCGGGAAAGTTCTCAGCGTACCTGTCATCATCAATCCGTTGACCATTCCCGACCGTCGCGGTCGAGCAGCATGGCTGCGGCGAGTGGGCCATGGCTCCCGGCCGCATACTCCAGCGGTCG
Organism: uncultured Hyphomonadaceae bacterium; assembly: GCA_964506685.1. Classification (GTDB taxonomy): domain Bacteria; phylum Pseudomonadota; class Alphaproteobacteria; order Caulobacterales; family Hyphomonadaceae; genus UBA5336. The sequence goes on along the minus strand of CAZDMQ010000052.1, from coordinate 21,986 downwards.
GCCGCCAATCTCGCCCCAGGCCTCGATCAGTCCGTCGACCCAGGCCCAGGCAGCCTCGACCTCGTCCCGGCGCATGAACAGGGCCAGGTTGCCGCGGACCACGTCCATCAACAGCCTTTCATACGCGTCAGGATAGCGGACCGTGAAGGTTTCCGCATAGGAAAGATTCAGCGGCAGGGACTTGATCCGCAGTCCACCCGGACCGGGCTCCTTGATCTGGATGAAGAGACGGACCGCCTCATCGGGCTGGAGACGGATGACAAGCCGGTTCGGCGCCATGTTCTCGCCGCCGAAGATATCATGCGGTACGGATTTGAAGGCGATCACGATATCGGACTGACGCGCGGCCATGCGCTTGCCCGTGCGCAGGTAGAACGGCACCCCGGCCCAGCGCCAGTTCTCGATCTCGGCCTTGATCGCGACGAAGGTTTCGGTCTCGCTTTCGCCGTCGCCGAGCTCCTCGAGATAGCCCTTCGCCGGCTCGCCCCGGACCAGGCCGGCCGTGTACTGGCCGCGAACCGTGTACCGTTTAGCCCGCTCGGCATCGAAGCGGCTGAGCGCCTTCAGGACCTTGATCTTCTCGGTCCGCACATCATCACCGTCGAGCGAGGCCGGCGGCTCCATGGCGATGAGGCAGAGCAGCTGCAACAGGTGGTTCTGCACCATGTCGCGCAATGCGCCCGACTTGTCGTAGTATCCCGCCCGCCCCTCGAGGCCGAGATCCTCGGCGACCGAAATCTGGACATGGTCGATGGAGGTGCGGTTCCAGATCGGCTCAAGCAGCCGGTTGGCAAATCGCAGGACCATCAGGTTCTGCACCGTTTCCTTGCCGAGATAGTGGTCGATCCGGTAAATCTGGGTCTCGTCGAAATGGGCGCAGACCCCCTCATTGATCGACTGGGCAGAGGCGAGATCGGTGCCGATCGGCTTTTCCAGCACGACCCGCGACAGCGGGGTGATCAGGCTGGCCCGGTCCATGGCCGCGCAGATATCGATGTACAGGCGAGGGGCCGTTGCCAGGTAGAAGACGCGGATCTTGTCCTCGGCGCCCAGCAGCTTTTTCAGGGCTGGCCACTTGGCCTTCGGATCGGTGGCATCGAGGACCTGATAGTCCAGGATGGCGGCGAAGGAGTCCCACTCGCCCTCGTCCCAGTCGGCCACCTTCGCGTCCCTGCAGGCGTTGCGGGCGAAGGTGCGATACTCCTCGGCGCTCATTTCGGTGCGCGCCGATCCGATGATCCGGCTGGTATCCGGGATCTGGCCATCCCGCCACCGATGGAACAGGGCCGGCAGGAGCTTTCGCTGGGACAGATCTCCTGTTCCGCCGAAAATGACGAGATCGAAGGGGTCGACTGGAATGAAAGCGGCCATCGCAGATCCTCTGGCACGTACAGGCACGGCCGACAGCGCGACGCCTTCCGTAAACTCCGCTTTCCCTAGGGCGAACCGATGGCACCATCAAGCGCCCGGCCGCATAACTGTCATGCAGCCGACAGGAACACCTGTGCGCCGGCTATCGCGCCCGCGCATTCGGCGCTAGGTCAGGGACAGAGCCCGGATGCCGGAAGGAGATCGAAATGGACTGGCCGACCCTCGCAAAGGCACTTGCCGCCTCGCCGATCGTACCGGTGCTCAGCGTCGATCCACTCGATGTGGCCACACCGCTCGCCCACGCGCTGCAGGCCGGCGGCATCACCGTGGCGGAAGTCACACTTCGGACGGCGGCCGGACTCGAGGCCATTTCCGCGTTCAAGCGCGCTTGTCCGGACATGGTGGTCGGAGCGGGCACCGTTCTCGATGCCAATGACCTGCGGCGCGCGCTGGACGCCGGGGCCGACTTCATTGTCTCTCCGGGGTTCGATGCGGGATTGCTCGACGTCCTCGCCGGCGCCCCCGTTCCGGTCCTGCCGGGGGTCGCCACCCCGGGCGAAGCCATGGCCGCGCGGAATGCCGGGCTCCGGCACGTCAAGCTGTTTCCGGCCGAAATCGTTGGCGGGGCCGCCATGATCAGATCCCTCGGCGGGCCGCTGCAGGACATGAAGTTCATGCCGACCGGTGGAGTCACGCTGGCCAATCTCGGCGATTATCTCGCCCTCGACAATGTCTACGCCGTCGGGGGAACCTGGATCGCGAAACCCGACCATCTCGCCGCCGGCGACTGGAGCGGAATCGAAGCCCGCGCCCGGGAAGCCTGCGAGGCTGCCAGACTGGCTCGCAGTCCCGCCTGACAGGGTGCGAAGTCGCAGCGGCGACAGTGCCGCCCGCGTCGCTTTCAGGCCTCCCATGGAAACAGCTGAATGCGCCGGGGCATATCCCCTGGCGCGTCGCCGATCACAGCTTGCCGGGCGGAGCCGGAGACTCGGCCTCAGATCAGGGCATAGCCCTTGGCATTGATATAGTTGCGGAGATTGGCCGCCCGGTTTTTCGGATCCGGGTGGGTGGACATGAATTCCGGCGGGCGCTGGCCGGTCGATTTCTCGTCCATGATCTCCCACAACCGCACGGCCTGGGTGACGTCATAGCCGGCCTCGTGCATGTAATCCACGCCGGCAATATCGGCCTCCGTCTCGCTCTGGCGGCTATAGGGCAGCACCACGCCGAACTGCACTGCAGCCCCGCCGAGGGCCGCGATCATGTTGCCATACTGGCTGAGCTCCTCGGAGCTTGCGACCGCGACCTGCCCGGCCATCAGGGCGCCCTGGGCGAGCATCGCCCGCGACATGCGACGGTTTGCATGGCGATAGACGGAATGGCCGACTTCGTGACCCAGCACGGCCGAGATCTGATCGTCATTTTCCGAAAGGTCGACGATGCCTCGATACACGCCGACCCGATTGCCGGGCATCACGAACGCGTTGGCATCATCCGTATCGAACACCGCCACATCCCACTGCTCGCCGGCCTTTGGGGTCACCTGCTCGATCCGAGACCAGATATTGACAATCCGTCGTTGCAGGGCCGGATCGCTGGTCTGCGGCGTCTGCGCCTTGAGATCGGACCAGGCGGTGGCTGCCATCTGTGCGATCTGGCCATCGCCCATGAAGGCGAGTTCGGTCTCTCCGGTGTAGGGGTTGGTCGTACAGTTGGTGAGGATTGGGAACACAGTGCCGGCCGCGAGGCCCATGACCAGGCCACGCCGGGAAAGGTTCACCCTCGGCGCGTCCCTGAGAAGCGCTCCGTCTATAGTTATCCGCTCCGTCATTTCGCAGTCTCCAATCATCTGTTTCCCCAGACCCCGGTCATACCTGATAAGTGCGGCCGGTTGAACCTGTGCTGAACCGCGCACGTACATGACGGTCCTGGCAATCGCCCGGTTGCGCCGGGTCGGGGCCCGAAAGCCGTCCCGTCAGCCGGCATCATCCTGTCCATCCCCGGCATCGCCGTCCGGCCCCGCCTGTTCGACGAGCGCTTGCGCCTGCTCGACCCATCGCTCGCGGCCCACCCGGCCGGAAAAGCTCAGATAATCGTCGATCCACGCTTCGTTCGCCGGCGTCCAGGCCGCCACCTGACTGAAGCGGTAGATGCCCAGTTCCTGCAGGACGTCGCGGATACGCGGACCGATCCCACCGATCTCGGAAAGGTCGTCGCCGCCATCACGCGGCCGGGAAACCGACGGCGGTCGCTCCGGTGTCACGTCGGGACCGGCGGCAGTGTCGATCTCCGGCGCTTCCAGCGCTTCGGCGCCGGCGGCCGCCTCTGCCGGTGCCGGATCGACCTCGACCGCCTCAGTCGCAATCGTGTCGCCAGCGGACTCGGGTTCGGGTGCGGGCTCAACTGGTTCGGACGAGCGCGCCTCCTCGTTCACTGAGGGGTCGGGATCAGCCACCGCTTCCTCCGCCGCCATCTCCTTTTCGACCAGCTCTGGCTCCTGCTGGACGGGTTCGGGCTCGGGCTCGGGCTCTGGCGCAAGTTCGGGTTCCGGATCTCGCTGTTCCAGAGCGGGTTCGCGATCAGCCGGTTCGGAGGCGAAGGCCGGAACATAGGCTTCGCTCGCCTCTGTGCCGGGCGCACCGTCCATACCGGCCCAGCCGCCGAAGAGCGGCGGCGGATTGACCGGATCGACCGGGAACGGTTCCGGCTCTGCCGGGCCCTCGTCCTTGCCCGACGCATCGCTCCGGGGTTCGAAAACCGGCCAGGGCTCCCAGCCCAGGAGCGGTTGGGCATCAGGCTCGGACGCCTCTGGCTCGGGCATAGCTGGCTCTGCGAGCCTGGGCTCCTCGAGCTCGGGCTCCGCGATATCAGGCTCCGCCGGATCGGTATCGGGCGCGCCAGCCTCCGGCATCTCCGCCTCGGCAAGCATCTC
>CAZDMQ010000052.1:0-17583 GCA_964506685.1 uncultured Hyphomonadaceae bacterium | reverse complement strand
GCATCTCCGCCTCGGCAAGCATCTCAGGTTCGACCGCATCCGGCGAGGAGACAGGCACGCTCTCGCCCCCGTCTTCCACGTCGGCCGCCTCATCGGCGAGCACCAGCGGCTCCACAACGCCGACATCGCCAGTCTCAGCAATGTCCTCGGTCGGTACATCCGGGTCCGATGGAGTGTCGTCAACTGGGGCTGCGGCCTCGACCAGTTCCGCGGTGTCGTCGGTTGCTGCAAGGCCGGCTTCAACCTCCATGTCCGGCGTTCCGGCAGCGGTGTCGGTTGCACTCTCAAGTGCCGCCTCCGCCTCGACCGGAGTCTCGGACGCGGGCTCCGTTACAGATTCCGGCGTCTCCTCGGGATCCGCCTCTGGCGCGTCGGACGCCTCCGTCGCGATGGCACCGACCGCCGCGGCACCGGCAGCCAGGCCCGCCGCCACCCGTGGCACCGTCGCCGGCTGGCCGGCGTCCGCCCCGCCCTCTTCGAGATAGGCCAGGCGGCCTTCGAGATAGCGGTTTCGCCAACGCAGGCGGGCCAGCTCCTCATCTGCGGTCTCGGCCCGAGCCGTCTCAGCTGTCGCGGGCGCCGCAACCTCATCATCTGCGGCGACCGCCGGCTCGTCCAGTTCGGGTCCCCCGGCAACGGCAAGAGCTGCAGTCAGCTTCTCTTCGAGCACCTTCACCCGGGTCTGGAGATAGTCATTCTGCCAGCGAAGCTTGGCGACGTCCGTCTGGTCGATCCCGGCAACAGCAGCGGTCTCGTCCGGCGTCTCCCGGGGCGTGTCCGCGACCGTTTGCGACGAGGTTGCCTCGGCGAGGTCCTGTTCGAGCCGTCGCACGCGCGACTCCAGATAGCTGTTCCGCCACTCAAGGCTTGCCTCGTCAGACCCGGCCTCCGCTTCCGCCTCGGAAGGCGCATCTGAGCCGGCCAACGAGGCAGCGGCCGCGCCGGCCACGGCCCCGGCGGCCGCAAGACCCGCGCCGGAGGCCGGACTGTCCTGCTCGGACTTCAGGGCTTCGATCTCCTCGCGCGAACGGAAGAGTTCCTCCGTCAGGCTGGCCACCTTCGCCTCGCGGGCAGCCAATTCGTCGCGCAGGTGCGCCGTGTCACTATCCGGCATCGCTTGCTCGGCCGGCGCCGCCTGCTGGGCTCGCCGCTGGGACGCGTAGAGTCCCTCTATTTCTGTTCGCGCCTGCTCCAGTTCCGTCAGCGCGACATCGCGTTCGACAAGCGCGCGCCGGGTCTTGCCGCCAAGCAGCAGTCCGCGCAGTCCTAGCCCCAGCAGTAAGCCGATCAGCGCCGCTGCAGCGAGCAGCATCCAGATATGGGTTGCCAGCCAGACCATTACTCGCTCCGTTCCAGTACCTTGATCTCGAGACGCCGATTGGCGGCTCGTCCATCTTCCGTTTCATTGTCCGCGACCGGCGCATCCGGGCCGTAGCCGACAGCTTCCAGCCGGTCGGCATCGAAGCCGGCCTCGACCATGTAGGCCGCCACGGCCTCGGCGCGTGCCTTGCTCAGACGGATATTCGCGGCCCGGGCGCCCTGATTGTCCGTATGCCCGCCAAGCTCGAACACGAGGCGCTCGTCGCATTGCCGGGAAACAGCCATCAGCTTGTCCAGCGTGGCCCCGCTTTCGCGGGAAATCTCTGCCGATCCGGTTTCGAAGACGATGGAGCCTGTCTCAAGCACGGTGGCAAACGCCGTCTCGCAGGCCGCGCGCGGGTCGGCGGTGAAATCCAGACCCTCCAGTTCGCCCACCTCGACCTCGGCGGGCCGGGCCGCCAGCGTCACGCCATGGGGGCTCTCGAGCCCGGCAAGATCCTCGGCGAGGTAGCGCAGGACCGATCCACTGGCCGCGCCTTCGAAGCGATAACCGTCACCTTCGGGATCGAATGCCATCTCACCGCTGAAGAACCGCGCAAAATGCGGCAGGCCGAGACGGACGCCATCCAGCCAGCCGGGATATGCCGACGTCCCCACGTTCATCTCGTCGACCACCTCGCCATCGAAGGACGCCTGTCCCAGCGCCAGGAGGTCGGTGCGTTCGGCCTCGCTCTCGATCGTCCCCGACAGCACGAGCTGGTCCTGGAGATGACGCGCCGACCAGCGTCCGGGACCGCGCAGGTCCGCCTCGCCGGTAAAGGGCTCCGGCAGGTCCGCCATCGCATCCCTCACATTGGCGCGGACCGCCGGGTCCGCGGCGAAGCCGTGCAGCGTCAGGCGGGTATCGCGCAACCGCACTGCGCCCTCGTCGAGCCGGGAGAGCAGGTCGATAGCGCGTTCAGCGATGCCCTGCCAGCCCGCGCCAGGAACACCCGCCCCCAGCGTCTGGCCATCAGCAACCGATACATCGCCGGCAGCTTCAGCCCAGCTGACAAGCGCCGTCCGAACCGCATCGCTCGGCACATATCCGCCGAGTTCGATCATCCCATCGGGCGTTTTCCTTGCAGACCAGGTGAACGGAGAGATCAGGGGGGGAACGTCGATGACCGACTTCACCATGGTGACGCCGCCATAGACAAGGCCGCCATGCCCGCTCGAGGTCAGCACGGCGCGTTCGGCTTCCCCGACCCGCTCGGCGTCAAGCTGCACGCCGCGAACCGTGGCAACCTGCCCATCCATGGTTACCTGCGCCCAGCCATGCCCGGCGCGCTGCAGCTCGTCCTGGGCAGCAACCTTGAGCTGTTCTTCGATTGCGGCAGCGGCAGTGGGCATTCTCGTCAGGCCCCACCAACCCATCGCGCCTAGACCGGCCAGGCCAATCACCACTAAGATCGCATCAAAGATACGCATCGGATCCCCGCATTTGCCGCCAGATGCCGGCTCCATGTGCCCCAAAGGTGACGCCCCGGCAAGGGAAAGACAACAGCCCTGTCTATGACCGACGATTATGACATGATTACCAGCGCGTCCAATCCGGTCGCGAAAAGATTGCGCAGCCTCGAGCGCAAGAAGGGCCGGCTCGAGACCGGCCTGTTCCTGGCCGAGGGCGCAAGGCTGGTCGGCCAGGGACTGGCAAGGGGCTGGGATCCCGATACGGTGGTGATCGCTGCCGACGCCCTCGACCGGGACTATGTGGCGGCGATCGCCCGGGATGCTGCGAACCGCGGCGCCCGGGTGCTCAGGGCCCCGGCCCAGCTCATGGGCCGGCTCACGCGCAAGGACAATCCGCAGGCGGTCCTGGGGGCCTTCCGGCAGCAGGCGCCGACGCTCGATACCCTGCCCCGCGCCGGCGCCGCCCGCCTGCTCGCCCTTTACGAGGTCCGCGATCCTGGCAATCTCGGCACGCTCCTGCGTACCGCCGACTGTGCCGCGATGGACGGTGTCGTTCTGCTCGGCCCATGCTGCGACGCCTTCTCGGTCGAGGCCGTGCGCGCCTCCATGGGGTCGATCTTCGATATTCCGCCCATCGCGGCTGGCTGGGACGACGCGCTGGCCTGGATGGTTGAAACCGGCTGCCAGATCGTGGCTGCCAGCATGCGCGGCGACCGGAGACACGATGCAGCCCAATATGCAGAGCGATCGGTGATCCTCATGGGCAATGAGCAAGCGGGCTTGCCGGATGCCGTCGAGGCCGCCTGTGACCTGCGGGTCAGGATCCCCATGCGCGGCGGCGCCGACAGCCTGAACCTCGCCCAGGCGGCGGCGATCATGATCTACGAAGCCTGGCGGCAGGGCGATTTCAGATGACGGGGCCCGGGCGGTCGGCGAGGACTTGACCGACACCGCCTGTCGCCATTGGAAAGACCGATATGCAGATGCGGACCAGATTGCTGCTCGCCGATGACTGGCGCGACTATGCCCTGCTCGACAGTGGCGGCGGGCTGAAGCTTGAAAGGTTCGGCGCACAGACCGTGGTCCGGCCGGATCCGCAGGCATTCTGGCAACCGGCCCGGCCCGTGTCGGACTGGCGTGCCGATGCGGTGTTCGAGACCCGCGGCGAGGACGAGCGCGGACAGTGGACGCTGGCCAATCCGGCCGCCCCCGAGACCTGGGCGATGACGTGGGAGGATCTCCGTTTCGAGATCCGCCGGACGCCGTTCCGACATCTCGGCATCTTCCAGGAGCACTCGGTCCACTGGCGCTTCGCCATGGCCCGGATCCGCGCGGCCGGCAGGCCGGCTCGTGTGCTCAACCTCTTCGGCTATACTGGCATGATGTCACTCGCCTGCGCAGCGGCCGGCGCAGATGTCGTCCACCTCGACGCCAGCCCGAAATCGAACGGATACGGCAAGGCGAACCAGGCCCTTTCGGGGCTTGAGAACCGCCCCATCCGATGGATCACAGATGATGCACTGAAGTTCATCGCCCGCGAGCAGCGCCGCGGCAACACCTATGACGCGATCATTCTGGACCCGCCGAAATTCGGTCGCGGCCCGAAGAACGAGACCTGGCGGTTCGAAACAGACTTTCCCGCCCTGCTCGACGGCGTCCACGCCCTACTCAGCGAGACGCCGCTCTTTGTCATCGTCACCGCCTATGCGGTCCGCCTCTCCTATCTCGCCCTCGCCCAGGCACTGGCCGACCGCATGGCCCCGCACGGAGGGATCATGGAAACCGGCGAGATGGCGATCCCCGAAAGCCATCGCGACCGCGTCCTGCCGACGGCGATCTATGCGCGCTGGATGGCAGAGGATGCAGGGCATACGACATCCAGCATATAGGCTGCAGGCTGCCCCCCCAGAAGGAAGGGCGCAACCCGGCCGCCGCCGCCGGGATCGATCGCATCGACCACGGCCCGCCCCTGAGCTTCGGTCAGGGCGGCGGCGAGCATGCCCTGCATCCGCCCGCGATAGGCCGCGATCTCGGTCGCCATTCCGTCCAGCCAGCCGGTGATGTCTTCCAGCAGGTACGCCCGGCGGCGGTCATGCAGCTGGCGCGCGCCGGCCTGCAGGTGCGCGGCGATCCCACCGGCCTGCACCGCCGGCGCCATCGCCGCCTGCGCCTGCGTGACCGCCTCCTTGGCCTGCTGGAGGGCCGCGGCCGCATCCGCATCGGGCGCGCGCGTGTACCGGAACACAGCGGCGAAGAATGTCTTGCTGGCCGGTATGAACCTGCTGCTGGCAATCAGGTCGAGCCGGCCGAGTGTGCCCTCGCATTCCCGCGCGATGGCGCCGCCCTGCATGTGGGCAATCGCGGTGAACCGCCCGCCGGGCCTGAGAACGCGCGCAATCTCCGGGGCCACGATACCGTTGTCGGCATACTCGAACCCGAACTGGCTGATCACCCGGTCGAGACTGGCATTGGCCAGCGGCAACCGGTCTGCGCTGGCCACCAGCCCACGCATGGCCGGCACGCTCTCCCGGGCCGTGCCAAGGGCCGCTTCGGAAATGTCGAGGCCGAGCAGGAGCGCACCGCCTGGTGGATCGGCATGCCGCAGCGCCGAGCCTGCCCCGCAGGCCAGATCCAGCACCCGGTCGCCGTCTTCGATCCCGCGTAATGCATCCTGCCAGAACGTTGCCAGCTCGCTGCTGGTCTCGATCCCCACGCCGGCGAACACCTCACCGGTTGCCCCGGCGGCGCGGCCCTGCCAGTAATTCGACCAGTCGGCCCGGCTGTTCTTCGGTCTGTCCATGACGCGTCCATGTTTATACGATTGGCGCGCGGACCCAAGACCTGCCAGCCACAGACGGACAGATGGACAGCCAAGGGGCCCTGATGTCGAACCCTGCCGATCCCGCCTCCCGCCGTGCCCTCTCGGCAGGCGTTGCAGCCTACCAGGCCGGCCGGCTGGAGGATGCGCTGCACTTGCTCGCCCCGCTGAATGATCCGCGCGCCCTCAACCTCGCCGGGGTCTGTGCCCGCAAGCTGGGACGGGCTGACGCGGCGCACGCGGCCTTCGAACGGGCCGCGGCCCTGGCGCCGAACGATCCGGAGATCGCCAACAATCAGGGCCATTTCGAGCTTGCACGCGGCCATCTGGAAGCGGCCGAACGGCATTTCTCGCGCGCACTGGCCGCGGCACCGGGCCTTGCAGCTGCCCATATCGGGCGCGCCCGTGTGGCCGCAGCTAAGGGCGACTGGGAAACCGCGCGCCCACACTGGGAAGCCGTGCTTGCGGCCAACCCGGCCAGCGTCCAGGGCCGATACGGGCTGGCAACCGCCCGGATGGAATCGGGCGAGGCTGAAGCAGCCGCGCACCTGCTGAAGAGCCTGCACGCCGAGCGCGACCGGCCCGAGACCGCCTTCATGCTCGGCCGTGCCCAGCTCGAACTGGGCGAACTGGCCGCCGCCGAAGCCCTGCTCGCCAGCGCCCATGCCCGCGCACCCGCCGACCACACCCTGCGCACGCTGGCCAATCTCTACTGGATGTCCGGCGAGCAGGATCGCTTCCACAGCCTGGTCACCGATGCACCGGCCGAACTGTCGGCGCTGGCGGTCAAACTGCTGCTGGAAACCGGGCAGACCGAACGGGCGCAGGCCGCCTGGTCAGCCAGGTACGGCGCGCGCGAGCCCGATGCCGATGGCTGGACACTGGCGGCCCTGATTGCCCGGGAGGCGGGTGACGGCGCGGCGACCGAAGCGGCAGCCGGGCGTGCCCTCGCGCTGCAACCCGACCATGCTGCCGCGTGCGATTGCCATGTCGTTGCAGCCCTGATGACGGGCCGGCCCGACCTCGCGCTCGCCCGGCTGGCGCCGCTCAGGCGGGACGCGCCCCTGGCCCAGCACTGGATCGCGCACGAAAGTGTCGCCCGCCGGCTGCTGGACGAAACGGAACAGCGCGGGCTGAACGAGGCTGAGCGGTTCGTGCGCACCTACGAGATCGATGTGCCGGAGGGATATACCTCGCTGGCCGCCTTCAACGCCGAACTTGCCGACGCGCTGCGCGCGCAACACCGGTTCAGCGCCCGGCCGCTGAACCAGTCCCTGCGCGGGGCGGGGACCCAGACCGCCCGCAGCCTGCTCGACAGCGGCGATCCCGTCATTACAGCCTACATCGCCGCGCTTGAGCGCCCAATCGACCGCTATATTGCCGACATTGGCGGGTCGCCGGATCATCCCACGACGGCGCGCAACAACGGGACCTGGAGGTTTGCCGGCATGTGGTCGGTGCGCCTGACCCGGGAGGGCTACCACGCGCCCCATGTCCATCCATCGGGCTGGATAAGCTCGGCCTACTATGCCGCCGTACCCGAAGCGACGGCGGAAGCGACCGACAAGGCCGGCTGGATCGGGTTCGGCCAGCCGGCCTATGCAACAGAGCCAGGCCTGGACGTCCTGAAATGGGTGGCCCCGCGTGCCGGGCTGCTGGTGCTCTTCCCTTCCTGGATGTGGCATGGCACCCAGCCGGTGGCCCGCGACGGGGAGCGGATCACCGCCCCCTTCGACCTGCTGCCCGGCTGAACAGCCGGCGCCCCGGCGAACCTGCCGCCGAGAGGGTCAGGCTGAGGACATTGAAACCATGGCGCTTGCAGCACGCCTGATCGGCCGCATAACTGAAAACCAGATGAGCCAGCCCTTCCTGGCGTCGGGCCACCATCGGTCTCGGAATACCTGACGACGGAACGCCAGCAAACCGGTTGGACCGCATCGACAGGGTACATCCGTGAGAGCGGGGAATTTACCATTCGTTGAGATTGACTGTTGACGACGCTCAACGGTCCGGTAGCCTATTCACGAGGGTCGTTCGAATGTGGAATTCCGGGTTACGTCTGCTGCTCTATTCTGCAGTATTTGCGGCTTTCGCGCTGCTGTTATCGGTCATTGAACCGTTCGGCGTCGACGAAGCGGTCGAAAACCGAAGTCGAGACGTCGCCTATCGTACTTTTGCGGCTGCGTATGACGGCTTTTCCACAGATCCGACCCAATTCACACGCCCAATCGACACGTGGGAAGACAAACCCCGTCCGCCCGGTGCCAGCGGCCCCGCCCGTGAGCAGATCCTCAAGGTGTTTGTGGACGAGGAAGTCATCTTCCAGATGCGAGAAAGGGACATATTGGAGTATTGGTCGGAGTTCCGGCCAAGCCTGTTCGCCCATGCGGATATCGCGAATAACATAGCGAGGTTTTATGAGGGTTTCTCGGGGCGGAACGGGGAAGCGACTCTGAAAGCCCCGCCTGCGGTTTTTTTCGACTTTCTCTTCGTTGAGCGGGGGGTGGAGAAAACCGAAACAGCCGAAGCCTTCGATTTCTTTCTCGAAATGCTGGCCGACATCACAAAGGCCGAGGTCTGGGGCAACGATCCCGGTTGCATTGACCCTATAGACCGGCTGGTATGCATTCGCGATGCGGGCGGCATTCCACTGATTTACGCGCGGCCGGTCGAAGTGGTCGGCGCCTCCGCTCCACAATTGCTCGATGATGTCGTGATCCTGGCACCAGTACGGTATTCTGGCGTGGGCGATGGGTATCCCCTTCAGTTCGAGGTTAATGGCAGACCTGAGGCGACTCCGGCGGCGTTGCTGTACCTCGCCTGGTGCATGGCAAATGCGGGATCCTGCCCGTCCCTTGAGCCGCCTCCGGGCGTGGGCGGCCGCGCCCGGCTTGACACCATGGCCGAGACCTTCCGATCAGAGATGAGATCTCCCATGTCGGTGGTGTGGGGATCCGGCGTTCCCGATGATTTCACCCGGGGGTCGCTTCAGTTGGCCAACATGCGGCCTGGCGCGGTTCAGACCGGCGCGCTCAGCGACGAGTACATCTATGCCAGAGATATTCCTGCCGAGAGACGCTCGCCAGAGCTGACAAGCACGTGTCGCCTCGACGGGGGCATTTCTTCCATCTGGAAACTCTTCGTACGCCAAATCTTTGGCGCTAGCGCCAGCAGCGGCACCCTGCTTCAGCCGTGCCCTTACCACATGGAGATCCCATACTCTGCCGTGGGCCTGAACACCATTGACCAGACGCTCGCGGAACGGTTGTTCGACGGCAGGGTCATCGTGGTCGGGGGACAGTTCAAGAACGCACCGGACTGGGACGACAATGTCGTTCACGGACGCACATTCGGGATGAGCAAGCACGCCATGGCCGCAGACAATCTGATGACCTTCCATGATGGCTATCTGAAGGCGCCTGTCACGGTCGCCGGCACGGGGCTGGACGGCCAAGATCTCTACGATACTGCGACGCTCTTCATGATCGTGCTCGTCGGTGGCCTCGGCCAATTATGGGTGAACAAGCGCCTGATCTCCCAGGCGAGAGCGAGCGCAAGGGCGAAAAAACCCAGCCATTGGATTGTCTATATCACCATGCTGGTCGCCGCACTCCTGCTGACAATCATCTCGGCAATTATCGCCGTTTGGGTCTTCAGGATCGAACCGCCGAATTGGATCGGGCATATCGTTCTTGCGGTGACCTTCTATATTTATTTGCTGCGCGACGAATTCTTTGATGATATAGGCAGGCTCGTTCGCCGGTCGCGCCGAATAGGCGGCTCGGCCCTGATTGGACTGCGTTGGTGGATGCGCTATTTCAACCTTGAGACATTGGGTTTCGAGCGACGGACACGCCCCGCCGATCTCGCCGATGCAAAGGCGCGGGTCGTAGCCAAGCTCTACGCCGCACCCGCCGAAGCCAAACAGCCGAGCTTGTCCGCCTCTGTTACTGGCACAACCGATCGCCGCCCTTCCGACTTTCCATAAGGCAAACAGGAGACGTCCCATGCCCTTTCGTACCTTGATACTCTTGAGCGCGATGGCCATCGGTATCGCGGCATCGGCGGTCGCCGAACTTGGCACCGTCGAAGGTTTCAAGAAATCAACCGTCCGGGCAAAGACCGACGATGCGTCCGTCATGCTTCGGGCATCTGAAATGCAATTTCCGCTTGCGATTGTCGCCGAGAAGCCGGAGCGCCAGCAGATCGCCTTCGGCACGGACGAAGGCCAAGTCTGGGTTCGTCTCGCTGACGTCGAGACCGAGGGGTACGGCGCTACTCAGGAAGTGAAGTGCGTCACAACACGCGTCGCTGAAGCCGAGGGTGACAGCCAACTCGGTGCGACACAAATGGGGGCCGGAATCTCGCGCTGCGCCCAGTAATCGGTCGCGCAGCGCGTATTTCCGCATGATCTTCGCAATTCGGCCCCGTTCGCAAATCTTCCGGGCCGAATTAATTGGCGCCGACCGGCACCATTCGGAGCAACCACTTCGCAAGCGATGATGCTTGCGGGCAGTCAGGGGAAGCACCCATGAGCACCAGACCAGCACACCGCCGTCTCACGGTTTCGACAGCCATGGGTGCGCTCATCATAACCGCAGGCTGCGAGACCGTTACGAACGCCGCATCCGTGGTTTCGGCGGACGTGTCCAGCCTTGGCAGCAAGAATGAGGCGATCATCGCATCGGCCGAACCAACCGACTTCACCGCAGAAGCGATTGATGAAACGAAAGGAATCAACGCCGAAAGTGTTGGAGCCTTCAAGGAAAACATCATCGACCTGCCGAACGTCGAGCGGGAGCTTGAAGGGTTGCTGGCGCCCCTCCTCACCGAGTGGCCCCACCCGATTCCAGAGGGCACGCCGAAGGTCCGCGTTCAGGTCGGCCAGAACTACAACGCGGTGGCCTTCCAGGACGGTACCCTGGTGATAGAACTTGGCACCCTTGCCAATGTCACCGGTGAAACCCTTTCCGAGTTTTCGACCGAGCTTCCCTACGCCACATCCGACGAGGAAATCATGTTCCTGCTCGGACACGAATTTGCCCATTATGCCTTGGGTCACCACTCCAAGTCCGGCGTTATGAAAAGCTTTATGGACAATCTCGGGATGGCCTCGGATATCTATTCGACGATCGCCGTCGCCCAGCAGCTACGGCTCAAGGAAACGGGTTATGGCGATAACAAGTCCGCCGAACTTGTTATTGAGGATGAGAGCGAACTGGCGAGCAACATCGCAAAGGCCATAAGCCTGAATGAAAAGGCAGAAGAGCTGCAAAAGGGAGGCTGGTCGCCTGCCTGGAACAAGCGACAGGAAGATGATGCCGATGCAGCGGCTTACGACATGATGGCTGCAGCCGGGTATCAGGGAGACGTCTACCTCGCAGTTTTCGAAAAAATCCATACACAGTCGACGTTGCGCAAGCAGGCTGCAGATCTGTTGCAGTCGTCGTTGAGTGAGACCCAGTCCGAATTGATGTCTTTGGACACCCTGGCGAGCAGCCTTGGTGGTGTCGACAACGCACAGGCTACAGGAAGTGGGATACTCGCCGGTCTGACGGACCGCGTGTTGAGCCAGGGGTCGCAAATGATTGTTGACTATGCGAACACAACCCACCGCAGCCGCGGCGCTCGTATCGGGGGGATGCAAGACTACGAAGCGAATTTGTACCCCGACTTCGATCCGTTCGACTCCGCGCCACTTACGAATGAGACCCTGCTTCGTATTCGTGACGATCCCGAGTTCCAGGAAGCACTCAGGGCCAATCTTGCCTACCTCGAGGCAGGTAATCTGATCGAGACGGACCTGGTGGCGGCCCAAGCCAAGATTGACGAAGCTCTGGCGACGTCGCTGGGCGACGAACCGATCTTCCTTGATCGCGCAGCTTCCATTGCGTTTGCCGCCGGACAGCGGGAAGCTGGTATAGCCTATTTGCAGAGGGCCGTGGAGGTCGAGACCGCCAATCCGAAGCTCTACATCAAGCTTGCCAACGCGTTCGTGAACGCGGGGCGGACAGCTGAAGCGAGGAACCTTGTTGTTCTGGCACTTGAGCGGGGCTTGCGCCGGGATGAGTTCTTCCCGATTGAGGTTCGGGCAGCCGTAGCGGACAGCGACGCAGACCGAACTGTCGCCTTGGTCAAGAGCTGTCGGAATGTGGCGAGCAAGGCTATCGTCAACCAGTGCGAGCAGGCGCAACAGCGAATGAGTGATGCCCTGCTGACCAAGGAACAGCGAAAGGAATTAGGCCGCGATACCGGGGACGGCAACATGCTGGGCATTTTCGGAAGACCGGCTGACTGAACCGGCGGCTGATCTCCGGGGGCGGAGCGCTTCTGCCGATACTCAGTCCCCGCCCAGTCCTGCTCGCCACGCCTCTAGGTAAGGGGCGACGAGACGATAGTGGAGACCCTCTGCCTCCGCATCAATCTGGTGGATGGCTGCGAGTAGCGTTTTGTTGGTCCCGGCGTTTGTTACGACGGATGCCGGCTCCCACTTGGGAAAGATGGCCGCGGCTTGATGCTCTGACGCAGTGGCGTTCACAGTGCTGTTCGCTTTGCGGCTGAATAGCCAGGACAGGAGTCCGGCCCCGCCCTTGGGCTCGGACACGGCGATGCGGTCCGGATCAAGAACACCATCGAGTGCAACGAGAGTTGGAGGACGGGTAGCGCCGCTCTCCATGGCATCAATCGCCAATTCTTCCAACCTGAGGTCGATGAGGAATGTCTTGAGGCCGAAGCGGGATGCAACGTTCCGGGCCACAGCAAACTCCTGGCGGATGTCCTCGAGGTGCCAGGGCCAATTCCCGGCAGATACGTCAGCGAAAGCCCGCCAAGCCTTGCCCAGAGCCAGCGCACCCCAGGGGTGGAATTCCTCACATTCCGTTACGTGCAGCACGGAAAGCGCTGTCTCCAGGCAAGCCTGTGTCTCGTTGGCGAGGTCGTGCGCGGCGCCCGAGTGCAGGGATAAACTTGCATTGGCCGAGGCAAGGCACGCCAGAGCGAGGGCCTTCTGGTCTACAAGTGACCGCTTTTCCGCGTGGTCGGCAACATATCTGGCCCGATCTCGTGCGTCTGCCGCATAGCCCAAATCGAGCAGTAGCCGGATCCACCTTAATCCCGGCTGGGAGACCAGGTATTTCGTATCAGGATAGGCGAGTGTTTGGCGGGCCTCAGCCTCCAGGAATTCGCTTGCTGCGGCATCGAAAAGGCCCTGCTTGTGGAGACTTTCTGCAAGTACGCTTCGGGCACCAATAGCTGCATCCGTTGCGAAACAGTCCTCTGCGTCCAGGGCAGCCTGGCGGGCGTTAGTCTCGGCTTCCTGCATGTTCCCGACGAGTAATTCCAGTTCCGCAAGGTTGGTCTGGAGAATGGCCACGTCGCCTCGCTTGTCGACCGATCGTTCCAGGACGATCGCCGCCCGCGTTGCGTCCTCGGCATCGTCCAGCCGACCTGTGATCCTCAAGGCTATAGCAGCCTGACCGAAGATCTGGGCTCGCTGGGCAGGATCGCTGATCTCCGGCACGATATCGGACCAGGGCCTGTCAAAGAAGTTCGCAAGGGCGCCGAGATCCGCCGAATAGGCTCCCAACACCTTCTTGAGATAAGTCTCATTCTCGCGTTGGATCCTGTCCCAATAAATGTCCTTGAAGGCGATTTGATGGAGATCGGCCCGGCAACCGTGCTGTACGGCCAGGAGCAGGGGTTCCATCTCCTGAAGCGTCCCAGGCCAATGGGGCGCCTCGTTGGCATAGTGGTTGAACAAGCGCGTTTGCGCCGCGCGATAGGCCTCAGGCCGTGTTTCCCGCAATTGTCGGGCAAAATAGGATCGGATGATGGGATGGGCATCGACCCCCCGCGGATCGTTGCGGTCTGCAGGTGCCAGCAGTCTCAGGTCCCGGAGTCTTTGTTTGGCGACCTGAAGCCGTTTGGCTTGCTGGCCCCGCGTCCAGGATGCGTAGGCGTGGGTGAGCCCCGGGATCGGGTCACCCGACAGAAGCATGCCAATGGCATTTCCATCGGCCGGCCGGTTGAAAAGGCCGACCAGTCTGAGCAGCAGGGCCTCCGCTTCGCCCTTCGCAGCACTGCCTTCACGAAGGCTTTCAAATCGGGCGATGTAACACTTGATTATATCGTCGGCCCGGCTCGCTAGCCGCTCCGTCTGGGCATCGAAGACTTCATCATCGTCCTGGTCGGCAACCTTGGCGATATCGAAGCTCAGATAGCGGCTGACATCGCCCCCCTCGACGACGTTCAGATAGGTCCCCATCAGGGTCACCGAAAGGGCATGACCGCCGACGAGTTCAGCTGCCGCGCGAAAAGCGGCCGGCGTGCCGTGGCAACCCAGATGCTGGAGCAGGTCCACCGAGGCTTCGGTGGATAGATCGTCAAGCCGGTGCGAGATCACCCTCGGCGCTGCGCTATCGGCGAGCTCTGGCAAGCGCTGCCTGCTCGTCACCACCACAAGCCCTGGATGACCCAGGGCCAATTCCGCCAGCAGCTGCGCGAGGCCAGGGTCTTTCAACCGCCCGCCCCTGACACCCGGCATTTCCTGAAGCGGCTCGATCCCGTCCAGCAGCAAGAGCGTGCGGGTCGACCGCATTGTCATAGCCAACAGGCGAGCACGCGCAACCGGATCATTCGGAAGGTCCGACACGATCCCAAAGGTTCGCAGGGCATCGGAAAAGAAGGCATCAGTATCGGCGGCGAGGTCGTTGCTTCCGCCCTGATTGATGGCCGACCAGCCAAGTACTTTGCCGGCGTGGGGAAAATCGGCGGCGGCGAGTTGGTCCACCATCCGGCGCAGGATACTGGTCTTGCCTGCGCCACCCAGGGCGTGCATGACAATGATATTGGTTTTGTTGTCCGGGTCTGCGCCAGGGGCGCATCCATCCCAGGCGTCGAGGAGCATCTTCTCTTCAGCGTCTCGACCAGCAAGATAGCCGGACCCAGACAGCAAAGTTGCAGGAAGATGAATGCGGTCCTGGGCAAGGATCTGGGCCGACGGTCTCAGAACATCACTCGCCTCGGGGACAAGAGACAGGGCAGTGATCATGCTTTCGACCGTCTCGTCCTCGCGGGACGGCTCAAAAACGATCCAGTTCAGCTTTCTGATCTGTTCTTCGAATTGGGAGGGAAATGTCAGCGAATCGGCTGGCTCCATCAGCACCGGCAGGAGTTTGCCCGCAAGGAGCGCATACTGCAGTTCGTAGCGGCAGTATTCGCTTTCCAGCATGCGCTTTGACATGAGTCCGACGATCTTGCGTGCGGACGTCATCTTTTGTGTGAGCTTGTCGTGCCAGTCTTCACCGACCACCAATTGGCGATCCCACCACACCGAATAGCCACGCGCTTTAAGCGCTTCGACGATCAGGCTGGCATGATTGAGTTCGTCTTCATCTTCATGGTTATAGCTGACGAACACATCGTAAGTGGTTTCTTCCCGCTTCAATTGCCTACCCTCAACCGCCGGCCCGTCCTCTTCAGGAGGTACATCAGGATTGCCAGTCCCGGCGCGCGCCACATCGGCATACCCTTCTCTCACCGGTCCCAGAGTAGGGCGGCATGCTCATAACGGGCAAGTCGGTATATGGTGCGGACGGTGAAGTATCTGCGCTCGAACCTTGCCGCCCCTCCAATGCGGCGGAACACGTAGGGTCTATTCTGAGATTTCATGCTGCAGTGAGCGGTGGGGTTCTGGTTCGTGGCCAGGCCCGTTCCCGTGGGGAAAAACCGCCTTTTCAAGAAACATGGGCGCCGCCAAGGGCCGGAAAACCGATGCTCGGTTCGGCAGCCGGACGCCTCGTCCGCTGAGCGGCGCCCTGCTGTGTCAAGTCGCCTGGCCGGGGTTCCCCCTGCCCTGGCCGTCCTTCCTCGCATGCCGTCCTCGCATGCCGTGGTCATCTGCCGGTCACTCCGACAACAGAATTGAGTCTGGCCCCCGGAAGCTGCGAACGTGTTCGGTTGCGATCAAGACAGCGCTCAAGCCCGCTGCTCTGCCCTCCGACCCTTTTCCAGCTGAAACCGGAGCCAGCGTTCGACAATTGCCCGCTTGCGCGGAGGGCGCAATGAGCGATTGACGGAACGCCTCCGGTGCGTGGGGCTGATCGACCAGTGCGGCGAGTTAAGCGGCATAGGCTGCGCGGGTCTGGTGGCGGGGCCGCTTGGGGTGGTGCCGCATTCTCATCGGCCACCCATTCGGCGACGACGCCGCGGGCGTAGTCCTGGCTGATGTCTTCCCAGCACCCATCAAGCTTGGCGGAACCGCGGTGTTTCGCGACGCGCGGCGTAGCCACAACCACGATTGAAAGCGAGCCGAGGCAGACTTACCGGCGCTGAGGCGCATCAGGTCCAGCCGGCATCATGCGCTGCCCCCCGCTCGTGCTCGACTTTATCGACCGGACACCTGCCCCACGCGAGAGCGACCTTGTCTTTTCGATCCATGGCGGGCAGGCACATTGCCCGTTTCGGCTTCCCCCGCATCGTGGTGTCAACACTCCTCGGCCATCCCGAAGCCGGCGCGACGCAGATCTACGAACTCTATAGCCATGACACCGAGAAGCGTGTCGCCCGGGAGGCGTGGGCGACAGCGGGGTGTCCTGCGGGCGTGCTTTGACCGGATCACCGGCTACGGTGAATGCCGGAGGCCATCTGGTTGGGATCATGCGGCCTTGGCGGTTTGCAACCTCGTTGCATAGACGTTGCTCTCTGTTTCTGCGGCTGGGATATGTCCGATCGGCTCTGATGGTCTCCTGTGGTTGAACCAGTCGACCCATCCTGGCGCGGCGTATTTGACGGCAGCGATTGACGTCTACGGCCCGCGCCGTTGAACGTCCCCGGTCTTGAACTGACCAGTAATCGTCTCAGCCAAAGCGTTCTGCACCTCCAAACGATCCCCCGGGTCGTTTGATCCGCTGCGCGGACGGGCTTGAACTCATAGCTGTCACCGACACTGCCCTCACACGGCTCCAGACCCGCCATGAAACTGAAACAGGCCGCGTGAAGTCCAGTTCTGAATTCCGTGAAAAATGGGGTGATTACCCAACCAATGGCCGCATTCCGCGCTTCTATAGATTTCCGTCGGTGATCACTTCAACGGTTGAGGCGAACAAGGCCATCACTCCCGACATGCCCGGCGAGGCCGTTTCCGGTTTCATCAACATCCGCACCTTCAACCCCTTCGACACGGAAGGCCTCGGCGCCTCGCTCGAGGTCGGCTATGGCGAGCAGGAGGATCGCGATGATCTGTTCCTCTATGAATTTGCGCTTGCACCTCGTCCAACTGCTTGATGACGGACTCTCCTCTCAATTGAGGGCCCAACAGGGGCGCACCTCAGGTATCGCCCGGTGCCTCCCGGGATGCACGCTTGAAGGCACGCTGGAGAAGGCCATCGACACGCGTTCAGGCCAGCTGGCGGTCATCTCCACCGGCACGGCGCGCGAGTTCTCGCTTGTGCCCTTGCGGGAGGAGATGAAGCGCCATCGAGCATGGGCGGGGCGCCTCGCTGATCAGGCGGCTCGACGAGTTGAACCGGCGCCTTGCGCGCATGGATCGGAACCAGCAAGCGCATCCGGAGCTCTCCGATGTCGGCGTACACTTCGAGATCATCGTCGGCCCACGCCTCAGGATTGAGGCCTGGACCTTCGCCGTCACCGGCAACCGCTCGCGCACCGCGCTCTGGCGCAAGGTGAAAGCCGAGTGCTTCCTCGCGCCGATCAAGCTTGGCGGCATGGCCGTGCGCTGGAAACGCGGCGAAGTCGAAGCCTGGATCGCCGGCGAACCACGGCAGACCTACCGGCGCTGAGCCGCACCAATTCCGTCCCGATCCCGGATCACCCCGCCCACGACCCCGGGGCGACCTGCAACCCCAGTTGCAATCCAGGAGATATTCCCAAGATGCCCAGAGCGCCGCCCCATAAACCCTTGAAGAAAATGGTGTGCCCTACAGGATTCGAACCTGTGACCCGCTGATTAAAAGTCAGCTGCTCTACCAACTGAG
>CAZDMQ010000051.1:0-25947 GCA_964506685.1 uncultured Hyphomonadaceae bacterium | reverse complement strand
CGAGCGAGGCGAGGAGGACCTTCTTGCGCTCCTTCTCGGCGAGGCGCCTGGCCAGCTTGCCGGTGGTCGTCGTCTTGCCCGAGCCCTGCAGCCCCGCCATCATCACGATGGCCGGCGGGGTGTCGATCCTCAGCGTGGTGTCGGCACTCTCTCCGCCGAGCATCTCGACCAGTGCGTCGTGGACGATCTTGACGACCTGCTGGCCGGGCTTGACCGAGCGCACGACATCCTCGCCAACGGCGCGTTCCTTCACCGAGCCGATGAAGTCCTTGACCACGGGAAGGGCCACGTCGGCTTCGAGCAGGGCCACGCGGATCTCGCGCAGCGCGGCGCTGACGTCCTTCTCCGAAAGGGCGCCGCGGCCGGTGAGGCCCTCGAATATGCCGCCAAGGCGGTCTGATAGCGCGTCGAACATGCCGCTTCTCCTGTCCTGATCCCTGAGTGCCAAAGGTCAGGATGCGAAGGTCTTCCGTCAACACCCCGCGCAACGCCGTTTGCCCCGCTGAGCGAAACGTCGCCGGGCGGGGGACCTCGCCAGCCTCGGGGACCGGTCAAGGTGCGCTTGTCGTGATTGCGCGGATGTCCGGCGGCTTAAGCCACAGGCGCAGTGCAGGGTCAAGCGCCGGACCGCGTCTCCGCGGGCTTGGCGTGGCTGGCCTGCCGGGCCTGCCAGTGGTCATTGATCACCGGGAGGATGGCCCGCGCCTCGTCGCCGAGCAGCGACAGGACGGCCATGTCGGCATATGTGCCGTCGGCGAGGCGGGTATGGCGGCGCAGCAGGCCCTCGTCGCGGGCGCCGAGACTGCGCACGGCATCGAGGGCCCGCGGGCTGCGGTCGGGGACCAGCCAGGCGATGCGCCGGGCGCCCCAGTCGAGGGCCCGTTCGATCATGAGGGCCTGGCTTGCCTGGAAGATACCGGAGCCGCGCATGGTTTCGGGGTGCCAGAAATGCGCGATCCGCACGCGGCGATGGACCCGGCTGATGTCGTCATAGATCGCGACACCGGCGAGCGCATCATCGGCCTGTCGGAAGATCACGAAGGGCACCCATGTCCCGTCCCGTGCCTGTTTCAGGGCGTGGTCGGCATAAGCTGCGAAACTGGTGCCCTTCGGAATGTCGGGCATCGAGTCCCACATGTGCCGGATCGCAGAGCTCGCACCGATGAGGGGCACGTGCCGCTCTGAAAAGATGTCGAGGCGGACAAGCGCGTTCTCGAGGCCGGGTGCGTCCAGGGTCATCAAGTGACCCTATGCCGGCGCGGGCGTTTCGCAACCGGAAAGGCGGCCCGGGACGCGCGCCGCCTTGAAGCGCGTCCAGGCGAAGTGGGCATCGGTTCGCCGTCCGGAAGCGCGCCAAGACAATGACTTGAAGCGGCACACTGAGTCCACTTGAGAACGCGCCGCTTTAGTCGGCGCGCTTGTGCGGCTTCGGCCCGAGCTTCGAGACGGTCGCCGGGTCCGGGGTCTTGGGTTTGTGGCGGCATAGCCCGGCAATGGTGCACCGCCAGCATTCCGGCGTCCGCGCCTTGCAGACATAGCGGCCGTGCAGGATCAGCCAGTGATGGGCGCCGCGCCGGAAGCGCTCCGGTGTGACCCGTTCCAGGCCGGCCTCGACCGTGTCGGGGTCCTTGCCGGGGGCCAGGCCCGTCCGGTTGGCCACGCGGAAGATGTGCGTATCGACCGCGATGGTCGGCTGGCCGAAGGCTTCGTTCAGCACCACGTTCGCGGTCTTGCGCCCGACCCCGGGGAGCCGCATCAGCGCTTCGCGGGTGTCGGGGACAACCCCGCCGAAGTCGTCGATCAGCATCTGGCTGAGCGCGATGACGTTCTTCGCCTTGTTGCGCCACAGCCCGATCGTCCGGATGTGCCCGGCCACACCGGCTTCGCCCAGCGCCAGCATCGCCTCCGGCGTATCGGCGACGGCGAACAGGCTGCGAGTGGCCTTGTTGACACCGACATCGGTCGCCTGGGCAGAAAGCGCGACGGCCACCACCAGCGTGAACGGGTTGACGAATTCCAGCTCCGTCCGCGGTTCGGGCCGGTCCGCGGCCAGCGTGGCGAACAGTGCCTCGGCGCGGGCGCGCGGCATGGTGCGGGGCGCCCGCTTTCGGGGACGACCTGCGGGTGCGGGTTTCCGGGTGGCCGGGCCGGTCTTGTCGGGCATGGATGCGGGGTTTACGCGCGCTGGTGCGCGGCGCAAGGGCGCAGGCGAAAGATTCGACGGCGGCAGGGCCCGCGCCTAACATTCCGCGCATGGATATGCAGGACCCCCGGCCAATCGTCTACATGGATGCGGTGCTGACCCCGAATGCCAGTCTCAGCGACGGCGCCTTCCTGGTCGTGATGACCGCGATTGCGGCGCTGAGCTTCGTTTCGGGTCTCATGTTCCTGTCGATCGGCGCCCTGCCGGTCGCCGGCTTCTTCGGACTGGATGCGCTGGCCCTCTATCTGGCCTTCCGCTGGTACAGGAAGCAGGCGCGCGAGCAGACGCGGGTGGTGATCACTGCCGATACCCTGGACCTTTACCACATCGACCGGCGCGGGCGCAGGCGGTCGGCAAGCCTGCCATCGGCCTTTGCCCGCATCATGCTGGAAGCGCCGGGCTCGCCGGCGTCGCTGCTGCGGATCGAACACGGCCGGACCGCCTATGTGATTGGCCGCTTCCTGACGCCGGAGGAACGGTCCAGTCTTGCCGACGCCCTGCGCGATGCCCTCCGGCGCGCCGGCAGTGAGCGCCATGGCCTGACATCGGCCTGAGCGAGGGTATGGCGGCGCCGCCTGCCCCGTTGCCAGCTTTGACCCGGTCGTCCTCAGGCCAGTTGCGCAAATCCGAAATCGTCATCGGCATGGCCGATGCCGGCGTCCACCGGGACGTCGAACGTGCCGAGGGTGTCCATGGCCAGGTCCGGCAGGCCGGATGCTTCTGACCCGTCCCAGGCGTTGCCGGGCACAGCACCCGCGTCGGAGACGGGGGCCGGCGCAGGTGCCTCGATCAGCGAGAAGTCGAAGCTGGCCGGTGCCGTCTCGCTTTGGCTCGCTTCGGAGACGAGCTCGATACCGGCCTGCACAAAGGTCAGCAGGCTGTTCTCGAACACCACCGTGACCTCACCGGCGGAGAACACCACGTCGGTGCCGGACTGGGTGAAGGCGCGGCGCGCGTCGGAGGTGTCCTCGAAGGTGAAATCGCGCAGGAGAATGCGTTCGCCCGCCTCGAAATCGACGAGGATGTCACGTCCGGCATGGTCTGCGTCAAAGACGTAGGCATCGATGCCGGCGTCGCCGCTTAGCCGGTCGTCGCCGCCCCCGCCGATCAGCAGGTCGTTGCCGAAACCGCCGAGCAGGAAATCATTGCCGCCGCCGCCCTGGGCCTGGTCATTGCCGTCGGCGCCGAAGACGACATCGGCATCGGCCAGCCCGCGCAGATTGTCATTGCCGGAGCCACCATTGATCGTGTCGCGGCCCATGCCGCCGCTGATCCGGTCCCGGCCGTCGCCGCCATGCAAAACGTCGGCGCCGACATTCCCGAAAACGATGTCATCGCCACTTCCGGCGTCGACATGGTCGCTGCCGCTGCCGCCGCTGATGCGGTCCCTGCCCGCCTCGCCGAACAGCTGGTCACCGCCGCTGCCGCCGGACAGCCGATCATCGCCCGAGCCGCCGAAGACGGCGTCGGCGTCGCGCCCGGCGTCGATCCGGTCATCACCGTCGCCGCCGTCAATGCGGTCATCGCCCCGGCCGGCGACAATCTCGTCACTGCCGTCGCCGCCGAAGATCGTGTCATTGCCCGAATGGCCGAAGACCAGGTCATCGCCTGCGCCAGCGTCGATCTCGTCATCGCCGCTGCCGGCCTGGAGCAGGTCCAGCCCGTCGCCGCCATTTATGACGTCATTGCCCGGGCCGCCATTCAGCGTGTCATTGCCGCCAGCGCCGAACAGGATATCGTTGCCGAGATTGCCGGCCTGGACATCGGCCAGCCCCGTCCCGGTGAAGGTGTCGGCGATCGGCGAGGCCTGATAGCTCCGGCCCGGTCCAACCGGCTGCGCAAGCTGGCTTGCGGGAGGTGCGTACTGGACCGCTGGCGTTGTCAGTGCCCGTTCGATACCCAGGTCCAGGGTTTCGAGGTCCACGCCATCCGGCACCGCCATCGGCACCATCGCACGGTCCATGGTTTGCTTGCGCAGCATAGCCCAGCTCCAAATACTCTACTTCGTTACCATCCATTATGCATGATGATACCTTAAGGTTGTATTTCGAATTTGTGGACTGATATTGAAAAGCTGCAAAAGAACCGAAAGCGATCGGGAGTAAACAGAACGATAAGACTGTTCCTGTCGGTCCGGGCCAAGCTGTTCCCGAAGGATCCGCCGCGCTCTGCCCTTGCCCGTCCCCGGCTGGTGCAGGGCCGCGCGAGCCGTGGAAAAAAGTGACACGGGTGTCATGGTTTTTCCCGGAAGTGCGTGTTATTGGTGTGTGAACAAGGTGAAAAGCGCCCGAATGGAGGAACGACGTGGCTGATACGATCCATACCCTGCCCCACACACTGACCCGCCCGAAGGTGACCCCTCGCGAGCCCCTGCACCCCGGTTACCTGGAAGTCGGCGCAGAGGTGCCCCCGGCTTCGGAACTCAGCCTCGAGAATCTCAATCTCGTGGACCCGGAAATCTGGCGCCAGGGCAAGTACTGGGACCGGTTCGACCGGCTGCGCGACGAGGCGCCGCTGCACTGGACAGCGGACAGCTTTGCCGGTCCGTTCTGGTCGGTCAGCCGCTATGAGGACATCATGGCAGTGGACACCGACCACAAGCGCTTTTCCTCCTCCTGGGAATATGGCGGTATCACGCTCGGCCCGCCGGTGTCGGATTTCGAGATGCCCATGTTCATCGCCATGGATGAGCCGCGCCATGCCGAACAGCGCAAGACGGTGCAGCCGGCCGTCGCGCCGCAGATGCTGAAGGAGTTCGAGCCGCTGATCCGCTCGCGCACGCAGGGCCTGCTTGACAGTATCCCCGTCGGCGAGCCGTTCGACTGGGTGGACACGGTGTCCATCGAGTTGACCACCATGATGCTCGCCACGCTGTTCGACTTCTCCTTCGAGGACCGCCGCAAGCTGACCCGCTGGTCCGATGTCGCCACCAACATGAACAATCCCGATATCTGCCCCGGCGGCGAGGAGCAGTGGAAGCAGGAGCTGCTCGAATGCCTCACCGCCTTCCAGGAGATGTACCAGGCGCGGGGCCGCGCGCCGGTGAAGAACGACCTGATCAGCCTGCTCGCCCATGGCGAGAAGACGCGCAATCTCTCGCCCATGGAATTGCTCGGCAATGTCATCCTGCTGATCGTCGGTGGCAATGACACGACGCGGAATTCCATGTCCGGCTCGGTCTGGTTCCTCAACCAGTTCCCCGAGCAATTCGACACCCTCAAGGCCAATCCGGGCCTGATCCCGGCCATGGTGTCGGAAACCATCCGCTACCAGACGCCGCTTGCCTTCATGCGCCGCACCGCGCTCGAGGATGTCGAGATGCATGGCCAGACGATCCGGCAGGGCGACCAGATCGCCATGTGGTACGTCTCCGGCAACCGCGATCCGCGCCATTGGGACCGGCCCAATGATTACTGGATCGAGCGGCCGAACGTGCGCAGCCACCTCTCCTTTGGCTATGGCATCCACCGCTGCGTCGGCAATCGCCTCGCCGAGCTGCAGTTGCGGGTCCTCTGGGAGGAACTGCTCGAGCGGTTCTCCCATATTGAAGTGCTGGACGAGCCGTCGCTCACCTCCGGCGCCTTCGTGAAGGGCTACACCTGGATGCCCGTGATCGCGCACGCGAAGTAGGCATGGACGAACCCGGCATGGGCGAAGGCCTGCCAGGCGACATCACACTGCGCTATGACTGGCGCAGGGGGGACCGGGAACGCGTGGCGGACCTGCATCGACGCGGCTATCTCGACCATGACGAACGCTTCACGACCGGTCATGTCGATGAACTCGCCCGCATTGTCGGCGGGATGATCGACGAGGCGGGGATCGCCGATGGCGGTGACCACCGGGTGTGGTTCGCCGAGCGGACCGGTCCGGAAGGCGGCGTCGAGACCCTTGGCTGCGTCGGCCTGGTCCGGCGCGGCGACCGGGGGCAGCTGCGCTGGCTCATCGTCCTGCCCGAAGCGCGCGGCCTGGGACTGGGCCGGCACCTTGTGGGCTGCGTCATCGAGAGGGCCCGGGCACTCGGCCTGCGCGAGGTGTTCCTGCTCACCGCGCCGGGCCTGCAGGAGTCCATGTCCCTCTACCGGGCCGTCGGCTTCGAGACCGTGCGTGAGGAACCGGCGGCGCTGTGGCACGGCGACGGCATCGAGATCGAAATGACACGGGCACTGTGAGCCGCCGCCCGCGCGCCGGCGCGTCCTGCTGATCTTGCCCCTGCCCATCCCCGCTTCTGCTTGCGATGGGGGCTCAGCGCATGCCAGCCCGCAGGCCAAGGCGCCGCAATGGCCACCCGGCCCCTCCCGAGACCAGCAGCGCAAGCAGGGCCGGAACGGGCGGCACATGGCTCAGCGGCGCCACGACCCAGTCCCGAAGCGCCGGCAAGAGCGCACTGTTCGACTGGTAGACCGGGGTGAAAAGGACGCTCATGGACTGGTAGAGCCGGACATGGGGGGTGCGCATCGCCCTGTACGCCTGCTGCGCACGTCCGGTATCGCCCGGATGCCGGCGCAGCGCCTCGGCGAGGCCGAACGCGTCCAGCAGGGCCATGTTGGCGCCCTGTCCCAGTTGCGGCGAGGTCGCGTGCCAGCTGTCGCCGACATGCACCAGCCGGCCCTTCACCGGGGTCGACAGGGTGCGATGGCGATAGCGGGCAAATGTGAGGTCGGCAGGGTCAAGCGCGGCGACGATCCCCTCCGTTTCCGGCCAGAGCGCGGTTGCCTCGGCCCGCCAGTCGGCGATGCGGCCCGCGCGCCAGCTGGTATAACCGTCGCTGGCCAGTGACCAGAAATAGGTCGCGGTGTCCCGCGCGCCGGCCATTGGACTGCCCGATGGCATGATGCCCGCCATCTGGCGGGCGGCCCGGTAGCGCTGTTCCAGCTGGTCGGCGCGAAACGGTCCGTCACCGGGCCAGTCAACCGTCGCCCAGAGCGCGCCGAACGGCAAGTCCGTGCGCGGATCCGACGACAGCGGCGAATTCGCCCCCAGGGCATCGACGATCAGGTCGAACGGGCCAAGTGTCCGCCCGGTCGTGGTGTGGAAGGTGCCGGCGTCCGCATCGGCCCGGGCGATCTCCTGCCCGCCATTGAAGCGCACACCGCTCGCCATGGCCGCCCCGAACAGGAGATCGAACAGGGCCGCCCGCTGTATCCCGAGCGCACCGAGCGACTGCCGCCAGGCGGCAAACCGAACCGACAGCACGCGGCGACCATCCGGTACCCTGCGGCCGGCCAGCGCCCTGATCGGCGCCCCGCGGGCCTCGGCGGCTGCCCGGGCCCCCAGTCCGGCGAGCACGCTGAGCCCGGTTTCCTGCAACATCAGCCCTGAACCCACCGGGGCCGGCGTCTCGAACCGGTCGAACAGCTCGACCTCATGGCCGTCGCGGGCGAGCATGGCGCAAAGTGCCAGCCCGCCAATGCCGGCTCCCGCGATCGCGATCTGCATGGGCGCCTCCTGTGGATCAGATGAAGATGGCGCCAAAGCATTGACAAAGGCGCACGTTGCCGCGCGGCACTCAGGGCACCAGCCAGCTTGCCGTCCACGCGCCTGTGCCCGTGGCGCGCGTGAATTCGGCGCGGCGGTGACCGGCCCGGCCCAGATCCAGCCAGTCCAGCCGCTCGGCCTCGATCCTGACGAGCGCGAAATGCGCGAGTGCGTCGGCCAGCCGGTCCTCGCCCGCATCGGGTGCGCCGAGCGGGGCGCCGGGAATCGCACGCCTGGCATAGTCAGCGCCCTCATAACCGGACAGGCGTTGCCGCGCAGCCCCATGATCGGGTCCACCGGTCAGCAGTTCCGCGGTCCCTTCAAGGCGCAGCTGCAGGGACGCGCCCTTGTCCCAGAACACCAGCGCGACGCGCGGTTCGGCGCTGATTTCGCCGGCTTTCGGCGATCGCTCATCGGTGAACACGTCGAGCCGCAGCGGGTCGCGCAGGCACGAGCGGAGCACCACGATCCGGGCGCCGGGGCTGGCATCCGTGCGGGCAGTGGCGAGAACCGGCAGTCGCCAGGGTGACCGGGGATCGGCGGCGGCCCGAGCAAGGCGTGCGCACGTGGCATCGAAGATATCGGCAAGGGCCCCGGTCATCTGCATGCCCTCAGCTGTAGTGCCCGTTTCAGAAGCGTCCAGTCCGGATGTCGCTGAGCCCGGCGGCAATGGGCGGTCGGAAGTGCACTGCGAGTGTTTTCGTCCGGCATCGGAAGGTGGGCGATTGACGTTGCCCGAGGTGGCCCTAGGGTCGGCGCGGTCACGGATCCAAGACAGGGGAGGGAGCCGGCATGGCGGCCTGGTTCGAAATTGCGCTCTGGAAACGGGTGATCGGCGCCCTTTTTGCCGGGCTCGTGGCGGGGCTGGCCCTGCGCTATGGCATGGGCGAGGCGGCCGGCGGCGCCTTTGCCGAGACCTGGATCGCGTGGATCGGCGACCTCTTCCTGCGCCTGATCCGGATGCTCATCGTGCCGTTGATCTTCTTTACCCTCGTTTCGGGCATCATCGCCATGGGCGACCCCAAGCGCCTCGGCAGTCTCGGCATCCGCACGCTGGGGCTCTATTTCCTGACCACCGCCGTCGCCGTCACGCTGGGCCTCGCCATGGCCACCCTCTTCCAGCCCGGTGCCAGCCTGACCCCGGACTCCTTCATCGGCGCAACGCCGGTCGAGCAGGTCGATGCCCCGCCCCTGAAGGACCGCCTGCTCGGCATCGTGCCAACCAATCCGATTGCCGCACTCGCGAGCGGGGATGTGCTGCCGATCATCTTCTTCTCGATCATGCTGGGGGTCGGCATCCTCATGGCCGGCGAGATTGCCCGGCCGGCCGCCGGCTTCTTCGACGGCATGTCCGAAGCGATGATGAAGGTGACCGTGATCGTGATGGAGACCGCGCCGATAGGCGTGTTCGCCCTGATGACGACGACCATGGCGACGAAGGGGCTCGGCGTGCTGCAGAGCCTCGGCACGCTCGCGATCGCGCTCTACCTCGCCTGCATCCTGCATATCCTCATCACCTATGGCGGACTGATCATGCGGGGCTTGTTGCGCCTGCCGCTCATCCCCTTCCTGCGCGGTATCTCCGACGCCCAGGCGGTGGCCTATTCCACCGCCAGTTCGTCAGCAACGCTGCCGGTCACGATCACCTGCGCCGAGGAGAATCTCGGTGTCGACAAGGCGATTGCCGGTTCGGTGCTGCCGCTGGGGGCGACCATCAACATGGATGGCACGGCGATCTATATCGGCATGGTCGCCCTGTTCGGTGCGCAGGCCATGGGCGTTGACGTGTCGCTGTCGCAATACGTCCTGATCGCGCTGATGGCGACGCTGGTGTCCATTGGCGCGGCAGGGATACCGTCGGCCGGGCTCTTTCTCTCCGGTCTTGCCCTCTCCCAGGTCGGAATCCCCGAGGAGCAGGCCTTCCTGATTATCGGCTTCATCCTGCCCTTCGACCGCCTGCTCGACATGATGCGCACCCTCACGAACGTCACCGGCGATGCCGCCGTGGCGACCGCCGTGGCGAAATGGGAGGGCGAGCTGGACGAGGCCGTGTTCCGCGCGCGGGACGCCTATTAGGACGGAATTTACCCCGGCACGGCCGGCGCTCCCCATTCGCTCGGGACCGTCTGCGGCCTTGCCAAAGCTTAATCGGCCCGTCTGCACCGGGGCGCTGGTAGAGGCTCGCGGCGCAACCTATGAATAGGGCATTCCATGCCGACGTCCGGAGCCTGCCCCATGCGCCGTTCCCCCCTGACCCTCGCTGCCGCGCTCGCGGTGCTGTTCGCCCTTCCGGCCTCGGCCGACATGATGCGGATCAAGCCCGGCCAGTGGCAGCGCGACACCTCGGTCAAGACGACGCTGTCGGTGAATGGCGAGGTCAGCACCATGCCGGTGGAAAGCTCGGTCGCCGGCGAGTGCCTGTCACCGGCCGACGCCGTCATCGATCCGGCCGAGCTCGTGCAGGAAGGCTGCACGCTGTCCGGCATCGACCGGCAGGGACGCGTGCTGTCCTTTGATCTCGCCTGCAACCGTGCCGGCATCGTGATGGACGGCACCATGAAGATCACCGCAAATGCGGATGGTTCCCGGCTCGACGGCGCCATCACCCTGTCCGGCAGCCATGAGAATGGCGTGGCGATGACCTCGAACGTGATCATCCGCAGCCACTGGATCGGGGACTGTTCGGCCGGCGAGTGACCGGAACCGGGCCCCGGCCGCGGGTTTCCGCAATTGCGAACATAGACCAGGTCTATAGGCCACCATTGCAGGATCAATTTGCCGGATAGCTGCGAACGCGCCATATCGCAGCCCGTGGCAACGCCCGCACTGTTGCTACTGTTGCAGATCACGAATGGAGACCTCCCAGATGCTCGGCATTGGCGATAAACTTCCCGACTTCAGGATTACCGGCGTGAAGCCGAAATTCATGCACCACGAACAGGCTGGCGAGAGCGCTTTCGAGCCGATCACCCAGGACAGCTTTCCCGGCAAGTGGAAGGTGATCTTCTTCTACCCGAAGGACTTCACCTTCGTTTGCCCGACCGAGATTGCCGAATTTGCCCGCCTTGCCGGTGATTTCGAGGATCGCGATGCGGTGGTGCTGGGCGGTTCGACCGATAACGAATTCACCAAGCTGGCCTGGCGCCGCGATCACCAGGACCTCGCCGAATTGCCGATCTGGCAGTTCGCCGACACCAACGGCTCGCTGGTCGATGGCCTCGGTGTCCGTGACCGCGAAGAAGGCGTGGCCTATCGCGCCACCTTCCTCGTCGACCCGCACAACGTCATCCAGCACGTCTATGTCAACAACCTGAATGTCGGCCGGAACCCGCAGGATACCCTGCGCGTGCTCGACGGCCTGCAGACCGACGAGCTGTGCCCCTGCAACCGTCCGGTCGGTGGCGACGTGCTCAATATCGCCGCCGAATAGCCGGCCCGTTACCCTGAATGACGCCCCTTCCCGGCTCGGGGAGGGGCGTTTTCCGTCACTGGAGACCGAACATGTCGATTGACACCCTGAAATCCACGCTGCCCGACTATGCCAAGGACCTGAAGCTCAACATCGGCTCGCTGGCGAACGAGACCCTACTGTCCGACCAGCAGAAGTATGGCTGCCTTCTCGCCTGCGCCCATGCGGTGGGCCAGCCGGATGTGGTCCGTGCCATCGAAGCGGAAACCGAGGACAAGCTCAGCCCGGACGCGGCCAGGGCGGCCCGGGCCGCAGCGGCCATCATGGGCATGAACAATGTCTATTATCGGGCAACCCACCTGCTCAGCAATACGACCTACACCACGCTGCCGGCGAAGCTGCGGATGAACGTCATCGGCGCACCGGGCATCGAAAAAGCCGATTTCGAGCTCTTCTCCATGGCGGTTTCGGCGGTGAATGGCTGCGGCATGTGCCTCGATGCGCATGAAGCCGAACTGCGGAAACATGGCCTGACCACCGAACAGATCCAGGCGAGCCTGCGCATCGGCGCGGTGGTGAACGCCATCTCCCGCGTTCTTGCCGCGGAGGCTGCGCTCCAGGGATAAATCGCCCGCCTCTGGCCATTTCCGCCCCGGCGCGGCATGCTTCCGGCAAAAGCCAGGAGGAGACGGGCAATGACGGAGATGAACCGGGTCTGGGTGCTGAAGCGGCGTCCCGTCGGCGATGTGGCCGAGGGGGACCTTGAGTTGCAGGAGCGCCCGCTGGCCCCGCTGGAGGACGGCCAGGTCCGGGTCAGGACGATCTATCTGTCCCTCGATCCGACCAACCGGATCTGGATGTCGGACATGGATGCCTACATGCCGCCGGTCGAGATCGGGTCGGGCATGCGCGGCGGCGGCGTCGGCGTGGTCACCGAGAGCCGCTTTGCCGGCCTCGAACCGGGCGCGATCGTCAATACCGGCCTCGCCGAATGGTCGCTGTACAACACGCTTCGGGGCCAGGCGCTGTCGGCCCTGCCGCAACTGCCCGGCGTGCCGCTGACCGCCTATATGGGGCCGCTCGGGGCCACCGGCATGACGGCCTATTTCGGCCTGATGGACATCGGCAAGCCGAAAGCGGGCGAGACCGTCGTGGTGTCTGCGGCCGCCGGGGCGGTCGGCTCCATGGTCGGCCAGATCGCGAAGATTCAGGGCTGCCGGGCGGTCGGCATTGCCGGCTCGGACGACAAGTGCCGCTGGCTGACGCAGGAGGCCGGCTTCGACGCCGCCATCAACTACCGGACCGAGGATGTCGGCGCCGCCCTCGACCGGCACTGTCCTGATGGCATCGATATCAATTTCGAGAATGTCGGCGGGCCGATCATGGATGCCGTGATCGCGCGGCTCAATGATTTCTCGCGCATGCCGCTTTGCGGGTTGATCTCCACCTACAATGCCACCGAGCCGGTCCCCGGCCCCTACAATTTCGCCAACCTGCTGATGCGGCGGACCCTGCTCAAGGGCTTCATCGTGATCGACTATCTCGACCGCTTCCCCGAAGGCATCCAGGCCATGGCCGGCTGGCTGCTGGAGGGCCGCATAAGGTTCGAGACCGATGTCGTCGAGGGGCTCGAACACGCGCCGGCCAGCCTCGAGCGCCTGTTCACTGGCAAGAACCTCGGCAAGCTCGTCGTCCGCGTCAGTGACGAACCCTGAAGGAGGGCGGCATGACACGCATCGATGACCACCCGGACGGACGCACCAGGCCCCACTGGAGCTTCTGGCTGATTGCCGTCCTGGCAGTCGCCTGGAACGCCTTTGGCGCTTATGATTACCTCATGACCCAGTTCGGCGGGCGGGACTATCTCGAGCAGATGCTGGCCGAGGAGCAGGTCGAGGCCTATCTTGCCATGTCGTCCTGGGCCGTCGGTGCGTGGGCGCTGGCGGTCTGGTCGAGCGTGCTGGCTTCGCTCGCCCTGCTGTTGCGGCGGACATGGGCTGTGCCGCTGTTCGGGCTGTCCCTGCTGGCCATGCTGGTGTCGTTCTTCCACCAGCTTGTGCTGATGGGCGATCTGGCGAGACAGGGCATCGGCGCGGCGATCTTCCCCGGAGCCATCGTCGCGATCGGCGTGTTCCTGCTCAGCTTTGCAATACGCCAGTCGAGAGCTGGCATCCTGCGCTGAGGCCGGCAGAGGCGCGTCAGCTTGCCTGCTTCAGGCGGACGGCGGCCTCTTCCTCGCGGTCGCGATCGACGAAGCGGTTGATGAACTCGTTCACCCGCGGCACGATTTCCGTGCGGAACCGCGAACCGTTGAACACACCGTAATGGCCGACGCCGGGAGGAGACTGGCCACAATGGCAAGCATGTGACAATCTCTCCTTATCAGTCGTCGCAGAGTGTTGTCGGTTGGCCCGTCCATTTTATGTTTCGATCGTGTTGCCGCCGGCGGCAAGTGGCGCATCAGTTTATTGCGCCCATGATGACCTCATGTCCGTGGGTGTCCTGGACGCAAAGTTTGGCGGGTCGGATCGGGCCGAGCGGGTGTTCTCAGTTCGCTTGCTCGCCGAGACGATGGACCCGGTTCCGGGGGCTGGCGGGGTACCGATCCCGCCTCAGAAGACGCTGGACGAGGTCACCACCTGCGACGTGACTTTTGTTCCTGCCCTGGTCCCCGATCCGGTCTGGTATAAGCGCTTTGAAGAACCGGGCGGCGCCTTCAGCGAAAGCCTGCGCGACTGGGTGCGCAAGCGTTATGCCGACGGGGCGATGCTGGTCTCGCTCTGTACGGGATCGTTCCTGCTGGCCGAGGCTGGCTTGCTGGCGGGCTTGCCGGCGACCACCCACTGGGCCGCGGCGGAGCATTTTTCGAGACTCTTTCCCGAGGTTGATCTCGATGCCCGCCGGCCGCTCGTCGTGACGGGCGATGCTGGCCGGATCATCATGGGCGGGACGGGAACATACCATAGCGATCTTGTGATTTACCTCGTCCAGCGCCTGGCGGGGCGTGCTGTGGCCCATGCCTTTGCCCGCACCAGCGGTAAATTCTGGGCAGGTGACGAACGGGACGTTTATGCTCGGCTCCTGACGCGCCTGTGCACCACCGATTCCGTCGTGCGCGATGCGCAGGCGTGGTTCTCCGAAAACATGGATGTCGACGACCCGGTTCAGAAAATGGCCGAGCGCGCAAACCTCGTGGACCGCACCTTTGTTCGCCGTTTCAAGGACGCGACCGGCCAGACACCGCTTGCCTATACTCAGGCCGTGCGCGTGGAGCGAGCCCGGGAAATGCTGGAAGCCACGCGCCGGCCGGTGTCGGAGATCGCCCTGTCCGTCGGCTACAGGGACATCAGTCATTTTTCCCACCTTTTTCAGCGTGAGGTGGGAATTACCCCGGGCGCTTATCGAAAGCGGTTCAAATTGCCTCCGGTGGCGCGCGCGTTGAAATAGACAGAATCCCCTGTCTTTGTCCTGAATGCCTCTTTCACTACCGGATCAGTCCCGCACAATGCGCTCCATGGAAATGTGGAGGACGCGATGTCAGATCAAGTGAACATGGAAGCTGTCGAGGAACTTGCCGGCAAGGTCGTTGGGGACGTCGCCGGCGCCATGGGCCTGTTCCTGGCCTATCTGGGCGACCAGGCCGGGGTTTATGCAGCGCTGGAAAAGGCGGGCCCCTGCACCGCCGGGGCGCTCGCCGACACGCTCGGCATGAACGAAAAATATGTCCATGAGTGGCTGGCCTCGAACGCGGCCAATGGATACGTGACCCATGATCCGGATGGCGACCTGTTTTCGCTCAGCCCGGAACAGGCCGTCGTGTTCGCAAGGGAAGGGCATCCGGCGTGTATGCAGGGCTTCTTCCAGTCGGTGGTCGGCCAGTTCGAACGGCATGCCGATGCACTGGAGACCTTCCAGTCCGGCAAGGGTCGTCCCTGGGGCGATCATTCGGTCTGTACCTTCTGCGGCACCGACAGGTTCTTCCGGCCAGGCTATGAGGCCAATCTGCTGGAGAACTGGATCCCTGCTCTCGATGGCGTCAAGGAGAAGCTCGAGGCCGGCGCGAAGGTGGCCGACATCGCCTGTGGCCATGGCTCATCGACCATCCTGATGGCGAAGGCCTTTCCCAACTCGACCTTTCACGGCTTCGACTTCCATGCCCCCTCGGTGGAACATGCCCGCCAGAAGGCGGCTGATGCGGGCGTCACCAATGCCGAATTCCACGTCACGACGGCCAAGGACGTACCAGGCGACGGCTATGATGTAGCGTTCATTTTCGATGCCCTGCACGACATGGGCGACCCGGTGGGTGCGGCGACGCACATCAACAAGATCCTGAAGCGCGATGGAACCTTCATGATGGTCGAACCCATGGCGGGTGACACTGTGGCGGAAAACCTGCATCCGCTCGGTGCGGTATACTATGCCTTCTCGACGGTGCTCTGCACGCCAACATCCCTGGCGCAGGAAGTGGGGCTTGGGCTCGGAACTCAGGCAGGCCAGAAGCGACTGACAGAAGTCCTGAATGAAGCCGGCTTCACCCGCGTTCGCCGGGCGGCGGAAACACCGACCAACATGGTCCTGGAAGTGCGCCCATAGAGGCG
This sequence comes from uncultured Hyphomonadaceae bacterium, assembly GCA_964506685.1. GTDB lineage: Bacteria > Pseudomonadota > Alphaproteobacteria > Caulobacterales > Hyphomonadaceae > UBA5336. Next base: position 10,256 of record CAZDMQ010000051.1, on the reverse strand, counting down.
ATTGGACGAGGGCCGTCCCGGACCGATGGGCCGTCCGGGACGGTCCCTTCTGCGCGGAAGCGTCAGCTTGCCTGCTTCAGGCGGACGGCGGCCTCTTCCTCGCGGTCGCGATCGACGAAGCGGTTGATGAACTCGTTCACCCGCGGCACGATTTCCGTGCGGAACCGCGAACCGTTGAACACACCGTAATGGCCGACGCCGGGCTGGATATAGTCCGTCTGCATGTCGGCCGGCAGGTTGTCGCAAAGGTCGTGGGCCGCCTGAGTCTGTCCGATGCCGGAAATATCGTCCTTCTCGCCTTCCACCGTCATCAGGGCCACGTCCCGGATCTCGCCAGGCCGGACAAGCCGGCCGCGATGGCGGAAGATGCCACGCGCGAGATGGTGTTCCTGGAATACCTTGCGGATGGTCTCGAGATAGAATTCCTCGGTCAGGTCGAGCACAGAAAGATACTCGTCATAGAAGCCGGTATGCTTGTCGACGCCATCGCCATCGCCATCGACCAGGTGGTTGAAGAAGCGCCATTGCGCATCGACATGCCGCGACCAGTTCATGTTCATGAAGCTCGAGAGCTGCACGAAGCCCGGATAGACCCGGCGCAGCATCCCCGGCCAGGGGGCCGGCACCGTGTAGATCATGTTCTCCTCGAACCATTCGAACTTGCGTTCCTCGGCAAGCAGGTTCGGCACGGTCGGCGAGCGGCGGGCGTCGATGGGCGAGCCCATGAAGATCATGCTGGCCGGCCGGTTGGGGTCGCCCTCCTCGGCCATCATCGCGATGGCAGCGAGGACCGGTGGTCCCGGCTGGCAGACACCCATCACGTTCACCCCGCTGCCGACATGGCGGATCATGTCGCGAACGGAGTCGATATAGTCGCTGAGGTCGAAGCGGCCGAGCCAGACCGGGGCCATGCGGGCATCGGCCCAGTCTGTGATGAAGACCTCATGGGTCGGCAGGAAGGCCTCGACAGTGCCGCGCAGGAGCGTGGCGTAGTGGCCCGACAGCGGCGCCACGATCATCAGCCGCGGCTGGCGCGGCGCATCCTTGCCGCGCGCCTTCTGCATGTCCTCGGCATTGCGGCGGAAATGGATCAGGTTGCACCAGGGCGAGGCCCAGCTCACTTCCGGCTGCACCTCGACATCGACGCTGTTGATTCGGGTGCGGTCGAGGTTCCAGTCCGGCTTGCCATAGAAGCGCGTGGCGCTCTCGAAGACATCCGCCATGGCGATCAGCGACTTGCCGTAACTGGTCCGGCCGATCGGGTTGAGCGGGTTGTGCAGGCCGACCTTGCTGGCCCGGGCTGCAGCCCGGACAGGGGCCATCACGGCACGGTTCATTTCCACCAGAGAGTATAACATCAAAAAGTTCCCCACAGACCGCCACGGACAATCTGGATTGCTGCAGTGCACCATAGGCTCGAATCGGTGCGACTGCAATCGTTCTGCCAGTTTACGCAAGATCCGGGCCGCTTGCCTGCCTTTTCCTGCAACAGGCGAGGGCGGCGGACGGGGCTCTCCTCAGGCGCGGGGGTGGGCGTCCTTGTGCACTGCGGCAAGACGGGCCGCATCGACGCCGGTATAGACCTGCGTGGTTGACAGGCTGGCATGGCCGAGCAGGGTCTGGATCGCGCGCAGGTCGGCGCCATGGGCCAGCAGGTGCGTGGCGAAGGCGTGGCGCAGCGCATGCGGGGTCGCGGTGTCCGGCAGCCCGAGCCGGTGACGCAGGTCCTGCACCCGCGCCTGGATGGCCCGGGCGCCGAGCGGGCCGCCGCGCAGGCCACGAAAGACGCGGTCCTCGGGCGCGAGCCGGAAGGGCATGGCTGCGGCATAGGCATCAAGGGCGGTGCGGACGGCGGGGATCAGCGGGACCAGGCGGACCTTCCCGCCCTTGCCGGTCACGCGCAGCACCGGGGGCGCCGGCAGGTCGGCGAGGGTCAACGCCAGCGCCTCGGAAATCCTAAGACCTGCACCATAGAGCAGGCTGAGCAGGGCCACATCGCGCGCCGCGATCCAGGGCGGGCCCGTCCCGTCGCCAGCCTCGGCAAGCATTTCCCGCGCGGCGAGCTCGGACACCGGACGCGGCAGGCGGGCGCGCCGCGGCGGTCCCTCGAGATAGGCGATTTCCGGGCAGTCGATCCCGTGGGATCGTCCGAGCCAGGCATAGAGCCGCTTGATCGCCGAGAGCGTGCGGGCTGCGGTGGCATCCGAAATGCCCTCGTTCCGCCGCTCGGCCAGGAAGGCGCGGATATCGCGGGCCTTGAGGCCGGCCAGCGTGGCGGCGGTGACCTCCTCACCCAGGTGGCGGGCGAGGAAGGCGAAAAAGCCGGAAAGATCGGCGCCATAGGCCAGCACCGTGTTGCGGGCCAGCCGGCGTTCGTCTTCGATATGGGCGAGAAACGCGGCAAGAACGGACATGGCCTGGCCTGTGTTGCAGGACGAGGCTTAACAGCCCATTGCGGTGGCGCGCCCTTTCCGGCATCTACAGGGCATGAGCGCCGATACTTTTGATACCGAAACCGCCCTTGAAACCGACATGCTGGACATGGGCCAGCGCGCCCGGGCCGCGTCCAATGCCATGGGGGCGCTCTCACCGGACCATCGCACGCGCGCGCTCGAGGCCATGGCTGCGGCCCTCCGCTCGGCTGCACCGGCCATACTGGCCGCCAATGCGCAGGATCTCGAGGCCGGCAAGGCGAAGGCGCTCAGCCCGGCCCTGATGGACCGGCTGGCGCTCGATGCGGGCCGGATCGAAGCCATGGCCAAGGGTGTCGAGGCGATTGCGGCCCTGCCGGACCCGGTCGGCCGGGAACTGGCCCGCTGGACCGTGCCCTCGGGGCTCGACATCGCCCGCGTCGCCTGCCCGCTTGGGGTCATCGGGATCATCTATGAAAGCCGGCCGAACGTGACCGCCGACGCCGCCGCGCTGTGCGTCCGCTCGGGCAATGCCGCCATCCTGCGCTGCGGGTCGGAGAGTGCGCGGTCTTCTGCCGCCATTGCAGCTGCCCTGCGGTCCGCCCTTGCCGGGTCGGGCCTGCCGGAGGAGGCGGTGCAACTCGTCCCGACAACGGACCGGGCGGCGGTCGGGCATATTCTCGCCGGGCTGGGCGGTGCGCTGGATGTTGTCGTTCCGCGCGGAGGCAAGAGCCTGGTCGCGCGGGTACAAGCCGAGGCGCGGGTGCCGGTGATCGGCCACCTCGAGGGGTTGTGCCACATGTTCATCGACCGCGAGGCCGACTTCGCCGCGGCGCCCGACATGGTGGTGAATGCCAAGATGCGGCGCACCGGGATCTGCGGCGCGCTGGAAACCCTGCTGGTTGACCGTGCCGTGCCGTCCGAGGCGCTGCGGGCGATCACGACGGCGCTGGTTGCGGCGGGCTGCACGCTGCGCGGCGACGAGGCCGTACGCGCGATCGTGCCCGACGTGGCGGCGGCCAGCGAGGAAGACTGGTCGACCGAGTATCTCGCCCCGATCCTGTCCATCGCCATGGTCGAGAACCTGGACGGGGCGCTGCGCCACATCACCCGCTACGGAACGGGCCACACCGAGAGCATTCTCACCGGCAATGCCGAGACGGCCGCGCGTTTCCTCAACGAGGTCGATGCCGCGATCGTGATGCACAATGCCTCGACCCAGTTCGCCGATGGCGGCGAATTCGGCATGGGTGCGGAAATCGGGATCGCTACGGGCCGGATCCATGCCCGCGGGCCGGTCGGCGCCGACCAGCTCACCATATTCAAGTACGTCGTCCGGGGGTCGGGACAGACCCGGCCCTGATGCCGGACCCTGTGCCCGTGGCCATCCGCCCGTTTTCCCTGACACGCCTGCCGGGCCCCTGGCGCGGCTTGCGCATCGGGCTGTTCGGTGGCTCGTTCAATCCGGCCCATGCCGGCCACCGGCACGTGGCCGACACGGCGCTGACCCGGCTGCAGCTCGACTGGGTCTGGTGGATCGTCGCCAGCGGCAATCCGCTCAAGGAGTCCCATGGCGTATACGTCGCGCGCCTGGCCTCGGCGAAGCGGCTGGCCAGCCATCCGCGCATGCGGGTCTCGACGCTCGAAGCCGATCTCGGACTGCGCTACACCCGCGACCTGCTGGCCGTACTCGATACCCGCTGCGCCGGTGCCCGCTTCGTCTGGATCATGGGGGCGGACAATCTCGACGGGTTCCACCATTGGGCCGGCTGGCGCGAGATCGCCGGCCGCGTGCCCATCGCCGTGGTCTCCCGGCCCGATGCCGGCCCGGCGGCCCGGCTTGGCCGGTTTGCCCAGACCTTCAGGCCCCATCGCCTGCAGGAAAGCGCCGCCGCCCGTCTCGTCGATTGCGAGCCCCCCGCCTGGACCGTCCTGCATGCGCCGCTGCACCCGGCCTCATCGACCCGCATGCGCAGCCGCGCCCGGGCGCGGAATCCGTTTCGCCCCGAGACCGGCTGACCCCCTTTGGCCGCGCCGCAATGCATGCTATTGGTAGAGTCTCAGGTCATGAAGAGGACAAAGCCCTGACTGCACAGATCGAGCGTACGCTGGAGCCGGGAAGCCACGCTGCGACCCCCGAGGAGATTTCAGCAGCCGTTTTAGAGACCCTTGAGGACAACAAGGCCGAGGACCTCCTCGTGTTCGACCTCGAGGGAAAATCAACCCTGGCAGACCAGATGATCATCGCGTCGGGCCGATCGGCGCGGCAGGTGTCCGCACTCGCCGATCACGTCCTGCGCGCGATCAAGGACAGGGGTGGCAAGCGTGCCCGCGTCGAGGGCCTGCAGACCGGTGACTGGGTCCTGATCGATACCGGCGACCTGATCGTCCACCTGTTCCGTCCCGAGGTCCGGACCTTCTACAATCTGGAACGGCTCTGGGGGTCAGACAGCGGGCCGGTTGCCCTCGCCTGACGGGGCCTCGCCATGCGGCTCCACCTGATTGCCGTGGGCGTGATTCGGTCCGGCCCGGAACGCGGCCTTGTCGACACCTATCTCGATCGCGCGGCGAAACTCGCCCGGCCAGTCGGCATGCGGGCGGTGTCGGAGGCCGAAGTTGCCAGTGGGGGCGGACCCGGAGAGGAGGCGGCTCGGCTGCTGGCCAGGTGCCCGGACGGCGCTCGGATCCTCTGCCTCGACGAACGGGGCAGGGACATCACGTCGGCCGAGATGGCCCGGCAACTGGCCAGTTGGCGCGATGCGGGTGAGGGCGATGTCTGTTTCCTGATCGGCGGTGCGGACGGACACGGCCCGGCCGTCCGGCGCGCCGCAAGCCTGCACCTCGCCTTCGGGTCGCAGACCTGGCCGCACCGGCTGGTCCGGGTCATGCTCGCCGAGCAGGTCTACCGCGCGCTCACCATTCTCGCAGGCACGCCCTACCACAAGGCCTGAGCGGACCGCCCTGCGCGCGTCAACCGGCAAACAGCGGGGCGCCGGGTGAGAGTGCTGCAGCGGACAGGGTCGCCGCGAGCATGACCAGGGCGAGCACAATGACGGTGCGCTTGAGGGAAAGGGCGGTCGGCATTGGGGGGCTCCGCTTCGTCCAGGCCGGGGAGGAATATCCACCAGCCCGCCCGACTATGGCGTCTCAGGGGGCACCAATGCGGATCGACCAACGGCGAATTGCAGGCGAATCTGGACGGAAAGGCGGCGTCGGGCCTGCTTGCGCCGCGCGCCTTCACGCGTTAGCAGCCAAGGCCAGTCGCCGCCGAACGGGAGGGCCGACATGCGCGATTTCATGAAGATCTACGGGCCGCTGATCCTGGTTGCGCTCATCGGCATCCTGATCGCGCTGCGCTATGTCGACCCGGCGCCGCCGAAATCCATCACGTTCGCGACGGGCAGCCCCGATGGCGCCTATTCGGCCTATGGCGCGCGCTATGCCAACCTGCTGGCCGAGCATGGGATCGAGGTGAACCTGCTCAACACGGCGGGCTCGGTCGACAATCTCCGCCTGCTGCGTGAAGGCGAGGCCGACGTCGCCCTCGTCCAGGGCGGGCTGGCCACCGAAGGGGATTCCCGCGACCTCAGGACGCTGGGGGGGCTGTTCTATGAGCCGTTCTGGGTGTTCGTGCGCCGCGACCTCAGCCTCTCGGACTTCGATGGTCTCAAGCGCTTCAGGGTCGCCATCGGGCCGGAAGGATCGGGCACGCGCATGCTGGCCATTGCGTTGCGGCGCGAGCATGGCGGGGACTGGGGCCCGGGGTCGGCGCGCACCGAGACAGGCAGTGCGGCTGCCGACGCGCTCGTCAAGGGCGAGATCGATGCGGCGGTGTTCGCGGCCGGCATTTCGGCGCCCTATATCGATCGGCTCTTGCGCGAGCCGGGGATCGAGCTGCTGTCCTTCGAGCGGGCGCCGGCCCTATCCCAACGCCGCCCGGCGCTTGCCGAGACAACCCTCCTGCACGGCGTGGTCGATATTGCCCGGGACGTGCCGGCCCGAGACGTGCCGCTGATCGCGCCTGTCGCCCAGCTCGTGGTGCACGACGATCTGCACCCCGCAATCCAGTCGGTCCTGCTCGAGGCGGCCGAACAGATCCATCGCGAACACTCGCTCCTCGCCGATGCCGGCACCTTCCCGACCCCCGATCTCACTGACCTGCCGCTTTCCACCGAGGCCGTGCGCTATTACCGCAACGGCCCCTCCGCCCTGCGCCGGTATTTCTCCTTCGGGGTGGCAAATTTCCTTGAACGCGCATGGGTTCTGGCCATCCCCCTGCTGACGCTGCTGTTCCCCCTCGTGCGCGCGGCTCCGCCGGTCTATCGCTGGCGGATCCGGCGCAAGATCTATATCTGGTACAATGATCTCAGGGATCTGGAAGAACGGGGCCGTGCCGCAACGACCGAAGAGGCCCGCGCGCAGGTCCGGGACCGGCTCTGCGAACTGCAGTCCGAGATCAGCAAGCTCGAAGTCCCGCTGTCCTACAATGACGAGGTCTACCGGCTGCGAAGCCATGTGGCCTTCGTGAACCAGTTGCTCGGAAATCGCGATCGCTCACAGACGCTCGACACCTTGGTGACATAGTTCGGGAAAGAACGCGCTCGGGGGCTGGACCGAACGCTTCAGCGCGGAAGCACGATGGCGGCAACCGCTTCCAGCCCGGCCCGGTCGGTTTCGTCAAAGGCAGCGGGCGCGGTTGAATCGACATCCAGGACGGCGGCGAGGGCCCCTGCGGCATCGAAGACCGGAACCACGATCTCCGACCGGGTTGCGCTGTCACAGGCGATATGGCCCGGAAAGGCGTGCACGTCGGGCACCACCAGCGCGCGCCGCGTCGCGGCCACCGTGCCGCACACGCCCTTTCCGAACGGGATGCGCAGGCAGCCCAGCGTGCCCTGATAGGGGCCGACCACCAGCTCGCCGGGCTTGTCCGGATCGACGATGTAGAACCCAGTCCAGAAGAACCTCGGGCGGAACGCACCGGCAAGCAGGCAGGCGGCCGTGGCATATCGCGCGGGCAGATAGGTCTCCCCGTCGACCACGCTGGCAATTTCTGCCGTGACGGCGGCATACATCGAGGATGTGTCCATGGTCTGCGTGCTATCGCTGAACGGGCTGTCAACACAATAGGCATGGACGACCGGTCAGGGCTTTGGCATCGTCGGGTGCCGCCCTCCGGGGCATCGGGACACGCGAGCGGGAGCGGGACCTTCTTGGGCAGAGCCTTCGCCTTCACAGCGGACCGGACCGGCGCGGCGAGGGCCGGCAGGCGGCATGCCACGCGCCTGCCGGCCATCCTGCTCGCCGTCGTGCTGGCCTCTGGCCTCGTGCCTTCTGCCGCCCCTGGTCCGGCCCGTGCGCAGGCCTCCGATCGGCCCGCCGAGGACCGGACGCGCAGCCTCGAAGACGTCCATTCGGCCTTCCTGGAGGATCCCGACCTGCAGCTCGAATGGCCGGACGCCGACCCCCCCGACCGGCCGGAGCCGCCGCCCGGCTGGCTGCGCGAGCTTGCAGAATTCATCGGTGACATCTTCGCTGCGCTCGGCCCGCTCTTCCGGCTTGTGTTCTACCTCATGTGTGCGCTGGCGGTGGGCTCGATCGCCTGGTTTGTCGGTCGCAACCTGCTGGATGCCCGTTTCCCTGCGCTGCGGCGGAAGACGGCCACCGGACCGGACGAAAGCGTGGCCGAACCCTACCGCCCCGATGTGACCACGGCCCGGTCCTGGCTGGAGGAGGCCGATAGGCTTGCTGCCGAAGGGCGCTATGCCGAGGCCGTTCACCTGCTCCTGTTCCGCTCCATCGAGGACATCCAGACCCGTCGCCAGGGCAGTGTGCCGCGCAGCCTGACGGCCCGCGAGATCGCCCGGCTCGAGACCCTGCCTGACAACGCCCGGGACGGGCTGGCGCCGATCATCCAGATCGTTGAACGCAGCTTCTTCGGCGGCCGCAGCGTCGACCTGCAGGGCTGGCAGGCGGCGCGGGACTCCTACGGACGGTTTGCCTTCGGCGAGGCCGCGGCATGACCGCGCGCGAAACCGGTGCATCGCCCTTTTCGGGGCAGGTCGTGGGACTGCTCATCGCGGTGGCCCTGTTCGGGTTCATGGCCGTTCTTGTCCTGACGGCCTGGTCGCCTGAACTGCGCGACCGCAACCGGGCCGGCCTGCACCCCTATTCCACCTCGGCGCTCGGCTATGGCGGCCTTGTCCGGTTGCTGGAGGCGCGCGGCGATCCCGTGTCGGTGTCCCGGTTCGACCGGCAGCTCGAGGAGTATACCGACACGCTGAAGGTCGTCACCCTGGCGCCGTTCGGCATGGACGAGGCGCTGGACGGGCTGGACCTCGCCGGCCTGGCCATGATTGTCCTGCCGAAATGGAGCGGGCCGGAAGATCCGGACAACCGCAAATGGCAGGACAGCGCCTCGGCCGTACCGATCCGCCGCGTCGAGGCCCTGCTCGACCCGTTCGACGCGGCAGCCGGGATCTGGCGGGTGCGGGCGCCTGCCGGCATCGAGACCGATTTCGGACGGTTCCGGCCGGAGATGGACCAGGACCTCCAGCTCATCCGCTCCGACACTCTGGAACCGGTGATTTCCACGCCGGCGGGCATGCTCCTGGCGAAGCTGCCGGACCGGGAAATCTACATCCTGGCCGATCCCGACCTCATCAACACGGCCGGCCTTGCGCACCTCGAACGGGCCCGGTTCGCCGCCGCACTCGCCGACTGGCTGCGCTATGATGATCCCGCGACGCCCATTGTCTTCGATGCGACGCTGCACGGCTTCGAACAGGCGCGCTCCGTGCTGCAGATGATGTTCGATGTTCCCTTCCTCGGGGCGACGCTGGTGGCGCTGGCGGTCCTGGTGATGACCGGCTGGGCGGGCGCGGTCCGGTTCGGCGCACCGCTGCGCGAGGACCGGGCCATTGCGCTGGGAAAGCAGGCGCTGACCGACAGCACTGCGGGCCTCATCACCATGACCGGTCGCGAATCTCGCCTGGCACCGGGCTATCTTGCCCTGACGCGCCGGGCGGCCGCGCGCGCGACCGGGACGCCACGGACCCTGGGCGAGGACGCCCTGGACGCGCTGCTGGACCGGCTGGGGCCGGCGTCCGGCCCACGCTTCACCGAGCTTGCCGATGCTGCTGCCAATCCGGCAACCTCGCGCGAAGACCTCTTGATCAAGACCCGGCGCCTGTTCCTGTGGCGCAAGGAGATAACCCATGGACGCTGAACTTCCCCGCTTGGACGTACGGCAGGTCGGCCGGCTGGCCGATCGCATCCGTCACGAGGTGCAGAAGGCGATCATCGGCCAGGTCGACAGCGTCGATCTCATGCTGGTGAGCCTGTTCTCGTCCGGTCATATCCTGCTCGAAGGCCCGCCCGGGACCGCCAAGACCCTGCTGGCGCAGACCTTTGCCGAGGCGATCTCGCTGCAGTTCGGCCGCATCCAGTTCACCCCGGACCTGATGCCCGGCGACGTGCTGGGGACAAACATCTTCAACTTCCAGACCAATGCCTTCGCCCTGACCAAGGGGCCGATCTTTACCGACATCCTGCTGGCCGACGAGATCAACCGCACCCCGCCCAAGACCCAGGCGGCCCTGCTTGAGGCCATGCAGGAGCGCAAGGTCACGATCGATGGCGAACGCTACCCGCTGAATGATCATTTCATGGTGATTGCCACCCAGAACCCGCTGGAGCAGCAGGGCACCTATCCGCTGCCCGAGGCGCAGCTTGACCGGTTCCTGTTCAAGCACGTGCTGAGCTTTCCGAGCCGCGCCGAAGAGATCGCCATCGTCAGCGGGCATGGCCGCAGGCCCGGCATGGCGACGGCCCGCGCGTTCGGGG
>CAZDMQ010000050.1:0-27040 GCA_964506685.1 uncultured Hyphomonadaceae bacterium | reverse complement strand
CCCCGGCGACGACATCGTCCGGCTCGCACCGGCCGGCCTCATCGCCTCCATGCAGCCCTCGCACGCGATTGGCGATCTCTATTTCGCGCCGGCCCGGCTCGGCATGGACCGGCTCGCCGGCGCCTATGCCTGGCAGGACCTGCTTGATGCCGGCACCGTGGTCGCCGCCGGCTCCGACGCCCCCGTCGAAGTCGGCCTGCCGGCGATCGAGTTCTATGCCGCCACCGTCCGCCGGGGCCTTGACGGCAGCCGTGGCGAGGGCTGGCATCCCGAACAGGCTGTCGACCGCGAAACCGCCCTCAGGATGCTGACCGAATGGCCAGCCTTTGCGAGTTTCCAGGAAGATCGCCTCGGCATCATTGCGCCGGGCCGGCTGGCCGACCTCACGGCCTTCGACCGCGACCTCCTTGAGGCGCCGGACGCAGGGATCCTCGACGCCAGCGCAGTGCTCACCATGGTCGGCGGGGAGATCGTCTTCAACGCCCTCGACCGGCCCGCTGCCGGGGACTGAACGCGGCCGCTGCCCGGTTGGGGGGAGACCAGCACGGGCATTGCCAGCGTGCACGGCACGGGCGTTGACGAGGTCAGCGTGCGCCGCGCTGCCACACCGCAAGCGGGTCGAATGTGCCGTTTGCCGCCGCCTCTCGCAGGGCTTCGATCTGCTCGGTCACCGGGCTGGCCGGGGGCTCGCCTTCGACATACAGCACATGATCGAGCCGGCAGAGCCGCTCGAACAGCGCCTCGGTGCGTTCAACCAGGTCTAGGAAGACATCCGGCAGCCCGCGCCCGCGCTGTGCGTCAGGGTCAAGCGCGGTCTCGTCCTGCGTCAACCGGTAGCGCGGAGAGCGCGCATCCTCGACAGCCATGTCGCCATCGCGGACGGCCTTCTGCATCACCAGCCAGCTGGCCGCCTGCATCAGCCGCGTCGTCAGTTCCATCGACCAGGCGGCATAGGTCAGGCTGGCTTCCCGCGGCAGCGTGCGCGACTGCTCGCGTCCGCGCGTGTCGAGGTAGGTCGCCGTCTCCTCGACCAGCGCCATGCCTTCGGCAAACAGCCTTTCGAACAGCTTGCCGCCGGTAAAAGCATCAAGGTCGCCGGTCAGGCCGGTCGTGATCTGGCTGTCTGCCATGGGTGCCGATCCAGTTCTTTCTCGTGGCGGGAAGTTAAGGGTGCGTCCCTTTCCGGGACCTTAACGCATCCCTCATGCATCCGGCCCGCCAAACAAGGCATCGGCAGCCGTTCTGTGGGCCTGCTTGCGCCGGAGTTCGGCCTCGCAGGCCTCGATTTCCGTCCTGAGGGCGGCGATCCGCTCGCGCAGGTCGTCCTCGGACAGGCGTTCGAGATCATTGGCAGGTGCTGGGCGTGGCGCGATGTCATCCGTGGCTTTGCTCCTTTCCTTGTAGCAAAACAGACACGATAGTCTAAGGCGAGCAATTTAATTCAGCGCCCGCCGGGCGCGGACGGTTGACAGGCAGGGAGCAGGGCCATGGGTGACACAATGCAGGCCATCGCAATCGGCGGGGACGGATCACTGGCGCTGGCGCCCCTGCCCCGTCCGCGCGCAGGCGCGGGCGAGGTGGTCATCGGCATCCGCGCCGCCGGCATCAACCGCGCCGACCTGTTGCAGCGCCGCGGGCTCTATCCGGTGCCGCCCGGCGCCCCGGAGACGATGGGGCTGGAATGCGCCGGCATCATCACCGAGACCGGACCGGGTGTGAGCCGCTGGTCGGTCGGCGACCGGGTCTGCGCCCTGCTCGCCGGGGGCGGGTACGGCGAAGCGGTGGCCGTGGACGAGGGTTCGGTCCTGGCGATACCGGAGGGCATGGACTTCGTTCACGCCGCCTGCCTGCCCGAGGCCATGATGACCGTGTGGGCGAATGTCTACCAGCGCTGCGGCCTGAAGCCCGGTGAGGCCTTCCTGTGCCAGGGCGGCACGTCGGGCATCGGGGTGATGGCGATCCAGATGGCCCGGGAATGGGGCGCCGGGGCGATCTTCGCGACCGCCGGCAGCGATGCGAAGGTGGACGTGATGGCCGGTCTCGGCGCCACCCGGCCCATCAACTACCGGAGCGAGGACTTCGCCGAGGTGGTCAGCGCGGCCGGCGGCGCCGATGTCGTGCTCGACATGGTCGGCGGCGACTATGTGCAGAAGCATATCGGCCTCATCCGTCAGGACGGGCGCATCTGCAACATCGCCTACCAGAACGGGCCGAAGGTCGAGCTCAACCTGATGCCGCTGATGCTGAAGCGCGCCATCCTCACCGGCACGACGCTGCGCGCCCGCAGCGCGGCGGAAAAGCGCGGGATCCGCGACGCGATCGAAACTCATTTCTGGACCGCCGTCGGCACCGGCGCCATTCGCCCGGTGCTCGACAGCAGCTTCCCGCTGGCCGAGGCCGACTCTGCCCAGGCCCGCATGCAGGCCGGTGGCCATATCGGCAAGATCGTCCTCGAGGTGCCGCCGCAATGACAATCGTGCTCGGCATCGAGACAAGCTGCGACGAGACCGCCGCGGCCATTGTCCGTCTCGATGGCTCCGGCCGCGCCGGCGTCCTGGCCGAGACCGTGCGCTCCCAGGTGGAGGCGCACGCCCCCTATGGCGGGGTGGTTCCGGAGATCGCCGCCCGCGCCCATGCCGACCTTGCCGACCGCGTGGTGGCCGCAACCATGGCCCGCGCCGGCCTCTCCTATGGCGACCTCGACGCCGTGGCCGCCACTTCGGGGCCCGGCCTGATCGGCGGTGTGCTCGTCGGGATGATGACGGGCAAGGCCATCGCCATGGCCGCCGGCCGACCGTTCCTCGCGATCAACCATCTCGAAGGCCATGCCCTCAGCCCGCGCCTGTCCGAAGACTGCCCGTTCCCGTACCTGCTGCTGCTGGTCTCCGGCGGCCATTGCCAGTTCCTGAACGTGCGCGGGCTCGGCGACTATGTCCGGCTCGGCTCGACGATCGACGATGCGGCCGGCGAAGCCTTCGACAAGACCGCACGCCATCTCGGGCTGGGGTTTCCCGGTGGTCCTGCCGTGGAGCGCGCCGCCCAGGAAGGCCGGCCCGATGCGGTCGACCTGCCGCGCCCGCTGCTCAACCGTCCGGGCCTCGACATGAGCTTTGCCGGGCTCAAGACGGCGCTCGCGCGGGCCGCCGATTCCGAACCGCTCACCCCGGCGCGCACTGCCGATCTCTGCGCCAGCTTCCAGCAGGCAGTCTGCGACATCCTTGCGGAGAAATCGGCGCGGGCGCTGGCCAGCATCGCCCCCGGTCCGGACGGAGCCACACGCTTCGTGGTCGCCGGCGGGGTGGCCGCCAATACGGCCCTGCGGGAGGCCCTTGAAGGGGTCGCCAGGGAGCACGGCGCCCGCCTTCTCGCCCCGCCCCTGCGCTACTGTACCGACAATGGCGCCATGATCGCGCTGGCCGGCGCCGAGCGGGTGCGCGCGGGGCTTGTCGATCCGGGCAGTCTTGATGTCCGGGCCCGCCCCCGCTGGCCACTCGACGCGCTCAGCGCGGCGCGTGCGCCAGCCTATGGCAAGGGGCGGAAGGGCGCCAAGGCCTGACCCCTGCCAGGGAGCCTGCCTGAGCCGCGTGCGCGCGCCCCCCTGTTCGGTGGGACGCCCGTTCTTCTGTCCGGGTGTGCTGGCTCGCCCTACTGGCCGGCGCTGTCTGGCTCTGCCGCCGCTTCGGCCTCGGCCGGCAGGGGCGCGGGGAACGGCGGCGCGTCCGGCGACATCGATGCGAGATAGGCGATGACGTTGGCGCGTTCATCGTCGCGGCGCAGCCCGGCGAACGCCATGGACGTGCCCGGCGCATAGGCGCCCGGATTGTAAAGCCAGTCATTCATGTTCGCGAAGCTCCAGGTCTCGCCGGAGGACAGCGCACCGGAATAATTGAAGCCAGCGGCATGGTTCTTTTCGGCGCCGACCACGTTCCACAGGTTCGGGCCAGTGCCATGCGCGCCGCCTTCGACCGCCGTATGACAGGTCGAGCACTTGGCAATGAAGGCGCGCTCCCCGCGCGAGACATCGGCCGCAGCCAGCGCCACGCCAAGGTCGAAGACCGGCTCCGGCTCGCCCTCGGCCCGCTCCTCGGCGACCTCGACATAATAGGCGAACTTCTCCGCAAACTGCGCGTTCAGCGACATCTCCTCGCCATGCTCGCCGTGGGCCTCGCCATGGGTCGGTGGCGCGAACGCCACATGGGCCAGTTCACGCAGTCCGAACAGGACAAGGGCGGCGGCCAGCAGGCTGCCAAGAAACTTGTTGAATGTGAGTTCGCCCATGGATCTTCTTTCTGGCCTCGCGATGATTTCCGGATTTCCAGCAGCAGGGTCGCCGGAAGCTCTGGTCTTGCCCGGCTCTCATTACTAAAGGTTGGTGCGAGAACCCACAAACGCAACTCGCGGCCAACCGACGCAGACCCCGTGGAAGTGCCCAGCCAGACGACGTCGCCAGACGATCCGGCCAGTCGTCCCGGCGGGATGACCCGGCACCGACCCGCCGCCCCGGCCTCCGGACTGCCGCTCGCCTGACCCGCCCGACGCCCTTTCACGGACCCCGCCATGTCGCAACCGATCATCATCATACCGGCCCGCATGGCCTCCACCCGCCTGCCCGGCAAGCCGCTCGCCGACATCGGGGGCCAGCCGATGATCGTACGGGTCTGCGAGCGGGCCGCTGCCGCCGCTCTCGGCCCGGTCCTGGTCGCCGCCGCCGAGTCCGAAATCGCGACCGCCGTCGAGGCAGCCGGGTTTCAGGCCGTGCTGACCGATCCGGCCCTGCCCTCAGGATCGGACCGGGTGCATGCCGCGCTTCGGCACATCGATCCGGCCGGCCGCCACGACCGCGTGATCAACCTGCAGGGCGACATGCCGACGCTCGACCCGGCCGCGCTCGGTGCCCTGCTGGCCGCGCTCGACAGCCACCCGGATGCAGCCATCGCCACGCTTGCCGCCGAAATCCGGGATCCCGCCGAGCGGGACGATCCCAACGTCGTCAAGGCCGTGCTCTCGACTGCGCCCGGCGCGACGGTGGCCCGCGCCCTCTACTTCACCCGCGCCACGGCGCCATCGGGGCCGGGACCGCTTTGGCACCATGTCGGCGTCTACGGCTTCCGCCGCGATGCGCTCGACCGCTTCATCGCCGCCCCGCCAAGCCCCCTTGAACAGCGCGAGCGACTGGAGCAATTGAGGGCGCTGGAACTCGGGATGACCCTCGTCTGCAGCCTGCTCGCCGGCGATCCGCCCCGCGGGGTGGACACACCGGCCGATCTCGAGGCCGCGCGGGACGCCTACAGGAAAGGACACATCGTCTGATGGCCGCCATTGCCTACCAGGGAGAGCCCGGCGCCAACTCCCACATCGCCTGCATCGAGGCCTATCCCGACCTCGAGCCGCTCGCCTGCCGCACCTTCGAGGATACGCTGGCCGCGGTCACCGACGGCCGCGCTGCGCTGGCCATGATCCCCGTCGACAACACGATTGCCGGCCGCGTCGGCGATATTCACCACCTGCTCGCCAGCACACCGCTGCACATCATTGCCGAATACTACCTGCCGATCCGCTTCCAGCTCATGGCCCGGCCCGGCGCCGCCCTCGACGACATCACCCATGCCCGCAGCCACATCATGGGCCTCGGTCAGTGCCGCAACTTCCTCCGGCGCCACGGCATTGAGCCGGTGACCGCCGCCGATACCGCCGGCGCGGCCCGCGAGGTGAGCGAGGGAAACGATCCCGGCATCGCCGCCATTGCGCCGCGTCTCGCTGCCGAGGTCTATGGCCTCGACATTCTCGCCGAGGATATCGAGGATGCCGAGCACAACACGACCCGCTTCGTGGTGATGGCGCGCGAGCCGCTCGAGGATTTCCTTGCCGGCAGCGCGGGTGCGAAGACCGCCTTCCTGTTCCAGGTCCGCAACATCCCGGCCGCGCTGTACAAGGCGATGGGCGGGTTCGCGACCAATGGCGTGAACATGACCAAGCTGGAGAGCTACATGCTCGGCGGCGCCTTCACCGCCACCCAGTTCTACGCCGAGATCGAGGGCCACCCCGACGAGCGCCCGGTGCAGCTCGCCCTCGAGGAGCTCGGCTTCTTCTCCAGTTCCCTCAAGGTGCTCGGCGTCTTCCCTGCGGCGGAGAAATAGAACCGGTCACGCACCGTCCTGTGCACGGGCCGGCCCGCCCCAGAAGGCCGGCTCCGGCGGCCACACGTGACCTCTGCGACAGGCCAGCCCGCCGGGCGCGTCCGCCGCCAGCCAGAGCGGGCCGTCGAGATCGGCCAGGTCGGCCAGCTGCGCCGCTAGCACCGCCGGTGCCAGCGACAGCGACCCCGCCACCATGCAGCCGACCATCACGCCCATCCCCTCCGCCCGCGCCGCCGCGACCAGCGCCAGCGCCCCGGTCAGCCCGCCCGCCTTGTCGAGCTTCACGTTGACCGCGTCATAGCGGGCCGAAAGCGCTGCGATATCGCTCGCCTCGTGCACGCTTTCATCGGCGCAGACCGGGACCGGCAGCGCGCCCCGCCGCAAGGCACCATCCGCGCCGGCGGCCAGCGGCTGCTCGATCAGCACCACGCCGAGCCCCGCGGCCGCATCCGCCAGCGCCGGCAGCTCCTCCGGTGCCAGCGCCTCGTTGGCATCGAGGATCAGCCGCGCATCGGGCCGGGCCGCATGCACCGCCGCCACCCGGGCCATGTCCCCTGCCCCGCCGATCTTGAGCTTGAGCAGCCCGCCGCCGGCCGCCCGCGCCGCCGCCGCCATGGCCGCAGGCGTGTCGAGGCTCACCGTTTCGGCAGTTTCCACCGGCTCCGGCGGCGCGGCCAGCTCCATCAGCTGCCAGACCGGCCGGTTGAGCGCCTTCGCCTCGAGGTCCCACAGTGCGCAATCCAATGCACAGCGCGCCGCCCCCGCCGGTAGCAGCGCCAGCAGGTCGGCCCGCGAACACCCCGCCTCGATCGCCGGGCGCACGGCCTCGATCGCCGCCATCACCCCGGCCACGCTTTCGCCATAGCGCCCATAGGGCACGCTTTCGCCGCGCCCGAAGGCGCCGCCCGCACCCTCCAGCCTCACCCGGACCGTCTCGGCATGGGTCTTGCTGCCGCGGGAAATGGTAAAGGGCCGTTTCAGGGCCGCCCGGTGCGGTACAAGATGGAGCATGCGGGTGGACATTGGCGGTCAGGATCCTTCAGTGAGCAGGATGAACGGAGCCGTGGCCGCACCCATTTCCCCCAAGCCGCCGGGCGGGGCAACACCATGACGATGCGCGAACCGGCCTTCACCGACGCGACGGAGCCCGGCGCGCGCGTGCTCGCCATCTCCGGTGACTGGACCGTGTACACGGTGGACAAGGTCGACGCGGCCCTGCGCGCCCTGGCGCCCGGCGAGGCCCCGGTCTGGCTTGATGTCAGCCAGCTCGGCCAGATCGATACCGCCGGCGCCCACGTGCTTGACCGGACGCTCCGCGCGCTGGCGCCTGCGCGACCGGCCGGCGTCAAGGACAGCGCCGATGACAGCGCCGATGACCGCGCCGATGACCGCGCCGATGACGGCGTACAGCCCCTCCCCCTGCGTGGCGATCACGCCTCGGCAGCCGCCCTGATCGCGCAGGTTCGCCGCGCCTGGGAGGCCCCGGACGGGACCGATGCGCGGCCGCCTTACATGTCTGTCTTCGAGCGCACCGGCCGCGGCGTTGCGCAGCTCTGGCGCGAGACGCTCGCCACCCTCGCCTTCCTTGGCGAGACCCTGGCCACGACGCTCGGCCTGCTGCTCCGCCCGCACAGGATCCGCTGGACCGCGACCGTTGCGGTGATGGAGGAAGCCGGGCTTGATGCCCTGCCGATCATCGCCTTCCTCAGCTTCTTTGTCGGCATGGTCGTCGCTTTCATCGGCGCCACGGTGCTGGGCGATTTCGGCGCCGAGATCTTTACCGTCGAACTGGTCGGCTTCGCCATGCTGCGCGAGTTCGGCGCCGTGATCTCGGCGATCATCCTTGCCGGACGCACCAATTCGGCCTTCACCGCCCAGATCGGCGCCATGCGCATGCGCCAGGAGGTCGATGCGATGACCACGCTGGGACTGGGCGTGCAGGAGGTCCTCGTCGCCCCGCGCGTGTTCGCCATGGTCGTGGTGACCCCGATCCTGTCCTTCATTGCCACACTGGCAGGTCTCGGGGGCGGCGTCTTCGTCGGCTGGGCCACGCTGGACATCCCCCCGGCGGTCTTCCTGGCCCGGTTGCAGGACTATGTCCCCATCGAGAACTTCTGGGTCGGCCTGTCGAAGGCGCCGATCTTCGGCTTCGTGCTCGCCCTGCTGGCCTGCCGCCAGGGGCTGCTGGTCGGCGGCTCGGTCCAGTCGCTTGGCGACCACACCACGACCTCTGTCGTCCAGGCGATCTTCTCGGTGATCGTCATCGATGCGGTCTTTGCGGTGTTCTACATGGAGCTCGGGATCTGATGGCCGGTCGTTTCCCCGCCGGCCCGCCGGTGATCCGCGTGCGCGGGCTGAAGACGGCCTATGGCAGTCATGTCGTGCACGAGAACCTCGACCTCGACATGCGCCGGGGCGAAGTGCTCGGCGTCATCGGCGGCTCGGGCACCGGCAAATCGGTCCTCCTGCGCGCGATCACCGGGCTGAAGCAGCCGGCGGCAGGCACGGTCGAGGTGTTCGGCCAGACGCTGGACCGTCTCGACCGCCATGAGCGGCGCGCGGTCGAGCAGCGCTGGGGCATCATGTTCCAGGATGGCGCACTCTTCTCCAATCTCACGGTGCGCGAGAATGTCATTGTGCCACTCGCCGAACATACCGGCCTGTCCCGCGCGCTGCGCACCGAGATCGCCGACCTCAAGATCCGCCTCGCCGGGCTCGGCCCGGACGCAGCCAACAAGTTCCCCTCCGACCTTTCCGGCGGCATGCGCAAGCGGGCCGCCCTCGCCCGCACCCTCGCCCTCGACCCCGACCTCGTCTTCCTCGACGAGCCGACAGCCGGGCTCGACCCGATCACGGCCGGCAATTTCGACGCCCTCCTGCGCGAGTTGCAGAAGAGCCTTGGTCTTTCGGTCTTCCTCGTGACCCACGATCTCGATACGCTGGCGGCGACGTGCGACCGGATTGCGGTGCTGGCAGACCGGCGCCTGCTGGCGGTTGGCACGATCGATGAATTGAGAGCCCTGGAGCATCCCTGGGTGCAGGCCTATTTCAACGGGCCACGGGGACGGTCCGCAACGCTGAGCCACGGCCTACCGGCCTAGGGTCCCGACTGAGCGGGCGATGCCGGAGCCGGAGCCCCGGGGACGGAATGCAAGGAGAGCCGGGATGGAACCGCGCGCAAACTATGCCCTGATCGGTGCCTTTGTCCTGGCCGCAGCGGTCGGCGTCTTCGGCTTCATCCTGTGGCTCGGCCAGTCCGACTTCCGCCGGAGCCTCGATGAATATGACGTGGTGTTCGAGGGCCCGGTGGTCCTCGATGAGGGGGCCCAGGTCCGCTATATCGGTATTGTCGTCGGCGATGTGCGCTGGGTCCGCATCGACCGGGCCGACCCGTCAAAGGTGCGCGCCCGGATCCGCATTGATGCCGAAACGCCGGTCAAGACCGATTCCACGGCCGGCATCGACTTTGCCGGCATCACCGGGGTCACCTTCGTGCAGATCAATGCCGGCAGCGCCGAGGCCCCGCGGCTGACCCGCAAGCCCGGCGAACCTGTCCCCGTGATCCGCGCTGACAAGTCGACGCTCGAACAGCTCTTCACCTCCGGCCAGGAAATCCTCGGCCAGTCGAATGCCGCAGCGACCCAGATCAACAAGCTGCTGACCGACAAGAACATCGGGCACGTCTCGCGCACGCTCGAGAACCTCGACCGCATCACCACCCGGCTGGCCGAGGATGACGGGGCGCTGGCCGACCTCGAAAAGGCGCTGGAAACCATCCGCGCCGCTGGCGAGGCCTTCGACGCCGCCTCGAACGCGCTGGGCGACGTCGGACGGGGCGTGACCGCCGAACTCGACCGGCTGTCGCCGCAGATCGACGCGATCAGCAAGGCCGGCCGCGAAGCCCTGCGGGCGCTGCAGGACGCCGCCGATGAAGCCCTGCGCGCACTGCGCTCAGCCAATGAGACAATCGACGGACCGGCCAATGATACGCTCACCGAAACCCATCTTGCCGTCCGCGACATGCGCCGGCTGATCGCCCGGATCGACGAGATCGCCCGCGAGGTCGAAAGCGAGCCGCACAGCCTCGTGCTCGGCGACCCCCTGCCCTACGAGGAGCGCAGATGATCCATCGCCTCTGTTTCATCGCCATGACGTTCGCCCTGTCCGCCTGCGTCTCGGTCCTGCCCGAGGCGTCCGTGCCGGAGGCGCTCTACAGGATCCCCGCCCCCGACACCCTTGTCCGGCTCGACCGGGATGTCCTGATCCGCGAACCCGATGCCGCGCGAGTCCTTGCCGGCCGGGCGATCGCCAGCGAGGATGAGGACGGCGCGCTGCGGCTGGTCGCCGAAGCCGAATGGGCCGACCGCGCCACGCGGCTGATGCAGTTCGCCCTGGTCGAGAGCTTCGACCCGGACGCACCGGGCCGGGCGCTTGGCGTGCGGGATCCCGGCGCGCCGGTGCTCGAACTCGACTGGCGCCTGCTCGATTTCCACCTCGGCCCGGGTGCCGCGGAGTGCCGCCTGGCCGTCTCCCTCTTCGATACCGGCCGCCGCACCCTCACGGCCCGCACCGAGATCGCCGTCAGCATGCCCTTTACCGGCAACCGCATCGGCGACCGCATGGACGCGATGCGCAACGCTGCGACGGGTTGCGTCGGTGCGACGGCAGCATTCATCGCCGGCGCCGTGACCAATGCGGCCGGGGAGAGCCCGCCGGATGCCGGAAGCGGCGACGCCGCGGAGACTGGCCGCACCGGTCAGGCTGCAGCCGTGCTCTCGCGTTCGGCGACCGGCAGGTAGATCGTCACCCGCGTGCCCTTGCCCGGTTCGCTTGCCATGGTCATCCGACCGCCATGCAGTTCGGTGAGCGACTTGGTCAGGGCGAGGCCGAGACCGGTGCCCTTCTGCGGACTGTCGGTGCCCTGCCGTGCCTGTTCAAAGGGCCGGCCGAGGCGCTTGAGATCCTCCTTCGCGATGCCGATGCCCGTATCTGTCACCGCAATGGCGAGCTCCTCGCCGCGCAACCGCATCGCGACATGCACCCGGCCACCTGCGGGCGTGAACTTGATGGCATTGGAGACAAGATTCAGCACCATCTGGCGCATCGCCCGGTGGTCGGCATCGATCATCGGCAGATCCTCGTCGGCATCGAGCGACAGCACGACCTCCTTCTCGTCGGCCTTGGGACGCACCATCCGCATCGCGGCATCGACGGGATCGACCGGGTCGATCAGCTTGAGGTCCACCGTCATCTTGCCGGCCTCGATCTTCGACATGTCGAGAATATCGTTGATCAGGTCGCGCAGGTGCTCGCCCGCCATCAGGATGTCGCCGGCATAGCTCTTGTAGCGCGCATCGCCGAGTGGGCCGAACAGCTCGTTCACCAGCATTTCCGAAAAGCCGTTGATCGCATTCAGTGGCGTGCGCAGTTCATGGCTCATGTTCGCCAAGAAGGCGCTCTTTGTATTCGCCGCATGCTCGGCCTTCAGCTTCTCTTCCTCGTATTTCCGGGCCAGTTCCGCGTTCATGCCCTCGGACTGTTCCAGCTCGCGGATGACCTCCTTCAGCTTCCGTTTCTGCTGCTCCAGGAGCTGCGCGTTGCGGACATTCTCGGTCACGTCGAAACCGAGCGTGATGTAGCCCTGATCGGGGATTTCCCGCTCGACGAGCTGCAGCCAGCGCCGGTCATGCAGTTCGAGGACCGTCGTCGCATTGTCGTCATTGGCGATGCGCTCGCGCCGGATTGCCGCGGCCCGGGCCAGCCACACCGTCTCCCGCGCCATCCCGGCGCGAAGCTGGTCGGACAGGCCGAAATCGAACTCGAAGGAGCGGTTCCAGAAGATCAGCCGGCGCTTGGTGTCCCAAAGGGCAAACGGGCCGGAGAAGCCATCCAGCGCCATCCGCAGCGCCCCCTCGGCGCGCCGCAACCGCTGGTCGGACTGCTTGGCGGCGGTGACATCGAAGACGAGCCCGCCCAGGACCATGGTCCCGGCGGCATGGCCAGTATCGACCGGGCCGCCACGGATCTCGGCAAACCGGGCCTCATCGGCTGCGGTCGCGAAGATGACCTGCAGCCCGCCCGTCTTGCCGGCCTCGCTGAAGGCGCGCGAGACCGCCGGACGGTCGCGCTCCGCCACGTTGCCGACAAGCCGGAGCCGGTCGGTCACCAGCGCCGAATGGCCGAAGCCGAGCAGGTCGGCCGCGGCCGCATCAAGCGTGAGCGTGTCTTCGGCCGTATCCCAGCGCCAGGTCCCCGCTTGCGCCTCCCGCAGCACCGGCTGCAGGGACGGTTCGGCGGCGGCCGCGGCCGGGCGGGCCGGCGCACCCTCGCCCGGCGGGCTGACCGACCGTCGCGCCAGGCCGAGAATGGCGAGCCCGGGAGCGGCCAGCAGCAGCGCATAGATCACGAGCCGGATATAGTCATCGCGCACGAGCAGCGGCACGGCCCGGCTGGAGCAGACCGAAAGATCAGAGGCGCGTAACTGCACGCAGGCCGTCGCGGTTCGCGGCGGACCGGGATGGATCGCGGCCAGGTCGGTCGTGGCCGCCCGCGCCGTCTCGCCGAGAACCGCCTTGCCAAGCGCCGCCTCGCCGACACCGAATCGCGCGTCTTCGACGAGGCTGAAGCGGCGGCTCGTCCCGGGATCGGGAACCCACGCCGCAGCGGGTCCCAAGGCAAGCAGCGGCGCGCCTCCGCCGTTCGCCGGTGTGACCACGACGATATCGCCTTCACCGGTCAGCCCGAACGACAGGCCCGCCTCCAGCAAGGCCGTCGCCTCGGCTGCAGCCGCCTGCAGCCGGGGGTCCTGGCGGTTCGACGCGGCGCCCTGCACGGTGAGCACCGCCTCCACGCCGTCGAGCCCTTCGCCGATCGTCTGCCGCTGCAGGCCCGCTTTGCGGCCGAGCTCGACGGCCGTCGTCACGGCCAGGCCCCGGCCGCTCAACTGCTCGGCGAGCGCGCGGGCCTCGGCTTGCAGCACCTCGATCCCGGACCTGTCGGCGGTCTGCTTCTCGTCCCAGGCCTTGAGGCCGAGTGCGCCGGTCTGCAGCGTCAGCAGGGCCCCGACGGCAAGCATCAGGCGGCGATCGCCCGCCTGCGATCCGCTGCCAGCCCCATCTGCAATAGCGGCCCGGCTTGTGCTGTCAGGTCCGCGCCAGTCGTCGGCGTGTCCGGTCCTGGCCGCCCTGACGCGCAATCGACCTTTCAATCCATGCTTGCGCGCCATGTCCGGAACACTCTTCACCAAGGGTCATCAGCCTGCGGAGAGGACTGGTCCGGTTTGCCATGCCTGCAAAGGCTTTCGAAAGGGTTAAAGTTGTTAACGACTCCTTAACGCAGCTTGACCCGCCGCGCCGCTACTCGCCACGGCAACGGGATACGATATCGGCGGAGTTCTGCGACAGCGTCGTACCGGCCAGCTGGTCCAGCACCGCCTGCGCCGATGCGCGCGCGTCCGGCTCCAGCATGCGCCACTGCTCGAACGCGGTCAGCAGCCGGGCCGCAAGCGCCGGATTGCGGGCATCGGTGGCGGTCGCCACCCGCGCGAGATAGCGGTGACCGCTGCCGTCGGGTGCATGGAAGGCGGCAAGGTTCTGCATCGCGAAGGTGCCGACAACCGCGCGCACCCGGTTCGGATTGCCGAAATCGAAATCCGGATGCTCGCTCAGCGCGTCAAGTTCGGCCGCACTGGCCGCAAGCACGGACAGCGCTCCGAACCATTTGTCGATGATCAGCGGATTGTCCTTCCACTGCGCATGGAAGGCGGCGACGTCCGGATGCTCCGGCCCCGCCGCCTCGATCAGCGAGCGCAGGCAGGCGAGCTGTTCGGTCATCCCGACAGCATCGCGGTACAAGCCCTGAAGCCGTTCGGTCGCCGGCGCGCCGAGACTGCCGAGACCGGCAATCATCGCTGTCCGCAGCGCCCGGATGCCGGCCTGCTCGGCGTCGGGCCGGAACGGCGTCGGCGAGGGCTGCGACAGGACGCGGTTACAGAGCGCGGCCATGTCCGGGTGCTGCATGAGGGCCCGGCGCCAGCGGTCCCGTGCAGCGTCCAGCGCCACCGGATCGGCTGGCAGGCTCTGATGGAACAGCTCGCCCACGCTCGGCGCCCGCATCAGCAGGGCAGCATAGGCCGGATCGCTGCCGGCCACCTCGCCCACCGCCCGGACCACGGCCCCGGCGACCTCGCCCGGTACCGATGCATCGGGCCGGCCGGCGAGGTCGAGTATGGCCTGCGCCGTCTGCCCCTGCAGGAGGTCCCAGCGGTTGAACGGGTCATCCTCGATTGCGGCCATGGCAAGCCCGGCCTGGCCCGGATCGTCCCAGTCGATGATGACCGGTGCGGAGAAGCCGCGATTGAGCGAAACCATCGGCGCGCTGGCCAGCCCCTCAAGCGCCGGCCCGTCGAACACCTCCGTCGCCTCGGCCTCGCGCAGCACGATGTTGCGGCACGCCAGCGTCCGGCCGCCGGCATCGAGCAGGGCGGCAGCGAGCGGGATCGGCACCGGTTGCTTGGCCGGCTGGCCCGGCGTTGGCGGGGTCTCCTGGCGCAGCGTCAGGGTGAGCCGGCCCGCCGCCGCGTCCCAGGCCTTGCGTGCGTGCACTTTCGGGGTCCCGGCCTGGCTGTACCAGCGGCGGAACGCGGTGAGGTCCTCGCCCGAGGCGGATTCGAAACAGGCGTAGAAATCCTCGATCGTCACGGCCTGGCCGTCATGGCGCTCGAAATAGAGGTCCATTCCGCGGGCGAACGCGTCCGTGCCGATCAGCGCCTTCAGCATCCGGATCAGCTCGGCGCCCTTCTCGTAGACCGTCGCGGTGTAGAGATTGTCGACGCTGCCATAGCTGTCGGGCCGCACGGGGTGGGCCAGCGGACCGGCATCCTCGGCGAACTGGCGCGCCCGCAGCCGGATGACGTCCTTGACCCGCTGTACCGCACGCGAGCGCATGTCGGCGGAGAACTCCTGGTCGCGAAAGACCGTCAGCCCCTCCTTGAGGCAGAGCTGGAACCAGTCCCGGCAGGTGATCCGGTTGCCTGTCCAGTTGTGGAAGTATTCGTGCGCCACGATCGATTCGATGGCCTCGAAATCCTGGTCCGTCGCCGTCGCCTCGTCGGCCAGCACATAGGCCGAGTTGAAGATGTTGAGGCCCTTGTTCTCCATGGCGCCGAAATTGAAATCCCGCACCGCCACGATGTTGAACACGCCAAGGTCATACTCCCGGCCGAACACCTCCTCATCCCAGCGCATGGCCCGCTTCAGGGCGTCCATGGCATAGGCCGCCCGCGCGCCATCGCCCTGGTCGACATGGATGGCGAGGCCGACCTCGGTGCCCGATCGCGTCGTGAAGCGGTCGCGATGGACATCATAGGCGCCGGCACACAGGGCGAAGAGATAGCTCGGCTTGGGGTGCGGATCGTCCCATTCGGCGAAGTGCCGCCCGCCTTCCAGCGGGCCGGCCGCGCCCGGCGTGCCGTTCGACAGCAGGATCGGGTACCGCGCCTGCTCGCCTTCGAGCCGGACGTGGAAACGGCTCATGACATCGGGCCGGTCCGGCCAGAAGGTGATACGGCGAAACCCGTGCGCCTCGCACTGGCTGCACAGCCGCCCGCCGGACACATAAAGACCCGACAGGGCGGTGTTCGCCTCCGGCCGGATCACCACGCGCGTCGACAGCTCGAACAGGTCGGGCGGATCCGCCAGCGTCAGGGTCCCGGCGTCCACGGCATACGCACCGGCTGCAAGCGGCTCCCCGTTCACCGCGATCGCCTCCAGCTCCAGCGCCTCGCCATTCAGCACCATTGGCCCCGGTCCGACCCGCCGCACGGACATCACGGCCTCGACCACGGTGCGCGCCGCATCGAGATCGAAGCGCAGCGACACATTGTCGATTGCAAACGGATAGGGACGGTAGTCTTCCAACCTGAAGGCGGGGGCGGTATCGGTGCGCATCAAATGCAGTCCTTGCCAAAGTTTAAGCACATGCCAGAGGCATCCACGCGCTAGACTTGGCGCAATTGGGGACCTCGGTGCAAGGGTCAACATGGTATCGCCGGACCGGCCCACCCGCCGCCGGCGCGGGCAATGACAAGTGGAAGGAAGTTCGATGGCATCACTGGCGGTTCTGTCCCAGCCGACCCTGGACCTGGTGCGCCGGCTCGCAGCCGTGGCCGCCCCGTTCGGGCTCGTCCTGCTCGCCTGGCTGTCGCTCAAACCGCCCGGCGATGATGCGGCCCTGATGCTGATCCCCGACAAGGTCCAGCACATGACCGCCTATTTCGTCCTCGCGGCCGCCTGGCGGCTGGGCTATCCGAGGCTGCGCTGGTGGATGATCGCCGCAGGTCTGGTCCTGTGCGGGGCCGGCCTCGAGATCGCGCAGGGCCTGCTGCCATGGGTCCGCAACCCCAGCCCGATCGACGGGGCGTTCAACCTGCTCGGCGTTGCCTGCGGCCTGTTCGGCGCCGCCCCGTTCAAGCAGCAGATGCGCCTCGGCCGCGCCGACGGAGCCGACCAGACCGCCTGACCGGTCCGGTCGCCTCAGGCAACCTCGAGGTCGTCACCCTTCGCGTTCGAACCGATCTCGTAGATGTGCCGCAGTACCGAGCTTGCCAGCTTGGCCTGCTCCAGCACCTCGTCCGGCACGTCGTCAACGGTGTCCGCAACACTGCGCACGAACGCGCCGAGGATGCGCATCATGCGCGGGCTGTTGGCAATGATCCGCGCCTGGTACTCGATCCGCTGGGGATTGCGGTCATACTCGGCACCGGGCACGCGCCAGCCGCCCCAGTCCTGCTCCTCGGTGACGACCACCGGGAAGGTGCCCGGATGCGGATGGTGCCCGGTATCGCCCGACTGCCAGCGCGCCTTCGCCCGCTGCACGCGCCAGTTCTCCTGCGCCATCTCCCGGGCGCTGTCCCCGCCCTCGCGCAGATGGGCTTCCGACACCAGTTCGGTGGCGCTGAACTCGCGGCCCAGCCCGACATCATAGGTGACCCGCAACGGCTCATCGACGCCCTTCACCCAGTGCGGGATCACAGCTTCGACATGGGCGAAGGTGCCGACGGGTTTCACATATACCCGCTGGTTCTTGTGAAAGAGGGCCTTGGCCATCCCGGTCTCCTGCGCCGCTTCCCCAGCTATCGCAAACGTCCCTTGACATCGCATGAACCCCCACGGCGAATTTTCTCCGAAAGCAACGACGCAGCAGACGCAGTCCATTGGCGAACGGACCGGCGCTTCAGTACACCCCGAACGCCCGCAGCAGCATGACCCCGCCAATCGCCGTCACCAGCCACTTCACGACCTGTTTGAAACCCGCATCATCCATCCGCTTCAGCACCAGCCCGCCGGCCCAGGTGGCCGTCATCGCAATCGGGATGGCCAGCGCCAGGAACCAGGCCGGCGGCAGCGCCGACAGCCCGGCCGAGCGCACCAGCGGCACGCTCCAGAAGGCGATCTTGACAAGATGGCTCAGCGCCTGGGTCACCGATTTGGTGGCCACGATCTCCTGCCGCGTCATGCCATTGCGGACGAAGAACAGGTCGAGCAGCGGCCCGGCCACCCCGGCCAGCGTGTTCAGCGCCTGCACCCCGAACCCGGCGGCGATGGCATGGCCGCGGCGCTGGAAATCGAGATGCAGCCGCTCCTTCGGCAACCAGATCAGCAGCGGGGCCAGCCCCAGCAGGAGATAGACATGGCGCTTTTCCGGCTGCCACGTCACCAGCATCAGCACCGCGACGCCCGCCGCCGCGCCGATGCCGTAGCGCCGGACACCAGTCCAGTCGATCTCGCCGCGCAGCAGGAAGGCCCGCCAGCCATTTGCCACCATCTGCAAGGCGCCATGGATGATCATCGCCATGGGCACGGTGACCGATGGCAGGGCGATCAGCACGCCCATGAGCACAAGCCCGCCGGCCATGCCGAAGATCCCCGACAGGAAGGCGGTAAACGCCGACACCGCCAGAATGATGGCCCCCGTGGTCAGGCCCATCGCCCGGTCCCCACTGTCGGCACCGCCTGCCGGCACGTCCGCTCCTGCGGCATGGCGACCGTCCGCCGCACCCCCCTATACCTCGTCCGTGCCGCCGGGATCGCGTCGCCGCCGGATCAGCCACACGACCCCGCGCAGGTCGCTCACCGCCGCCCAGAGCCGCCCGAAATTGGTGTACTTCGACTGCCCGGAACCGCGCGGACGGTGATTCACATCGACGAATTCCACGTCGTGTCCGTCGCCGCGCATCAGGGCCGGCATGTAACGGTGCATATGGTCGAAATACGGCAGGGCAAGATAGGCCGCCCGGTCCATCACCTTGATGCCGCAACCGCTGTCGTCGCAATCATCGCGCAGGAGGCGCTTGCGGATCCGGTTTGCGACCTGCGAGCCGAGGCGTTTCCAGGCGGTGTCCTTGCGGCTGGCCCGCCGCCCCATCACCATTTTCAGTCCGGCCGGCGCGCCCTGCCGTGTGAGCCGGCGATAAAGATCCGGCAGGTCGGCCGGATCGTTCTGGCCATCCCCGTCCAGCGTGCCGACAACCGGGGCCCGTGCCGCCCCGATCCCGGTCCGGATCGCCCGGCTCTGGCCGGCATTCCGGCGGTGACTGAGCACACGCAGCCCCGGAAAGCGGCTCTTCAGGCCAACAAGGACATCGCGCGTCGCATCGGTGGACGCGTCGTCGACAAAGATCATCTCGAAAGCCCGCCCCTCCAGTGCGGCAGCTATCTCGCCAGCCAGCGCCTCGACATTGCCGGCCTCGTTGAAGACAGGCACGACAATGGACAGTTCGGGACGTTTCAGGGGGAGATCGGCCAAGGGGCACTCCATGGGGAACGGGAAACCGCGACTGCATACAGAAGCGCGATGGATGTTGCGAGGGGCCGGTTGCCATCTTGAGGCCCGGCGCTGCCCGCCGGCGCGGGTTTCAGGCTTGCTTTTCCGCAACCCTTCCCCTACGGAAAGGCATGGGGAAGGCCCGATGGGAGCCGCAATGACATGACCCGCATCACAGATTTCACCGTTGGCCGGACACCGCCGGAGCTCTACCAGACCTATCTCGGCCCCGGCCTGTTCGAACCCTGGGCGCACGACCTCGTCGACGGCCTGCCGGCGACCGGGCGCCTGCTCGACCTCGCCACCGGCACCGGTATCGTGGCCCGCAGGCTCGCTGCCGGATTCCGGGAACGCCGGGTCGAGGCCGTCGATGTCGCCCCGCCCATGCTGGCCTTTGCTCGACGCCTGACGGACGAGGCCGGTCTCGATGACAGGATCAGCTTCACCGAGGCAAGCGCCCTCGACCTGCCCTTCGCCGCCGGCACCTTCGCCGGCGCCACCTGCCAGCAGGGCCTGCAGTTCTTTCCCGACAAGGTCGGTGCCCTGTCCGAAATCCGGCGTGTCTGTCAGCCAGGCGCTCCCGTCCATGTCTCCGTGTGGACCGCTGCCGCGGACGGCAACCCGGTGTTCGCCGCCCTTGCCAGCGCAATCGGCCGCCACCTTGGCGACGACCTCCTGCCGCTCGGCCCGTTCGGCTATGGTGATCGCGACGCCTTTGCCACGGCGGCGCGGGCGGCCGGGCTGGTTTTCGACGACATCGCGCGGGTCAGCCTCCCCTCCAGGCTGCCCCCGGTCGCCGATCTCGTCCTGTTCGATGTCCTGTTCCTCGGACGGCCGGCCCCCGACGGCGCCCTGCAGCCAGTCATCGACCCCGACGACCCGGCCGGCGATGCGGTCATTGACGCGATCATCGCCGAGCTGACCGAGGAGCTGGCGTCCCATGCGGGCGAGGATGGCCAGATCGCTGCGCCGATGACGGCCCTTGTGCTGAAAGCGACGGCCTGACCCCGAGACAAGGCCGGCTGAACCGGCTAGACGAAAGCGCCATGACCCGTCTCGACCGCCTCGCCGCCGGCTGGAAAGCCTATGTGATCGTCTTCCTGATCACCTTCACCGCCGCTGCGCCCGGCGTGTTCACCCTGCCGGCCCTCGACCGCGACGAAAGCCGTTTCGCCCAAGCCTCCAAGCAGATGCTCGAAAGCGGCGACTATATCCGCATCCGCTACCAGGACGAGCTTCGCAACAAGAAGCCCGCCGGCATCCACTGGTTACAGGCCGCCTCGACGGCCGCCTTCTCCGATGCCTCGGCCAATCAGATCTGGAGTTACCGCATCCCCTCCTGGATCGGCGCCTCCCTCGCTGCGGCCGCCTGTCTCTGGGCCGGCACCGTCCTCATCCCGCGCACCGCTGCCTTTGTCGGCTCGGGCCTGTTCGGTGCGACCCTGCTGCTGACCTCCGAAGCGCACATCTCGAAGACCGACGGTGTGCTCATCTTCCTCACCACGCTCGGCCTCGGCGCGCTGGCCCGCCTCTACATGCGGGGTGACAATGACCGCCGGATCGCGCTGGTGTTCTGGGCCGCCATGGGGCTCGGCTTCCTGATCAAGGGACCGGTGACCCCCATGGTC
This sequence comes from uncultured Hyphomonadaceae bacterium, assembly GCA_964506685.1. Lineage (GTDB taxonomy): Bacteria > Pseudomonadota > Alphaproteobacteria > Caulobacterales > Hyphomonadaceae > UBA5336. The sequence continues at coordinate 6,453 of CAZDMQ010000050.1, read as the reverse complement.
GCGCTGTTTGCCATGGCGGTGCTCTATGTCTGGGACGGGCGCGAGGCCAGCTGGATGAAGGCGCTCGGCTGGTGGCCCGGTCCGCTGCTGTTCGTGGTCATCGTCCTGCCCTGGTTCACCTGGGTGCAGATCGCCACCGCCGGGGAATATCTTCAGGGTGCGGTCGGCAAGGACCTCAAGGACAAGCTGGTGAGTGCATCGGAAGGCCATGGCGGCCTGCCGGGCTACCACCTCCTGCACGTCCCGGCCTGGTTCTTCCCGGCCACGCTCTTCCTCATTCCGGGTCTCTACTACACCTGGCAGGGCATCCGCCGCACGGCGCTTGAAACGGTGGCCGGCGAGCACCGGCAGGGCCTCAAGTTCCTCATCGCCTGGGGCCTGCCGACCTGGATCTTCTTCGAGCTGCTGCTGACCAAGCTCAGCCACTACATCCTGCCCGCCTATCCCGCCCTCGCCCTGCTGTGCGGCTTTGGCGCCTGGCACCTCATGGCCGCAACCGGCAGCCGCGGGGTGCGCATTGCCTCGGCCGTCTTCTTCGCCCTTGGCGCCGCTGCCCTGCTGGCCGTCTCGACCCCGCTGACGGCCGAACTCGTCAAGCAGGAAGTCTATGGCGACTTCCGGCATGGCGATCCCTACACCATCGCCGCGCAGTGGTCGGTCGGAACGGACTTCCCCATGTGGCTCTGGTACGCTGCCGCCCTCATGGCCCTCCTCACCCTGGCAGCCATCCTCGCCCGCCGCATCGGCCCGGCCGCCCTCCTCGGCATCGCCACCGCCACACTGGCCGGCTGGCATGTCCGGGTCGCCTTCCTGCCGAGCCAGGTCTGGATCCAGCCGACCGAGCAGGCCTACGCCGCCCTCGCCGAGATCTGCGCCGTTCCCGGCCGGGGCGAGGGCTGCGAGCCACCCCAAAGGGTCCAGGCCGTCGGCTATTCCGAACCATCCTACGTCATGCGCCTTGGCACCCAGAACATCCACGCCCCCGCGACCGTGGTCGACCTGCCGGATACGGCCGGCGCCCTGCCGGTGGCCTATCTCGTCGATCTCGAACACCGTAACGGCCTGCCAGCCCTCGACGCGCTCCGCAGCGAAGCGGCAGGCCTCGGCTACTGCGTGACCGAATCAATGCCGCACTACGCGCTGAACTATTCCAACGGAAACCCGGCCACCTTCATCGCCATGCGGTTCGACCCCGGCCCCTGCAAGCCCGGCGCGCAACCCGCCACCGCGCCATAGCCCTCATCTCACCGTCCGACGTTCACCGCCCCTCGATCGCAGCGAAGCCGGCCCGCACCTCCGCGACAAAGGCGTCGGGCTGCTCGGCAGCGGCGAAATGGCCGCCCTTCTCCCGCCGCCCGAAACAACGCAGGTCGGGATAGCGCTGCCGCGCCCAGCGCTCCGAGGTCCGGAAGATCTCCTTCGGGAACATCGAGATCGCCGAGGGCACGGCGACCGGGTCCATCCGGGCGCTGCTAAAGCTCTCCCAGTAGAGCCTGGCCGAGGAGGCGCCGGCCGCGTTCAGCCAGTACATCATCACATTATCGAGCAGCCGGTCGCGCGAGATGACGTTTTCCGGATGGCCGTCACAATCGGTCCACTGGTAGAATTTCTCGACGATCCAGGCCATCTGCCCGACCGGCGAGTCGACCAGCCCATAGCCCAGCGTCTGCGGCCGGGTCGCCTGCTGCTTGGAATAGCCCGAATCCCAGTCCTGGTAGAACTTCATCCCGGCCAGCGCCGACTGCTCCTCCGCGGTCAGCGACTCCATGGTCGCCGGGTCGGGCGGCACAAAGGCCATGTTGACATGGATGCCCTGGCACGCACCGAGATTCTGGGATCCGATGGCCGAGGTCACCGCGCTGCCCCAGTCCCCGCCCTGGGCGAAATACTGCCCATAGCCGAGCCGGCGCATCAGCACGTCCCATTGAGCGGCGATCTTGTCCACGCCCCAGCCCGTCGCCGCCGGCTTGTCCGAAAAGCCATAGCCCGGCAGGCTCGGCAACACGAGATGGAACGCATCCTCCGCCGCCCCGCCATGCGCCACCGGATCGCTCAGCGGACCGATCACCTCCGTGAATTCCAGCACCGAGCCCGGCCAGCCATGTGTCATCAGCAGCGGCCGCGCCCCGGCCTCCGGCGAGTGGACATGGATGAAATGGATGCCCAGCCCGTCCAGTTCGGTCCGGAAATTGGGCAGCCCGTTGAGCCGCGCCTCGACCGGGCGCCAGTCATAGCGGGTGGCCCAATAGTCGGCGAGTTCCCGCACATAGGCGAGCGGTATGCCCTGGCTCCAGTCATCGACCGTCTCGGCCTCGGGGAACCGGGTCAGGGCCAGACGCTGGCGCAGATCCTCGAGCGCGGCCTCGGGAATATCGATCCGGAACGGGGTAATGGCCTCTGACATGGTGCACCTCCTGCGTCTGTGACAATCAACCGGGCAACATGGCCGCAACCAGCCGCGGCCCCTCGGCCGCAAAGGCGCGTTCCAGCGCGGCGTCGAACACCTCGGCCGTCGCCGCTGCCTCGGCCGGCACGCCCAGGCTCTCGGAAAGCTTCACCCAGTCGATCTCGGGATTGCCCAGCCCCAGCATGGCAGCCGCCGCCGGTCCCGGATTGCCGGCGCCGGTGCGGTAGAGCTCGATATTCAGGATGCGGTAGGAATGGTTGACGAACACCACGGTCACCACATCGGCCCCTTCGCGCGCCATGCTCCACAGCGCCTGGTTGGTGTACATCCCCGCCCCGTCGCCCGTCAGGCAGAGCCCCTTGCGCTCCGGTGCGGCCACCGACGCGCCCAGCGCCAGCGGCATGCCCAGGCCAATGGCGCCACCGGTCAGCATCATCCACTCGTGCGGCGCCGCATTGGCCGTGGCGAGAAAACTCGGCAGCCCGTTCGACACCCCGTCATCGGAGACAAACGCCTGCTCCGGCAGGTGGCGGGCAATCGACGCCCCGACCGCGGCCGCATCCAGCGCACCGGTCGGCGCCTCCGGCCGGACCCGTTCGGCCACGGGCGCCAGTTCCATCGCCCCGAGCGCGCCGGCAAGCGCCGCCAGGGTCGCCGCGCTGTCCGTCTCCGCTCCGCCGAGATCGACCGTCTCGCAGCCCTCGGGCACCAGCAGGCTCGGCTTGCCGGGATAGGCGAAGAAGGCGACCGGCGCCTGCGTGCCCGCCAGCACCATAAGGTCATGGCCTTCGAGATCGGCCATGGCGGCCTCGGCGAAATACTGCATCCGGTCCGGCACGAAGCGGCCTGCCCCGCGCGCCATCTTCGGAAAGAAGGTATCGGTCATCACCCGCACGCCGGCGGCCTTCAGCCGCGCCGCCGCGACCAGTCCTGCCTCGCCGAGCGCCGTGCCGTCGACCAGCACCAGCGGCCGCTTCGCCGCCCGGATCCGCTCGGCCGCCGCCGCAACCGCTTCCGGGTCGGCCGGCCGCAGCGCCGGACGCACCGCCTCGCCGCCCCGGTTTCCGCCCTCCAGCCAGGCACTGTCGGCCGGCAGCACCAGTGACACCGGCCCCGGCGCCGGGCCGAAGCTCGCCGTCCAGGCCTCGGCCGCCAGCCGGCCCGCATCCGCCACCCTGTCGACCGACTTGATCCAGCGTGAATTCGGCGCGGCGAGGCCGGCAATATCGCTCGCCAGCGGCGCGTCATAGCGCTGGTGCGGCACGGCATGGTCGCCGATCACATTGATCATCGGCGTATGCGCCCGCCGGGCATTGTGGATGTTCGCCCCGCCATTGAGATAGCCCGGCCCGAGATGCAGCAGCGTCATGGCCGGCGACCCGGCGATCCGCGCATAGCCATCGGCCGCCCCGGTCGCCACGCCCTCGAACAGGCAGAGCACGCTGTGGATGCGCGGCTCGCGGTCGAGCGCGGTGACAAGGTGCATCTCCGACGTGCCGGGATTGGCAAAGCACGCCGTCACGCCGAGGTCCGCCAGCGTCCCGACCAGCGCCTCCGCCCCGGTCATCCCCGCCGTCGCACCGCTCGCCTCACCCATCACCACCTCCCATGCTTTCCCCCCCTGTGTGACCCAAGGCGGGCGCAATGGAAAGAGCACACAAGCGAGAACACCGGCTACGGGAGGCTGCCAGGACGACCGGGCATGGCCCATTGCGGACGGCGGCCGGTATTTTGGCGAACGACCTAAGTTGCCCTTGGTAGGGCCCTTATCGAACCCGATATGCATCTCTTCCATCGTAAAGCTATGCATTCAAATGAATCTGCTCCATGGTTCCTGCGACAGGGAATCGGGGACAAACATGCTTCTGCGCCGCATCACAAAACACGTCAAAGACCGGAACTGGTTGGCGGTGGCGCTCGACTTTTTTATTGTTGTTGTCGGCATCCTTATCGCCTTTCAGATCACCAATTGGAGCACTGCGCGCGGCGACCGACTGCGCGAAGCCCAAATTCTCGAAGATATTGCCACGGACATCGCTGCCGATATCGAAGGCTATGAGCTTGCGATCGATAACGCTCTGATCCGTATCGCAACGATCAATTACGTATTTGAAAGCACACCAAATGCAGCGGTCAGCGATCCGTTGGCAAAGGAGAACCAACTTGAATTGGGACTGAGCTGGACCAGTGACATCGAAGAATCCGCGCGTGAGGGTTCCCACGCCGAAGACTTTAATTTCGAAGAATATGCCGCTGCCGCAAAACAGAGTTTGTGGTCATTTGCCATTCTCGTGGGCAATGTAGAGAAGAACGCAACCGCCCTGGACGCATTGGTGAATTCCGGTGATCTTGGAATTCTCAGGAACAAGGAAATTGTCCGCCAACTGCAGGAATAAAGGCTAATTACATCGGCGATCGAAAAATCACAGGATGTCACCTACCGGCCATCACGCGATGCGGCGATCAGTATCGGACATAAGTTTGGCCTATCGGTTTTTGGCACTGTCGATGAGGAAGCGTTTCTGAAACTCATCGCGACCGAGCCCGAATTGGCAGCAACGCTGCAGTCTCAATTGGGATGGGCGACGGGTCATTACCTCATGCTCGCCGGCGCCAATCAGTCTGCGCATGAACTCTTAGAGAATATTCATTCCGAGCTTGGCGTAACACCCGTTCCCAATGGCGCAGACGGCTCATGATCCTGCGGCGCATCACACAACACATGAAGGACCAAAACTGGTTGGCCGTAGGGCTCGATTTCGTGATCGTTGTGCTGGGGGTCTTGTTCGCCTTGATGGCAGAGCAATGGCTGCGATCCGGTCAGCAACGATCAGACTTGCGAGGTGCAGAATTCGCAATCAACGCCGACCTTTTCACCAACCTTTTCAGCGTTAAGGAAGTCATCGCTATTGCGCCCTGTCGGAAAGAGCGAACCCGCATTCTGTCCGAGATGCTGCAACAAGAAGGCGAGCTTTGGCCGGGATTGCCATGGACGCCTCATCCCGGCGCGTTCCAGACCCAACTGCCGGAAGTTTTGCCGACCCCTTACAGGATGTGGGGGTCTCGAGTCTGGGAGGCCGAACTGAACAATGGAACACTCTCGGCAATGAATGTGGATCGGCGACGCGCGCTCGACAGCCTGTTCCGAGGCGCAAATTTGATGCTCGACAAACAAGAAGAAATCTTTGATGCCCAAGCCCGACTGAAAGTTCTCGCTCTGCCGCGCGAAATCACCGCAGATGATCGCTCACGATACTTGGAACTGCTGCATTTCCACGATTTACAGAGCGGATTGCGGGAGCGCGTGGCGCGGCAGACTTTACCGCAAATAGAATTAGCTGACCCGCAACCCAATCAAGCCTATTTCGATGACTTTCGAGACTATATGCCGACCTATACGGAACAACAGCTAGAACGATATGGAGATTGTTTTGTACCGTTCGAGATGCCTTATCTCGACGGTGTAACGCAGGATAAGGCCGCGCTATGATCCTCCAGCGCCTCGCCACCTCCATCCGCAAGCAGGACTGGTTCACCGTCGCAGTTGAAACGCTTATCGTGGTGTTCGGCGTATTCATCGGCCTGCAGGTCAATAACTGGAATGAGGCGCGGGGCGACAGAGCGGACGAGTTGAATTTTCTGGAGCGGCTGCACCCGGACATCGTCCGCGTTGAGGACTCTTCGGCGCGGGTCCGCGACCGCAGGATGGCTGTCATTGATGATCTTCGTTCCGCCACGGAGGTCATTTTCGGCGTAGCCGCCCGAGATCAACTCACGCAAGCCGAGTGCATGGCGCTTGCGACGTCTCATTACTACAATATCAATGTTCTCAGCCTGCCATCTGTTGTGGAGCTGGAGAATGCCGGGCGGGTTTCGATCATTCGAGACACCGCGCTGCGCACAGCCCTTGTTGAGTACGAGCAGCGCGTCGACATCTTCACCATTCGCCAAAACGATCAGTCCTTGTCGAACAATTTGCTGATGCTGAATCCGCAATTGGTGAAGGTGACCCCTGTCTTTGATGCTGAACTCGGTGAATGCACTAA
>CAZDMQ010000049.1:0-27156 GCA_964506685.1 uncultured Hyphomonadaceae bacterium | reverse complement strand
ACCTCCAATCCAGACATGCAAGACAATACAGTGATTTTCGCGATCAGGACACTAGGGCGGTTTTCGACCAGATTGCACCACTTGGCCACTCGTCTTTTCCGCCAGGATCGTCGTCGCGCAAAGGTCCGCCGATGCCCGCATCGATGGACTTCACGCTCCTGGCCCTGACGAAGAATCCAAGCGGCCAAGTGAAACAATTCGATCGGGACACTAGCGCCCTTCCCGGCGCCAGGCGATGAGCAGGAACAGGGTGGCCAGCAGGGCGGCGACGATCGCGGGCAGGAGCGGATGGCTGGACGAGGCCTTCACGACATAGGCGCCGCGTTCGCGCAGGCCCAGCCAGCTGGCACCGGCCGCTGCGCCGTTTGCCCCGACCCGGCGCACTTCCGGCCGCCGGCGCCCCTCGGGGCCGAGCTCGAACACCCCGCCACGCGTCGCCTCTGCCAATGGCGCCAGCACCTCACGGGTCGCACGCAGGTCGGCATATTCCTGCGGATTGGCCGGCCCGTTCAGCGCCACCGCTTCCAGCCCGCCGGCCGTGGCCCGATAGAGCCCCATCTGCTCGACCGTGCTTTCGGCGACGAACACGCCGGGCTCCAGCATGGTCCAGTCGAGCACGAGCTGGTCGCCCTCGGGGGTTTCCAGGGCCAGCGGCGGCGCCATGTCCGACAGCGTCCTCAGCCGTGCCCGGACCAGGCCATCCTGCGCCGAGAGATCGAGCTTGCGCTCTTCCAGCTCCGGTTCCTTCATCATCCAGTGAACCATGCGCCGGATCAGTTCGGCGAACGGACCGCCACCATCATGGCCCCGCGCCCACAGCCAGATCTGGTCGGACAACAGCAGGCCGACACGTCCCTCGCCGACCCGGTCGACAACCAGTAGCGGATCGCCGTTCGGACTTTCGAGCAACACGTCGCCGGCTTCGGCACTGGCACTGATATAGCGCATCCAGCCACCCCAGCTTTGCCCGTCGAGCGTGCTGGTCACGGTGTGGCGCGTTCCGGCCTGGGTGAGCTCTGGCGTGAATGGACCGATCGAGACCGACCCCGACGGGATCGCGGGTAGGACGCTGGCAAGCGGGGTCCGGGCGAGACTGGCAGGACCGGCAAAACCCTCCCCGGCAATCAGCGCCAGCGCACCGCCCTCTTCCACATAGCGCGCCATGTTGGCGAGATAGGACTGGGTGACGACACCCGTCCGCTCGTACTGGTCGAAGATGATGAGGTCGAATTCGTCGAGCGAATCCTCGAACAGTTCATCGGTCGGGAACTGGATCAGCGCGAGTTCCCGGATCGGCGTGATGTCCTGCTTGAAGGGCGGACGCAGGATGGTGAAGTGAACGAGATCGACCTGCGGGTCGGACTTGAGCAGGTCGCGCCACACCCGGCCGGCGGCGTTCGGCTTGCCGGTGATCAGCAGCACGCGCAGCCGGTCGAAGGTGCCCGACAGGAGTGCGGCCGTCCGGTTGTTCGCAAGCGTCAGTTCCTCAGGGCCGGGCGGCGCCTCGACGACCACGATGTTCTCCCCGCGCCGCTCGACTTCGAGCGCAACCGGGGTGTCCTGGCCGGAGCGCACGGTGACCTGTTGCGGCTTCCCGCCATTGACCGAGACCGACAGCGGGATGTCTCCGCCGGCCGGATCCTCGGCCCGCAGGATGAATGGGACACGCTCGCCGACAATCCCGAAACTCGGCCCCTCGACGATCTCGACCCGGCGGTCGCCCTTGCGGCTGTCGCCGGCAATCAGCGCATGAACCGGCCCGAGGTCGGCGAGGCCCGCGAGATCCTCCGGAAGGTCATGGACCTGGCCGTCGGTGATGAGAATTGCCCCGGCAATGCGGTTGCGCGGGACATCCGCCATCAGCCCTTCGAGCGCGCCGATCATGGCGGTCCCGTCGGCGCCGGGATCGGTTTCGGCCACGCGCACTTCGAGGCTCGCATCCGCTTCCAGTGCCGACCGCAAGGCTTCGAAAGTGTCTTCCGCTACCGCGGCGCGGTCGCCGAAGGACATGCTCTCGGAGCGGTCGAGGATGATCGCGGCCACCGATGAGAGCGGCTCGCGGTCCTCTTCCACAAGCGAGGGATTGGCGAGCGCGGCGAGCACCAGCACCAGTGCCAGCGCACGGGTCAGCCAGGCCCGGCCGTGCAGCACGAAATAGACGAACCAGACGGCAAAGCTCGCCGCTGCCAGTCCGATCAGGATGGGCCAGGGCAGGAACGGGTCAAAGCCCAGGCGCAGCGCGCCGGCAGCGGGGATCATGGCTGCGGGCCTCCATCCTGGATGCGCGCGGGAATGCGGTCGAGCTCCATGTCGCCATCCTGCGGCGCCTGGTCGTTATCCTCCTGGCCGAGGCGTTCGAGTAGGGCGGGGACATGCACCTGGTCGGCCTTGTAGTTGCCGGTGAGAATGTACATGACGAGGTTGATCCCGAAACGGCGCGCCATTTCACGCTGGCTCTCGCCGCCATCGACCGAATAGAGCGGCCGGGCGCGCTCGTCGACGGCCCAGGCGCCGACCCAGTCCGCATCCCCGATGAACAGGCGCGACACGCCATCGCCGATCACGCGCGTGTCCCCGCCGACCTGTTCGATCCAGAGCCGGCGCTTGGCATAGCGGCCCGGAAAGTCGTCGATCAGGTAGAAGCTGCGGGTCAGCACGTGGTCATCCGGGACGGGGATGAGATTGGGGATGTCGAGCCCGGCCAGCACGGTCGAGAGCACGCTGACATCGGTCTCGGTGCCGACATTGGCACCCGCGCGCGTGTCGATGACCAGGGCCCCGCCATGGTCGATATATGCGTTCAGCCTTGCGACCGCCGTCTCGCCCAGCGGCGCGGGGGCATCGGGGATCGAGACATAGATCAGCGGATAGAGATCGAGCGCATCGGTTTCGGGATCGAGGGCATGCGGCTCGGCCGGCTCGACGGAGGTGCGCAGGTACAGCACCCGCGACAGGCCCCGGAGGCCGGCGCGCGTCCGGTCGTCGAGGGCGGCATCGCCGGTCGCGATGAAGCCGAAGCGCATCTCCGTGGCTGCGGCAAGTGCCTTGTCGCGCGTGTCGCCTGATTGGGCGTGGGCCCCGCTATCGGGCAGCCCGACGATCGAGGCGAACCCGGCCAGCAGCAGCGCCAGTGCCGACCGGCGCATCGCCGGCAACTGCCCGTTCAGGCCGAGGGCGACCAGCAGGTCCAGCAGCAGCAGGCCGGCGGCCACGGCCAGCAGGGGGCCGGCAAGGTCCAGCTCACCGCCCCGCTCGCCCTCGATCAGGGTTGCATCGCCCGGCCAGGCCGTGATGGCGGTCGGCCGGAGTCCGGCGGCGGTGTTCAGGGCGCGGGTCCCGGCCGGGCCGCGATAAAGCCCCGGCGGGCTGGTCTCGCTGGGCTCGGTGGCGGCAAAGGCACTGCCCATCAGCGGGGCCGCCAGGCTTGAAGGCTGCTGCAACCGTCCGAACCCGTCCAGCACGACTTCCGGCGCATAGGCGCCCTCGCCGCGGATCTGCGCCTCGCCGCGGCCGGCGGCGATGGCCCGGCGCAACATGTCGGCAAAGACCCCGGAATAGGGCAGGTCGGACCAGTCCGGCCCGGCGGTGACGTGGAACAGGATGATCGCCCCGGCGCCGCGCCGGTCGGCTGTGACCAGAGGCGAGCCATCCTCGAGGCGGGCCCATGTCCTGGCCTGCAGGTCAGCGGCTGGCTGTGCGAGCACCTGCTGGCGGACCCGCGCATCTGCAGGCGGGGTCAGTTCCGCGAATGGCGACGTCGCGGGGAAGGGGGCAATGGCCTGCGGTTCTTCCCAGGCGAGCGCACCGCCAAAGGCGCGCGAGGCGGCCCGCAGGGGGACCGGCAGCAGCCGGTCGCCCTGGGCGGCGAGGCGCGGTCCGGCAAACCGGATCAGCGCGCCGCCACTCTCCATCCAGCGGGTGAGGGCCTCGGCATCGCTCGGCAGGATGGTGCCGATATCGGTGATCACGATGGCATCGGGATCCGCCGCCAGCACATCGCCCAGCTCGCCCTCGACAAGTGTCGAGAAGGGCTCGATGGCCTTGCGGACATAGTGCATGTCGGACAGCAGCGGCTGGGCCGAGCCGCCGGCCGAGACGAGCCCCACCCGCCGGGTCCGGTCGGCGGTGTCCCACAGCCAGACCAGCCCCGCAGACCGCCCGCCGGCAACCGCGAACCGGCTGACCCGCGCGAGTGCAGCTGGCGGCAGCGTGAAGGTTGCCCGCGTCTCACGCTCACCGGCCGGAAAGCGCGTCTCGACGGTGGCCAGCGGCGTGCCGTCGAGCGACAGCGCCGAGACAAAGACCGGTGCATCCGAGCCGGTCGCGCTGCGCCGCAGCACCACCGACACGCCATCCCCGCCTGTATCGAGCCCGGTGAGCGCTGTCACGGGCGACAGCGGGGCGGCATAGATCGACAGCGGCGCGCGGGCCGACAGCGCGTCGAAGGCCCCGCGGTCGTTTACCGTCGTCACCGCGCTGGTGGCGTAGACGATCCGGCCCGGCGCGATCCCGGAGGCGTCGAGCCGGTCCAGCGCCGCAGCGCGGTCGACCGGCCAGGCGACCGGCTCCAGCGCGGCAATCTGGCGTTCGGCCTCCTGCCGGGTCAGCCGGTCGACGGGATTCGGGCCGAGCGTGCGCGGCGCGGTCAGCAGCAGGTGCACCCCGTCATCGGGACCGAGCTGTTCGAGGCTTGCCCGGGCGGCGGCCTTCAGCTCTGTCCAGTGCGCCGCCGCTGTCCAGCCATCATCGATCACGATCAGCATCGGTCCCGTGCCGGCCCGCGCCGCCGTGTCGCGTTCGGGGACGATGACCGGCTGGGCGAGGCCGAGCACGGCCAGTCCGGCGGCGGCCATGCGCAGCGCCACCACCCACCATGGCGTGCGGGCGGGGGTCTCGTCGCGGACCTCGATCGCGTCGAGCAGGCGCAGAGACGGCAGGACCATGTCGCGCGGGGCGGGCGGGGTGGCCCGCAGGATGAACCAGATCACCGGCAGCAGGGCGAGCGCGACAAGGGCGAGCGGGGCGCCGAAGAGAAAGGGTCCGAAGGTCATCGAGTCAGAAACCTGCGCCTGTCGCCGTGTAGCTTTCAAGCGCCTGTTTCAGGTCGGTCGCGGCTTTCAGGCTGAGCGCTCCGGTCTGGTGCTCGACCATGCGCCAGCCAAACCGGTGGGTCAGGTCGCGCAGCGCCTGCCGGTGGGCGCCGAATTTCTGCAGATAGGCCGCCCGGACCGATTCCGCCCGGCCGAGCAGTGTCCTGCCCTCGACCCCCGGCCGGGACAACCGGACCCGGCCTTCAAACGGGAAATTCGCTTCCACCGGATCGTGGACGGCCAGGATCACGCCCTCCCGGCAGGTCGATGCGATCGGCGAGAGCCGGCCCAGCCACTCCTCGACCGGATCGTAGAAATCGGAGGCGATGACGACCATGGCCGAGCTGTTCGGCGGCAGCGGGACGCTGGTCGGCTGGTCGGTCGTGAGATCCTCGGCGAGCCGGTCCACCGCGCTGGCCCCGAAGCTCGGCGAGCGGCCCGAGCCGAGCGCGCCGATCCGCTCGCCGTCGCGCGACAGCAGCGTGCCGATGGCGAGCATCAGCAGCCGGGCCTCGTTCGCCTTGGTCTTCTGCTTCAGCGGGTCGCTTGTCCAGTCGAACCCCGGATGCGGATCGCACCAGAACAGGAGCGTGCGTGCGGTTTCAAGCTCGGTCTCGCGGACGTAGAGGTCCTGGCCGCGCGCCGAGCGACGCCAGTCGATCCGGTCGGCACTGTCCTCGTGGGCGTAGCGGCGGTACTGCCAGAAATGCTCCCCGGTGCCGGCCCGGCGGCGGCCGGCCGAGCCGATATGCGGGGCTTCGGATGCCTGCGCCTTCAGCGACACGTCGGCGAGCGCGCGCGCCAGGTCTTCGGCTTCCGACCGGAGGGTGGCGAGATCGGTCATGGCGCGGTCAGGCCGCCTTCCGGGCGAGGTCGAAGATCAGCTCGGCCAGGCCGGGCGCCTCGCCGGAGGGGTCGTAGCGCATGGCCATGCGGTGACCCAGTGCCGGCTCGGCGAGCGCCTCGACATCCTCGAGGCTCGGCGCCAGCCGGCCGCGCAGCAGGGCCCGGGCGCGCGCCGCGAGCATCAGCGCCTGACCGGCCCGCGGGCTCGGTCCCCAGTTGACCAGGCGGCGGACGCGGTCGTCCGAGGTCTGTTCCGGCCGGGCCTCGCGCACGAGCCTGAGGATCGCCTCAAGCACCTTCTCGCCGACCGGCATGCGGCGGACCAGCGCCTGCAGTCCCATCAGACTGCCGGCATCCAGTGCCGCGGCGACCGGCTCGGCGTCGCTGCCGGTGGTTTCCACGAGTATGCGACGCTCTGTCTCAAGGTCAGGATAGTGCACGTCGATCTTCAGCAGGAACCGGTCGAGCTGGGCCTCGGGCAGGGGATAGGTGCCCTCCTGCTCGATCGGGTTCTGCGTCGCCAGCACATGGAAGGGCCGCGGCAGGTCGTGCCGGACGCCGGCCACCGTGACGTGCTTCTCCTGCATCGCCTGCAACAGGGCCGATTGCGTGCGCGGGCTTGCCCGGTTGATCTCGTCGGCCATCAGCAACTGCGTGAAGATCGGCCCGCGCAGGAAGCGGAAGCTGCGCACCCCGTCTGCACCCTCGTCGAGCACTTCCGAGCCGAGAATGTCCGATGGCATCAGGTCCGGAGTGAACTGGATCCGCGCGCCATCGAGCCCGAGAGCTGTGCTCATCGCCTCGACCAGGCGCGTCTTGGCCAGGCCCGGTGCGCCGATCAGCAGGGCATGGCCTCCGGCCAGGACGGCCGCGAGTGCCAGTTCGACCACCTCGTCCTGTCCGAACACCGCCTTGCCGATCTCGGCCCGCACCGCTCCAAGGCGGTTCACGGCCAGTTCGGCTTCGGCCACGATTTCCGGGGTCGCGTCGGTCATGCAGGGCGGTCCTGTTCTCTGGGGGATGGGGACGGTCTTGGTCGGTTGGGCTGCGGTGCCATGGAGTGCCGCCATGGGGCAAGTGGGATGAGGTTGGGCTGGCGCCGAAGCTGGACTAGATTGGCCGCAGACACCAGCAGTGGAGTTGAGCGAAACTATGGCGGATGCCCCACCGAAATCCAGCCCCGAAGCTGCGTGCAATCCCGCGCCGGACCCTCTCGAGGCCCTGAACGAGCTGATCGCGACCCTCGCCCCCGGCGGGCTGGACAGCGAACGGTTGCCGCCGGTCGATCTCTGGCAGCCTGCGCACGTGACCGATATCGGCATGGAGATCCGGGCTGACGGGTCATGGTGGCACGCGGGGACGCGGTTCAACCGGATGAAGCTGGTGCGGCTGTTCTCGCGCATCCTGCGCAAGGATGACGATGGCCGGACCTACCTGGTCACCCCCCATGAAAAGGTCATCGTGCAGGTCGAGGATGCGCCCTTCCTGGCCGTGCGCGTTGATCGTGCTGGCGAGGCCGGCGCTGACCAGAGCCTTGTCTTCACGACGAATGTCGAGGATTTTGTCGTCGCAGGTGCGGACCATCCGCTGGACATCCGGCTCGATGCGGCCACCGGCGAGCCGTCACCATATGTGCGGGTTCGCGGCCGACTGGTGGCGAAGCTGACACGGCCCTGCTACTACGAGCTGGCAGACATGGCGGTGCCCTCGCCGGAGGATGACCGTCTCTGGGGCGTTTGGAGCCGCGGCTGTTTCTTCCCTGTCGGCCCGGTCGAATAGGCGCGCCGGCACTTGGACCGTTACACAGATCTCGAGGATTTCCTCGCCCGGGCCCGCCTGCGGCTCGATCCGGTCGAGGGCCGGGAGCGGCTTGCCGAGGGCGGCGATCTCGATTTTCTCGATGCTGCGGCATTGCGCGCCATCCGCCCGGCCGGCGTGCTGATCGGTGTCTGCCCGCGCCCGTCAGGCCCCGCCGTGATCCTCACCGAGCGGCCCGAGACCATGGCCAACCACCCCGGACAGGTCGCCTTTCCCGGCGGCAAGGTCGATCCCACCGATCATGACGAGGTCACCGCCGCACTTCGCGAAGCCCATGAGGAGATCGGATTGCCGCCGTCCGACGTCGCGCTGATCGGACGCAGTGCCCCCTATTTCACGGGTACGCGGTTCCGCATCGTCCCGGTGCTCGGCGTACTGCCAGCCGATTTCCAGCCCGTGCCGGAGCCGGGGGAAGTGGCCGAGGTGTTCGAGACCCCGCTCGCCTTCCTGATGGACCCGGCCAATCACCAGCGCCGCTCGGCAGTGTGGCAGGGGCGGGAGCGGACCTATTACGAAATGCCCCATGGCGGGCATCGTATCTGGGGTGTCACCGCCGGGATCATCCACACGCTGTGGCGAATTCTCTACGGTCGCTGAGGCCGAAAAAATCGGCCGCAGGCGTTCAGGGCGCTTTTACCGCCGCGCGAAATCTCTATCTCTAGGCAAAAAGGAGAAATGCATTGGCCTATCGCGTGGCACTTCAGGTGGCGGTCTTCCTGCTGCCCTTCATCATGTACGCGATCTATCGCCTGCTGGTGACCGATGCCGAGGCCGACGGACGCAAGGTCTGGCCGATCAATGCGCTGTTTTCCACCGGAGCGGTCCTGACAATCGGGCTCTGGGTCGTGCTCGCCTCGCGGGAGACGAAGGTGCGCGACCTGTGCTACGAACCGGCGCACATGCAGGACGGGGTCCTCGTGCCGGGCCGGCAGGTGCCCTGTCCGGACTCCCGTGAAACCATCGATGTGGGAGCGCCGGCGACCGACCGGCCGGGCCGGGCCGCGCGGGGCTTCGGCGTGCGCCCGCGCGACGATGTCTCGCGGGCCGGGGAAGTGCCGCACTCGCCGGACACGCCGCGCCTGCCTCAGACCGGGCCGGAGAACGCGCCCGGAGACGCTCGTGAGGGCGGGCCGGCCGATGGGGCCACGGCGGACACTTCCGATGTGATCACCGTTGACGACATCCGCTAGGCTCGAGGCTGACTGGCTGTCGGCACCGGCGAGCCGCGCGGTGATCGACGCCCTTGAGGCGGTCCGCCCCGGATGTGCCCGTTTTGTCGGCGGCTGCGTGCGCAACGCCCTGATGGGGCGGCCGGTGGATGATATCGACATTGCGACCCAGTTGCCGCCGGAGCGGGTCATGGCGGCGCTCGGCACAGCCGGACTCCGCGCCATCCCGACCGGCATCGGGCACGGCACCGTCACCGCCGTGGCCGTTGGCCAGCCGTTCGAGATCACGACCCTGCGCCGCGATGTCGAGACCGATGGCCGTCGCGCCGTGGTGGCCTTCACCGAGGACTGGGCCGAGGATGCCGCGCGCCGCGATTTCCGCCTCAACGCGCTCTATGCCGAGCCGGACGGCACGCTGCATGATCCCACCGGTGGCGGCCTCGCCGATGCGGCCAGTGCGCAGGTCATCTTTATCGGGGATCCGGACCAGCGCCTGCGCGAGGACTATCTCCGCATCCTGCGTTTCTTCCGCTTCAATGCCTGGTACGGCGCGGCGATCGATGCGCAGGGGCTGGCCGCCTGCGCCCGGCAGAAGGCGGGGCTTGGGCAGATTGCGGCCGAACGGATCTGGAAGGAGTTCAGGAAGCTCCTGGCCGCGCCGCACCCGGAAGATGCCGTTGCCGCCATGCAGGCGTCCGGGGTGCTGCACCCGCTCACCCGCGCACCGCTGCCCGGGGACTGGCGGCAGGCGCTGAGGCTGGAGCGGGACCTGCTCGGGGAAGCCGACCCCTTGCGTCGCCTGATGGCGATCTCGCCGCCAGTGCCCGACCTTGCCAGCCATTACCGGCGCCACTTCCGGCTCTCCAATGCCGAAAGCCAGCGCCTCGACGCCTGGCTCGCAGTCGATCCCGGCGCCCTCGCAGACGCCCGTTCCGAAGCCGCCATCCGGCGCATTGCCTGGCGGCTGGGCGAACAGGCGGTGCTCGACTGCGCGATCACGGCGACCGATCCGCAGCAGCGCGAGCGGGTGAGCGCGCTGGCCAGCACGGCGCTCACCGGCTGGGAGCGCCCGGTATTCCCCCTCGGCGGCGAGGATGCGCGGGCCGCCGGCCTCAGCGGTCCGGACATCGGCCGCGCCCTGAAAGCGGCCGAAACCGCCTGGGTCGACAGCGATTTCACACTCGACCGGGAGGCGCTGCAGTCCATATTGAGACAACCCGCCTGAAGCTATGCCTCCGACTTCAGCGGAGGCGCACTGGCTGGGTCCGGGATGAGGACCGTCTCGACGGCGCACTTGCGCGTCCCATGAATGGCTTTGCCCATGAGGGCGCTGACCGTCACATGCTTGCGGCTCTCCATGTGGCAGGCATCACAGGCAACCATCCGTTCCCTGATGGCAACAAGCGCGCGGGCCTTGTCGCAGCACTCACCTTCCTGCGGGCAAACGATCTCGTGGTAACGGCCGAACCGGCCACATTGCCCGGGCCGGCCTGAGCGGCGGCACCGGCCTCCGCGACGCGGATCAGGGCCATTTCACCACGGGCGGCATGGATGAGAGAATGCTGGTCACATTGCCGCCGGTCTTGAGGCCGAACGTGGTACCGCGATCATACAGCAGGTTGAACTCGACATACCGTCCCCGGCGCACCAGCTGCTCCTCGCGTTCGGCTTCCGACCAGCTTTCAGCCATCCGCCGACGGGCGAGCATCGGGTAGACCTCGGCAAAGGCGCGGCCAACGCTTTGGGTAAAAGCGAAATCGGCCTCCCAATCGCCACTGTTGAACCGGTCATAGAAGATGCCGCCGATGCCCCGCGGCTCATTGCGGTGGGCGAGGTGGAAATATTCGTCGCACCAGGCCTTCAGCCGCTCGTAATCGACGTCCGCATGGCCGTCGCAGGCGGCCTTCATGGCGGCATGGAAATCCACCGCATCGGGGAAATCCTGCTGGCGCTGATAGTCCAGCAGCGGGGTCAGGTCCGCCCCGCCGCCGAACCAGGTGTCCGATGTCACCAGCATGCGGGTGTTCATGTGCACCGACGGCACGCGCGGGCTGTGCAGGTGCGCGATCAGGGAGATGCCGGACGCCCAGAACCGGCCGCCGCTCTCCTCTGCGCCGGGGATCTGTGCGGCGAAGGCTTCGGAAAAGCTGCCATGGACTTCGGAGAAATGCACCCCGACCTTCTCGAAGAAGCGTCCGCGCATCAGGGCCATCCGGCCGCCGCCGAGATCCTCGGTGCCGTCGCCCCGCTGCCACTCTGTGCGTTCAAAGCGTCCGGCCGGACCACGATAGAGCGGGGGGGACGCCTCGTCCTCGAGCGCCTCGAAGCGGGCAATGATGTCGTCCTGGAGGGTCCGGAACCAGCTTGCAGCGGTCTGTTTGCGGATCTCGAGTTCTGCTTCGTCAACGCCCTTGCTCATCGCGCCTGTCCTCTCCAGTTGTGCTGCGGTGGCGGGTAACCGATTCCCGCACCTTCCTGTTTGCCGTCTCGGCCGGCGCGCGGCAATTGGCGAGGGCGTCACGACCAGCTCGCGGCGTCGCAACCCCACCCGTCCCCCTGCGCGCAAACGACCGCTTGAGCCATCCCGGAAACGCGACTATCGCAATTGAAAACCGGCGCCAGTGGTCTGCGGTGAGATGGCGCAGGCCATTTCCTGCAATGCCGGGTAATACAAGTCTAGCTTACTCGAACGAATGCTGGACAGTTCCAAGGGTCAGGTCAGATGAGCACCGATACAGCCGAACACCAAGATCAGGGCGTCGATGAAGAGCGCCGGGACTTCATCCATATCGCTGCGGGCATGACCGCAGCGGCCGGCGGGGCCATGCTGGCCTGGCCCTTCGTGGACCAGATGAACCCGGCCAGCGACACGAAGGCGGCGTCCAGCCTCGATGTCGACGTTTCCAAGGTCCCGCTCGGCAGCGAGATCCGCGTCCTGATCGGCGGCAAGCCCTTCTTCATCCGCCACCGCACACCGGCCGAGATCGCGGCGGCCGAGACCGCAAGCATCGACAACTTCCGGGACCCGGAAACCGATGATGAGCGGCTGGTGCCGACCCCGTCCGGCGAGCTGAACCCGGCCATTCTGGTCGTGTCGGGCGTGTGCACCCATCTCGGCTGCGTCCCGGTCGGTCCGGCCCAGGGCAATACCGGTGATTATAATGGCTGGTACTGCCCCTGCCATGGCTCGCACTATGATACATCCGGCCGCATCCGGAAGGGGCCGGCCCCCGCCAACCTTCCCGTGCCGGAGTATCGCTACGTCTCCGACACCGTCATCAACATTTCCCTGTAGGAGGCCTTCATCCCATGAGCGGACACCCATCCACCTACGAGCCGAAGAGCGGTTTCGAGAAATGGATCGATGCGCGCCTGCCCCTGCCGCGTCTCGTCTATGACAGCTTCGTCGATTTCCCGACGCCGAGGAATCTCAACTATTGGTACACCTTCGGCGGCATCCTCGCGATCTGCCTCGTCACCCAGATTGCCACCGGCGTCGTGCTGGCCATGCACTACACCGCGAGCGTCGAGGAGGCCTTCGCCTCGGTCGAGCGGATCATGCGTGACGTGCCTTACGGCTGGCTCCTGCGCTACATCCACGCCGTCGGCGCATCCTTCTTCTTCCTGGCGGTCTACGTCCACATGTTCCGCGGCCTCTATTACGGGTCCTACAAGGAGCCACGCGAGGTGCTGTGGATCCTCGGCTGCGTGATCTTCCTGCTGATGATGGCCACGGCCTTCCTCGGCTACATGCTGCCCTGGGGACAGATGTCGCTGCACGGGGCGAACGTGATCATCAACCTGTTCGGTGCGATCCCGCTGGTTGGTGAAAGCATCCAGACCTGGCTCATGGGCGGGCCGTCGATCGGTAACCAGACGCTGCAGCGCTTCTTCTCCCTGCACTATCTGCTGCCCTTCATGATCGCGGGTGTCGTCATCCTGCACATCTGGGCCCTGCACGTGCCGGGGAACAACAATCCTACCGGCATCGAGGTCAAGAACGTGAAAAAGGACACCGTGCCGTTCCACCCCTACTACACTGTCAAGGACGGGTTCGCGATTGTCGTGTACCTCATGATCTTCGCCGCCTTCGTGTTCTATGCGCCGAATGTGCTCGGCCATGCAGACAACTACATCGAGGCCAACCCGCTGGTGACGCCGGCCCATATCGTCCCGGAATGGTATCTCCTGCCGTTCTACGCGATCCTGCGGGCGATCACCTTCGACATCGGCCCGATCCCGGCCAAGCTGCTGGGTGTGATCGCCATGTTTGCCTCGATCGGGGTGCTCTTCGTCCTGCCATGGCTGGACACGTCGAAGGTCAAGTCCATGCGCTACCGGCCGGTGGCGAGGCAGTTCTTCTTCGGGTTCGTGGCGGCCTGTCTCCTGCTCGGCCTGTGCGGGGCCTCCAATCCGGACGATCCGATCGTCAAGCTCGGCGAGGACAGGCTGGTCGTGACCCACACCGATGCGAATGGGATGCCGGCGAGCGCCACCTTCGCTGAATACGAGGCGGCCCGCAGTCATCTCGAGGGCCTGCCGGAAGACAGTGGCGCGTCCATGGGTGTGCAGGCCGCAGCCGCCTTCACCTACAAGCATCTCGCGCAGTTGCTGACACTCTACTACTTCGCCTACTTCCTCGTCATCCTGCCAGTGCTTGGCCTGCGAGAGACGCCGAAGGACGAGCCGGAATCGATCCACAAGGCCGTGCTCGGCCACCATTCCGGCGTCTCGGGCGGGGCTGTTCCCGCACCGGCAGAATAGGAGAGACAGGTCCATGAAACGACTACGCACACTGTTTCTCGCAGGGCTCGGGCTCGCCCTTGCCGGCACCGCCAGCGCAGCGGGTGGCGTCAAGCATCCCGAGGGGCCCGAAGGCGGCTTCCCCTTCGAGGGCCCGCTGGGCAAGTTCGAGCCGGACAGCCTGCAGCGTGGCTTCCAGGTCTACAAGGAGGTCTGCTCCTCCTGCCATGGCCTGAAGCTGCTGAGCTATCGCAATCTCGGCGAACCGGGAGGGCCGTTCTACGATCCGGCCTATCCGGACCCGAACGACAACCCGCAGGTCAAGGCCATCGCCGCGCAGGACCAGGTGACCGATGCAACGCCCGACGAGTTCGGCGATCCGGTGGTTCGTCCGGCTCGCCCGTCCGACGCGTTCAAGTCGCCCTTTGCCAACGAGCAGATGGCGCGGGCGGCCAATAATGGTGCCTATCCGCCGGACTTCTCGGTGATCGTGAAGGCCCGTCCGGGCGGCGCCGATTATATCTACAACCTGCTCATCGGTTATCCGGAAAACCCCTACTCCCCCGAGATCGAGATCGAGGGCGAGCATGGCCATGGCGGCACGATCACCCAGCCGGTCGGCCAGTACTACAACCCGTACATGGCCGGCGATGTGTCGCCGCAGTGGAGCGGCGATCCACGCCATGTTCCGGAGGGTGGTTTTCTCGCCATGCCGCCGCAGCTGATGCCGGACCGGGTGACCTACATGGACGGGACCGAGGCGACGGTGGAGCAGATGGCTTATGATGTTTCCCAGTTCCTGGCCTGGGCATCCGAGCCGAAACAGACCAACCGAAAGTCGCTCGGCCTGGCGGTGATGATCTATCTCGGCATCCTCGCGATCCTGCTCTGGTTCTCCTACAAGCGGATCTGGCGGACCGTGGAGCATTAGGGCCGCTCGGTAACGACTCAACAGGCGCTGAAGCGGCCGGAAGCGGGCCGCTTGCGCCGGCGCCGAACCCGGTTCAGATAAGGCGCATGGACCGCGACGAGATCATTGCCACCCTCCGGGCCATGGAGCCGGAACTGAAAGCCCAGGGCATCGAACACCTGGCTCTGTTCGGCTCCCTCGCCCGCGGCGAGGCCGGACCCGATTCCGATATCGACCTGCTCGCCACGGTCAGCGGAAGCGAGGTTTCACTGCTCGACATCATCCGACTCGGCCGCGAATTGAGCGAGCGCCTCGACAGGAAAGTGGATCTCTATTCCGGTCGCATCTCGAACCCTCTCCGGCGTGCGATGGTAGAGCGGGACCTTGCACCGGTCTTCTGATGCACGAGCGCGACATTTTGCTGAGTGACATGGTCGCGATCTGCCGTCGGCTCGTGCGCATTCGCGACCGCCTGAGCCTCGAGATGCTGGATGCCGAGCCCGATTACATCTGGATGATCAGCTATGGCTTACTCGCGCTCGGCGAAGCCACGGCAAGGCTCGAGCGGCTCGATCCGGGCTATCTTATCCGGGAGGTTTCGGCAGGGATCCACTGGTCGGATGTGATTGGCACACGCAATGTGATCGCCCATGGCGACGACATTGTTGACCCCTGCACGATTTGGGGATTCCTGCAGCGGGAAGTACCGGAGATGCTCAGCGCACTTGAATCCGCAGCGCCTCGCCCGGACAGTTACAAGGACACCCCATGACCCAATGGACGCTCGGCATTCTCGGCGGCTCCGGCCTTTATGACATTCCCGGCCTCGAAAACCCGCGCGAGGTGCGCATCGACACGCCCTGGGGCCCGCCCTCGGCGCCGCTCATGCGCGGGACGCTGAACGGCATCGACCTGGTCTTCCTGCCCCGCCATGGTCGTGGCCATGCCGAGACCCCGACCAGTGTGCCATATCGGGCCAATATCGATGCGCTGAAGCGCGCCGGCTGCACCGATATCCTCTCGATCTCGGCCTGCGGGTCGCTCAAGGAGGCCTATGCGCCGGGAGATTTCGTGGCCGTCGACCAGTTCATCGACCGCACCTTCGCCCGTGAGAAGAGCTTTTTCGGTCCCGGCATGGTGGCCCATGTCTCCATGGCCCATCCGGTCTGCGCGCGCCTGTCCGCGCTTGGCGCCGAGGCCGCGGCTGCCCAGGGCGTCACGGTCCATCGCGGCGGTACCTATCTCGCCATGGAAGGCCCGCAATTCTCCTCCCTCGCCGAGAGCCGGCTCTACCGCCAGTGGGGCTGCGACGTGATCGGCATGACCAATATGCCCGAGGCCAAGCTCGCCCGCGAGGCGGAGCTGCCCTACGCCACACTGGCCATGGTGACCGATTATGACTGCTGGCACGAGGAAGAGGCGCATGTCTCGGTCACCAATGTGCTGGAGATCATGCAGCAGAACGCGGCCCATGCCCGTGGCGCCATCATCACCCTGACCGAGCGCCTCGCCGGCCTGCCCCGCACACCCTCGCCGCAGGGCATCGAGACCTGTCTCGACCACGCGTTGATCACCGCGCCGGAGGTCCGCGATCCCGGGCTCCTCGCCCGGCTCGATGCGGTGGCCGGTCGCGTGCTCGGGACCTGAGGCCGCCCCGCTCCTGTCATTGGGCCAGCTCCCGGATGGCGCCGGACGTGCGTGGATTCGACGCTCGGCAAGGGTTTTGCTAGGGGAACCTTCGGATATTCCGGGAGAAGCCCATGTCCAGTGTAGAGTTCCAGACGCTTGCCCTGGTCCTGCTTGTCGCAGCGGCCGTCACGGTGGCCTGGATCCTGTATCTCGACCGCGACGAGCGCCAGGAAGCGGCGCGCAACGCGCTGGAGGGGGTCGGCCACGAATTGCGCCTGACCATCCAGCGGTTCATGGCCGAGCTCGGTCCGCTGGCCCGCGGCGAGGAGACCACGGCCGGCGATCTCATGCCGATCCGCCATCCGCAGATGGACGCGATCTTCTCCCATTCCATCCGGGCCAATCGCAATGCGCTGTCGGTGTTCGGGGCGACCTATCTTACGCTGGAGTCCCGCAAGCTCGATCTCAGGGAGGCGCTGGGCGGGGCACGCGATGTGGAGACCGAGATTGCCGCGTCCATCGATTGCATCATCGACGCCATTGTCACGCTCTACTTGTGGGAAGAGCATGGCGGGGCACGGCCCATGGAAGCGGACCCGACCCGGTCCTGGCAGGTGCGGGACTGGATGAAGCGGCACAATTTCCGCGCCGACGCCTTTCCTGGCCTGCACCTGCGCGACGAGGTGGTCGAACGCCTGCGCCAGTATGGCATGACGCTGACACCGGCGCCGCTGACCCACACGGCCAGCGAGTATTATGCCATGCAGTATGACCGGAAGGCCGATCCCCGTGCCCCGTTCGGCAGGCGACCCGGTGCTGAAAGGTCGGGCGTGCTGTCCTTCCTGCGCCGCGGGGAGCGGGGAGAGAATGCCGATCGTCCGGAGGCGGACACCAGCGCGGCTTGATTGCGCTGACGCGATCTGTTGGTTACGCGTCGGAACGCACGCGAAAAGGACAGACCGCACATGGACCTCAAGAGCCACATCCGCACCATTCCGGACTACCCCAAACCCGGAATCCTGTTCCGCGATGTCTCCACGCTCATGGGCCATGCCGACGCGTTCCGGACCGCCATTGAGCGCATGGCCGCACCGTTCCGCGACCAGGACCTCACCAAGGTTGCCGGCATCGATGCGCGCGGCTTCATCCTGGGCGGCGCCATGGCCTGCACCCTCGATGCGGGCTTCCTGCCCCTGCGCAAGCCCGGCAAGCTGCCTTTCGATACGCTGTCGGAGACCTATGATCTCGAATATGGCTCCGATGCCCTGCACATGCATATCGATGGCGTCCAGCCCGGCGAGCGGGTCCTGCTGGTCGACGATCTCATCGCCACGGGCGGTACGGCGGAGGCTGCAGCGAAGCTGCTGCGCCGGGGCGGGGCGGAGATTGTCGGCGCGGTCTTCCTCGTGGACCTGCCGGACCTCGGCGGTGCAAGGCGGCTGGACGCGCTCGGCATTCCGGTGACGGCGCTGATGGCGTTCGAGGGACACTAGCGCGACCGGGAGACAAGCCATGATCGACGATCTCTCTCCCGAGCGGCGCCGACAGCTTGAAGAGCGGGTCGCCGAACTGTTCGGACGCGAGTTTGACGAGCCGATCAGTCCGTTCCGCGCCGGAAGGATTGTCGATCTCATGCTCGGCATTCTCGGACCGGAAATCTACAATCAGGCCGTTGCCGATGTCCGGGAGCATTTCCAGGCCCGGCTCGACGATCTCGAGGGCGATGTCTACTGGCCACCGGAAGACGAAGACGACTGAGCCGGGGTCGCCGGACGAGTGTGCCGCCCGCTCCGCCCTGTGCGCCCGTCTGGCACCGTCTGTTCAGATGGGTCCGCCCGATGATCAACGATTTGTGTGTCGCCCGGGATGGCACGACCGCCTATATGGAACCCCATGAGACCCGCACGCCACCCCCTGATCGTGTCCCGCCGCACCCTGCTGGCCGGGATCGGCCTGTCCGCCTTTGCCGCCTGTGCGCCGGCCCGGTCCGAGACGATGCCGGCCAAGGCTCCGCCCGCTGGCACTGAACCGGCTGACATCGAGCGATGGCGTGCGCTCATCGAAGCCGAATGGCGCGAACGGCTAGGTGACAGCGCATTCCGCGTGCTGCGCCGCGAAGGGACCGAGCCGGCCTTCTCCTCCCCACTCAACGCGGAAAAGCGCGACGGCACCTATCACTGCGCCGGCTGCGACCTGCCGCTGTTCTCGTCGGAACAGAAATACGACAGCGGCACCGGCTGGCCGAGCTTCTGGGCGCCGATCCGGGAGGATGTGCTCGGCACCAAGCCGGACAATACGCTCTTCTATACCCGCACCGAATATCACTGCGCCCGATGCCTCGGCCATCAGGGCCATGTCTTCGGAGACGGGCCGCGGCCGACCGGCCTGCGCTACTGCAATAACGGGCTCGCCCTCACGTTCCGCGCCGCCTGACCTGGCCGGCAGCGCCCGGTACGCAGGGCTCAGGCCGGGACCACGACACGGGCGCTGCCCCGGGCGCAGCCCGGACCGCGAGCCACCGCCCCCGCAGCTATCGCTCCGTGATCGCCGGCATCCGTGCCTGTGCCCGGCCGGACTGCAACGCCATGCCGTCCTCGACCAGCGCCTGCAGCTCGCGATGGCGCGCCAGCACCTGCAACAGGGCGAGCCCCTCGCCGGCGTCCTCGCTGGCAGCGAAGAAGCTGTCCAGCGCCTCGAAACCGGTGCGCCGGGCGGGGAAGTGCAGCAGGCGCACGCCCGCATCGGGGTCGATCCCGCCCAGTTCCTTCGCCTTGGCGATGGCATCGCGGAAGCTGCCGATCGAGTCCACCAGTCCGCGTTCGAGCGCAGCCTGCCCGCTCCAGACGCGGCCACGCGCCCGGGCGTCGGTCTCCTCCGGCGTCAGTCCGCGCCCCTCGGCGACGATGTCGATGAAGCGGTCATAGGTCCGCGACAGCGAGGCGCGAAGCATGGCGCGGTCCTCTTCGGAGAACGGGGCCGCGCCCCAGGCATCGGCGTAGCTGCCGCCGACCGACACCGTGCTGGTCGTCACCCCGATCTTCTCGAGCCCTTCGGCAATCGCGAACTTGCCGCCATAAACGCCGATGGAGCCGGTCAGCGTGGACTCGTTGGCCACGATGTGGTCGGCGCCGGCGGAGACATAATAGCCCCCCGACGCGGCCAGCGCGCCCATGGAGACGACCACCGGCTTGCCTTTGGCCTGGGCCGCTTCCACCGCCTGCCAGACCTGGTCCGAGGCCGTCGCCGAGCCGCCGGGACTGTCGACGCGGAAGACGATCGCCTTCACGCGCTCGTCATCGGCGGCGCCGCGGAGCGAGGCGGCCACCGTATCGGAGGCAAAGCCGATGCTGCTGGCGAACGGGTCGTCACTGCCGACCCCGGACATGATCGTGCCCTCGCCACCCACGATCGCGATGACCGGCGCGCGCGAGGGCGCGACAGGGGGGCTGTATTCGGCGACCGTGAGCAGGGTCGCATCCTCGCCGGCCCGTTCCATGGCGGCGGCTTCGGCGTCGGCCGGCCAGCCGAGCTGGTCGACAAGATCGGCAGCCTTTGCCCGGTCGGCGGGCACGGGCCCGGCTTCCAGGAGGCTGGCCAGCTGGTCGGTCGTCATGCCCCGGTCGTCGGCCATGTCACGCAGGGAGATGGCCCAGATATCCTCACCAAGCGCCGTGATCGCCTCACGGTGGGGGGCGGTGTAGTCGGTCTGCTTGTAGACGTTGGGCGCGTTCTTGTACTCGTGGAACTGCTCGATTTCGGCCGAGACCGAGAGCCGGTCGAACAGGCCCTTCAGGAACTGCGTCTCGAAGGCCACGCCGGTGACCGTGAGCTCGGTGCCGGGCTGCAGCCAGACTTCGTCGGCCGCGGTGATCGCGCGCAGGCTGGAAGGGCCGGCATTGAGGACCGAGCCCTGGGAATGGGCGATCACGAACTTGCCGGCGGCGCGCAGGTCGAGGATCGCATCGCGCAACTCCTCCGCCCGCGCGCTACCCATGCCGAACTCGCTGGCGCGGATGTAGACACCCTTCACGGCGTCGTCGCTCATCGCGTCCTCGAGGCGGGTGAGGACGTCGGTGAAGCCGATCTGCCCGGCGAATGCGGCGATCCCGGTGGGCGGGGTCTGGTCTGGCAGCGATTCGCGCAGGTCGAGTGTCAGCACGATCGTGTCGGGCTTCGGGGCGGCGCTCGTGGCCGCGCTGATCACGCCGGCCAGGATCAGGACGCCGAAGACGCAGAACAGGACCAGCGCGGCCAGCGCTCCGGCCATGGAAAGAAAAAAGGTCTTCACCGCATGCACTCCTCGGTTTGCATCGCCTGTCAGGCGCAACGGCCCCTCCGCGGATGCATGGATCCAGCGGGGCCTATCGAATAACGATAAGGACTATGATCTTACAGGGCAATGAGTAAAGCGCTAAATCAGCGCGGCAAATGCGCAGCACCATGGAAACACCCCTGCGCCGACATCATCTCTTGCATCCATTGAGCGGGTTCGCTATTGACCGCCGCTCTTGATGGGGCATCGCCAAGCGGTAAGGCAGCGGTTTTTGGTACCGCCATCCCAGGTTCGAATCCTGGTGCCCCAGCCAGACCGGTCTCCGGACGCCCCGTTCCCCGGACACCCGGCCTGCAGGACAGCCCGCCTGCGCTGACAGACAGCGATCGCGCGGCCCGGAAGGATGGCTGGCATCGCACCGGTTCGGCCCCCCTGACATGCGAATTTTCGAGGCAGGTGTGCCCCCATCTGCACCTGCACGCTTGTCAACTCCATTCAGTCCCTGCAATTTCCTAAATGAAAATTGAAGTGTGTTGAACTTGCCCGCCCTTGTTGCTAGCGTCCGGTCGTCGAGCCGTAGTGATGCCGGCATAGAGGACCGGGGGGCCGGTTCACCGCAAGGATCAGAGGGCGGTCAACGTCCCGAAGTGACAACCGGGGAGGTGTGCGGCTCGGCTGCCATTCACTCCACGCGACTTGGGATGTGTGTGTCCCGTCAAAACAAGAACCGGTCGCCGGCGCGGCCGATATGAGGTTTCTCGTGGCGGGCCGGTGTGTCCGCTGCGATCCTGCGCAGAGTGAGAGGCATTTCATGAAGACTTTCCTGACCCCAGCCCGCGGCGCGATTGCCGCTGCGCTCCTGATGGCGGCCACCGTGCCGGCCCAGGCGCAGCTGCGCCAGGCGCTCGAAACGGGCGAGCAGGCCACCCGCCGGGCCGAACTGATCCAGGAGCAGATCAACCAGCTCGATGATGAGCGCTCGGACATGGTGCGGGAGTATCGGACCATCCTGCAGCGCCGCGATGCGGCCGAACTGTTCGCCCGCCAGCAGGAAAAGGTGGTGGAGAGCCAGCAGCGCGAGATCGAGAGCCTGACCGACCAGCTCGGCCGCGTTGACGAGATCACCGCCCAGACCATCCCGATGATGCTGGACATGATCACCGACCTGAAAGCCTTCGTCGCGGCCGACCTGCCGTTCAAGCAGGATGAGCGCCAGATCCGCCTCGATGGCCTGGATGCGGCGATGGAAGATCCCCAGGTGACCACGGCGGAGCGCTACCGCCTGATTATCCAGGCCTACCAGAACGAGATGGAATATGGCCGGACGATCGACACCTGGTCCGAGGATGTCCAGGTCGGCGATGCCACGAAGACGGTGGACTACTTCCAGTATGGCCGCGTGGCGCTGGTGTGGATCGACCGGTCCGACAGTCAGGGCCAGTTCTACAACCGCGTCGCCGGGGAGTGGCAGCCGCTGCCGGGCAACATGATCGAGGATGTGCGTGAAGCCATCCGTGTCGCGTCGGGCAAGAAGCAGCAGGAAGTGCTGTTCGGTCCGGTCCAGAAATTCTCGGTCCAGTAGCGGCCCCTGCGTGATTTGAGGTTCCATCGATGAAAATGATCCACTCTCTCAAGGCCTTCGCTGCAGCTGCTGCGCTCGGCCTGTCGACGCTGGTGGCGACCGCCCCGGCGACGGCCCAGTCCCTGTCCGACGTGCTCGACCGGGTCCGGCAGAATTCCGAAGAGCTGACGGCCGAGAATCAGGCCCGCCTGCGCGAATTCGAACAGGCGCGTCAGGAGCAGGCGAATATTCTCGCCAATGCGCGCAGCGAGCTGGCCGCCCTCGAGGCCCGTGGCCGCGAGCTCAGCGCCGAGTTCGATGCCAATGAGGTGCAGCTCGGCGAGCTGCAGGCCGAACTTGAAACCCAGGCCGGCGACTTCTCCGAACTGCTCGGCCAGTTCCGCACGGCCGCCGGCGAGACCATGCCGCAGATCCGCGAGAGCTTCGCGAACTTCCAGTATCCGGGCCGCGTCGAGAAGCTGGCGGAGATTTCCCAGGCCCGCACGCTGCCGACACGTTCGGATCTCGACAGCCTGCCCAAGGCGATCCTGCAGGAAATGATCGCGCAGTCGGAAGTCACGACCTTCACTGCGAATGTGTCCAATATCGGCGCGGGCGGTGAGAATCTCGACGTCGAGCTGATGCGGGTCGGTGTGTTCACCGCCGCCACGACGAACGGCACGGACTTTGTTGAAGTGGTGACCGGCGAGGGCGAAGAGCCGAAACTGGTTGCCTTCAAACGCCAGCCGCGCGGTGTCTACCGCACCAGCATGTCGAACCTGATCAATGCGCCTGAGGGGCAGGTTGTCCGGGCGCCCGTCGACCCTTCCAAGGGCGACCTGTTCGGTATTCTCGGCGACCTGCCGGGGATTGGCGAACGGCTGAACCAGGGTGGTATTGTCGGTTTCATCATCTTCTACGTGCTGCTTCCGATCGGTGTTGCGCTGGCCCTGTTCAAGATCGTGACCCTGTTCCTGCAGGGTACGGCTATGCGCGGTACGGCGAAGTCCCGCCAGGCTGGAACCGGCAATCCGCTGGCCCGCGTGTTCGAGACCTATGAGAGCAACAGGAACGAGGATGTCGAGACACTCGAGCTGAAACTCGACGAGACAATCCTCAAGGAAACGCCGAAGATCGAGCGGTTCAACGAGATCGTGAAGGTGCTGGCTGCGGTGGCCCCGCTGCTCGGCCTGCTGGGGACGGTGATCGGGATGATCATCACCTTCACCGCGATCACCATCTATGGTGCGGGCGACCCGCAGCTGATGGCCGGCGGTATCTCCACGGCCCTGGTGACCACGGTGCTCGGTCTTGTCGCCGCGATCCCGCTGATCCTGCTGCACGCCATTGCGTCGTCCATGGCGCGCGGCAACCAGCAACTCCTGGATGAGCAGGCTGCTGGCCTCGTTGCCGAGCGGGCCGAGGCGGCTGGCCGTCGGGGCGTGGCCTGATGGCCACGTCTCTCCTCACATTCAGGGAGAGTCCCCATGGGATTTAGCGAACTTCAGCAGTTCCTCGACCGTGGCGGTCCGATTCTGGTCCTGTTCATCCTGCCGGCGACCTTCTTCATGTGGCTGTTCATCCTGGAGCGGATCTTCTATTTCCGCTTCACGCATGCCAGGGTCGCCGAGGAAGCACTGGAAGAGTGGAACGCCCGCGCGGACAAGTCGTCGAGGTATGCACACTGGATCCGGGACAAGCTGGTCTCGGAAGTGCGTCAGAAGGCCGAGGCCTTCACCATGATTGCCAAGGTCTTCGTGGCCCTGGCGCCGCTGCTCGGCCTGCTCGGCACGGTGACCGGCATGGTGTCGGTGTTCGACATCATGGCGATCACCGACGGTGCCGATGCCAAGGCCATGGCCGCAGGCGTGTCCCGCGCCACCATCCCGACCATGGCCGGCATGGTGGCCTCGATTTCGGGCATCATCTTCACATCGGGGATGGACCGCAAGGTGAACCGGCTTGTCCAGCAGGTCGAAGACTCGATGGAGGTGCACTGATGCGCGGACGCGCCCTGAGAAAACCCGAGGAGGCGGATGTCGACCTCACGCCCATGCTGGACGTGGTGTTCATCCTGCTCATCTTCTTCATCGTGACGGCCACCTTCGTGCAGGAGCGGGCGATTGGCCTCGAGCCGCCGCCGCCCCCGCCGCCGCCGAACCAGCCGCAACAGCCGACCCCGACGATCCAGATCTTCGTCAATGAGGAAGGGCTGATCCGGATCAATGGCCGGCCGACCGACATTGGCGCTGTACGGCCGAATATCGAGCGCCTGAAGGCTGAAAATCCCGAAAGCGCCCTGATCATCCAGGCCCATCCCGATGCCGACAGCGGCATCATCGTTGCGATCCGTGACAAGGCCTATGCGGCCCAGGCCACGCCCGTGAACGTCCTCTTGAGCCAGCGTTAGGAGACCGAGACCCATGGCGAGAAAAGCCCGCGCTGCAACCGACGCCGGCGATCAGGACGTCAATCTCACGCCCATGCTGGACGTGGTGTTCATCCTGCTTATATTCTTTATTGTCACCGCCCAGTTCATCAAGGAGCCGGGCGTCGAGATCAACCGGACCGATGTGGATACGGACAGTCTCGTCAAACCGCTCGCGATCCTGATCGCGATCGATGACCAGAGCGACATCTACATCGACAAGAAGAAGGTTGACCCGAACGAAGTCGAATTCACCCTGAAGGAGCTTCGTGAGGACAATCCGAAGGGGGAGATCGTTGTCCAGGCCGACAATGACGCACGCGCAGAAGTGCTGGTCGGCCTCATGGAAACGATCAAGAATACGGACGGGGCCACCGCCGTGAATGTTTCCACGGCACAGGACTAGGAGGACGCCATGTTCACGAACCCATTCGTCCGCATCGGCATAGGCCTTCCCATCGCGGCGCTTATCGTGCTCGGCCTGTTCCATTTCATGCGGCTGGCCATCAGCCAGGATTTCAAGGAGCCGGAAGAGCGATCCCAGCGCACACTCGAGGCGATCACGCCGCAGCAGGACAGTCAGGATGTCCGCCGGACCCAGCGGTCCAAGCCGCGGAAGCTGGACTCCGCCAACAAGCCGCCGCCGCCGCCGAAACTCTCGACCCGCAAGTCCGATATCGACCTGCCGACCCCAAATATCCGGGGCGCAGCGCCAACTGAGCTGAAATTCGACCGGCTCGGTTCGCTGGCCGTCGACCCGGTCGCGATCAATGACCGTGATGCCCAGCCGATCCGCCCGCCCATCCCGACCTACCCCCAGCGGGCAGCAGAACGCGGGCTTGAGGGCAGCTGCGATGTCCGGTTCGACGTCAACACCCAGGGCAAGCCCTTCAATATTCAGGCGGATTGTTCGGACAATATCTTCCAGCGGGCGGCTGAACGCGCCGTCAGCCGGGTGGAATTCGCGCCGAAAATCGTTCGCGGCAAGGCCGTTGAGCGCCGCAATGTGGTCTATCCCCTCGTTTTCCAGATGGAAGGCTGAGGGCCTGAAGGAGAGACGTGACATGAAATCGCTTCTGAAACGCGCGGCCCTTTTCGGTGCAGTGTTCGCCTTCGGGATTGGGGCCGCATTCGCCCAGGAATGTACCGAGACCCAGTTTGGCTCAAAGACAGGGCAGGTCTATCTCAATGCCGAAACCAAGTTGATGGTTGACAGCGATCCGCAGGCGGCGCTGGCGGAGCTTAACAAGCTGAAGACGATGGAGCTGAACTGCTACGAGCAGGGTGCCGTGCTGCGCCTCGGGGCCGCCATCAAGGTCCAGACGGGCGATTACCAGGGCGCCGCGCGCGATCTCGAAGCGGCGCTTGAGCGGGGTTTCATCCCGCAGTCGGACGCGGCGAATACCTATTACAACCTGTCGCAGCTCTACCTGCAGGGCGAAGACAAGGTGACCGCCCTGAAATACATGGAGCGGTGGATCGATGCCGGGGCCACACCGACCCGCGACCAGAACTGGCAGCTGGCAGTGCTTTACCAGCAGACAGACCAGGATGCGAAAGCGGTTCCTTATGCCGAGAAGGTGCTGCAGGCCGACGGCCCGAACGCGGATCGTCAGGTGTATGATTTCCTGATCTATCTCTACGACCGGACTGGCCAGCTCGCCAAGAAGGCTCAGCTTCTTGAGACCCTACTGGCGCGCAATCCCACCGAGCGCAAGCTGTGGGACGCCATTGCGGGGGACTATTTCCGCGCCGACGAACAGCGCAAGGCGTTCGAGGTCCAGAAAGCCATGTATCTCTCCGGGCTCCTCACCGAGGAAGACGAGATCATGAGGGTGGTCAATTTCTACAACCAGTTCGATGTGCCTTACCAGGCGGCAAAGATCCTGGAAAAGGAAATGAATGCCGGACGCGTCGCGCGGACCATGGACAAGATGGAATTGCTGGTGAACCTCTATCAGGTCGCGCGGGAATACGAGCGTGCGATCCCGATCATCGAACAGGCGGCCCAGATGGGTGGCGGCGGCAAGATGTATGAGCGTCTTGGCCGGTCCTATGCCGAGCTGAAGCAATGGGAAAAGACCGAGGAGGCGATGCTCAAGGCCATCAATGCCGGCGGCCTCAACGATCCGGGCTCGGTCTGGGTGTTGATCGGTCAGTCACGTTACGAGCGAGACGACCGGGAAGGGGCCCGCGAAGCTTTCCGCAAGGCCAATAATCGCGGTGGACGCGGCTGGCTGGACTTCATGCAGTCCGAGGACAATACCGCCGTTGCCCTGCGTTGTTTCGACCTGCAGAGTGCTGTGCTCGAGAAGCAGAACGAGAAGAAGGCGTGCGACCAGGTGAAGGTGCTTGGCGAGGCCCAGCTGCCGGAAAACTGCCTGACCGTCGAGGCGCGTCTGACGGAGGCCAAGGAAGCGCTCGCAGCCGATGCCGCGTGTGCCGCCCGCGCCAGCTGATCGAAACGCCCCTGTAAACATATCCAGCGCCCCGGCCTCTTCTGGCCGGGGCGTTATCCTTTTCGGGGGGGCGGACAGGAACACATATTTCCCACCGGCATGGCGCGCCGGGAAGGTGCGCCGTCTGCACGGGCGGCTGGCGGGATTGCCCCCATTCGACATCTGGACGCAGACGCCTGTCCGACCGGGTCGCCGCTGCGCCATACTCGCTGGAGATGACTCTTGAGCAG
>CAZDMQ010000048.1:24004-27378 GCA_964506685.1 uncultured Hyphomonadaceae bacterium | reverse complement strand
CTGCGATTGGCCACCGAGCCCAGCATCCAGTTGATCATGTCCGACAGCGAAAAGGGGTTCGGGGCCAGGTTCATGAGCAGGCTCATGGCCGCTCCGGCAAGGCTCGACAGGCCGACACCGATCAGGATCAGCGTGACCACGGACCGGGTCCGGATGGCAGCGATCATCAGCAGCACCGTCGCCGCCAGTGCGCCGGCAATCGCGGCCAGCGGCAGCAGCCAGGGACTGACCGCGGCCAGGCCGTAATACAGCACCCCGGTCGCCGCGAGCGCCGCGCTGGCCGACACGCCGAGCACGCCCGGCTCGGCCAGCGGATTGCGCAATAGCCCCTGCAGCGCGGCGCCGCTGATGCCGAGTGCCGCACCGACGAGAAATGCCGCCACCGCCCGCGGCAGCCGGATCGCCCAGACGACCAGCCGGTCGCCCGGTTCCGCCCCGCCGAGAAAGGCGGCCACGACGCGCCCCGGTGCCAGCGGTGTCGACCCGATCAGGCAGGCGCCGAGAATCGCCAGCCCGCACGCCAGCAACAACCCCGGCACCAGGAGCTCTGCCCCGCGGCTCACGGTCCCTCCCCCGCATCCACTGCCCCCGGCGGGTCTTGCCCTGCCACGTCGTCTCCGGCCGATCCGTCGCCGGCTCGCCCAACCGCCGCCAGCGTCTCGACCGCATCGACGAGGAACCACGCACCGCAGCTGGTCACCGCGCTGTCGAGCGTGACCACGTCGCCCGCCTCGACCAGGTCGCGCGCGATCGGATGGCGGGCCGTGGTCCAGGCATCGGGATAGGCCACCAGCGACTCGTAGAACGCCGCCGCCACAAGGTCCGGCTGGTCATAGGCCAGCGTTTCCAGCGGGATCGGCCGCCAGCCCGGCGCGTCTTCGAAATTGCGCAGGCCCGCCGCCTCCAGCATCTCGTGCACCAGCGAGCCCGGCCCCGTGGTCACCCCGCCCGGGGTCATGTAGAGCGCGCTGCGTTCGCCGGAGCGTGCGGCGACTGCGGCCAGCCGGTCCCGCATCTCCGCAGCCACGGCCCGCCCCTTCGCGGCCGCTCCCAGCCCCGAGGCGACGCGCTCGACCGTCGCCATCACCGCCTCGAAATCCGCCGACCACCCGATCTCCAGCACGGGAATCCCCGCCCGCCGGAACATCGTCGCCGCGCCGGGGCCG
Organism: uncultured Hyphomonadaceae bacterium; assembly: GCA_964506685.1. GTDB lineage: Bacteria > Pseudomonadota > Alphaproteobacteria > Caulobacterales > Hyphomonadaceae > UBA5336. Next base: position 26,212 of record CAZDMQ010000048.1, on the reverse strand, counting down.
CCGCCATAAGAGCGGACCACGAGATCGGGGCGGAGGATCAGCACATCCTCGGCAACCGGACGGACCGTCGGCAGGCCCGCCGCGCTCTCCCGCATGTAGGAGAAATCCTTCCCGGCATCGGGGGAGAGGGCGAGGATGCGCGCGCGATCGGCGAACCTGAGCACGAACTGGTCGGCGCAATAGTCGAGACTGACAATCCGCGCGGGGGCCTCGCGGCCCATCCTGCCCGCTGGCCCCTCCGGCGAACCATCGGGCGAACCGGGCGCGGACCCGGCGTCCGGCAGCGGTGCACTGCACCCTGCCAGCACCAGCCCGAAAAGGAGGATCGCCAGCCGCGCCATGCGGTCAGTACCGCACCCGGATGCCGACCTGGCCCGACAGGCCGGGCGTGCCGTAGCCGAGGACCTGCTGGTAGGACGTATCGAACAGGTTCTCGATCCGCCCGAACAGGTCGATCGTCTCGCCGAGGCCATAGCTGGCCGAGACGTCGACCCGGGTCCAGCCGTCCAGCGTGGTGCCATCGGTGTTCGCCTCCTCGCCATTGTGGCGGACGAGCACGGTGCCGGCGACCGGGCCGGTCGGATCAAGCGACACGGTGATGTCACCGCTGTGCTCGGGCAGGCGTGCCCGCGGGAGACCATCGCCGTCCTGCGCGTCGATATAGGCGTAATTGCCGGCCACACCGAGCCAGCCGGTGAGTTGGTAGGCCCCGTAGAGTTCGACGCCCTGGCTCTCGACGAAGGCAATGTTTGCGTAGCCCTGGGTGAAGTCGAAGTCGATGAGGTCTTCCGCTTCCTGGTCGAACAGGCTGATCCCGGCTTCGGCCCGGCCATCGTCCGAACGCCAGTCGAGGCCGATATCGACTGCTTCGGAGGTTTCCGGCCGGAGATCGGCATTGGGTTCGCTGAGACCGCAGAACCCGCAGATGAACGTCGTCTGGAAGATGGTCGGCGCCTTGAACCCCTGTCCCCAGCTCGCCCGGAGCGTCAGGGACGGGGTGGGATTGTAGGCCGCGGCGACCCGGCCCGTCGTCTCCGATCCGAACCGTTCATGCTCATCAACTCGCAGCCCCCCGGTCAGCGTCAGCGCATCGGTGGGCGTGAGTTCGTAAAGCGCGAACAGGCCATCAATCGAGGTCTCATCACCATTTGCGGTCGACTCTTCGCGCTCGGCCCCGAAGGCCAGTTTCTGGCGATCGTCAATGCCGAGCGTGCCCTGGTACCGATAGACGACACGGTCGCCCTCGGCGCTGAAGCCCGGCGCCCCATCGGTGAAGTTCTGGCTGGAAATGTCGGCATATCCGACGCGCAGCAGGTTTTCGAGCCGCCCGGAGAAGAGGCTGCCGGTCAGGGCGAGCCCGGCAGCGAGTTCTTCGGTCTCGCCAAGCTCGTCCCCGTCGGCGACGCTGCCCTCTGCACCGAAGGCGAAACTGTCGAACTCAGCTGCGGCATCGGTCCACAGGACGCTGGCCGACAGCCGGGCATCCCCGCCCAGCGCGATCCCGCCCCGCGAGGAGACGGTCAGCGACTCGTAGCTGTCCTCTTCCGTGTTGCCATTGTCCTCGTCGGCCTTCGACAGGCCGTCGGAGGTGGTGCCCGTGATCGCGAGGCGGACATCGGCGCGGCCGGTTGCCGCCTCGAAGGCTGCACCGCCGCGGGCAGTATTGTAGCTGCCATATTCGGCGAACAGGTTCCCGCCGGTGCCTGCATCGGGGCTCCGGGTCGTGATCGAGATCACCCCGCCAATGGCGTCCCCGCCCCAGAGCGTCGATTGTGGCCCTTTCAGCACCTCGATCCGCTCGATGGTGGCGGTGTCGAGACGGGCGAAATCGAAGCCGCCGCCGGGACTGGTGGGGTTGTTCACTGGCACCCCGTCGATCAGCACCAGGGTCTGTTCACTGGCTGCGCCGCGGATCCGTGCGGTGGCCACGCCGCCGAGCGCGCCATTGGAATTGATCGTGACCCCGGGCGTGGTCGCAATCGCATCGAGAGCGAAGTCGAAGTCCAGCGCGGCGAGATCATCGGCCGTCAGGATCGTGACGCTGGAGCCGATTTCGGTCGTCGCCTGGCCAAGGCGCGAGCCTTCCACGATCACCGGTTCCAGCCTGCTTTCCCCGCCGGTGGCCACCGACTGTGCCTGGGATGGCGACACGTCCTCGGCCTGTGACTGGAATTGTGACTGGGCCTGTGACTGGGCCTGTGACTGGGC
>CAZDMQ010000048.1:576-23904 GCA_964506685.1 uncultured Hyphomonadaceae bacterium | reverse complement strand
TGTGACTGGGCCTGTGACTGGGCCTGTGACTGGGCAAGGCCCGGCAGGGCAAGCGAAAGCGACAGCGCACCGAGCAGTGCGGTTGTTGAGGTCATGGGTTTCCCCTCCGGCGCCCTGCCACCCGTCGGTAAAGGCGCCCTGATCACGACATGTCTGGCCCCATGGACCGGGGTCCATGCGGGCGGCCAGGCCTTGCACGTGCCGTTTCAAGGGATAGGCATACGCCTTCCCGCCCCCTTGGACTGTTCCCGGTCCCGGGACGAACGACGCGATGGCAGGTCTCCTGGCTCGCCGATCACAGCTTCCGGCCGCCTTCCCGGAGACCCGCCTTGCGGCATCGCTCCAGTGGCATCGTGGCCCTCAGCTCCTGGCTGACAGTTGCGGGTACAGCCCCGGATTTTCACCGGGTTCCCTCTTAGCCTCCGGTCAGGGAGGCACCATCTGGCGACGAGGGTTGTGCCAGTCGCGCCCGCTTGTCAATCGCTGCCCGGTGAAGGCTGACGCGTGAACGTTGACGGGCGCAGGTCAACGGGCGCAGGGCGGCACGTCCCGGGGAAGGCGCACCCGGATGGCGGTCAGGACGCGCAGGCAATGCAGCGCAGGACGGTCAGGTCGATCTCGAGTCGTTTCGGGGCGATCGCGTCGCCGCAATCGATGCAGTAGCCGAACTCGTCCGCCTCAAGGCGCTGTAGCGCCGCCTCGAGCTGGCGGATCCGCTGCACCCGCCGGCCTTCGGCGGCCTGCGCCATGGCCTGGACCTGCAGCGAATCGATCCGCGAGACCCTGCCGATGCTCTGCTGGTCGAGATCGACGGTGGCGCGATCCGATTTCGACAGCACCTGCAGCGCGCGCAGGTCCTCGATCTCGGCGAGGATGCGCTGCCTGTAAGTCGCGCCGGAGGAGGGAATGTCAGCGTCCTGGGTCATGGGTATCCGCCGGTCATGTTCGCCAGCGCAGGGTCGCCGGCTGCAGCGGATTGTCAAAGGCTTCAGGGCGATGGCCGCACGCTTCCCAGGCCTTCTTCAGCTTGAGATACCACAGGAACTGCCGGTCGGACTCGCCGACCAGCATGCCCTTGCCGCCATGCCCGAGATTGGCACTGCGCAACGCCATGATGTTGACGTCCTGCTGCAGGAACGGACGGGCAAACAGGCTGGCAAAGGGCCTTATCGCCCAGAGCACCGGGGTGTCCCAGTAGAAGATCTGGCGCAGGGTCGTGCTCTGCGCGTCGATCGGCGTCAGCGCGGTCAGCCCGAGCACCGTGTGGCGGGCGTTCTGGATGTATTCGGCGCGCAGGCCGGGGATGCGAAAGGCAATCCTGACGCGGATGGCTCCGCCGATCACCTTGTAGATATCGCTGTTGACCGGGGCGTGCGGCATCATGGTGAAGCCGAGATCGCTGGGTTCGAACCGCTTCTGCTTCTCCTTCAGGATGCCATTGCCGCGCCAGATCGGGGAGCGGTGCACGAACGGCGTGTGTGCGGGGTCGAGCAGGCCGTAGACCGCATCATCGAGCGGCGCCGGGATGACCACCTTCTCCATGAACCGGACCCGCCCCTTCGGTCCGCCAAAGACAGGCACAGGCCCCGGATCAAGGGCCCGGTCGGGATTCGAGGCGATGAAGACCCAGATGAGATCCTCGCTGGCCTCGCAGGGCAGCGCCTCGGCGGTCGCCGCACACTGCGCGCTGACGCTGTCATCGGCCCGGCGCTGCAGCGTGACGGACCGGCCGCATATGCTGATGTCCCGGCTGGCGCGGCGCGGCACTTCCCGCATGCGGGCCGCCACATACCAGGTGTCCAGAAAGAAGGCCGGTGCGGCCGACGCGGCCGGCTCGGCGAGCAGCCCGGCAGGCGCACCTTCGGTTGGCGTGGGCGCGCCCAGCGCAGTCGGGGTCGCACGCTCCGCAGCAACGGGTACGCCCTCCGCAGCCGCCACCGGTCGCGCTGCGGCCTGCCCGTCGCCAGCCGCGATCACCCTGCCGCTCCGGCCCTGTAGAGTATGGCCCACATGTTGTCATTGGTCGGCAGGTTGGTGCCGAACGGCGCCCGCACCGTGTAACCGACATCATCGGCGAGCGCCGTGAGCGAGTCCCAGGTGAAGTAGTTGACATGGTCGGGCAGGCGGATGCCGCACCAGTTCCGGCCCATGACCTTCGCGTTGAGCGAGCCGAAATTGGGCACCTTGATGACCAGGGGCGCGCCCTCGGCGAGCTTTGCATGGATCGACTGCAGCACCTCCCGCGGGCGAAACTCGTGTTCGAGATATGAGTTCATCATCACGCCGGTGAACTGGCCGTCAGCGAAGGTGCAGATCGCGGTTGCCGCATCGCCCTGCAGGCATTCGCCGCCGCGCGTCCGGAATGCGGTATCGGCCCGCTCGGCAAGGCGCGGGGCGATCTCCACTCCGAAAGGAGTAAACGCATCTGGCAGTTTCATGGCATGGCCGCCATCGCCGCATCCGACATCGAGAATGGGACCCGGCCGGGCCAGCCGGGCGAGGAAGGCCCGCGTCTCGGGCCGCGGCAGGACATGCAGCCGCCAGCGCGTGGCCTCGTCGATCCACTGCAGCGCCGGCTGCTTCCTGCGGCGCCGTTTCTTCTCGGCCACGAAGGTCGCATCCCAGGCGAACGTGCTCTCGAACGCCTCCTGCTCGGGCAATCGGTCGAGATAGACAAAGCTGCACCCGCTACAGCGGACGATGTTCCACGGCGCACGGCCAAGCGACAGATCGGTCGTCTGCCGGCTTGAGCAGCGCGGACAGGCGCGTTCGCGGATCGCCAACTCTGTTTCGGTCATGGTCTCTCCCGGCTGGCCCCCAGCGTGAGCGGAGGGCTCCTGCGCCCTTTTCATGGCCCCATCACCCCACGGGATGCAAGGGCCGTCTCCTTCCGGTCGCCGCAATCCCGACGCCCCCGCGGCCACCAGACGCGCGCCCGTCCCTTCAGGCTGTGATCGGCAGTCTCCTTGAAAGGCCCCACCGCGTCCTATAGAACCGCAGCGGGGCTGGTTGCAGCGAGGGGGCAAGCAGTGAAACCGATCCTGATGGCCTGCCTGCTGCTCGGCCAGGGCGGCGCGACCGCCTTTGCCCAGACACGTCTCCCCCAGAAACACTTCCCCGAGGCAGGTCCCGCAGAGACCACCGCTGCCACCGCAGGCGGCGCGCCGGTCACTGCCCCCTCCACGCCGGACTGGCTGACCCTGCGCGGCGAGGCACGGGTGCGCTATGAGAGCCTCGAGGGTCAGTTCCGCGCCGGACGCGCAGGCGGCGACCAGCTCCTGCTGTTCCGCACGCTGTTCCTCGCCGAGGCCGATACTGGGCCCGCCGCGTTCGGGATCGAGGTACAGGACAGCCGGACCTATCTCGGCGACGCCGGCACACCGCTCTCGAGCAGCATCGCCAACCCGCTGGATGCGCTGCAGCTCTATGCCCGCATCGACGACCTCCCAGGCCTCAATGGCACCGGCGCCAGCAGCCGGCTCACGCTCGGCCGCCAGACTGTCTCGATCGGTTCGAAACGCCAGATCGAACGGGTCAGCTTCGCCAATGTGATCAAGAGCTACACCGGCGCACACCTCGTCAGCACCGCTCCGCGCGGCGACGAGCTGCACCTGCTGCACGTGGTGCCGACCGGGCGCTTCCCCGACACCCGCCCCGCCCTCGACGACAACGAGATCTCCGGCGACGAGGAACAGTGGGGCCGGCGGATCTGGGGCGTGCACTACCGCCGCGCCGACATCCTGCCGCGCCTGGCTCCCGGGCTCTGGGGCGAGGTGTTCGTCTATGGCCTCGAGGAACGCGACACCAGCGAGGTCGCAACCCCCGACCGCTCGCACGTCGCGCCCGGCTTCAGGCTCTACCGCAAGCCCGCCACCGGCACCTGGGACATCGACCTCGAAGCCGCCCTGCGCAAGGGCACGCGCTATGCCACCGCAAGCCCCGACGACACCCTGAGCCTGTCGGTCGATGCGGCGATGCTCTACGGCGCCCTCGGCTACAGTTTCGCCGCCCCCTGGCAGCCGCGCCTGTCGCTTGAATACTATTACGCATCGGGCGACGAGGATCCCTTCGACCGCGCCTTTGACCAGCATGAACGCCTGTTCGGGTCGCGCCGGACCGACCTCAACAACACCTCCATCCACGGCCCCCTGACCCCGGCCAATCTCAGCGCCCCCGGCCTGCGCCTGCAACTCCGGCCCGATGCGCGCTGGGATGGCTGGATCCAGTACCACGCCGCCTTCCTGGCCTCCGACACCGATCGCTGGGTGATCGCCGGTGTGGGCGATTCCACAGGCCAGTCGGGGCGTTTCATCGGTCACACGCTTGACGCGCGTGTGCGCTACTGGTTGATCCCAGGCAGCCTGCAGCTGGAGATGGGCGCTTCGGGGCTCCTGTTCGGCGAGTTTGCCGAGACGGTGCCGGGCGGGCCCGGAGGCCAGGGCGGGCGCGAGGGTACGGTTTTCGGGTTCGTGCAGCTCACGGCCAGCTTCTGAAGGACACGGGACATGGGAGTTTTCGAACGCTATCTTTCGCTCTGGGTTGCGCTCTGCATCCTCGCCGGCATCGGGCTTGGCCTGGCCGTACCCGGTGCCTTTGCCGCCCTCGCCGCCCTCGAATACGCGAATGTGAATTTCGCGGTCGCGATCCTGATCTGGGCGATGGTCTGGCCGATGATGATCTCGGTCGACTTCGCCGCCATGGCGCGGGTCGGTGAAAAGCCCAAGGGACTGGTCATCACCCTGGTGGTCAACTGGCTGGTCAAGCCCTTCACCATGGGTGCGCTCGGCGTGCTGTTCTTCCGCCACGTCTTTGCCGGCCTGATCCCGCCCGCCGAGGCCGAGGGCTATATCGCCGGGCTCATCCTGCTTGGCGCGGCGCCGTGCACGGCCATGGTCTTCGTCTGGTCGCAACTGACCCGGGGCGATGCCACCTACACGCTGGTCCAGGTCAGCGTGAACGATGCCATCATGGTGGTCGCCTTCGCGCCGATCGTCGCCGTCCTGCTCGGGGTGACCGATATCGCTGTGCCCTGGCAGACGCTGCTGCTGTCGGTGGCGCTGTACGTGGTAATCCCGCTGCTGGCCGGCGTGCTGGCCCGCACCCTGCTCATCCGCCGCGGCGGGGAGGCGGCGGTCACGGCGTTCACCGACCGGATCAAGCCGCTCTCGGTGATCGGCCTGCTGGCGACCGTGATCCTGCTCTTCGGGTTCCAGAGCGAGACGATCCTTGCCCGCCCGCTGGTCATCGCGCTGATTGCGGTGCCCATCCTGATCCAGTCCTACGGCATCTTCGCCCTCGCCTATGCCGCCGCCTGGGCGTGGAACGTGCCGCACCGGATCGCCGCGCCCTGCGCCCTGATCGGCACCTCGAACTTCTTCGAGCTCGCCGTTGCCGTCGCGATCAGCCTGTTCGGCCTCAATTCCGGTGCCGCTCTCGCCACCGTGGTCGGCGTGCTGGTGGAGGTCCCGGTCATGCTCTCGCTGGTCGCCTTCGCCAACCGCACGCGAACGGCCTTCCCGGCCGGTGACGCGGTCAAGGACCGGGGCCAGCACGCCCCGCTATGAACGCCGGCCCAACGGCGATATCATCATTCCGTCGTAATCAACTGGCAGTGGAGCCGGCATGACCATCCTCCGACGCCCGCTTGTTCTCACCGCCGCCGGCCTGCTTGTCCTGCTTGCCGGGCTTGCTGCGGTGCCCTTCCTGATCCCCACAGATGTCTACCGGACCCAGATCGAGACGGCGGCCAGCGACGCCCTCGGCCGCGAGGTGACCCTCGACGAGGATGTCAGCCTGTCGCTGCTGCCGCGCCTGTCAGCCCGTGTTGGCGGGGTCGAGATCGCCAATCCGGACGGCTTCTCCCGCCCGGCCATGCTGACTGCCGGCGAGATCCGCGGCGTTGTCCGGCTGCTGCCGCTGCTGTCGGGCCGGGTCGAGATCTCCGAATTCGTCTTCGCGGATGCCGATCTCAGGCTGGAACGGCTGGCGTCGGGCGAGGTGAACTGGGACTTCAGCCAGCCCGCGCCATCGCCCGAATCCGGGCCCGAACCCACGACCGCCCCGGACCCGACCGGCGCGCCGGGCGCGCCCCCACCTGCGGCCACCGTCGACACGGCCCGTCTGACCAATGCCACGGTCAGCTATGCCGATGCCGTCTCCGGCGCCAGCTACACCGTGAGCGACCTCGATATCCGGGCGCAGATGCCGGCCATGGACGCCCCCCTCGAAGTCGAGGCCAGCGGCGTCTACGACAACAACCCGTTCAATGCCGCGATCCGGCTGGCCAGTCTCGCCGAATGGTTCGCCGGCCAGCCGGCTGCACTGGACCTGACCGGCGACATTCTCGGCGCAGACTTCGGTTTCGACGGCACCGTGGTGAATGGCGGCACGGCTGCGGTGAATGGTCAGTTCGAGGCTGCGGCCGAGTCGCTGCCGCCCCTGCTCGCCGTGGCCGGTCTCGATGCCGGCTACGACCTCGCCCCGCTCGGGCAGGTCCGGATCAGGGGCGGGGTGTCCGGCCCGGCCGACCAGCTGCGCCTGTCGTCGCTGGTCGTGCGCACCGACAGCCCGCAACTCGAGAGCCGGTATGAAGGCACGGTCAGTCTCGGCGACACCATCGCGATCGAAGGCGAAGCCGGACTGTCTGCAGCCGATCTGGGCGCGCTGCTCACGGACCTGGGCGTGGCGCTGCCGGTCGGCGCCGATCCCCTCCAATCCGTTGATGTGCAGCTCAAGCTTGCCGGCCCGCTGGACGCTCTTCGCCTCAGCGATATGGAGCTCGTCCATCGCGGCGACCTGCTGTCAGCGCGCTTTGCCGGTGCAGTGGACCTTGCCGGGCCGGGCGCGATCGAGGGCGCGCTCACCGCCTCCAGCGATGCCCTGCGGGCATTGTCCGAGGCGCTCGGCACGCCCCTGCCCGAGGGCGACGGTTTGCAATCCTTCGCCCTGTCCGCCGATCTCGCCGGCAGCTTCACCAAGATCGCCGCAAGCGAGCTCGAAGCGACACTGGACGAGACCGAGGCACGCGGCACCGCCTCGCTGGACCTTGGCGGCGCCCGCCCGAGGATCGTCGCCGATCTCGTCATCCCCGACCTGCCGCTCGACGCCTTCCTGGTCGAAGGGGGCGAGGCCGAACCGGCTGGTGCGACCGGCGGAGGCTGGAGCGATGCGGCCATCGACCTTGCCGGTCTTGAAATGGTGGACGTGGACCTCAGGCTCCGGTCCGAGCGCATCTCCATCGGCGACATCGTCATGCGCAATGCCGATCTCGACGCGACGATCGACCAGGGCCGGCTGGACGCGACGATCCGCGAGGCAGGACTGTTCGGCGGCCAGTGGAGCGGCGCCATCGGTCTCGACGGCTCGGCTGCTGTCCCGGCCGCGACGATCCGGCTTGACGGGACAGCCGTGGCCATCGACGAGGCGCTGGCGACCCTTGCCGGGCTCGACGCCATTGGCGGGCTGGGCCAGGTCTCGCTCGCACTCGACACGCGCGGTGCCTCGATTGCCGACATGGTCGCCGGCCTCACCGGTCTTGTCGGCGCCGACCTCGCCGATGGCCGGATCAAGGGGCTGAACATCGCCCAGCTGGTCCGCAGCCGGAAGAACATCGTCGAGGCACTGGCCGACGGGTCGCTGCAGCTCGCCCTGTCGCCGGAAGCGGAAACCGATTTCACCGCCTTCGACACCGCGATCCGCTTCGACAAGGGGATCGGCCAGGTCGAGAGCCTGAGTTTCCGCAACCCGCTCGTCCTGTTCGACGGCTCGGGCCGGCTCGACCTGCCAGCCCGCAAGCTCGATCTCAGCCTGCTGCCGAAGGTCGACGAGACGGCAGGCGGCGAGGGCACACGGATGCTCGGCGTCGACGGCATCCCCATCCCGATCCGCCTGAGCGGGTCGTGGTTCGCACCGAAGATCACGCCCGATACGCGCCTGCTGCAGCAACAATTGCAGCAATCGGCCCTCGATGCGGTGCGCGAGGAGGCCGTTGGACAGCTTGGCGGCGAGGCGGGCGCGGTGCTCGACAGCCTCTTCGGCTCCGGTGCCACGGGGTCGGCAGGCGAGACGTCCGGGACCGGCAGCACCACCGGCCAGTCCGGCCAGACAGGAACGTCCGGTGAGACAGGGGACGAGGCCGCCGAACCGGCGCCGGAGCCCTCGGTCGAGGACGCCGTCGAGGGGCTTGTGCGCAGCCAGCTCGGTGGCCTGTTCGGCGGATCCGGCAACGTGAGCGAGCCCGACACGGACACGGGCACCGAGCCCGACGAGCGCTGATCGCGGGCGTGTGACGCGACGCGGCAGGACGCCGGCGCCGCAGTCTGCTATGTCTCCCGCATGCGCCACGTCGTTCCCCCGCAATGACCGTCCGCGAGCCGCCTGGGCCCGGTCCGGCCAGTCCGGCAGATCCGGCTCCACCAGGACCGGCGCCAGCCCGCCCCCATCAAGCCCCCACCACTCCGGCCCACACCGGTCCGGACCCCGCTGACCCTGACCGCGCCCCCCATCCCGGGGGACCGGTTCCGCTGCGCATCGCCTGGGCGATCTTCGGCCTCACCTGCGTCGGCCTGGGACTCGTCGGCGCCGTCCTGCCCCTGATCCCGACGACGCCCTTCCTGCTGCTGGCCGCCTTCGCCTTCGCCCGGTCCTCGACGCGGCTGCATGGCTGGCTGCTGGGCCACAAGCGAATGGGACCACTGATCCGCAACTGGCAGCGCCATGGCGCGATCGACCGGAAGACCAAATGGCTGAGCGTCTCGGCCATGGCCGCGATGCCGGCGGTCAGCGGCGTGATGGACCTTGCGCCCTGGCTGATCGGCGTGCAGGTGCTGGTCCTGTCGCTGACCGCCGCCTTCGTGCTGTCGCGACCGTCCGGTCCGTGAGGGCGGCACCGGCTCCACGCCGCGCACAATGCCTTGACTTGTCGCCGGTGATGGCGTTTATCCCGCGCTTCCCAATGAAGACGGAACGGTGCGGAGCCGCCGTTGAGATCGCAGCGCCCAACCCGCCCGAGACGGGAGACCGCTGCCGGCCCGCGTCACGAATGAGGCATGCATGACACGTCGCCTGAAAGCGAAGTACAAGATCGACCGCCGCGTCGGTGAGAATATCTGGGGCCGGCCGAAATCCCCCGTCAACAAGCGCCAGTACAAGCCGGGCCAGCACGGCCAGGGCCGCCGCTCCAAGACGTCCGATTATGGCCTGCAGCTCATGGCTAAGCAGAAGCTCAAGGTGCATTACGGCGAGATCACCGAGAAGCAGTTCCGCCGCACCTATGACGATGCGGCCCGGATGAAGGGCAACACCGCCGAGAACCTGATCGGCCTGCTGGAATGCCGTCTGGATGCCTTCGTCTACCGCTCGAAATTCGTGCCGACCATCTTCGCCGCGCGCCAGTTCGTCAATCATGGCCACGTCACCGTGAACGGGGTGAAGACCAACATAGCATCCTACCGGCTGAAGACCGGCGATGTCGTGCAGATCCGCGAGAAGAGTCGCAACATGGCGCTCATGCTCGAAGCGCTTGGCTCGGCGGAACGCGACCTGCCGGACTATATCGAGGTCGATCCCAAGGCGATGACCGCAACGCTCGTCCGGGTGCCCGAACTGAACGACGTGCCCTATGCCGTGCAGATGGAACCGGCACAGGTCGTCGAATACTATTCGTCCTGACCCCGGGCCCTTCCGGTACGCCGGCCCGTTTGCCAATCCGAAAATGCCGCGCCGGCCGGGTGCGGCGTGACCGGTCCGGCTCCATGGCTGGCCCGGACCCCTGCAGGGAGGCAGCCATCGGCCAACCGAGCATCAGGACGGTCCAGCGTGCCTTGCGTGTCCCGCCGGGCAAGCCGCTGACCCTGGCGGGCCGGCCGACCCGCCATCCCGACCTGTTCGCCGACAAGGACGATGCACGCCGGTCACTGGCCGGGGACGCCGCAGCCATCGACGCGCTGCAGGACCGTCTCTATGCCGACCGCCAGCGGGCACTCCTTCTCGTGCTGCAGGGGATGGACACCTCCGGCAAGTCAGGTGTGATCCGCAAGGTCTTTGCGCTGACCTCGCCGCTGGGCCTTCAGGTCCGGTCCTTCAAGGCGCCCTCGGCGCTGGAACTGGCCCATGATTATCTCTGGCGGGTCCATGCCGCCGTGCCGCGCAAGGGCCATATCGGCATCTTCGACCGCTCCCATTATGAAGACGTGCTGGTGGTGAAGGTCCGCGGGCTCGCCCCCGCTGACGCGATCGAGGCGCGCTATCGCCAGATCAACGCCTTCGAGCAGCATCTCGCCGAGACCGGGACCGTCATCGTCAAATGCATGCTCCACCTGTCCCCCGAAACCCAGCGGGAGCGACTTGAGGACCGGCTGGCCGAACCGCACAAGCGCTGGAAGTTCAATCCCGGCGATCTCGAAGACCGGGCGCTGTGGCCTGATTTCATGGCCGCCTACGAGACCGCCCTGCAGCGCTGCTCGACGCGCCATGCCCCCTGGTACGTCGTTCCGGCCGACAGCCGCACGCGCCGCAATGCCATGGTTGCGCGGCTGGTGCGCGGCGCGCTTGAGGAGATTGCGCCGGACTGGCCCGATCCGGGACACCGGCCGGGCGACTTCATCATTCCCTGAGCCAGCGGTCCCGCGCGGCCATCAACGTGGGCGGAAACGACGCCTTGTCCCACGCCGCCCTCCCACGCGCGCGCGTCAGGCCGCAGCCGTTTCCGCGTCGAGATACCAGCCGGACACGGCCTGGCGGATCCCCCCGGCGAAGGGGGTGATATAGGTGACCGCATGCACATGGTCGATCTCGAACAGGTCGAGCGTGTTGAAGCCAGGCGCAAAGGCCCGCGTCGGCGCGCCGTCATCGGTGTAGAACTGCAACAGCCCGCCCCAGTCGGGATGCCACTGCGGCGTGAAACCCCAGACAAAAGCAAGGCGGCGCCCTTCGGTTGCCGGATCGTCACGGTGGCGGGTGAGATAATGGCTCGGGCCGAACCGGGTCAGCTGCGCCGACGTACCGCCCAGCCCTTCATGACCTGTCACGGCCTCGACCAGTCCGAGAATTTCCGGGCCGGCCAGGGCGGTATGGAAGCGGCCGAGCGGGGTGTCCGGTGGCCCCGCTTTCCAGCGCTCATGCATGCGGTAGGCGAGATAGGCGAACCCTATGCCCTGGCGGGCAGCGCCGAGCAGGGTCTTCTGCAGGTCCGCCTGCCGGTCGGGCGTCCACTGGCGCGCATCGGTCGGGTCGATCACAGCGGTCCCGGCTTCGGTGGCGCACAGCAGCATCCACTCACCAATTTCGCCCATGCTGGCGAGCAGTTCGGCCGCGCGGTCGGGGTGCAGCACGTCAGGGATACGGACATGCCGGTTCGCCCGGTACTGCTCTGCGAGCGTCGCAAGGGTACCTGCATCAAGGGCGGGATGGAGCCAGTCCGTCATCTGCCCCGCTCCATACCCGGCCACCGGCGGCCGGTCCAGCCCGCACCCGCCTCGCTGCACCATCCTCGCTGCACCATCCTCGCCACGCGGGCCTCGCCGCACGGGGCTCGCCGCAAGGGCCTGGGCACACGGGCCTCGGCACATGGGTGTGGCCGCCGCCCTCCCCCACCGCTCCACCGCCTGCCCGCGACCACTGGCGGTGTGGCCCTGTTTTCGCTTATCTCTCCGGCAGGCCCGCGCCGGTGCGCGGACGTCGCCAGGAACGGGTACAAGCGTATGGACAGGTCCAGAGGCAGCGAGCGGCAGGCCGAGTCAGGGAAACTGTTCAACGCAAGCGGAATGCTGAAGCCGGGCTGGGGCCTGTTCCGTTCCCGCACCGCCCGGCGCATCCTGGCCTCCAACATTGCCGGGCTGGCCGTCCTGATCATCGGCGCGCTGGTCCTCAACGAGCTTCGCGCCGGACTTGTCATCGTCAAGAAGCAGGACCTGATGCGGCAGGCCGAGGTCTATGCCAACCTGCTGGCAGATGGTGCGATCTATGGCCGTCCGCAGCCGGGCCTCGATACCGAGCTGACCCGCGCCACCATCAAGTCGCTGAACCTGCCGGAGATCCTCCGCGCCCAGGTGCGCACCCTCGATGCCGACATGGTGGCCGACAGCTTCTTCCTGTCCGAACAGGTGGAGGTGCAGGCGCTGCCGCCGATCCAGAAGCCTGGCCTTTACAACCGGGTCGGCACCCATCTCTCCAATCTGGCTGGCGTTTTCTATGAGCGCATCATGCCCGAACGCGGCGGCGGCGCGGTCCGCACCCAGACGCTGAACGAAGAGTTCCAGTCCGCAAAGGGGGGCGAACCTGCGGCCAGCCAGCGCTTCTCCGATCGCGGCCAGCGGGTTGTCTCGGTGTCGATACCGCTGCAGGAAGTCTCCGAGATCGTCGGCGTGCTGACGCTTGAAGCCAGCGACATCGAGCAGATCATCCGGGCCGAGCGCGTCGCGCTGATCCCGTTCATCACGGTCGCCATGCTGGTGGCGCTGGTCACCTCCGCCCTGCTGACCTACGCCATCGCCCGGCCGCTGCGCCGGCTGTCCATCGCCGCCGACCGGGTCCGCACCGGTTCCAGCGACACGCTCAACCTCGATCCGCTGACCCGGCGCAAGGACGAGATCGGCTACCTCGCCCAGTCGCTGGAGGCGATGACGGACGCGCTGGTCGAGCGCATCGAGGCGAACGAGCAGTTCGCCGCCGATGTCGCCCACGAACTCAAGAACCCGATCACCTCGATCCGCTCGGCAGTGGAGACCGCCGCCATGGTGCAGGACGACCCGGCCGCACGGGAGAAGCTGCGCGCGGTGATCGAGAGCGATGTCCGTCGGCTCGACCGGCTGATCACCGACATCTCCAACGCGTCCCGCATCGAGGCCGAAATGACCCGCACACCGCGTAAGCGGGTGGCCCCTGATGCGCTGTGCAGGGATATTGTCGACACCTACGGCGCGACGCTGAAGCCGGGCGAGGTGGAGGTGATGTTCCGCGACGAGACGATGGGGGCTGGCCTGCGCGTGCAGGGGCGCGGCGGTCAGCTTGGCCAGGTGGTCCGCAACCTGGTCGATAATGCCCGCTCCTTCTCACCGCCGGGCGGCACGGTGACGGTGACCCTGCAGCAGGGACGCAAGGGGCCGCAGACCACGGCGCGCATCCTGGTCGAGGACCGGGGACCGGGGATACCGCAGGACAAGCTGGAGACGATCTTCGAGCGCTTCTACACCGACCGTCCGGCCGGCTCGGCCTTCGGCAACAATTCGGGCCTCGGGCTTTCCATCGTCCGCCAGATCATCGAGACCCATCGCGGCACCGTACGGGCCGAGAACCGCGAAGACGGCGGCGCCCGCTTCGTGGTCGAACTGCCCGCGATATAGGCCGCTCCGGCATGCGACGACGGATCGGCGCTTCAGGGGCACGGTGCGGGGACTGACATCGCGTTCACAGGCGCCCTGGCAGGTCATCCGGAACGCCGCCATTGTCGAGACGGCCCGCGAGAGCCTCATGGCCATCCCGGTCGCCCCGGAGCGCCTCCTGCCGGTTTCCGGCAGGTGCGCGGAGATCACCTGGAACGGCCGCGGCGTCCAGCATCCGCCCCCGGGAGCAAGCCCCTCACATCGGCGTGCGGCGGAGCTTTGCAAGGTCGGGATAGACCGGGCCGCGGCCTTCACGCTTCGCCTCGAACGCCTCACGCATGTGGGGCCCTGCCAGCATGGCCGCGTTCCAGACGCCGATATAGTCGAGCGTGTCGGCGGTGGTGTGGTCGCGACCATAATTGATCAGCACCTTGGACCCGGTCACTACCAGCGGGTTCTTCGCCGCGATCTCCCGCGCCGTGGCCATGACGTGCCCCATCATCGCCTCGTGGCTGTCGAACACCTCGTTCACCAGGCCGATCGCCTTTGCTGTCGCCGCGTCGAGCCGGCGACCTGTATAGGCAAGCTCCTTCACCCAGCCGAGCGGGATGATCTGCTGCAGGCGCGGAAAGGTGCCGGCATCGGCGGTCATGGCGATATTGATCTCCTGGATACAGAAGAAGGCATCGGCCGTGCACCAGCGGATGTCACCGGCCGAGATCATGTCGATCGCCCCGCCGATCACCCCGCCCTGCAGCGCGAACAGAACCGGCATGCGGGCCGCTTCCAGCGCGTTGAAGCTGCTCTGGATCTGCCGCAGGTCCGAGCGGAAGGCCTCGGCCGCGAGGAAGCGGTCCTGCGAACCCGGACCGCCGGAGAAATTGGCAAGGTCCATGCCGGCGGAAAAGTGCCGGCCCGTCGAGGAGATGACGATCACGCGGGCAAGCGCCTCGCAATCCAGCGTCTCGACGATCTCCGGCAACTCGTTCCAGAACGCCTTTGTCATCGTGTTGAGCCGATCGCCTCGCTTGAGCACGATATGGGCAATCTTGTCCTCGATGGTGACATCGAAACAGTCGTAATCAGTCCGCAGCATGGCCGTCTCTCCCTGTTTGCACGGGAGCGTAAACCGGCCGGCGCGCCCGGGGAAACCGATTTTCCAGTCATCCGCCCGCGAGGTCCGGCGGCGCAACCGGCGGCACAGAGCGGGACGAGACCCTGCAACGCCCGCATCGGCCACCTTCCGGCCCGGCAGGCGAACCGGTGGCAGACCCCGGGCACCGGTCCCCTCCCTCTCCCTGCGATCGCATGAAATCCTTGTCTTTCGGAAAGGATTTGCCGATGGATGAGGCCATGCACCTATCACAGGGGGAAGTCATGAAGCGATACAAGCAGCCGGAACTTTCAGGCGGAACGCGAGTGGCGGGCATGGTGGTCGCCGCGCTGGCCGGCACAGGACTGCTGGCCGCGTGCGAAACCAGCGACACCGAAGCGCTCGGGGCCGTGCTCGGTGGGGTGCTCGCCGGCGAGGGCTCCGGCACGACCGGCGTGGGCGGGCTCACGCAAGGCGAGATCGAGGCCGGTCTCCGTCAGGCGCTGACCATCGGCACGGAGCGCGTCGCCAGCCAGCTCGGCCAGACCGACGGCTATTTCGCCGACCCCGAGATCCGCATTCCCCTGCCCGGCCAGCTCGGTGACCTGCAGTCGGGGCTCTCCCGGCTCGGGTTGTCTGCGCCGCTGGACGAGCTCGAACTGAAGCTGAACCGGGCCGCCGAGGCCGCCGTGCCGGAGGGCAAGCGGCTGGTCATCGATGCGGTGCAGCAGATCACGCTGGACGATGCCGTCGCGATCCTGCGCGGCAGCGAGACGGCCGCCACTGAATACCTGCGCAGCAAGACCGAAGCGGGCCTGCGCACGGCCCTCACGCCCCACATGCAGGACGCCCTGGCCTCGACCGGTGCGTTCCAGGCCCTCGAACAGGTGGCCCGGGGCAATGGCCTGGGCGCGCTGACCACGGACCTCCGCAACGATGTCACCACCACGGCGGTCAACAAGGGCCTCGATGGCCTATTCTTCTACCTCGCCGCCGAGGAGCAGAAAATCCGCGAGAACCCGGTCGCCCGGACCACCGATCTCCTGAAAAAAGTCTTCGGATCGGCCGCATGATCCGCCGCTTTCGCCACAAGGTGCTCGATGGCGAGATGGCCGGGATCGAATTCGGCGATCCGGTACAGCCGCTGTCGGCCATCTGGCTGCATGCGACCGGCTTCAACGCGATGACCTACCAGTCGATCCTCGCCCCCCTCGGCCAGCGGACGCGGGTGGCCGCCATCGACATGCGCGGGCACGGTCTGACCACCTTGCCGGCGCAACCGGCGAAGCTGAAAAGCTGGAAGCGCTATCGCGACGATGTCATTGCCTGGCTGACCCAGCAATTGCCCATGGAAACCCGGGGCGGGGAGACGCGCCGGCGGGCGATCGTGCTCGGCGGCCATTCCATGGGCGGATGCGTCGCGCTGCTGGTGGCGGCCGAACGGCCTGACCTCGTGAAGGGACTGGTGCTGGCCGATCCGGTGATCCTCTCGCCGCGGGTCTACAGGACCAGCCACCTCGTCCCCTTCCTGCCTGCGATCACGGGGAACGGGTCGGCCATGGTCCGGCAGGCGAAACGCCGGCGCCCCTCCTTTCCCTCCCCGGAAGAGGCCCTGGCGAAGTATACCGGCAAGGGCGCATTCGCGAGTTGGCGGGAACCCTTCCTCGAGGACTACCTCCTCGACGGGCTGGTCCGGGCCGATGCCGGAACCGACCGGGACGACAGCCACCAGGTCTGGAACCTCACCTGCGCGCCGGCCTGGGAAGCGGCGACCTTCGCAGCCCAGCGCAACCGGCCCTGGGGCGCGCTCAGGGCGGTCGGTGCGCGGCGCACGCCGCTCATGATCCTCAGGGCGGAAACCGGCTCGGTGATGTCGGATGCCTCGGTCAGGCGGCTGCAGAAGGTCTACCCGTCGGCGGCGGTGCGGACCTGCCGGGGGACAAGCCATTTCCTGCCCATGGAAGCCCCCTACACGATCCGCGACACGCTGTCGGATTATATCTCCCGGCTGGTCGAGGGCTTTTCGGCCGGCGAGGAAGGCTCGATCCGGCGGACCTTGTCGACGGGCGAACGCGGCTGATCCGGCTGGAAGTCGGGCGTGCGGCGTCGGGCGTGCGGCCGGGAAGGTTCGCGGCGCGATCGGTCGTGGCCATCCGGGCCCGGATTTCGGCCTCGCGACCGGCTGAGTGGGACGCAAGGAACAAAACGGGACTTTCGGACTTTACCGAATCATGAGTTCCTGCTACGTTCCAGTTTGCAGCAGGAGCGTCCATGGATCCCGTGATCTTCATAGCCGATGTGCCGTTCGATGTCGCACACCTGGTCCTCGCCGCGCTGTTCCTGTTCGCCGGCGGCGGGCTGCTCTGGCTGCGGGGACAGACCCGCACCGCCGCCCTGCTTGCCGCCAGCGAGGCCGCGGCCCGCGAGGACGCGCTGGCACGCGCCCGCGACGCCCTGCGGGAGGTGCAGGAGCGGGCGGAGACGGCGACAGCCCGGGCGGTCGAGGCCGAACGGGCGCTGGCGGTGGCCGAGGCCCGGGCACTGGAGGAGCGCCAGCAGTTCACGGCCATGGCACAGGATGCCGTGCGCGCGGCCCATCGCACCTTTACAGAGCAGGCCAGCGAGACCTTCCAGCGCCACAACCAGGCTGCCGAAACCAGCCTCAAGACCCTGCTGACCCCGATCAACCAGACCTTCGAGGCCTTCCGCCAGCGGGTCGAGGCGCTGGAAAAGGTGCGGACCGAGGACAAGTCCGCCATCTTCGAGCAGGTCCGGGCCATCAATGACCAGCTGACCGAAACGCGCAACGTGACCGGCAAGCTCGTGACCGCGCTGTCGGCGCCACAGGGCGGCGGACGCTGGGGCGAGGAAAGCCTGCGCAACGTGCTGGAAATGGCGGGCCTGTCCATGCATGCCGACTTCATCGAACAGGCGCATGGCGAGACCGACACCCGGCGCCAGCGTCCGGACGTCGTGATCCGCATGCCGGGCGGACGGGAGATCGTCGTCGATGCCAAGGTCAGCGTCGAGGATTTCCTCCTGGCCGCCGAAACGGCCGGCTCGATGGAGCGCGATGCCCATCTTGCCGGACACGCCCGCAAGATGCGCGAACATGTCAAGCGGCTGGCCGCCAAGGAGTACTGGAAGGATTTCTCCGACCGGGTCGACTTCGTGGCCATGTATGTGCCGGGCGAGAACTTCTATGCCGCCGCCCTGCAGCATGATCGTGACCTGTTCGATTTCGCTGCGCGCAACCGGGTGCTGATCGTCACCCCCTCGACCCTGATCGCCCTGGCCAAGGCCGTTGCCTATGGCTGGCGCCAAGAGGAGGCTGCGGGCAATGCCCGCGAGGCCGCCCAGCTCGGCAAGGATCTCTATGACGCGCTGCGGGCGATGGGGACTCATCTCGATCGTGTCGGCAAGTCGCTGGGCCAGGCCGTCGGCAGCTATAACGCCATGGTCGGATCGGTGGAGCGTAATGTCCTGCCCAAGGCCCGCCGGTTCGAGGCGCTGCAGATCACCCAGTCCGGCGTGAAACCCCTGTCCGATCCGGCCATGGTCGAGGACCCGGTGCGTCGTCCGGTACCCGGCGGGGAACTGGTGCTCGGCCATGACGCGCCGGACGCGGCCGGAGCGAGCGAGGGCGACGATTGCGAGGAGGCCGCCTGATCCGGGCTGGCCTGCCCGCCAAAACCTCGCAACGGCGACAGCTCTCCGTTGACCCGGCGCCGCCCCGTGCATACCTGTCTGACATGACGATTCGCGAGATACTCACCGTTCCCGATCCACGCCTGAAACAGGTCTCCGCCCCGGTCGAAGGACCGGTCACCGAGACCCACCGGGCCCTCATGGATGACATGCTGGAGACCATGTACGATGCGCCGGGCATCGGACTGGCGGCCATCCAGGTCGGCGTGCCGCTCCGGATCATCGTCATGGACCTGTCCGAGGACCGGTCCGAGCCGCGCTACTTCGTCAATCCCGAGATACTCGAAACGATCGAGGAGACCCGGCCCTATGAGGAAGGCTGCCTGTCAGTGCCGGAGGTGTTCGACGAGGTCGAGCGCCCGGCCCGCTGCCGGCTGCGCTACATGACCTATGACGGCGAGACCCGCGAGGAATGGGCCGACGGGCTCTTCGCGGTCTGCGTCCAGCACGAGATCGACCACCTCGACGGCATTGTCTTCATCGACTACCTATCGCGCCTGAAGCGTCAGCGCGCGGTCGACAAGGTCAGGAAACTGCGCCGGGCCAGGGCGACCACCGCAGCCTGAGACCCCTTGCGATCGGAGGCCCCTGGCCATGCCCAGCCTGCGTCTCGCCTTCATGGGCAGCCCCGACTTTTCGGTGCCGACCCTGGACGCCCTCATCGAGGCCGGCCACCACATCGCCTGCATCTATTCCCAGCCGCCCCGCCCCGCTGGTCGCGGCCGGGCCCTGCGCCGCACGCCGGTGCACGCCCATGCCGAGGCGCTGGGTCTGGAGGTGCGCACGCCGCGCTCTCTGAAGGCCGCCGACGCGCAGGCCGCATTCGCCGCGCTCGATCTCGATGCAGCGGTGGTCATCGCCTATGGCCTGATCCTGCCGCAGGCGGTCCTCGACGCGCCGCGCCATGGCTGCATGAACCTGCACGCCTCGCGCCTGCCGCGGTGGCGGGGGGCTGCCCCGATCCAGCGCGCGATCATGGCTGGCGACGAGATGACGGGCGTCGATGCCATGGTGATGGAAGCCGGCCTCGACACCGGACCGGTCATCGCCCGCGAGACCGCGCGCATCTTTCCCTTCGACACGGCCGGCGACCTGCACGACCGGCTTGCCGGCCTCGCCGCACGCCTTGCACCCGCCGCGCTCGAGGGCTGGACAAGCGGCGAGATGGTGCCGCGGCCGCAGCCCGGCACCGGGATCACCTATGCCCACAAGATCACGGCCGAGGACCAGCCGGTGGATTTCACTCGCCCCGCCCGCGCGGTCGACGGTCAGATCCGCGGCCTAGCCCCCTTCCCCGGCGCGACCTTCCGCTGGACCCCGCCGGGCGCCGACGTGCCCGTCGTCATGAAGGCGCTGGCCAGCCGCCGTGACGAGGACAACCCTGGCCCCGCCGCCGGCACCGTTCCGCCCGGCACCTGTCTTGACGACGCGCTGCTGGTGGCCTGCGGCGAGGGCGCGGTCCGCATCACGCGGCTGCAGCGGCCGGGGCGCGCGCCGATGGATGCCGACACCTTCCTGCGCGGCACGGCCATACCCGCCGGCACGGTGCTGGCATGACCGAACGCGCCATCCGCCCGGCGACCCCCGCCTATGGGCCGGCCATTGCCGCGCTCAACGACACCGCCTTTGACGGGCCCGACGAGGCGCGGATCATCGAGCGGCTCAACGCCGATGGCGACCTGCTCCTGTCCTGGGTGCTGGCCGAGAGTGACCTGGTGATCGGGCATATCGCCTTCTTCCGAATCCGGGTGGATGGCGAGGACATTGCCGCCGGGCTGGGTCCCATGTCGGTAGCGCCCGGCCACCAGAGGCGGGGCCATGGCTCGGCTTTGGTCCGCGCCGGTCTTGCCGCGCTCGCCCCGCGCAGGCGCCCGATCGTCTTCGTGCTTGGCCATCCGGGCTTCTATCCCCGTTTCGGCTTCGATCCGGCCCTTGCCATGCCCTTCGAGGCGCCCTGGTCGGGTCCGGCCTTCATGGCCAAGCGGCTGGGCGAGGGCGCGCCGGTCGCTGGTGAGCTGACCTATCCGCGCGCGTTCAGCGATGTGTGAGCGGCGATGCCCCGTTACCGGCTGCTGATCGAATATGATGGCCGGCCCTTTGCGGGCTGGCAGCGCCAGGCTGGCCAGCCCACGGTGCAGGGCGCGCTGGAACGGGCCGCTGCCGTCCTCAACGGCGCACCGGTGACCGTCCATGGCGCCGGGCGCACCGATGCCGGCGTGCATGCGCTCGGCCAGGTGGCGCATGTCGATTTCAAGCGCGATTTCCCCCTGCACAAGCTGGCCGACGCGCTCAACGCCCATCTCCGGCCCGACCCGGTCGCCGTGCTGGCCGCCGCCGAAGCCGGGGCAGACTTCGACGCCAGGCATTCGGCCACCCGGCGGCATTACCGCTACCGGATCGTCAATCGCCGCGCGCCGGTCACGGTGGAGCGCGGGCTGGTCTGGCGCGTTCCCATGGCGCTCGATGCCGCCGCGATGCATGCTGCCGCCCAGGCGCTGGTGGGCCGGCATGATTTCACCACCTTCCGCGACGCCGAATGCCAGGCCGCGAGCCCGGTGAAGACGCTCGACGCGATTGCGGTCACGCGCGCGGGCGACGCGGTGGAGCTCACCTGCTCGGCCCGCTCCTTCCTGCACCGGCAGGTCCGCTCCATGGCCGGCAGCCTGGTCGAGGTCGGCCGCAGCCGCCGCCCGCCCGCCTGGATCGCCGACATCCTCACCGCGAAAGACCGGACGCGCTGCGGCCCGGTGGCGCCGGCGGACGGGCTTTATCTGGTGCGGGTTGAGTATGGGTAGGGGGGCGATGCCCCCAGAAAGCCAACACTCTTCAAGCAAATTTCAGAGTTGAAAATGAGTTCAGTCAGAAATTTCGTAATACCCTTCAAATTCATGAGGCCCTTGCCATCTTTTTCTCAGCAGGGTTTCCAGTCCCTCTACATAACGCTTCCTCAGAGTACGATATTCGGTCCAAAGATCGCCATGTATGAAACGCTGCGGAGACGTGCGCTCCACATTTACTGCACTTGGGTAACGCGCCCAAGAAGAAAGACCATCTTCAAATGCTTGCAGAATGCGACGCCCCTTCTTTGGCCATGGAAGTTTTCTCGACTTTTCAGACATTTCAGTAAGGGAATGACGCTGGGTAATATTTCTTGAAAGTTTTCCGTCACTTATCCAAGCGGGATTTTCATAAATAAGATAAGCCTTGATTAGGTTTTCTAGTGAAAATCCAGCGAGCAGAAAGATCCCCCGGTCCATGGGGTCAGTTCGGGTAACATCAGACCCTTCAATATAGACCGTAATTCTCTTATCCTTATCAGAAAATAGTCGTTCAGCACACTCGTTCAATTCATCTGAGACAATTAGCCACGAATGAGGCAAGGTCAAACTCTCAAACGTTATGCAGTCATTCCCGGAAGTGCGCATATGAGAAAAGTATCGCGATTCGATCGTTCGACGCCTCTGATTTTATCGCAACGGCTGCTGACACCGTCGGCCCCTGCAACCTAGGTTGACGGCGGATTTCTGGCGTTGCCGAACCCCTAATCCCGCACCACGCGCGCCCTGCCGCGGCCGAGGGCAAGGGCTTTGATGGCGCCGCGGAAGGTGCGGGTTTCCTGTTCGGTCCAGTTCGCGCGGATCAGGGCGGCGCGGAGATTGTCCTTCATCAGGGGCGTCTTTTCTGGCGGGAAGAAGAAGCCGGCGCGTTCGAGCTCGGCTTCGAAATGGTCGAGCATGCGCAGCACGTCGGCGCGGTCGGCCGGGGCGCCGTCGCCTTCGCTTCCCCCCTGGCGGCCCGGCAGGGCAGCGGCCTCGCCCCAGGCATGGGCGAAGACAAGCACGGCCTGGGCGAGGTTGAGCGAGGCAAAACCGGGATTGACCGGATAGGTGACGATCACGTCGGAGACCGCGACCGCCGCGTTCGGCAGGCCCGAATGCTCGCCGCCGAACAGGATGCCCGCCTGTCCGGACGCGGCGGCCACCGCCTCCGCCGCCGCGCGCGGGCCGGTCACCGGCTTCTCCATGCCGCGGGGCCTGGCGGTGGTCGCGTAGAGGCGGGTGAGGCCGGCGGCGGCGCTTTCCAGACTGTCATGCACGCTGACCGTTACCCCGGCGGCGAAGGCGCCGGCGCTCATCGGCTCGGCGGCGGGGTTGGGCCAGCCATCGCGCGGCGTGATCAGGCGCAGGTCGGTGAGGCCGAAATTCAGCATGGCGCGGGCGGCAGCGCCGATATTCTCGCCAAGCTGCGGGGTGTGCAGCAGGATGGCGGGCGGACGCATCGCTTCAGGCCCGCTCATGGCGCGTCCCGCGGCATCATGTAGGTGACGACGGCATGGCTGGCGGTCCGGCCGTCGGCTTCCTGCTCCCTTGCGAAGAGGTCGACCGTCATGACTGCCGAGGCGCGCCCGAATTTCAGCATCCGCGCCTCGCCGACGAGGACCGTGCCGATGCAGGGGCGCAGGAAGTTGATGGAGAGGTTGGAGGTCAGCGCCATGGGCGTGATGCCGATGCGGGTGAACACGGCGACATAGGCGGCGGTGTCGGCCATGGACATCTGGGTCGGCCCTGAGATGAACCCGCCCGGGCGCAGGTTCGCCGGGCTCACGGCCAGCTCGACGCGCGCATAATCCAGCGCCAGATCAACGACCAGGCCCTGCGGTCCGTTGCGCGTGAAGGCCTCCGCCATGAAGGCATTGGTCTCTTCGATCGTGACCTGGCTCATGACGACCCGTGCCTCCCTCTCTGTCCCGCCGGCGCGCGGCATCGCCGCCTGCCAGGGCGGCCTTTTGACGGCCCGGCGCGACCTGCTATAGCCCGTCGAGGACAACACTGGAAGGATGCGCCAAAATGGCAAGGATCAAGGTCGATAACCCGATTGTCGAGATGGATGGGGACGAGATGACCCGGATTATCTGGGCGATGATCAAGGACAGGCTGATCCACCCCTATCTCGATATCGACCTGAAATACTTCGATCTCGGCATCGAGGCGCGCGATGCGACCGATGACCAGATCACGGTCGATGCGGCCAATGCCACCAAGCAGTACGGCGTTGCGGTGAAATGCGCGACGATCACGCCGGACGAGGCGCGGGTCGAGGAATTCGGCCTCAAGAAGATGTGGAGGAGCCCCAACGGCACGATCCGCAACATCCTTGGCGGGGTGGTGTTCCGCGAGCCGATCGTGATCTCGAATGTGCCGCGCCTGG
>CAZDMQ010000048.1:0-566 GCA_964506685.1 uncultured Hyphomonadaceae bacterium | reverse complement strand
GTTCTTCTCCTCCCCGGTCGCCTACATCTTCCTCGCCGCCTTCCTGGCGGTGATCTCGAATGTGCCGCGCCTGGTGCCGGGCTGGACCGAGCCGGTCGTCGTCGGCCGCCACGCCTTTGGCGACCAGTACCGCGCGACCGATTTCCTCGTGCCCGGCCCCGGCAAGCTCACCATGAAGTGGCAGGGCGATGATGGCCAGGTGATCGAGGAGGAAGTCTACCGCTTCGAGGAGCCCGGCATCACCATGGGCATGTACAATCTCGACAGCTCGATCCGCGACTTCGCCCGCGCCTGCTTCAATTTCGCCCTGCAGCGCAAGTGGCCGGTCTACCTGTCGACCAAGAACACCATCATGAAAAAGTATGATGGCCGCTTCAAGGACCTGTTCCAGGAGATCTATGAGGCCGAGTTCGAGGACCAGTTCAAGGAAGCTGGTGCCTGGTACGAGCACCGCCTGATCGACGACATGGTTGCAGCCTGCCTGAAATGGTCCGGCGGCTATGTCTGGGCGTGCAAGAACTATGACGGCGACGTGCAGTCCGACACCGTGGCGCAGGGCTTCGGCT
>CAZDMQ010000047.1:0-27659 GCA_964506685.1 uncultured Hyphomonadaceae bacterium | reverse complement strand
CTGAGTCCACTTGAGAACGCGCCGCTTTAAAGCGTCGGTCTTTCGTTTTTCTCCAGACCGCCGCTTTACATCTCTGTTTTTGCGCAAGTATCCGTTCGCAAACGACTCCGTTTACTCCGAACTTGCTTTACGGCCTCGTATGCCGAGGAACAGAATGGCGAATCGGCCGGTCGAGCGCGCAGCCATGATGCTGCAATCCGGACGGCCAGTGCACGTGCTTCACGGATGCTGGCCGGACACGCCTCGGCCGTGGAGGCAAAGTGTTTCTGGCCGCCCTTCTTTCGGTGTGCGCTCCCCCTGGCGCGCTATGGCGACACTCGCTCCGCCTGGGGTGCGGCGAGGTCGGCGCGCAGGGTCTTTGCGGCGATCAGGTAGTGAATGGTGGCCCAGAGATTGGCAGCCACCGCGATGCAGAGGGCATAGCGCAGCGATTCCGCGGCAAAGGCGGCCCCGAGCGCATCGCTCAGCATGCCCACGACATAGGGCCCCAGCCCCATGCCGATGATATTGATCACGAACAGCAGCACCGCCGACGCGACGGCCCGCATGCGCGGGGTCACCAGCGCCTGGGCGATGGCAAAGGACGGCCCGAGAAACATCCCGCCAAGGATCGACACCATGACCAGCGATGCGAGCACCAGGCTCGTATTGCCGTGAAGGTAGACGACGAACTGGAACGGCACCATCACCATCGTCGAAATCCCGGACAGGAACATGTACCAGCGCTTGTCGTCGAACCGGTTGGAGAGCTTGTCGCCCAGATAACCGCCCGAAAAGGTGCCGATCGCACCGATCCCCGCGATCAGCGCCAGCCAGGACCCGATCTCGGCCAGCGACATGTCATGCATGCGGATGAGGAAAGGGGCGTTCCAGACCGAGGTGCCATAGCTGACGAAGGCATGCAGCGCAGAGCCCAGCGCCATGTGCCGGAAGGACGGCTTCGACCAAAGCACGCGAAACGTCACCAGCATGGGCGGGGGCGGGGTGTCGGGCGCGCGGACCGCATCAGACATGCCGCGCATCGGCTCGCGTAGGGTGAGAAAGATCAGCAGCGCCAGCGCGATACCGGGCAGTCCCACCAGCATGAATGTGGTGCGCCAGCCATACACCTCGGCGCCCCAGCCGCCGACGAGGTTGCCGATCATGGCGCCCGCCGGGATGCCGAGGGAAAAGACCGCCAGGGCCGTCGCCCGCTGCTCGGCGGGGAAATAGTCGGAGATCAGCGAGTGCGCCGGCGGGCTTGCCCCCGCTTCGCCAACGCCAACACCGATCCGCGCCAGCAGCAGCCCGGCGAAGTTCGTCGCCAGCCCGCAGGCCGCGGTCATCGTACTCCACACCACCATCGAAATCGCAATGATGTTGACCCTTCGCCAGCGGTCCGCCAGCGCAGCGATCGGTATGCCGAGCGTCGCATAGAACAGGGCGAAGGCCAGCCCGCCGAGCAGGCCAAGCTGGGTGTCGGTCAGCGCAAGGTCCAGCTTGATCGGCTCAAGCAGGATGGAGAGGATCGTCCGGTCGATGAAATTGATTGCATTGGCGAGGACCAGGAGTCCGAGCACATAATAGCGATAGACGGGACGACCGGTCAGATCGCGCGGGACGGATGCCTGGGGTTTCATGGCCGCCGGACCGGCGCCGATGGGGGGTCAGTCCTGATCGGCATTGGAGGCGCGATACTTGTTGCCAAAGGTTTCCTCGCGCCATTTCATGGCGGCCTTGAGACCGTCACGCTCGGCACGGCGCATGAATTCGTCGCCCCCGTCGCCATCCTTGTCCCGCTTGGCGTAAAGCCCCTGGTCGCGGAAGCTGGACACGGCGAGGATGTCGACGCTGGCGGCCATGCCGGTGCGGAAGCCCATGATCTCGAACTGTCGGTTGATGCTCCGTTTCGTCATCATGATGAGGTCGGTCGGGGTCAGCGCAATCTGCTGGGCGACCGCCTCGGTGCGGGCTTCGAGGTCCTCTGCGGGCACCGCTTCGGATGCCCAATGGCACTCCGCCGCCTCGGTCCCGCTCATCGGCTCGCAGGTGAACATGTAGTATTTCGCCCTGGTCATGCCGACCAGCCAGGGGATGTACTGCAGATTGCCGGGCGACCAGTTGCGGCCGACCGGCCAGCCGATGCTGGCATCCTCGGCGACAATCCGAATGTCGCAGAAGCCGGCGAGTTCGGTGCCGCCGGCCAGGCACGCGCCGTGGATCTGGGCGATAACGGGCTTTTGCAGGTCGAACAGCGTGAAATAGACCCTCGCATGCTCAAGGTCATAAGACTGCCAAAGCCGGTCGCGCGCCGGATTAATGTAGCCGCCCGGCGGGAAATTTCGCGCCCGTTCACCCTTCTTGACCGGGGTCATGTCGTAGCCGGCGCAGAAGGACGGCCCCTGGCCCTTGATGATGATGACGCGGATGTCGTCTTCGAGTTCAAGCAGCTTGGCCGCCATCTCAATCTGCATCAGCCGCTCATAACCGAGCGGGTTGCGCTTCTCGGGCGAGTTCAGGACGATCCGGCCAATCGGCGGGTCGCGTTCGATCTCGACCAGGTCGAAGGTCGGCATCTCCACATTCTCGCGGCGATAGGGCGGCGACCATTTCACCATGCGATGCGGGGGCTCACGATCGGCCATGGCTCAGGCTCCGATCAGCTGGTTGAGGCCGGCCGCATCGAAGATCTGTCCATTGTAACGCGTCATTTCTGTTTCCTCCCTGCATTTCTTGTCATTGGTTTATTATGATGTCCGCCAGCTTTCTGCGCTGATGGACAGCGTCGCCCATCAGCGTGATGCTGTGCAGCTGTCGCTTGAGATAGACGTGGACGAAGCACTCCCAGGTGAAGCCGATGCCGCCGTGGAGCTGGACCGAGACGCGCGAGCCGAAGGCCGCCGCATCAGCCGCCGCCGACTTCGCCATGCGGGCATATTGCTCGGCATTGCCGGGTTCGTGATCGATCGCGCAGGCGGCGTTGAACAGCAGCCCGCGGGCCAGGTCGATCGCGACCATGAATTCCACGAGCGGATGCTTGACGGCCTGGTAGAAGCCCAGCTCGTGTTCGAACTGCTTGCGGGTCCTTGCGTATTCAGCGGTGGTCTGGAGCTGCCACTCGGCGGCACCACAGATGTCGGCGCTGTTGAGCACCAGCAGGGCGGGCGTGGCAGAGCGCAGCGCATCGAGGGCCTGGCCGGGCGGGGCGACCCGCTGGTCCGAAGCGATGCGGACGCCGTCGAATTCAAGCCGCGCCTGATCTCTTGTGAGGTCGACAATGGCGTTCGGCCGGATGGTCAGCCCGTCTGCATCGGCGGGAACGACGACAAGCACCGGCTGGCCCGCGGACTTTGCATTGACGAGGAAGTAATCGACCTTCTGGGCGTCCTGGACGAAATAGGCGGTGCCGCTGAGCGTGTCATTGTCGAGCACGACTTCAGAGGCGTCATCCTCCCACGAGCCGTGCCGGTCGCAGCCGGCATAGCTGAAGGGCCTGCCCGCGCAGATCTGACCGAGGGCGGCATCGGCAGCCGGGTTTTCGCAGGCGGCCAGGATATAGGCAGCCCCGAGCGTCGGTACGAGCGGGCCTGGCATAGCCGCACGTCCGGCCTGTTCGACCAGCGCGGCGACCGCAATGGCGGACATGCCGAGGCCGCCCGCCCGCTCTGGCACGGCGGTTGTCAGCCAGCCCAGTTCGACAACCTGCTGCCACAGGCCGGTATCCCAGCGGCACTCGGTCCCTTCGGCCAGCGTCCGGCCGCGGGCGACCGTTTCGTGCAGAACGGAGGTGGGGAAGGTTTCCGCGAGGACCCTTTCTGCGAGGTCCCGGAGGGTCCGTTCATCCTCGTCGAACCCGTAATTCTTAGGCTGGCGCACGGCTTGTGACATGTTTTGAGGTCGACCTTCACTTGCTCTTGGCGAGGCCGAGCACGCGCTCGCCAAGGATGTTTTTCTGGATCTCATTGGTGCCGCCGGCGATCGTGCCCATGAAGGAACTCAGATAGGCATAGGGCCAGCTGCCCTGTTCCGGCGCATCCGCGTCATACTGCGACAGGGTGCTCATGGAGCCCTCGATTTCCAGTGCGATCGCGGCGGCTTCCTGGCCGTATTGCGTGCCGATCAGCTTGTCCTGCAGTGCAAGGCGCTGGTGATCGGCTAACGATTTGACGTTGCGCAATCGCCGGTGCTGCTTGATCGCAGTCTGCCGGACCAGCATGGCCATCACCTTGTCGCGGACGATCGGATCCTCGATGGCTGGCGCGCCATTGCGCATGCAGGCCTGCGCCAGCTGCAGCAGCGGGAACTGCTTCTTCCTGGGCTGGTTCGTCGGCGCCTTCTGCTGGCCGCCGGCCACGGCCGAGACCATCGGGCCGGCGCCGCGCTCATGCGCCAGCGTTGTCATGGCAACCGCCCAGCCCTTGCCGACCGCATCGACGAGATAGGAATCATCGATCTCGAGATTGTCGAACAGCACCTCGTTGAAGCCGGCTTCGCCGGTGATCTTGATCAGGGGCCGGACGGTGACAGACCTGCCAAGCTCGGACTTGATGGGGGCCACGAAGTAGGTGAGCCCATTATACTTGTCGGATTTGTCGGTCCGGGCCAGCAGGATCATCCAATCCGCGAACTGCGCGCTTGAGGTCCACACCTTATGGCCGTTGATGACCCATTTGTCCTCGCCCTTGCGCTCGGCGAAGGTCTGGACGCTGGCAAGGTCCGATCCGGCACCCGGCTCGCTGAAGCCCTGGCACCAGATTTCCTCGCCGGAAAATAGCTTGGGCAGGTAGCGCCGCTTCTGGGCTTCCGTGCCGTGGAAGTAGAGGACGGGAACGGCCATGCCGAGACCGATCGCACTGGCAAAGGGCGGGGTCTTCGCGAGCAGCATCTCCTGATTGGCGACGACCTGGCATTTCGTTCGGCCCCCACCGCCATATTCGACCGGATAGTCGCAACCGACCAGGCCGGCCTCATAGGCCTTCTTCTGCCATGCCGAATAGTACTCGAACTGTTCCTGGGTCACGATTTCGATGCCCGAATTCACCGTTGGGAAATCGGGCACAGGCGGCGTGTTCATCGCCAGCCATTCCCGGCAATACTGCCTGAATTCCGCCTGTTCCGGTGTGTCTTTCCGAGCCTCTTCAGTCATCCTGTCTTACCGTCCTTTCCCGCGGGCCGGGCGATGTGCCGGGCCGCAACACTCTAGATCTCGTCATTGGGCAGCCAGTTCACCGGCTGGTCGAGCACATCGGCCGCCGTTTTCTCGGAATAGGCTGCGGCGGCTGTCAGCATCTTCCGTGACGCCACGCGCGCCGCCTGCGCCTCGCCCTTCTCGATACAACCAAGCAGCGTCTGCATCTGTCGCACGCTGGCAAGGCGCTGCTTGAGGTCGAACTTCACGCCGGAACTCGCATACATGCGGTGCAGCGCATCAACGAGCAGGCCGAGCACGAGGTTCTTCGAGGCGGCAGCGATCTGTTCGTGGAACCGGCGGGTTTCCAAAGCCCAGGCTTCGAAATCATCCGTGCAGGTCTCGAGCCGTTCGAGGCTTTGCCGCAAAGCTGCTACTTCCTGACGGCTCGCGCGTTCGGCAGCCTGACCGGCCAGGACGGGAAAGATCGAGACCCGCGCATCCATGATCGAGCGCACCGTGGCGCCGGCAAACTGCAATTGCAGCGAGAGTGCGCTCGCCAGATGCCCTGAATCCGGCACGCTCACGACCGGTCCGCCGCCGGGTCCGGCCTTGATCCGCAGCGCGCCGAGCATTTCGAGATATCTCAAGGCCTCGCGAACCGTTGCGCGGGCGACGCCGTGCTCCTCGACCATGACATGCTCGGTATCCAGCTGCGCGCCGGGACCCAGGGCCTGTTCGCTGATATCACTGACGATTGCCTTGGCGACCCGCGCAGCCGCCCGTTCTGGGCGCTGGCGAGCTTTCGTTCCATGCCGGGCCTGCTTGTTGTTCATCTGTCCAGAATTCTCATCGGTACGTTGACTAAACCGACACCAGCCTTTTAGTGTACTAGTATCATGAATGTTTATGGAGCAGCCATTTGGCAATGACAAGTCCGGTTGCACCGTTTTTCGCCGTGCCGCTGGCGGGGGCTGCTCCGTCCCGGCCGTGTCCGGGGCAACCGCCAGTCACCTTAACGGCAGCAGGGTGCAGAGGACAGGACAATCGGGTGGGATTGCGATCGGCGGATCGCGGCGATCCCGGCCGGAAACAGGAAAAGCCATCAAACAGGTTGGGAGGAAGACGTGTATCCAGGGCATTGGGCGAAAGAGTTTCCGGAGAAAACAGCCTTGACGTTGTCCACGACAGGGGAAAGCCAGACCTATCGGGAGCTGAACGATCGCTCCAACCGGTTGGCCCAGTTCTGGTGGCAGCAGGGTCTCAGGACCGGGGACCATGTCGCGATCTTTGCCGAGAACCATCTCTATTATCTCGAAGTCGCCTGGGCCGCCCTGCGCTCCGGCCTCTATATCACGCCGATCAACTGGCACCTGACGACCGAAGAGGCCGCTTATATCCTGAATGACTGCGACGCGCAGTCGCTCGTCACATCGGCGCGTATCGGCCAAGCCGAAGGGCTGAAGTCGCATCCGTCGAAATGCCGGACATGGCTGTCGATCGATGGCGGCCTCGACGGCTTCGACGATTACGATGAAACGCTGGCGCGTTACCCGGCCGAACCGCTCGGGAGCGAGCCCGCCGGCGCCTACATGCTCTACAGTTCCGGCACCACGGGCCGGCCCAAGGGTATTGCCCGCCCGCTTTCGGGAAAGCCGATTGCGGAACAGGCAATGGCGCTGTCGGCCACCCAGTCGCAACTCTGGAGCTTTGACGAAAACACGGTCTACCTGTCGACCGCGCCGCTCTATCATTCGGCGCCGTTCGCCTTTTCCAATGGCACGCTGATGCTGGGAGGCTCGGTCGTGGTCATGCCCAAATTCGACCCGTTCGACGCGCTCGATAGTCTCCAGAAATACCATGTCACCCACAGCCAGTGGGTGCCGACCATGTTTGCCCGGATGCTGAAACTTGATGTCGATCGCGCGCAGTTCGACCTCAGCGCGCACAAGGTCGCCATTCATGCCGCTGCACCTTGTCCGCGGCAGGTGAAGGAGCAGATGCTCGATTGGTGGGGCAACATCATCTACGAATATTATGCAGGCTCGGAAGCCAACGGCCTCACTCATGTCACGTCCGAGGAGTGGCGGCGCAAGCCCGGCACGGTCGGCAAGCCGGTCGCTGCGATCATCCACATCTGTGACGAGACGGGCCGGGAACTGCCGGTCGGCGAACCAGGGCTGATCTATTTCGAACTGCCGCAACGGCCCTTCAGCTACTACAAGGATGATGAGAAGACGAAGAAGGTCCAGCATCCAGACCATCCGACATGGACCGCGCTCGGCGATGTCGGCTATGTCGATGAGGACGGGTATCTGTTCCTGACTGACCGGGCGACCTTCATGATCATCTCGGGCGGGGTGAACATCTATCCCCAGGAGATCGAGGACGCCCTGACCATGCACCCCCTGGTCCACGACATCGCCGTGATCGGCGTGCCGAACGATGAGATGGGCGAGGAGGTGAAGGCAATCGTCCAGCTTGCCCCGGGCGTGACGCCGGGTCCGGACGTCGAGGCGGAATTGCTGGCCTATGCACGCAACCGGATCGCCCACTACAAGTGCCCCAGATCGGTGGATTTCGTGGATGAGCTGCCGCGCCTTCCGACCGGCAAGCTCTACAAGCGCCTGCTCAAGGACCAGTATTGGGGCAATCGCGAAACCCGGATCGTCTGAAGACGTGCCGGGGCCGGGCACACTAAGCTGGTAAAAGGCGTTTGAGATCGGGTGTTTGTGGCCGAAAGCGAATACGGCTGCCGTTCAGCGATCCGGGGGGAACGGAGGGGGACGGTTTAGTCCGATGCCGCGTCATCCCCGGTGGCCTGGCTCGCGCCCTCCGGCCCGGTCTCTCGGAGCAGTATGCCGGCCTCTCCCAGCCTGTCGATTTCGCTGGCGGGCATGTCCAGCCAGTCTCCGAGAACGACGCGATTGTGTTCCCCGCGATGGGCGGAGGGGCCACGAACCCCGCTCCTGGCATTCGAAAACCGGTAGGGCGACTGTGCCATGGGCCGGGTGCCGCCGGCCCGGTCGTCAACCGCAACGATCATGTTCCGGTGCACAAGGGATGGCTGGTCGCTGAGACTGTCCGGCTTGCGGACCATGCCCCAGGGTATGTCGAACCTGTCCATGGCAGAGGCGAAGTCCGCCGGCGACGCATAGCGCTGAAGGTGCTGGTCGACGGCCTGCCGGCGCAGCGCGATCTTCGTGTCGGTATCCGCTCCTTCCGGCGCGGGATCGCTGAGGCCGTCATGCTTGACCAGTTTCCGGAACAGCAGCCGCATGTCTGTTGACAGAAAGACCGGCCCGAACGGCATCTCGATGATCGGACTGACGGGAATCGTGTCGGGGTGGTCCTCGAGGTCGAAATGCGCCCGGTCGTCGGTCGCGAAGGTCGCGTCCATCATCGACAGGTCGATATGCTGCCCTTCCCCGGTGCGGTCGCGCAGTCGCAGCGCGGCCAGAATGGCGATCAGGCCGTGCAGGGCGGCGTTCGTGTCGGCGACGGACAGGGGGAGGTCGCCGGGTGTGGTGTCATTGCGCCTTGCGGCCCGGTCGATAAGCCCGGTTTCGGCATGCACGACGGGCGCATAGGACGGCTTGTGCGCCTCTGGGCCCTCCTGGCCATAGCCGGAGATCGACAGCATGATGAGCTTCGGATTGACGGCAGCGAGGACCGGATAGCCCAGTCCGAGACGGGCCATGACGCCGGGTCGGTAATTCTCGATCACGATGTCGCACGCCGTCACCAGCTGCCTGACGAGATCTGCGGCACCTGCCGCCCTGAGGTCGATCGAGATATTGCGCTTGCCGGCATTCTGGTGGTTGTAGAAGCCGCCAATATTGGCGATCGAGTGCCCCTGGCGCCGGGTACCGTCGCCATCTGGCGGCTCGACCTTGACCACATCGGCTCCGAGATCGGCGAGCAGGCGGCCGGCGAACGGGCCGGCGACCACGCGCGAGAAGTCGAGGACCCGGACGCCTTCAAGCGGGTATTGCATCGCAGCACTCCTTCCCCGTTCGTCCGGCCTTGCATGGCGGACCTTGCTGTGTACGCCCCCGGTGCAGGCGGCTTCAGCGACCGAGGAACTTCGCGTCGCGGCGCTCAATGAAGGCCTGAACGCCTTCACGCGAATCCCGCGAGCGACCGGCAATCTTCTGGTTCCGCGCCTCGAAATCGAGGAGATGCTCAAGTGGCAGATGGGCGCCCTCGTAGACCGCGGCCTTGGCCAGGCCGTAGGCGATGGTTGGCCCCTGCGCGAGTCGCTGGGCCAGTTCGCCTGTGGCATCGGCCAGTTCGTCGGGCGCGACGACCCTGTTCACAAGGCCCAGCCGGAGCGCCTCCTCGGCATCGATGATGTCGCCCAGGAAAAGCAGTTCGAGAGCCTTGGCCGTGCCCACCGCCTCCCTGAGAAAGCGTGAGGCGCCGCCGTCGGGGCCGAGGCCAATCCGCGAGAAGACAACGCCGAGCCGCGCCGCCTGGGACGCGATCCGCAGGTCGGTCGCAAGCGCGAGGCTGCAGCCGATCCCGACCGCATCGCCATTGATACTGCCGATGACCGGCTTGGGAATGGCCCGCAGGCGCAGCAGGCAGCGATTGCCCCGCTCGAGTATGTCGCCGCCGGCATCGCCCGGAAAGGCGCTGGCGAGCGTGCGCGTGCGCTCCTCCTTGGGCACCGGCTTGAGATCGGCGCCGGCGCAGAAGCCCTTCCCTGCGCCGGTCAGCACGATCACCCGCACGCTGTCATCGGCTTGCAGCCCGATGAGGATCCGCTCCATGTCGAGGAACATGCCCGACGTCGCCGCATTGCGGGCCTGTGGCCGGTTCAATGTCAGTGTCGCGACGCCGCCCTGCTGCGAGAGGACGATCGTCCCGGTGTCCTCGATTGTTTCGACGGGATGGCTCATCGGCCTGTTTCCTCTTTTCTCATGGCGCCGGTCTCATGGCGTCGGTCTTATGGTGCCAGTCTCATGGTGCTTGTCTCATGGCGCCAGTCGTCGGCCCTGCACGACGACTGGCACGGGCGATCGGGTGGGGGTGTGCGGGCCCGGTTCAGACCCGAACTGAGGCTCAGGCCATTGCGCTCTGCTTCGCCCCGACCAGCTGGTTCAGCGCCGCAGCATTGTCGTGCAGTACCTTCGCCTGGACGTCGAGCGGCAGTCCCTTGACCTCGTCCAGCATCTCATCGGGGGATTCCAGGCCTTCCATGTGCGGCCAGTCCGATCCGATGATCACCCGGTCGGGACCCATAAGCTCGACCATCTCGGCAATATCGTCTTCCCAGAACGGATTGATCCAGACGTGCCGACGGAAGGTCTCGACCGGGTCGTGCTTGTAATAGTTCAGTGCCCGGCTCTTGCCCTTTTCGAGATAGCGCAGCAGTCCGGGGAGGAATTCCGAGCCGTTCTCGACCGAGGCCACCCGGACATTGGGGAAGCGCTCGAACAGGCGGTCGAAGATCATGCTGGCCAGGAAATCGTTGATGTTCCGGGCCCTGTGGAAATTGGTGATGGTCGGCCGTTCACCCATGCCGAGCGTGTCGACGACCTTGTGATCGTAGCCATTGCTCTCGTGTCGGGTCTGGCCGATATGCACGACGACGGTGATGCCGGCCTCGTTCACGCGCGCCCAGAACGGATCAAACTCCTTCGCGCCGGGATTGCGCGGGCCATCCTTGGTATAGACAGCGCTCGGCCGCATCACGAGGACGCGGGCGCCCTTCGCGAGGACCTTGTCGACTTCCCGGCAGGCCCAATCGACATCGGCGAGGGAAATATAGGGCGCGGAGAACAGGCGGTCCTTGTAATTGTAGCCCCAATCATCCTCGAGCCATTGGTTGAAGGCCCCGTAGAGGGTCGTGACGGCATCGACATCGTACTTGAGGGGCTCCTCATAGAGGATTGCGAGGGTCGGAAACAGCCATGCGGCGTCCAGGCCCTGCTTGTCGAGCAGGGCGAGGCGTGCGTCGCGGTCCATGTATTCCGGCGCAAGGGGCTCGAGGGCCGAGCGGATCAGCTCGCCGGTCGTCTTGTTGTTGGGATTGCCGCGGAAAAACTCGCGCAGCACGCCGGGCTTGGAGATCGGGTTGAAGGTCGGGTTTGTCGTCCGGTTCAGCTTGCCGCCAACGAGATTGTACTGCCGGCCATCCTCCATGGTGACCCATTGCACACAGCGTCGCTGCATCGCCTTCGGGACATGCCGCGTCAGGGCATCATGGGCCTCGTAATAGTGATTGTCCGCATCGAACAGGGGGCCGGTGTACCGGGTCATTGCATCATCCTCGCTGGGTGGGTGGGTTGGCTGGCCGTCCATGTCTGGCCGGTCGGGCGGTGCGGGAAACGTGCCCTGGCTGACCGGTCCGGCTGGAGCCGTTCGGGCAAAAAGCGCGCATGGATCAGATTGACTATCATACTATTATCATAGATTGTGGCGAGACAGACATCAAGAGCAGATAACCACTCTTGATAACGTTCAAATGGCAACGGGTGCCGAACGTTTCAGAGAGGGTTCCGGACCCGGAGGAAATGCAGAATGTCAGTTGTCGATACCCCTACCCCGCCTGCCGCGTCACCGCTCGATGCGAGCCATGTTCCGCTTGAGCAGCTGGACGTTTCGAAGCCGGAGCTTTACAGGGATGAAACTTGGGGGACTGGTTTTGCCCGTCTCCGCAGGGAGGCACCCGTTCACTATCTTGCCGACAGCAAGAACGGGCCTTTCTGGTCGGTGAGCACGCATGCGATGATCATGGCTGTCGACACCAATCACAAGGTCTTCTCGTCCGAAGCGGGCGGGATCTCGATTGTCGATCCGGCGGAAGAGGGCGATGCGAACGAGATACGCAGCCCGGCCTTCATCACCATGGACGAGCCGGAGCACGGACGCCAGCGCAAGGCCGTCTCGCCGGCTGTTGCGCCGGTCAATCTCAAGACGTTCGAGGCGCTGATCCGCGAGCGCGCGGCTGACATACTCGACAACCTGCCGGTCGGGGAGACCTTCAACTGGGTGGACCTCGTCTCGGTCGAACTGACCGCCCGGATGCTGGCGACGCTGTTCGACTTTCCCTATGAGGACCGGCGCAAGCTCATCCACTGGTCCGACGTCATCACGTCGGTCCCCGGCGTGTCTGGCGAATGGGTCGACATGGAGGCGCGCAAGGCCTCCCTGATGGAGTGCGCGATGGTGTTCTACGGGCTGTGGAACGCGCGCGCGGGCGAGCCACCGAAATCGGACATGATTTCCATGCTGGCCTACAATGAGGCCACGAAGGGCCTCAATCGCGATCCGCTCGCCCTGATCGGCACCATCATGCTGCTGATCGTCGGCGGCAATGACACGACGCGGAACTCGATCAGCGGCGGGGTGCTCGCACTCAATCAGTTCCCCGGCGAATACCAGAAGCTGCGGGACAATCCCGCGCTCATCCCGAACATGGTCTCGGAAATGATCCGCTGGCAGACCCCGGTGATCCATATGCGGCGGACCGCGCTCGAAGATGTCGAACTCGGCGGCAAGACCATCCGCAAGGGCGACAAGGTCGTGATGTGGTACCTCTCGGGCAACCGGGACGAGAGCGTCTTCCCCGATGCCGACCGGCTGATCATCGACCGGCCGAATGCCCGCAACCATGTCGCCTTCGGCTTCGGTGTGCACCGCTGCATGGGCAACCGGCTCGCCGAGATGCAGCTGCGCATCCTCTGGGAGGAGATCCTCAAGCGGTTCCACACGGTCGAAGTCGTCGGCGAGGTCGAGCGGACGTCAAACAATTTCATTCGCGGCATCGTCGACCTGCCCGTCCGGCTGCATCCTTTGTAGGCGCGCCGCGAGTTGCATCTGATCGGCTTGCGCTCCTCGCGTCTCGGTCCGTCCAGCTTGAGGGCATTGCGCGCGGTCGGCGTCACCCAGCCGACGCTGCGTCTGCGGCCTGCAACCGATCCCGTTGGCAATCGGCATGATCGCTGCCTATAGCGAGGCGTGCGCGCGACGCTGCTGTCGCACCATCCCCACGTCACGCTCGCACACCTCAGGCGGGTAACGTCCCTGTCTTCTCCGCATTTTTCATGGTTCCTGTTTCTCAGGAAAAGGAGCCTGCGACAAACCCGGAAAGGTTCAGGGTCGACTGGTTCACGCGCAGGCGCCTCGTTGCACCTATCGGACACAACCCTCCAGCAGGGGCAATCGTCGA
The DNA here is from genome assembly GCA_964506685.1 of uncultured Hyphomonadaceae bacterium. Lineage (GTDB taxonomy): Bacteria > Pseudomonadota > Alphaproteobacteria > Caulobacterales > Hyphomonadaceae > UBA5336. Next base: position 14,373 of record CAZDMQ010000047.1, on the reverse strand, counting down.
CTTCCTTTCGGCCCGGGGCCGATCCGCCAAGCCTGCATGATCCAAATCGGCCGGCTTCCACGGCTGCGGGGAGGTTCGCGCCTCTGGACTGTAGGTTCTTGGATGATACTATTATCAGCATATGCCACATTCAGGGAAGGCGCGCAGAATGAGAACGGCAGACGCTGATCCGGTCTCGGAAGGCAACGCGACGTTTGTTGCGGCCGTTCCCCTGGAAGATATCGACGTGTCCAAGCCGCATCTGTATCGCGACGACGCTTGGCGCCCATGGTTTGAGCGCCTTCGGCGCGAAGCTCCGGTGCACTACCTTGCCAACAGCCCAAATGGCGCTTTCTGGTCCCTGACCACCCACGAAGCAATCATGGCCGTGGACACGAACCACAAGGTCTTTTCCTCCGAAGTTGGCGGCGTTGGAATTGCCGACCCAGCTCCAGAAGAGAAGACTTCACCGTCGTTCATTCAAATGGACGAACCGCATCACAGCCAACAACGTCTGACCGTTGCTCCCGCCGTCGCACCCATGAACCTCAAGGTGCTTGAGCCTCTGATCAGGGCACGAGCCGCAGACATCCTGGACAATCTACCCGTAGGCGAGACATTCAACTGGGTGGATCGGGTCTCTGTCGAGTTGACCGCGCGAATGCTGGCAACCTTGTTTGATTTTCCATACGAAAACCGCAGGGATCTCATCCGTTGGTCAGATTTAACGACGGCCCAGCCCGGCATATCTGACGAATTCGACATGGAAGCGCGAAAGACGGCCTTGCGAGAATGTGCGAGTGTCTTTTTTGAGTTGTGGAAAGATCGCGCTTCGCAAGATCCGAGAAATGACCTTGTTTCCATGCTGGCTCACGGGGAAGCCACCAAGACCCTGATCGAAAAGCCCACGCTTCTGTTGGGAAACATACTCCTGCTTATCGTTGGTGGCAACGACACCACGCGCAACAGCATCAGCGGCGGGGTGCTTGCCCTCAATCAGTATCCCGACGAGTATCAGAAACTGCGAGAGGATCCATCACTGATCCCGAACATGGTTTCGGAGATGATCCGCTGGCAATCTCCGGTGATCCATATGCGGCGGACCGCGCTCGAAGATGTCGAACTTGGCGGCAAGACAATCCGCAAGGGCGACAAGGTCGTGATGTGGTACCTGTCGGGCAATCGCGACGAGGCCATGTTTCCGGACGCAGACAGACTGATCATTGATCGTCCCAATGCCCGTCGGCATATTGCGTTCGGGTTCGGTGTGCACCGCTGCATGGGCAATCGATTGGCGGAATTGCAATTACGAGTGCTCTGGGAAGAAATCCAGAAGCGCTTTCGAATGGTCGAAGTGACCGGCCCGGTTGATCGCATTTCCAGCAACTTTATTCGCGGTATCGCGACCCTTCCCGTGCAGGTTCACCCGCGCTGAATGACAATCGGCCCCGCGTCCTGACGTGTCACAGCTGGAGCAGGTCTTCCGGCTCGTGACGGGGTAAAGGTTCGGGCTGATCCGTGTGCAGCGATCGGGGGCGGGGGCAGTCCATCCATGATCCGCTCGGTGCGCCCGGGCGCCGGAGGCTTGCTTGAGGTGGACCCGTTCGGAAATCGTGCCATGATCCGATGGCCCGTGCGCAGGCGCGGTAGAAAGGGCCACGACCATGTCAGACTCCCTTGCAAGCGTTCTGTCCCATGCGGTCGCGGCGGCCGACCGGCCGGACTTCTATGGCCGGCTGGCCTCGCAGATTCGCTCAGGGCTGCGCGCCCCCGGTGTGTCTGCCTATCTCCTGAAACGCGGGGAGCGTCCGCTCCTGCGGCTCCAGTCCATGCCGCCCAAGGCGATCCGTCAGAGACAGGTCGCACTCGACGCCTTCCAGCGCTGGGCGTATGCGCTCGACCCACTCTACCAGGTTTATCTGGCTGGGCTCGATTGCGGCGTGTTTTCTCTCAGGGAACTGGTTCCGCAGGGACTGGAAGACACGGAATTCTTCACGGCATTTTACGACAAGGTCTATGCCAGCGACGAGATCGCGCTGCTGGCGCGTCTGCCCGATGGCAGCGCCCTTGCGATGTATTTTGTTCGCAGTCCGGGGCTCGGACCGTTCCTGCCGGAAGAGATCGAGCGGATGCGCGCGATTGCGCCTGTCCTCATCGAGACTGCGCGTCTGCATGAGCGACTTCGCAGAATGCCGGTGTCGGCGGCCAGCGTGACCGAGACGCTCCAGACCGCGCTGGACACATTTGGCACATCTGTGCTCACCATGAGGGAACAGCAGATCACACGGTTTACGCTCATGGGGGCCAGCGCACAGGAGACTGGTTTGCGACTGGATATCGCTGTGGGCACGGTCAAGAACCACCGCAAGGCGATCTATCACAAGCTCGGCGTCGACAGTCTTGGTGGCCTGATGAGCCTGTTCCTGCGCAGCGCCGGTTATGCCGATGGGACTTGCGACCCACTGGAGCTTTGCCCGGCCTCAGCGACTGACGGTTTCGGTCCCTGAAGCGTGCTCTCGCATGACGGTGCGGCAGGCATCTTCGCTGTCCAGCGGCCAGACAGGCCGGGTCAGTGACCGATAGGGCAGGGCGCTCAGGTCCTCGGTGGCCGCACCTGGCGCGTCACAATAGAGGATGCGGTCCACCAGCGGGGCAAAACCATTGTAGAAATGGTTGGTCGATTTCACCACCACGACATCGAGATCGCGAACGTCCAGCCCGTGTGCGCTGAACACGTCCGGTGAGAAGGGCTGCTGGCGGATGGTATTGGCGATCACACAGAGCCCGTCCTCTTCCAGCAGAACCGATGTGCCGAGGGGCTGGCTGGCCGTGCCTTCAAAGACAGGCTGGACGGCATCTGTGCGAATGCAGCACACCCTCGCAGTCATGGGGAAGGGCGAGCCTGACAGGGTGTTGGCCTTGCCGCCAAGCAACAGGCTGACCGTGTTGCCTGCACCGGCGGCGACAGCGCGCTGGACGGCTTCAGGGTCATGCAGAAGGGCCAGAGCGGCCCTGCCAACCTGCTCGCTGCGGAGCGTGTGCAGCAAATGGGTTGCGTCGCCTGCGCCACCTGCGCCGGGATTGTCCGAACGCTCGGCGATCAGGAGCGGCCCGCTCCGCGGGGCGCGCATCGCTTCGGTGGTCTCGGCAAGGGCCAGACCAGGCGAGGTCTGCGCGGATGCGATGATCGCACCAAGGAAGGCTTCGCTGAGCTGCGCCGCCATGTCGTCGGCCTTGTCGCGTGTTTCCGCATAAACGAGCAGACCGGCGCTGGCGTGGCTGACATCGGCGTGGGGAAAGCCGTGCAGGGCGCTCACGCTGGCGACGTGGGGATGGCGCTCGGCATGGCGGATCCGGTCAACAAAACCCTTCATGGGACCATGCGTGGTCGTGCTGGCCGGAAAGGCCGGAACACGCCGCCAGGCGTGATGCAGTGGCCGGTCCTGCCACTGACCAAGCGTCGCCCAGAGGTCGCGCGCGACACGGGCGAAATCGGTGTGGGGATACTCCTTGCAGGCAGCAACGAGGTCCGCCTCGGTCAGCAATCGGTCGGTGACGTTGGCGTGCAGGTCGAGCAGGACGCCGACAGGGCAGGATGGGCCCACGAGTCTGCGCACGCGTGCGGTCAGATCACCGGCGCAATCGGCCTCGCCCGCAGCGGTCTGTGCCCCATGAAGGAACAGCAGCACCGCGTCGACCGGCGCCATGCCGGCGAGATCGCCCAGCAGGGCCCTGCAATGGGTGTCGTAGGTCTCTGCCGCACATGGGGCGCTGGGTGTGGCCATATGGTGGACGCCGGGCAGGGCCAGATCGCCGGCCGCGCGCACGGCCTCGATCAGGTCTCCATAACCGAACCAGTCGGAGGCTTTCAGGTCGCTGGCGCGATGGGGCGCTGCGGCGAAGGCTTCGGGCGGCGTCGCGATGGGCGAAAACGCGTTCGCTTCGTGCATCAGGCCGCCGACATAGACGCGCTTCATCTGGCACCTTCTGTCTCAAGACCGGCGGAGGTGATCTCGCGACACAGCGCAGCGATGCGCGCCACGCCGTGGCGGATCGGATCGCAGGCCGGCACGCCAAGTGCCTCTTCCGCCTCTGCGCAGGCTTGCCCGGCATCATCGGGGGTGAGGGCGGATGTGTTCAGGCAGGCGCCCACGAACTGTGCGCGAGGGTTGGTGAGGCGGGCATGGCGCAGGATCAGGTCGCGCGCGTCGCTGAGCGAGGGGATCGGAAAATCCGGCAGGTCATCGAGCCGCGAGCGTCCGGCTTCATGGCAAAGCACCAGCGCATCGGCCTGCGCGCCATGGATCAGGCCAAGCGTGACACCGGCATAAGAGGGATGAAAGAGCGAGCCCTGGCCCTCGATGATGTCCCAGTGTTCCGGGGAGGTCGCCGGTGAAAGCTGCTCGATCGCCCCGGAGATGAAATCGCAGGGCACCGCATCGAGCGGCACGCCGCGGCCGGAAATCATGATCCCCGTCTGACCCGTGGCGCAAAAACTTGCGCTGAGACCGCACCGGTTCATTTCCTCGGTCATGGCCAGCGCCGCGTATTTCTTGCCGACCGCGCAGTCTGTTCCGACCGTAAGGAGGCGAAGACCGGATCGCGGCTGGCCTGTCCCGACCGGGATGTTTTGCGGTGGCACGCGCAGGTCGATCAGTCGCGCGCCTGAACCGGCCGCCGCCTCGACCAGCCGGTCATACTGTGTGAGACGGTCATGCAGGCCGTTGACGATGTGAAGCCCGCGCCTTGCCGCTTCTTCCAGGGTGTCGAGCCAGTGACCGGGCAGGCGCCCGCCAAGAGGTGCTACGCCGATCACCAGTGAACGGATGCCTGCAATAACGGCCGCATCGATGTCCATATCGGTGAGCCCGACGCTTGCGGTCTGCCGGGTTAGACGCAATTGACCAGCGCAGTCAGGCGCGCGCCATTGCACGAGGCCGGCACCGGTCTTGGCGTCGCTCAGCCTTGGCGCATCACCCAGAAAAATGAGGAAGGGCGGCTCCAGCAAGGTGCTCAAGGGGGGGCTCCATCCGGTGTCGTCCATCAGTGATAACCGCTTCATTGGCGAGGCCTGATCCGAAATCAACGCGTATCGGCAGCTCCGCCATATGTCCCTAAAGGGCTATTCGGTTTCCGCGAAATCCATCGAAAGTCATCGAACTGTCATTCTGGCTGTTGGAAAGGACGCGTTCATGGACATCCGGTTTCAGAGAAAATCTCTCGCCTTGCTGGCCGCAACGAGCGCGAGCCTGCTGGTCATGTCGAACGCATCCGCGCAAGTGACCGAACCTCAACCGAACGCGTCCCGAACCCTCGACACTGTCACAGTGACGGCGCAGAAAAGGGAACAGTCCATCCTGGACGTTTCCGCGACCATTCAGGCCTTCGATGCGGAAGCCCTCTCCGCGACGGGCATTGGTGATCTCGATGACCTGCAATACCTGACTCCGGGTCTTTCAATCACGCCCTTCCAGTCTGAAAGCCAGCTCTTCATCCGCGGCGTCGGCAACAATATCAACGCGCCGGGTCTTGATCCGTCCAACGCGGTTCACCTGAACAATATCTACCTGTCGCGTCCCTCTCTTGCCCTCGTGGATTTCTATGATGTCGAGCGCATCGAGGTCCTGAAAGGGCCGCAGGGCACGCTCTATGGCCGTAACGCGACCGGCGGCGCGGTGAATATCATCACGGCCCGCCCCGGTGACGAATTCGAAGTGGCCGGCAGCGTCGGTTATGGCACCTTCAATGCCGTGCGGGTCGAGGGCATGGTCAATGCGCCGCTGAGCAACGGGGCGGTGCGTCTTGCAGGCCTCTACACGGTCGATGATGGCTATACGGACAATCTGTTCGCGGGCGGCGACGATCTTGACAAGACTGACGTGCTCGCCCTGCGCGGCCGAGCCCGGTTCGACCTGTCGCCATCCTGGACGCTGGAAGGCGGCCTCGATTTCATGCGCGATGATGGCAATACAGGCCTTGCCTTGCGCAATGTCCCCGAATTCGGCGGGCCCTATATCGATTTCCCGGGCAATGCGACGGGCCCGCGTGACTACAATCTCGATGGCAATGTCGAGGGCAGCCAGGACGGCCTGCTCGGCGATGTGCAGCTGACCTGGAGCGGCGACAATCTGACCTTCAAGTCGATCACCGGCTATCTCGACTACGAGATCTCCCAGAATGTCGACACAGACGGCACCAGCAATCCGCTGGAGCAGCTCATCCAGGACACCAGCACCACGACGTTCAGCCAGGAATTCCAGCTTTCGAGCAACAATGATGGCCCGCTGGAGTGGATCGTCGGCGCGTTCTATCTCGACGAGGAGACCGATCATGCCTCGATCTTCGAACTGGCCTTCGACCTCGGCCTCGACCGCGAGGCGCTGTTCGATGATGTGACGAACACATCAACGCAGGCATGGGCCGTCTTCGCCGAGGGCACTTACGCCTTTGACAACGGTTTCTCCGCCACGCTCGGTGCGCGCTATACCGAGGAGGAGAAGGACGCCTCCATTTTCGACAATCTCTTCGAGGCAGGCAGCGACACCTCGCAAAGCTTTGATGCGTTCACGCCTCGCCTGGTTCTCGCCTATGCGCCGAGCGACAACGCAAACCTCTATGCCAGCGTCTCGCGCGGCTTCAAGAGCGGCGGCACATCCGGACTTGGCGGCTTCCTGGATGAGTTCGACGAGGAGACCGTGACCGCCTATGAAGCGGGCTTCAAGACGATCCTCGCCGGCGGACGCGCCCGGTTGAACGGTGCGGCGTTCTACAATGATTATGAGGGTGCGCAGATCTTCGCGCTTGATGACACCGATGTCGGCGCCTTCGTGACCATCCCGGTCAATATTCCGGCATCAAAGACCTCGGGCTTGGAATTTGACGGCGAATTCGCGGCAACCGATGCTCTGACCCTGCGCGCGGGATACACCTATCTCGACACCGAGATCGAAAGCGAGATCTTCCTGCCGTCGGGTCTGTCGGGTCAGGGCCTGCCGCTGCCGAATGCCTCGGAGAACCAGCTTTTCATCGGCGCCGACCTTGTGACCAGCCTCGGTGCGCGCGGCGATCTCAACTGGACGGTGGACTATGCCTGGCAGGATGAGTGGCTCGCGCCGGTCTTCCAGAACCCGGCCACCGAGACGCTCGACGGCTACGGCCTGCTGAATGCCGGCGTGACCTGGGAAAGCGCCGATGGCGGGCTTTATGCGAGCCTTGTCGGGCGCAACCTCGCCGACGAGACCTATCCGGTCTACCGCGCCGATTTCACCGATTTCGCAGCCGTGCTCGAATACAATGGACGCCCGCGCACGGTCATGTTCACAATCGGGTTCAGGCGCTAGACGAGCGCACGGAAAGGTCGGTCAGGGGTGTCCGAGGCAGGCGGGAGGTTGAAGGCGGGGTCGCTCGCGGCCTATGTCAGCCTCGAATTTCCCTTCACGGTCCTGACCGCGCCGATCCTGGCGGTGCTGCCGCCGCTCTATGCCAAGGAATACGGCATAGAGCTGGCGTCCCTTTCGGTCATCCTGCTGGTTCTGCGCATCATGGATGCGGTGACCGATCCGCTGGTCGGATACCTGTCGGACAAGACACAGACTCGGTTTGGACCGCGCAAGCCCTGGATCTTTGTCGGCGCCATCCTGTCGCTCTGGTCAAGCTATCACCTGTTCAACCCGCCCGAGAGCGTCGACCAGTTCTATATCGGGGTCTGGCTGTGCGGCATCTATATCGGCTGGACCCTGCTTGAGGTGCCCTACCGCGCCTGGTCGGCGGACATCACCGAGACCTATGAGGACCGCTCGCGCCTTTCGCTGGCGGTGAGGTTTGTCGGCAATGGTGCGCTGATGTTCTTCGGCTTCCTGCCGCTGATCTTCTCGCCGACGAATGAGTTCGATTTCGCGGTGCTGCGCTCGACCTCCATCCTGCTGATGATCGTGCTGCCGATCGGGACATTGCTGGCCCTGTTCGCTGCGCCGAGGGGCCGCATTCCGCACGCGTCCGGCGGGCTGAACCCGATCGAGTTGTGGCGGTGCGTCAGGCGCAACCGCGCGCTGCAGATCTGGCTGGTTGCGCTCACCGTGGGGTATCTCGGCATCGGCACCGCCGGTGCGCTCTTCTTCGTCCTGTTCGACACCTATCTCGGCATTGGCGAGCATTTCACGCTGATCTCGACGACCTCGCAGGTGGTCGCGCTGGCCTCGCTGCCGCTCTGGGCCTGGCTGATCGGCAAGTTCGAGAAGCGCACGGTGATGGTGACGGGCCTTGCCGGCATCGCCTGCACCCTGCCCATACTGCACTTCATCGAGCCGGGGCCATACGCGCTGCCGCTCTACATGCTCAACGATGCGCTCTGGTACACCTTCCTGATGGGCTTCGAGGTCGCTGTGCTGGCCATGATGGGTGATGTGGCCGATGCAGAGCTTGACCGGTCCGGAGACGGGCGCGCGGGCCTCTTCAGTGCAGCCTGGGCCTTTTCGCGCAAGGCGATGTATGGGGTCGGTGCAGCGATGGCCTACGCCATCACCGGTGCATTCGGTTACGATCCTTCCGCTGAAACCAACACCGATCTCGCCGTCTTCAGCCTGAAGGCCGTCAATGGCGGGCTTCCGGCGCTGATCTGTGCGCTCGCCGCCCTGATCGCGCTGGCCTATCCGCTCACCCGCCTGCGCCACAGGGACATGCAGGCGCGGCTTGCTGACAACGAGGCGCTGCCATGATCACTGGCTGGCAGGTCCGGCTTGAGCGGTGGCGCTACAGGCGCCCATTCATCATCGCCCGCGGGGCCCTTCATGACGCGGCCAACCTTGTCGTTGAACTGAGCGACGGCGTCCATAGGGGCCGGGGAGAAGCCGAGCCGCATGAGAGCGATTTCAGCATTGCCGAGGCCGCCCGGCTGGAGGCGGAGAGGTTTCTCGCCCAGCAGGCGCGGGATTTGAGCCGTGAAAGCCTCGCCGCGGCTCTTGGTCCGGGCGCGATCCGCAACGCGATCGACTGTGCCTTTTGGGATCTGGAAGCGAAACAGTCCGGTGTGAGAGCTGCTGCGCGTGCAGGGCTCGACCTGCCTGACTCGCTCGCCATCACCGGGACCGTGTCCTGCGATACGCCGGACGTGATGGCGGCGGAGGCCGTTGAGAAAGCGGGGGTCGCCTCAGTTCTCAAGATCAAGCTTGGCGGCAGCATTGATCTTGATACGGCCCGCATCGGCGCCGTGCGTGAAGCCGTGCCGCTAGCGCGTCTCATCGTTGACGCCAATGGCGGCTGGGACCTTGCCGCCCTGACCGCGATAGCGCCAGTCATGGCGGGCCACGGGGTCGAGATGATTGAACAGCCCATGCCGCCGGGAGGAGATTCACAGATTTCCAAAGCGCGCAGCCCGGTGCCGCTCTGCGCCGATGAAAGCGTCACCGACACCGCATCGCTCGCCCGCCTCGCGCCCGGCTACAGCCTGATCAACATCAAGCTCGACAAATGCGGCGGGCTGACCGAGAGCCTCGCGCTGGCGAGCGCTGCCCGGGCAAGGGGGCTGGACTTCATGGTCGGATCGAATGGCGGCACCTCGCTGGCGGCGGCCCCCGCCTATCTTCTGGCCGCTGGCGCACGATATGCCGACATCGATTCTCCGCTGCTTCTGGCTGAGGACCGCGAGCCGGGCCTCCTGTTTCAAGGCGGGCGCGTGCACGCGCCCCGGCCGGAGCTTTGGGGGTAGGCATGGCGGATCAGTCCTTTCACCTCGAACTCGGCGCAACGATCCCGATGCCCGACGGCGTGCGGCTGAATGCCGACATCTACCGTCCCGTCGCAGCCGGTCCGCAACCCGCGTTGCTGACCCTGACGCCCTACAGCACTGCTTATGCGTATCGCACCGCCTCGGCCTATGCCCGGGCTGGCTTCGCGGTGGTCGTTGTTGATGTGCGCGGGCGGGGCGACTCGGAGGGCGCATTCGATCTCTACAATGATGGCGCGGACGGGGCGGCCTGTGTCGACTGGGTCGCGGCGCAGGACTGGTGCGACGGGCAGGTCGCGCTGTTTGGCGGCTCCTATGCCGGACTGAACCAGTGGACGATCGCAGCAAGAGCCCCCAGCGCGCTCAAGGCCATCGCACCGGTCGTGGCGCCGATGCCGGGCTTTGACGCCGATGGAATGAACGGGCTGTTCCCGCTCTACAATCTGTGCTGGACGAGCTTCATCCGTGGAAAGACGATCCGGCCGGCGCTGTTCGCCGACGAGGCCTTCTGGCGGGCGCTCTTTCTGGAGCATCATGGGTCCGGCGCCGGACTGGACGCTCTGCCGGGCGTGCTCGGCGGGACCGACACGGTCCTCGCAACCATGATCGCAGAATTCGACAATCCGGATTTCTGGGCCGCGCGCGTGCCGGACCAGACCGGCTTTGCGAACATCGACATTCCCGTCCTCACCGCCACGGGCACCGCCGACAATGCCCAGCGCGGTGCGCTCGAATACCGTCGCCGCCACCTCGCCGCGCGCCCGGACGCTATGCATTTCCTCCTGCTCGGGCCGTGGAACCATGCCGGGCTGCGCGATCCGGCACGGCGCGACCATGACCCGCAGATCGATCACAGTGTGGCCATCGAAACGGCAGAGCACGACACGCTTGTAGCCTTTTACAACTGGGCACTGCGTGGCGCGCCGCTGCCGGAGCTGTTGCAGGGCTCGGACCGGGCTGAGGCGATCTATGTCGCCGGCTCCGAGGTCTGGCACCGCTTGGACCGGGCCGCAGATGCTTCACCGGCCCGGCTTCATCTGACGGCGGATGGCAGGCTGGGCGAAAATCCCGCGCTCGCTGCTTCCGCGCTGCGCTGGCCGGAGGAGATCACAGGCGACCCGTCCATCAGCCCGGAAGCGGACCCGGACACGCCGGATCTCTTTACCCTGCTTGGCGGCGAGCGGCCGGAAACTGAGTGGATCCATGACCCCGCCTTCGGCCGCTTTCTCACCTTCCTGTCACAGCCGCTTCCCGACACCCGAATAATGATCGGCGCGCCAAAGCTCGACATCACCATCAGCGCGGATACCGATGCGGTGGACCTTGCCTGCTTCGTGTTCGAGCAGCGCAGCGACGGGTCCCGCCTGATCCTGTCGAGCGATATGGCGCGGGTGGAAGGACTGCGGAGCGGACCACAAGTGGTGAATTTCAGCACCTTCCGCTTCGCAGCAAGGCGCCTGGCAGCCAGCGGTCGGATCGGCCTGCAAATGCGCATCATCGACAGTCCGTCCTTCCAGCGGTCTGTAAGCCGTCTGACCGGCGGGCCAGTCGACCTCACGCTTCACCTCGGCGCGGCGATGCTCGCGACCCTCGACCTGCCCCTCTATACTGAAAGCGAGCTTGCCCATGCCTGAAACCCATGCCGACTGGATCGCGGCTGCCTCTGCCATCAGGATCGATGCCCGGCCGCTGGTCGGCGGAACCCGGCTGGACAGGGCGGCCGAAGCAACGATCCAGTCCGCCAATCCTGCGACCGGTGAGCCTGTCGCCAGCTATGGCGAGGCCAGTCCGGCATTTGTCGAAGAGGCCGTGACGGACGCGCGCCGGGCCTTTGCGGATGGCGTCTGGTGCGCCCGGCCCATTTCCGAGCGTGCGGCACTGATCGAGGAGTGGGCGGCCCGCATCCGCGAGGCGGCGGAAACGCTTGCGCTGATGGATTGCCTGGAAATGGGCATGCCGATCTCACAGGCCGTGGATGATGTTCACTATTCTGCTGACCTGATGGTGGAAAATGCCCGCCTGGCCTTGTCGCTCACGGCCCCGGCGGGCGCCACCGCGCCCGGCACGCTCAATCTCAACATGCTTGAACCGATCGGCGTAGTCGCGGCCATCTCGCCCTGGAACTTCCCGGTCAATCAGGTGATAGGGCGGATCGTGCCACCGCTCCTGATGGGCAACAGCGTCGTGCTGAAGCCATCTGAAGTCGCCCCGGCGAGCGCGCTGCGGCTTGCCGACCTTGCCCTTGAAGCGGGCCTGCCCGCTGGTGTCCTGAACGTCGTCACCGGGACCGGCGGCGTGACTGGCGCGGCGCTGGTCAGCCATCCGGGTGTGGACCGCATCGCCTTCACCGGCTCGACCGCGACAGGCGCGCGCATCCAGGCGCTTGCCGCCTCCGGCGGCGTCCCGAAGCCCATGAGCATGGAACTCGGTGGCAAGTCTCCGCACATTGTCGGCGAGAGTTTCCAGGACCTTGAAGCGCTCGCGCCCGTGCTCGCCCAGAGCGTATTCTGGAATACCGGGCAGGTCTGCTCGGCGGGCACACGGCTCATCGTGCATGAGAGCCGCGCCAATGAATTGCTTGTGCACCTGAAACACGCGGCTGCAAATTTCCGCCCGGGTGATCCCCTCGATCCGAAAACAAGCCTCGGACCGATCGCGACTGCCGCGCAGCATCGCGCCGTGAGCGACCGGCTCGACCGCGCGCGGGCCTCTGGCGCGGTCCCGGCGCTCGATGGAACGGGGCTTGCCGGTCTCAATATGGGGCCGACCATTTTCGACGGCGTTCCGCCGGACGCCGAGATTGCACGCGAGGAGATTTTCGGTCCCGTCCTCGCGGTGAGCCGGTTCCGGACGGCCGATGAGGCCATCGCTCTGGCCAATGCGCCGGGATTCGGCCTCGTCGCGACGGTCTGGACGCGCGACCTTGCAGAAGGGCACCGACTGGCAAGGGCAATCCGGGCCGGCTCGGTGAGTGTGAATGCTGGCGTGGGCGTTGGCGGCGAGGTCTCACCCGCTCTCGCACTGGAGCCGGCCGGGCGCTCTGGCTTCGGCCCGGACTATGGTCATGCCGGCCTGATGCAGTATGCCCGCCTGAAGCTGATCGGCTTCAACACCGGCTGAGGGGTGAGCGCCGACATGATGACACCGCTGGCGAGGGCGATCATCGATTGGGTCGAGGGCGAACTGGCCCGCGCCGCCTCGCCGCCCGTGCTCATGGTGTCCGGCGCGCAGGGCATTGGAAAGTCCACAGCCATGATGGCCCTGTCAGGGCGCACGGATGTTCGGGTCCCCGTGCTGGGGCTGGATGAGTTTTACCTGACGCGGCAGGAGCGCGAGGCGCTCGCAAGGGATGTTCACCCGCTCTGTGAGACACGCGGCCCGCCGGGCACACACGATCTTGTCCTGCTCGGCGACGTGCTGGAGCAGCTCTTGAATGGAGCCTCGGGGGCGAATGTCGCCGTTCCGCGCTTTGACAAGCGCCGCGACGACCGCATGGCCTATGAAGACTGGGCTGATGTCGCTGCGCGGCCGGATGCGATCGTGCTGGAAGGCTGGCTGATCGGCGCGCTTGGCGAGCCGACTTCACCTCATTCTGACCCTGTGAACAGTCTGGAAGCGGCTGAAGATCCGGATGGCATCTGGCGTGGCTGGCAGGAGAGGGCGCTTGCCGGCGACTATGCCCGGCTCTGGGATCGTGCAGATGCGTTCCTGCACCTGCGCGCGCCCTCTTTCAGCGTCATCCAGCGCTGGCGGACGCAGCAGGAGGAAACCACGCTCGGCCTCTCGCCCGGCACGCTGCCGCCTGAGCGCCGGGCCTGGGTTGCGCGCTTCATCCAGCATTATGAGCGGATCACGCGGCGAATGCTTCAGGGACAGGTGCGAGCAGGCACCGTCATCGCCGTCGATGCCGAACGGCGCCCTGCAACCCGCTGATGACGGGCGCGTCGGCTGTATCTTTGCCAAGTCTCCTCGAAGCTGCATACGGCTTCGTGCGAGGCGGTTTGGCAAGTCAGATGCCGACCTGATCAAGGCAGGTGCCTGCCTTCGCGGACGCGCCCCCGGCGGATCGCGATCAGCGTTTCGGCACGCCCGACTTTTCAAGTCGCCAGCGCAGCGTGTCGATCCGGTCCTGGCCGAAGAAGGGCTCACCATTGAATACAAAGGTTGGCACGCCCCAGTGTCCGGAGGCCTCAAGCGCGGCGTGATTGGCTTCGATCTCCGGCATGGGGTCTTCAGCAGCGATCGCCGCGTCCATGTCCGCAAGGTCCAGCCCGGCCTTTGCCGTGGCATCTGCCAGCTTGTCGCCCTCATTCCAGCCCGGTTCGCCGCCCCAGATCAGGTGCGACACATGAAAGGCGAATTCGAGCCCCTTGCCGCGGCGCTCGGCTTCAATGCCGAGACCGGTGAGGCGGTAGATATAGGGCTGCTCTGCGGCCACTTCGAAGGTTTCGAGGTTCTGCACGATGGGATCGGGGGACGGGCGACCGAAACTCATGCCGAGGAATTCGGCGCGTCTGACCATGTCGAGCATGAGGTAGCGGACCGGTCTCTGGTCGGCCTTGAACAGGGAATCTTTCGTACGGACCGCAATTGGCAGAACCGGTCGAAACCGGACATCTGTCCGTCGTCAAATATTTTGAGACAGATGGTGGCCTGACGTAATGAGGGTCTGG